>DHQX01000005.1:101841-115651 GCA_002411105.1 Christensenella sp. UBA5327 | reverse complement strand
ACGTGGCTGGGTTTGACGCTTACCTTTCCGCGCAAAATCTGTGGATTTTGCGCGGGTGGGGACGAGGTTCCGCGTGCTATGCTTTGCTCGCGGCGGCTTTTTTATAGTCACCTCTCGATTTATCATTTATTGGATGAACCATATTTGCTCTTTTTCGGGTTCACAATTACAATGAAATGGAATTTGCAGGCGTAATCTGGGAGGGAGCACACCATGTGCGGTAAGTATCGGATCAGCTGGGATGAGGAGAACCCGCCCTTTGGGGAGGAGATGCTGAGATGGTTGGCGGAGCATTCCGGGGTGCGGCTTGCAGCGGGAGACATTGTGCCCAGCCTGGTGGCGCCGGTGATGACCGCTGGGGGTTGGCGGGCGATGCGCTTTGGATATCAGGCGCCATACATGAAAAAGGCGCTGATCAACGCCCGGAGCGAGACGGCCTCACAGCGCGCTATGTTTGCCCCCTTGCTTAAAACCAGCCGCTGTCTGGTGGCGGCGGATGCCTTTTATGAGTGGACGGCGGAGAAGGAGCCGTTTCAGTTCGCCCTGCCTGGGAAAACGATGTATCTGGCAGGGCTTTATTTTGAGGCGGAGCCGGTGCCATGCTTTGTGATCCTCACGCGGGAGGCGGCAGGAAGGCTGGCAGAGGTGCATCCCCGGATGCCGGTGATCCTGGGGAGCCCGGAGCTGCGGGAAGCCTGGCTGAACCATGACAGGCTGGCGGCAGAGCTGCTGAGCCTGCCGGCTGAGGCGCTGCATGGGGAGCTTGAAGAATTGAAGCATCCTGAAGAAACCTGACCGGCCTGCGCTTGGACTTCCCCCGGCCTTGATGCTATAATTCACCTTACAATCAAGCGGGGGTATTGAATGCAGGATGTGATCATCATTGGTGCCGGGGTGGTGGGCTGCGCTGTGGCCCAGCGCCTGGGCACCTATGCCGGAAAAGTGCTGGTGCTGGATGCTCAGGGGGATGTGAGCTGCGGGGCCAGCAAGGCCAACAGCGGCATCGTCCATGCGGGCTATGATGCGGTGCCGGGGACGGACAAGGCCCGGCTGAATATCAAAGGTGCCCGGATGATGCCGGGGCTGTGCAGGCAGCTGGGTGTGCCCTTTGGCAAGCCCGGTGCCTTGGTATTGGCCTTTGAGGAGGCGGGCAAGGCGCAGCTGGAAGCGCTGCTGAAACAGGCGGAGGTCAATGGGGTGCCCGGCTGCCGGGTGATTGGCCGCAAAGAGATCCTCAAGATGGCACCATTGGTGAACCCGGAGGTTCACTATGCGCTGTATGTGCCGGAATCCGGTCTGGTGAGCCCGTACGAGCTCACCTGCGCCCTGGCGGACGCGGCGGCTGAGAACGGGGTGCGTTTTCAGCTCAATACCAAGGTCCGGGCCCTCCGGCACCAAACCGACCGCTGGCTGGTGGAAACAGACCAGGGGGAGTTTGCCTGCCGGGCGGTGATCAACTGCGCTGGCGTGGGCGCGGGGGAACTGCATAACCAGATCTCAGGCCGTCAGGTGAGCATTACCCCCAGGCGGGGGCAGTATTATCTGCTGGATCATACCCTGCCCCTGGCATTTCAGATGACGCTGTTCCAGCTGCCCACCCGGATGGGCAAGGGGGTGCTGGTGAGCCCCACCACCCATGGCAACATGCTCTATGGGCCAACGGCCGAGGATATCCCCGATGGGCTGGACACCGCCACCACCCAGGAAGGGCTGTATGGTGCGATGGCAAAGGTGCGGCTCAGCTTCCCCACCGCCAGCACAGCCACGGTGATCACCACCTTTTCGGGCATCAGGGCCCATGAGAAGGGCGGCGATTTTATCATTGGCGCTGTGGAGGACGCGCCAGAAGGGGCCTTTGAAGCCATTGGCATAGAAAGCCCTGGCCTCACAGCCGCGCCCGCCATCGGGGAGGAGCTGGGGGACTGGGTGGCCTACTATCTGAAGCTGGAGAAGAACCCGCGCTATATCCCCCCCACCCCGCTGCCCAAGCCCTTCAGCGCGATGACAGATGCCGAACGCCGCATCGCCTGGCAGACCGACCCGGACTATGGCAGGGTGATCTGTCGATGCGAGACGGTGACCGAGGCCGAAGTCCGGCGCGCCATCAGGCGCCCGGTGGGTGCCCGGGACATCGACGGCGTCAAGCGCAGGGTGCGCGCCGGCATGGGGCGCTGTCAGGGGGGCTTCTGCATGGCCCGGGTGATGGAGATCATCGCCGAGGAGACCGGCGTCTCCTTCCAGGAGGTCAGCAAGAATGGGCCGGGGAGCGCTGTGCTCTCTGGGCAATTGGGGGATGTGCGGGATGAGTGAGCAGCTAAAGCCCATCGACCTGATCATCATCGGCGCGGGCCCCGCGGGGCTGGCTGCGGCCATCGCCGCCAAGCGGGCCGGGGTGATGGATCTTCTGGTGCTGGAGCGGGAGGAGGAGCCCGGCGGCATCCTCAACCAGTGTATCCACAACGGCTTTGGCCTGCACCGCTTCAAGGAAGAGCTGACGGGGCCGGAATATGCCCACCGGGATATCCGCGAGGCCAGGGAGCTGGCCATCCCCGTGCGCACAGGCACCATGGTGCTGGACATCACGCCAGAGAAGATTGTGACCGCGGTCAGCCGGGAGCATGGCCTTGAAACCTTTCGGGCACGGGCTGTGATCCTGGCCATGGGTTGCAGGGAGCGGCCCCGGGGAGCGCTGGCCATCCCCGGCACACGGCCTGCCGGCATCTTCAGTGCCGGCACCGCACAAAAGCTGGTGAACATGATGGGTTACATGCCGGGGCGCGAGGTGGTGATCCTGGGCAGCGGTGACATCGGCCTGATCATGGCCCGGCGCATGACCCTGCAAGGGGCCAGGGTGAGGGCCTGTGTGGAGCTGATGCCCTATTCCTCCGGGCTTAACCGCAACATCGTCCAGTGCCTGGAGGATTATGACATCCCGTTGCTGCTGTCCCACACCGTGGTGGATGTGCAGGGGCGGGGCCGGGTGAGCGGCGTCACCATTGCCAGGGTGGGGGATGACCGGCGGCCCATTCCCGGCACCTATCAGCAGATTCCCTGCGATACCCTGCTGTTGTCCGTGGGGCTGATCCCGGAAAATGAGCTGTCCCTGACCGCGGGGGTGGAGCTGTCGCCCATCACCCAGGGCGCGGTGGTGAACAACCGCTTTCAGACCAGCGTGCCGGGCGTTTTCGCCTGCGGCAATGTGCTGCACGTGCACGACCTGGTGGACTTTGTGAGCCAGGAAAGCATGCTGGCCGGTCAGGCGGCGGCAGGGTACTTATTTGGGTATGATGATAAGGCAGCCGCGGGCGTGGCGGTGGTGGACGGCCAGGGTGTCAGGGGCACGGTGCCCCAGCGCCTGATGATTCCCCAGGGGGAGCTCACGGAGGGGATTGACCTGATGTTCAGGCCCGACCGGGTGTATAACCACCACTACCTCACGCTTCAGGCGGGAGATCAGGTGCTGATAAGCCGGCGCCGGCGCATTCTGACGCCCGGCGAGATGGCAGTTGAGCGCCTGACGCCTGAGATGCTCATGGCCTTAAGGGGTCAGGCGGAGCTGCGGCTGACAATTACCCCCGACAAACAGGGGGCTTAACCGGAGGAAGAGAGAAACCACCATGGCAACAAAACGGTACTTGATCATTGGGGGCGTCGCTGGCGGCGCCTCTGTGGCTGCGCGCCTGCGGCGCCTGGACGAGAAGGCGGAGATTACGATGCTGGAGCGGGGGCGGGATGTCTCCTTCTCCAACTGCGCCCTGCCCTATTTTATCGGTGGGGACATCGCCTCCAGCGAAGACCTGAAGCTGGTGACGCCGGACACCTTCTGGCGGCGTTACCGCATCCAGGCCCGCACCCTCACAGAGGCGCTCGCCATTGACCGGGAGCATAAAACCGTGCGGGTCAAGAACCTGGAAACCGGGACGGAAGAGATTTTGGCCTATGACGCGCTCTTTCTCTCCCCAGGCGCCAGCCCCATCATGCCAAGCCTCATCCCCGGCATCAAGCTGCCTCATGTGTTTAGTGTGCGCAATGTGGTGGACGTGGAGCGGATTGACCAGCATCTGAGTGAACACCCTATCAAGGAAGTGGCGGTCATTGGCGGGGGTTTTATTGGCCTTGAGATGACGGAAAGCCTGCATAAAAGAGGCTTTCATGTCACAGTGGTGGATATGGCGCCCCAGGTGATGCTTCCCTTTGACCCGGACATGGCGCAGCTGCTGCACAAGGAGATCATGGACCAAGGCGTGAGCCTGGCCCTGGGAGACGGGCTGAAGGAAATTCATGAGGACTGCGTCACCCTGGCCTCCGGGCGGCGTATTCCCGCCCAGGCTGTGATCATGGGCATCGGCGTGATGCCTGAAACCGGCCTGGCTCGCGATTGCGGGCTGGATGTCACCAACAGCGGCAACATCCGGGTGGACGGCGCCATGCGCACCTCTGACCCTCATATCTTTGCCGTTGGGGACGCGGTGGAGGTTATCCGCTTCCAGACCGGCAAGCCCACCCGCCTGCCCCTGGCGGGCCCCGCCCTGCGCCAGGCCCGCCAGGCCGCCACCGCCCAGACCGAGCAGGTGCCTGATATCCCAGGCGTCCTGGGCTCAAGCGTCATCCGCGTTTTTGACCTCACCGCAGCCGTCACCGGCATGAATGAAAAGCTGCTGCGGGACGAAGGCATCGACTATGGCGTGGCCTTTGTCATCGCCAATGACATTGTGGGCATCATGCCCGGCGCTTCCCCCATCTTTATCAAGCTTATGTATGAGAATGGCAGCGGGAAGGTGCTGGGGGCACAGGCCATAGGCCAGGGCGCTGCCGAGAAGCGCATCGATGTGATCGCCACCGCCATTCGCTTTGGCGCCACCGTGCATGACCTCAAAGACCTGGATCTGTGCTATTCCCCGCTGTATTCCACCGCGCGGGACCCGGTGAACCAGGTGTCCATGCAGGCCACAAACCTGCTTGAGGGCAAGGTGCGCCAGGTGCTCTTCAGCCAGGTGCGGGAGCTGGTGGATCAGGGGGCCTATCTGTTGGATGTGCGGGAGAGGGAGGAATATGACCACGCCCATGTGAAGGGCGCTGTCAACATCCCCCTGAGCGAACTGCGCGAGCGCCAGGGAGAAATCCCCCGGGATCGCCCTGTGTATGCCTACTGCCGCAGCGGCGGGCGCAGCTATAACGCCGTGCGGGCGCTGGTGCAGGAGGGTGTTGATGCCTATAACATCGCCGGTTCCTTCCTGGCGCTGTCCTGGCATGAATACTACCAGGATCAGGCCCATGAGCGGGAGAGCATTGTAACCGGGTACAATTTCGAGTAAGACCGGGCCATGCGATCCGGGATGGCGCGGGAACCGGTATGGCCGGGCCCGCGTCATTGATATTTTGCAATTTGTTGACAGAGCGTCATCTGGTTGTTACAATATCCCCGTCCGGCATTCCCGCCAATGAAAGACGGAATGGCTGTTTTGATACACAGGGGCTCTACCGGCGAAGCATGGCTGCCTCGCCTTTTCCACACAGGCTGCATGGCGCAGGCTGTTTCGAAATATAGCTGCTTCTTGCTTTTCATGCACCTCATTCTGAATGCCGCCAGGCCTGTTGGCTGACGGCTTTTTTCGTGGAAGCGGACAATATGATTATTGATTGCATCAGAAGTGATGAAGAAGGAGGAGCGCATGTCACCCATTCTATGGGTTCTGATCGCCGTGGCCGCCGCCGTGCTTGGCGGTGCCCTGGGGTTCACTTACCATAAGAGCACATCAGAGAAGAAAATCGGACGGGCAGAAAAATACGCCAAGGAACTGCTGGACGACGCCGCCAGAAAGGCGGAGGAGAATAAAAAAAGCGCCATTCTGGAAGCCAAGGAAGAGGTGCTCCGGCTCAAGACCGAGCTGGACCGGGAGATCAACAACCGCCGCAATGAGCAGCAGCGCGCCGAGCGCCGCGTGGCCCAGCGGGAAGAGACCATGGACAAGAAGCTGGACAACCTGGAGAAGCGCGAGGAGCGCATGAACCAGAAGTCCGAGGAGATCGACCGCCGCATGGCCGAGGCTGAAGCGCTGCGCGATCAGCAGGCGACAGAGCTTGAGCGCATCGCGGGCCTCACCGCCGATGAGGCCACCCAGGCCATCATCGCCCGGGTGGAGAAGGAAGCCTACCACGACGCTGCCGCCACGGTGCGGGAGATTGAGCAAAATGCCAAGGAAGAGGGCAACAAGAAGGCCCGGAACATCATCGCTTTGGCCATTCAGAAGTGCGCCTCAGATCATGTGTCAGAAACCACGGTGAGCGTGATTTCGCTGCCCAATGACGACATGAAAGGCCGCATCATTGGCCGCGAGGGCAGAAACATCCGGGCCCTGGAGGCCGCTACCGGCGTTGACCTGATCATTGACGACACCCCCGAGGCGGTGATCATCTCCGCCTTTGACCCCATCCGGCGTGAGACCGCCCGCATCGCCATTGAGCGCCTGCTGTCTGACGGCCGCATCCACCCCGCCCGCATTGAGGAGATGGTGGAGAAGGCCCGGAAGGAAATTGACGAGCAGATCAAGGAAGCCGGCGAGCAGGCGGTGTTTGAAACCGGACAGCATGGGCTGCATCCGGAGCTGATCAAAATCCTGGGCCGCATGAAATATCGCACCAGCTATGGGCAAAATGTGCTCAAGCACTCCATCGAGGTGTCCCACCTGGCAGGGCTCATGGCCGCTGAAATCGGCGCTGATGTGCAGCTGGCCAAGCGCGGCGGCCTGCTCCATGACCTGGGCAAGGCGGTTGACCGGGAGCAGGAAGGCACCCACACCGCCCTGGGTGGGGAGATCGCCCGGAAATACCGGGAGCATCCGGAAGTCATCCACTGTATCCTGTCCCACCACAATGACGAGGAGCCCCAGACCGTGGAAGCGGTGCTGGTGCAGGCGGCTGACGCCATCTCTGCCGCCAGGCCCGGCGCCCGGCGTGAGATGCTGGAGAACTACATCAAGCGGCTGGCTAAGCTGGAAGAAATCGCCAACAGCTTTGGCGGCGTGGAAAAGAGCTTTGCCATCCAGTCAGGCCGTGAGCTGCGCATCATGGTGAAGCCCGATGACGTGAACGACGACGGCATCCGCGTGATGGCCAAGCAGATTGCCAAGCAGATCGAGGACGAAATGGAGTTCCCCGGGCAGATTCGCGTGCATGTCATCCGGGAGACCCGGAGCGTGGAGCTGGCGAAATAACAAGCACAATACTGGCATTCAGGGGCTGTCAGCCAAAGCGACAGCCCCTTTGCATAACACAAAGCAGGGAGAGAGCCGATGCCTGATACACTGCCCTTTGACCCAACCTTTTTGCCCTATCCTTCCGTCAGATATCCCATCTGCGCCAGCCGGGGGATGGTGAACGCCTCCTCTCCCCAGGCCGCGGCTGCGGGCCTTGAGGCGCTGCGCCGGGGCGGGAACGCGGTGGATGCGGCGGTGGCATTAGCGGCGGCGCTGACGGTGGTGGAACCCACCGCCAACGGCATCGGCGGGGACGCCTTTGCCCTGGTGTGGATAGAGAAAGAGAAAAAGCTCTATGGCCTTAACGCCAGCGGCTGGGCACCAGAACGGCTGACCCTGGAGGCAGCCCGGAAAGCCGTGGCGGGGGACAAGATGCCCACCCACGGCTGGCTCCCGGTCATGGTGCCGGGGGCCCCTGCTGCCTGGGCGGCGCTTTCGGGCCGCTTTGGGAGGCTGTCTATGGAGAAGGCCTTGGCCCCGGCCATCGGCTATGCCCGGGAGGGCTACCCGGTCTCCCCCTGCCTGGCGCAGATGTGGAAGCGGGCAGCGGACAGGTTTCAGACAAGCCTCAAGGATGAGGCCTATGCTGAATGGTTCCGCACCTTTCTGCCGGAGGGGAAGGCGCCGGAGTGCGGGGAAATGGTGCGGCTGAGAAACCACGCAAATACCCTGGAGGAGATCGCGGCAACCCGGGCAGAGACCTTCTACCGCGGTGGGCTGACGGACAAGATCCTGGCCGACAGCCAGGCCTTTGGCGGATTTTTCACCCAGGGCGATTTTGCCCAGTATCAGCCTGAATGGGTGGAACCAGCCACCCTTTTATACAAAGGCTATACGGTCTGCGAGATTCCTCCCAACGGCCAGGGCATTGTGGCGCTGATGGCGCTGAATATCCTGAAGAACTTTGAGTTTGAAGAGAAAGAGAGCGCCCTCACCTTCCACCGCCAGTGGGAGGCGATGAAGCTGGCGTTTGCGGACGGCAAGCATTACATCACCGACCAGAAGGACATGGTGCTGCCCTGGGAAAGGCTGCTGGATCCCGCTTATGGCGCTGCACGAGCGGCCGAAATCAATGATTTGGCGGCACTCCCCAGCCCGGGACAACCCATTGGTTCCGGCACCGTTTATCTGTGCACCGCCGATGGGGAGGGCAACATGGTCTCCTATATCCAGAGCAATTACATGGGCTTTGGCTCGGGCATTGTGGTGCGGGGAACCGGCATTGCGCTGCAAAACCGGGGGCATGATTTCTCGCTGAACGCGCAGGACGCCAACTGCATCGCCCCCCGGAAGAAGAGCTATCACACCATTATTCCCGGCTTCCTGATGAAAGAGGGGGAGGCGGTGGGGCCCTTTGGGGTGATGGGCGGCTACATGCAGCCGCAAGGGCATGTGCAGGTGGTGATGAACCTGGTGGACTTTGGCTTAAACCCCCAGCAGGCCCTGGACGCGCCCCGCTGGCAGTGGATGAAGGAGCGGGAGTTTGCGGTGGAAGCCGGGTTTTCCCCCGCGATTTTGAAGCAGTTGCAGAAAAAAGGGCATCGCGTGAGCATATCCGCTGACAGCCCGCTCTTTGGCCGGGGGCAGATCATCTGGAAAATGGCAAACGGCACGCTGATGGGCGCCACGGAAGGGAGAACCGACAGCAGCATCGCTTGCTATTAGCTGTATAATGGAAGCATCATCAGGGAAAGAGAGAAGCCCATGCTAAAAGAGCTCCTGGAGATCTATCTGGTTTTTTTCAAGATGGGATCGGTGACCTTTGGGGGTGGCTATGCGATGCTGCCCATTTTAAGGCGTGAGATTGTAGAAAGGCGCGGCTGGCTGGACGAGGAGAAGGTGATGGACTTTTTTGCTGTCAGCCAGTGCCTGCCGGGCATCATCGCGTCAAACGTGTCGGTGTTCATCGGCTATCAGCGCAGAAAGACGCCCGGCGCTATTGCCGCGGCCCTGGGGGTGGTGACACCCAGCATCATCATCATCACGCTGATCGCAGCACTCATGCAGAATTTCCAAAACGAGCCCATGGTGCAGCACGCCTTCAAGGCCATTTCCATATGCGTGTGCGCGCTGATCCTTCAAGCGGTGATCAGCATGTGGAAAAAAGGCGTGAAGGATTGGGTGGGCATCGGGCTTTTTGCTGTGGTGTTTGCGCTGTCGGTGTTCACCAGGGTTTCGCCGGTGTGGCTGGTGGTGGTGTCGGCGCTGATTGGCATCGCGGTTAAAAAGGCGGAGGAGAAGTAGGCATGATCTATCTGCACCTGGCTTGGGAATTTTTGCAGATTGGCCTGTTTGCTGTGGGCGGCGGCATGGCCACCTTGCCCTTTTTGCAGCGCTTGGGTGAGCGCACAGGCTGGTTCAATGAGAAGTTCATCACCGATATGATCGCCATCTCAGAGTCCACCCCTGGCCCCATCGGCATCAACATGGCCACCTATGTGGGCTATAACACAGCGGGGATACTGGGTGGCGTGGTGGCCACGCTGGCGGAAATCCTGCCCTCGGTGATCATCGTGGTGCTGGTGTCAAAATCCCTGGAGCGGTTCAGTGAAAGCAAGTATGTGGCCTACACCTTTTACGGCCTGCGCCCGGCGGTCACGGGGTTGATCGCGGCGGCGGTGCTGGCGGTGTTCCGGGCGGCGGTGCTCAACACCGCGCTGTTCAGGCAGACCGGGGCCTTTTCAGACCTGATCAGCCTGAAATACATCCTGTTTTTTGCGGTGATTTTTGCGGCCATCCGCAAGTTCAAGAAAAGCCCCATCCTTTACATCGCCATTTCGGCGGTGGTGGGCATTGTGATGAAGTTTTAGGCGGAGGCATGCCAGTGAACATACAGCGGATAGAGCGCCTGCTGGAATCAGGCGAGTGTGATAAGCATGGCTACTGGAAGCCCAATGCCATCATGGCACTGATGCAGGAATTGGCAGGGCTTCACGCCGCCCGGCTGGGCTTTGGGCGGCAGCAGATCGTGCAACATCACCAGGCGGTGTGGGTTTTGACCCGGCATGATATGGTGATTGACCGCTACCCCGCCATTGGGGATATGATCGTGGGCAAGTCCTTCCCCACCCAGGCCAGGAGGGGCATCTACCCTCGCTTTTACCAAATTGAGGATGCGGCGGGCCAGGTGCTGGTGCGGGGCAGCAGCTTTTGGACGCTGGCTGACATCGACAGCCGCACCATGACCCAGGTGCCCGAGGTGGCCTTGGCCATGCCCGACAACGAGGCTTTGGAAAAGCCCCTGCCCTATCCGGCAGGTGCCAGAGAGCTGCTGGAGGGCCGGGAGATCCGCCGCCCGTGGCAGCCGCTATACACCGACATTGACCGCAATGGCCATGTGAACAACACCCGGGTGGCCGACTGGGCGCTGTGCTTTCTGGATGCCTGCGTCAACCTGTCCCGCCGCCCTGTCCACACCCTGCAGGTGACCTATCGCAAGGAAATGTTGCAGGGGGACGAGATTGACCTGCGCTTTATGATGGGGCAGGATGCGTTCTCCCTCCGGGGAGAGCGGGATGGGGAGAGCTGCGTTGTTCTCTCGGGCGGGTTGTACCCGGCGTATGATCAGGGGAGCCTGGGGATTTAGGCGCTCTTTTCCATACAGATGATTCACTCAATAATGCAATCATTTTAATTATAGAATATTGGTATATCGCGTGCTGAGATATAAACTTGACAATATCCGGCAAGCGGAATAGGATGTATCCCATCGTCCATACACCAGGGAAATTGAAGAGGGCATTGCGTATGAAAAACGTTGAAAACGAACAATTATTCACCATCACCCATGGCTATGAGGACTACCAGGACCAGTTGGGGGCCGTGTCCCCGCCGGTGTTTTTTTCCTCTCTCCACGTTTTTCCCACCTTTGAGGAGTATCTGAGGGCCGGGGAACAGCAGGATGATGAGACGTTTATCTATGGCCGCGTGTCAAACCCCACGGTCAGGCTGCTGGAGAAAAAGCTGGCGGCGCTTGAGCATGGGGCGGATGCCCTGGTGTTTGGCTCGGGCATGGCGGCTGCCACCTCGGCCATTCTTGCCACCTGTCAGGCGGGGGACCATATCCTGTGCATGCGGGATTCCTACCGCCCGGTGCATTCGTTCATGCATTCAGTGGGCATGCCCCGGATGAAGATGGACATCAGCTTTATCTCCGGCCTTGACCTGGAGGAGATCAAAAGGGAGATCAGGCCCAACACGAAGCTCATGATCCTTGAAAGCCCGGCCACCTTTGTGTTTTCGGTGGTGGATATCAGGGCCATCGCCGATGTTTGCCGGGAGCGGGGGATCAAAACCTACATGGACAACACCTACTGCACCCCGCTTTTCCAGAATCCGCTGGACATGGGGATTGATATTGTGATGCACACCCTGTCCAAGTATGTGGGCGGCCACAGCGACGTGATTGGCGGAGCGCTCATTTCAAAAGACAAGGGCTTTATCCATCAGATGCGCCACGGCACCCGGGAGTGGCTGGGTGGGATCCTGGGGCCCATGGAGGCCTGGCTTGCCATCCGGGGCCTCAGGTCCATGCCCGCCAGGCTTGCCATGCACCAGGATACCGCCTTGAAAGTGGCCCGGTTTTTAGAAAGTCATCCCAAGGTGAAGGCGGTGCACTACACCGGCCTGGCCTCCCACCCCCAGGCGGAGCTGATCAAAAAGCAGATGCGCGGCCACACGGGGCTGATGAGCTTTGAGCTGGACCGGGAGCCGGAGGACGCGGTGAAGGTGATCAACGCCCTCAAGCTCTTTGGCAAGGGTTGCTCCTGGGGCGGCTTTGAAAGCCTGGCCCTTTGCCCCCTGTACACTGCAGACGAGGCAGCGCTGAAAAATGCAGGCGTCTCCCGGGGGCTGATCCGCATCCATTGCGGGCTGGAGGGGGCCGACAACCTGATAGCTGATTTGACCCGGGCGCTTGATATGATATCCTAAGGCAAGGATTGCCTTAAAAAAAGAGGAGGAGTCTACCTGATGAAAAAACGACTGATTGCTTTGCTGCTCTGCCTGATGCTACTGCTGCCTCTGGTCATCAGTGCCCAGGAAAATGTGACGCTGCGCTTTATTGATGTCTCTCCCAGCCCCGTCAGACAGGAATATTTTGAGAAGACCTTTGCCAAGTTTAAGGAAGAAACCGGCATCTCTGTGGTGTATGAGAGTGTGCCCTGGGACGATGCCGCCAACAAACTCACCATCCTTGGCACCTCCAACCAGTTGCCCGATGTGATCACCACCTGGGCAGGCTGGCTGGGCCAGTTCACAGCCGCAAATTGGGTGATTTCTCTGGCGGACTATATCAAAGGCACCGAGGCCGAATATACCGATACAGTGACCAAGCTGGTTTGGAAGGCCGAGAATGAGCTGTACGGCAACACCTATACCGTGCCTGATGGCATGATGGTGAAAGGTGTGTTTGTGCGCAAGGACTGGGCCAAGGAAGAAGGCCTGGACCTTGACCCCGCCAAGGGCTGGACCTACAGCGAGTACTTTGACGCGGTGCGGAAGTTCACCAATCCCGAAAAGAACCGCTATGGCACCTCCTTCCGCGGCGCCCGTGGCGCCTTTGACCCGCTGTTTGTCTATTTGCAGACATTTACTGGCGGCAAGGCCTATGCGGATGATGGTTCGGCGCTTTTCAACTCCGACGAAGGGGTCAAGGCCTATGAAACCTGGAATGGCCTGTACCTGGATGGCAACGCCCCCAAGGACGCCATCAACTGGGGCTTTATTGAGATGGTGGATAACTTCACCGGCGGCCTCACCGGCACCCTCATCAACGACTCTGAGGTGGCTGCCACCTGCATTGCCAACATGAAAGACGAGCAGTGGATGGTGATGCCCATGCCTGCAAGCGATAAAGATGGCAAAATCTACAACACCATCAACTCTCCCTATGCCTATTCCATCTCTGCCAACTCCAAAAACCCGGATGCTGCCTGGCAGTTGATCCAGTTCTTGACCCGGCCTGACAACAACATTGAGTACTGCAAGCTGACCGGCCTGATCCCCATCAAAAAAGACGTGGGCGATGACCCCTTCTATGGCCCGGATGGCTATTATGCCACCTTCATGCAGCAGCTCAACGATCCCAAACTGGTGGTGCCCTGCGCCTTTGGGCCTTTCAGTTATACCGATATGCACCAGGGCATGATGCATGAGGAAATGCAGAAATACCTGCTGGGGCAGCAGGATGCCAAGACCTCTTTGGGCCATGTGGCGGAGGAGCTTGAGAAGCGGATGATTAAATACCTGGCTGAAAACCCGGGAAGTGCGGTGGAGCAGCCCAAGAGCCTGAGCGAGGACTGATTGACACTCAGCAGGCGGCAGGTAAAACCGCCGCCTGCCCAGACTGTCAAAGAAGTATATTCAGGGAGGTATCGGAGGGCGGAGCCCTCTGATTGAAATCCGCCACAGCGTCTCAATTCGCAATAGTCATCTGCCGTCACACCGAGGACGGCGTACGGCAGCTTCCTTTGCTCATTGGGCTGCCGCTCACCTTCCTCCGCCACTGGCGGCGGTGAGCTCTGCCCATGCGCGGTGTGGCGGAAGGCCTTGCG
>DHQX01000005.1:88409-101691 GCA_002411105.1 Christensenella sp. UBA5327 | reverse complement strand
ACGAAGTGAGAGGCGGATGGCCCGTCGTTCCTTTCCGTCAAAAAACCTTGGTTTTTTGACGGCCGGAGCAGGCGGCAGGTAAAACCGCCGCCTGCCTCATCACAGAAGATGTACCATGAAAGGGGTGAAAGAAAAACATGGAGTGGCAAATTGCGCTGTATATCCTGCTGCTTGTCATCCTGTTTGTGCTGGGCTTCAAGCTGTTGAGGCGCTATGAGAAAAGACACCAACAGCTGCAAGTCAGCCGGAAGCTGGAGCCCTATTTATTCATTTTGCCGACGTTTCTTTTGTTGCTGTTGGCCTTTGGCTATCCTCTGGTCAACAGCGTGCTCATGTCCCTTCAAAACTACAAGCTGATTGAGCCGGGCAAAATCTACTTCAATGGGTTTGCCAACTTCAAGAATCTGTTTGCAGACAGGGATATTGGGCTGATTTTGCGCAATTCCTTCGTCTATGTGATTGCCAGCGTAGGCATGCAATTCCTGCTTGGCATGACGCTGGCTCTGGCGCTAAGAAAGAAGTTTAAGGGCCGGGGTATCTACCAGGCCATTGTGTTTTTGCCCTGGGCCTTCTCGGCCTTTGTGGTGGGGTTGATATTCCGCTGGTCATTCAACGGGGAATACGGTGTGGTGAATGACCTGCTGATGAAGCTTGGCATGATCGGTGAGAAGATCGCCTGGTTGGGAACGCCGGGGCTATCCCTGCTGGTGGTGATCTTTGCCATGATCTGGATGGGGGTGCCGTTTTTTGCCATCATGTATCTGGCGGCTCTCCAATCCATTCCCGGGGATGTGTATGAGGCGGCAGACATCGATGGCTGCGGTGCGGTGAAGCGTTTTTTTGCGATCACCTTTCCCTATATCAAGCCCACGGTCATTATGACGCTGCTGCTGAGAACCATCTGGGTCTTTAACTCCTTTGATCTGATTGTGGTGATCACTGGCGGCGGGCCTGCCAACCATTCCCAGACGCTGCCCTCTTACATGTACACCCGGGCCTTCTCGGGCTATGATTTTGGCCTGGCCTCAGCGCTGGGTGTGGTGCTGATGGTGATTCTGGCGGTCTATGCGGTGGTTTTTTTGAAGGTGACGAAATATAGCAAGGCAGGTGATTTCTGATGACAAGCAAGATGAAGAAAAGCCTGTCTACCACCGGGCGTGTTGTGCTGCTGGCAGTGTATCTGCTGGCGGTGATATTGCCGATTTATTGGATGGTCGCCACCTCTTTGAAGCCGCACACCGAGATCATTGACGCCCAGAACCTGACCTATGTGCCCCAAAACGTCACCACTGAGAACTATGACCAGCTGTTTTCCATGTATAACTATGGCTCCATGGTGAAAAACTCGGTCATTATCTCCGGCAGCACTGCCATTGTGATCACGCTTCTTTCCATTCTTGGCGGCTATGCCTTTGCGCGCTATGAGTTCAGGGGAAAAGGCAGCATGCTGCTGTTTTTCCTGCTCACCCAGATGATCCCGGGAATCCTGGTCATTATTCCCCTCTATATCATTTTTGCAAACGCGGGCCTCATCAACACGCGCTTTAGCCTGTTTGTCTATTATCTGGTGGTGAACCTGCCCTTTTGTGCCATCACCATGCGCAGCTTTTTTGAGCGCATTCCATATACCCTGGAGGAGGCCGCCTATGTGGACGGCTGCACCAAGTGGCAGGGGCTGTTTAGAATCATCCTGCCCATCATGTTCCCGGGGATTGTGGCGGTGTTTGTGTTTGCCTTTATTGGCTCCTGGAATGAGTTGATTGCGGGCACCATCTTCATCAGCACCTCGGATATGTGGACGGTGCCGGTGGGGCTAAAAAGCCTGATTGGCAAGTATGACGTAAAGTGGGGTGTGCTGATGGCAGGCGGCGTATTGGCGCTGCTGCCCACCGCCATCATGTTTGCGGTGATGCAGCGCTTTGTGGTTGAGGGGCTGACTTCAGGGGCTGTGAAAGGATGATTGAACGGTGAATCAGGTGAATGTGAAAGCCCCCTGGTGGATGGAGGGCAAGTTCGGGCTTTTTGTGCACTGGGGGCTGTATGCCATCCTGGCCGGGGCTTATGAAGGCCAACGCACACACAATATTGTCGAATGGATCATGCACGACCTGCGCATCCCCAAAAAGGAATATGAGAAGCTGGCCGCTGAGTTTAACCCTGGCGCGTTTGACGCGGAGGCCTTGGTCAAAATGGCCAAGGACGCTGGCATGCGCTATGTGGTTTTTACTGCCAAGCATCATGACGGTTTTTCTATGTTTGACTCCAAGGCTGACCCCTACAACGTGGTATCAGCCACGCCTTATGGGCGGGATGTGGCCATGGCCTTTCGGAAAGCCTGTGACAATCATGGGCTGAAGCTGTGTTTTTACTATTCTCAAGCTCAGGACTGGCATCATCCAGGCGGTATTGAGGAGGCGGTGTGCGACCCGAACCCCCATTTCAGAAAGTATCTGGATGAAAAATGCATTCCCCAGCTTAAAGAGCTGCTGACAAACTATGGGGACATCGGGCTTATCTGGTTTGACACCCCCATGCAGATGACCAGGGCTGAGTCGGAGGAATTGGCGGGCTTGGTTCGCAGCCTCCAGCCCAATTGCCTCATTTCTGGCCGCATCGGCCATGGCCTGGGGGATTATATGACCACAGGGGACAATTTTCTGCCCCTGCTTCCTTACCCCAAGCCCTTTGAGGTGCCAGCCACCATCAACCACACCTGGGGATTCAGCCGCTTTGATCATCAGTGGAAAGCCCCCAAATACCTAATCAGAAGCCTGGTCAAGACGGTGAGCCGGGGCGGCAACTACCTGCTGAATGTGGGGCCTGACGCAAATGGCGTGGTGCCCCGGCCCAGCACCCAGGTGCTGGAAGCCATTGGCGCCTTTATGGATCAGAATGGGGAAGCCATCTATGGGGCCTCTCCCGTCCCCGCCTACCCCTATGATGTGGGGGACTGGTGCCTGTTCACTGCCAAGCCCCATGCGCTTTATCTGCACCTGTTCGAAAAACGGGAGGACATTTACCTGCTGGCCATTAAAAACAAGCCCCTGCGCGCCACGGTGCTAAAAGACGGACAGGAGCTTCCCATCACCCTGCGCACCACCGGGGAGGGTGACCCCAGCTGGCGGCTGCCTTGGCCCCAGGCTGAGGTGGGTAATGGCCTGGTGGTCAAGGTGGAAATAGAGGAAGATAACGTCATATTTGAACCCCTCAAAGGCTGACAAGGTTATTCGGATGGGGGTACGGGGGAAGGTCTTTTTTTCAAAAAGGCCTTCCCCCGCTTCGTTTCGCCGTTCCCTGTCCTTCCTAAAATACTAATTGATATAAGTACCCCAGCACCCCGCCCGCCACGATCAGATAAAAGGAATTGACCTTGAATTTGAACAGCGCCAGGAATGCGCCCGCAAAGAGCAGGATGGGGAACCAGCCGGTGAGGGAGGCGAGGCCCAGCTTGACGCTGATGAGGGCCATCAGCCCCAGGGAGGCGGCGTTGACGCCGTCCAGGGCGGCAGAGAACCATTTGGAAGCGCGCAGGCGGGGGATGAGGGGGTTGAGGAAAAAGACCAGGACAAAGGAGGGCAGAAAGATGCCCGCCGTGGCGGCGGCAGCGCCGCCAAAGCCCCCCAGGAGATAGCCGATGAAGGTGGCCGTGGTGAAAACCGGGCCCGGGGTGAACTGGCCAACGGCCACCGCGTCAAGGAGCTGCTGGTTGGTCAGCACCCCAAGGCGGGTGACAAACTCGCTCTCCAGAAAGGCCAGCAGCACATAGCCTGAGCCGTAGAGGAAGGCCCCGATCTTCAGGAAGGTGAAAAACAGCGCTGAGGCCCCCAGGGCGGGGGCGGCAGCCTTCGCGGCAATCTCCGCCGCAGGGGAGGCGGCCTGGGACAAAAGCGGCAGCGCCGCCAGGCGGCCGGCGAGCCGGTCCCGGTTTTTGTAGAGCATCACACAGATGGCAGCCAGCAGCAAGAGCGGGATTTCTGAGATGCCAAGCAGATTCAGCCCGATCACCCCCGCCGCGACACCGGCTGCCAGCGGCCTTGTGATCACCGACCTGGACAGGCGCAAAAGCGCCTGGATGATGACTGCCATCACCACCGGCTTGATGCCGTCCATCATCCCCACAATGCCCTTCACCTGGCCATGCTGACTATAGAGCACAGCGAACAACAGCACGGAAAGGGCGGCCGGCAGGATAAAACAGACGCCGGAGAGAACAAGCCCCAGCACCCCGCCCCGGGCAAAGCCCAGGTGGATGGCCATTTCGGTGGAATTGGGGCCGGGGATGAGGTTGGTGGCGCCCAGAAAATCCATGAACTGCTCCCGGGTCACCCACTGGCGCTTCTGGATGAGCTCCTCCTCCATCATGGCGATATGGGCCGCCGGGCCTCCAAAGGCCACCAGCCCCAGGCGCAGGAAGACCAGGGCGATCTCCCGGTAGCGCCTGTGCTTTTCCGGCCGGGGCAGCGCGGTGAACGCTGGGTTTGAGAACATCTCATCTCCTACTGCATCGCTTGCTAAAAGAATGGGGAGGGCGGCTTATGCTGACGCGCTCTCCCCGAAATATACCCGCATAACTTCTGCACTACTGAGTTTCACATCCGGGAAAAGTCACGCTGATGGTGGTGCCCTGGCCCGGGGTGCTGTCCAGGCTGATGGTGGCGTCGTGGTACTCCGCCGCGTGCTTCACGATGGACAGGCCCAGGCCCGTGCCGCCGGTGGCCTTGGAGCGGCTTTTGTCCGAGCGGTAGAAGCGCTCGAAGATGCGGGTCTGGTGCTCCGGCTCGATGCCGATGCCGGTGTCGGCCACGGTAAGGATGACCCGGTCGCCCCGGTTTGAGGTGTTGACCTCCACCCGGCCGCCCGGCTGGTTGTATTTGATGGCGTTGTCAATCAGGTTCATCAGCAGCTCATCCAGCAGCGTGCGGTCACCGGTGACGCAGGTGTCCTCCCCTTCAAAAGTGAGGCTGATATCCTTATCCGCCGCCAGCGGGCGCAGGGATTCGCAGGCGGACTTCGCTACTTCGTCAAGCGCCACTTTGTCCCGCTTGCCCCGGGGGAAGCCCTCATCCAGCTTTGAGAGCCTCAGGATGTCCTCCACCAGGCTCAGCAGCCGCTTGCTCTCCCTCAGGATGATGCCGCCAAAGGTGGGGATGTCGGCGCTTTTCACCATGCCCTTCTCAATCATCTCGGCATAGCCGGAGATGGTGGTCAGCGGTGTGCGCAGCTCATGGGAGACATTGGCGGTGAAGCGCTTGCGCATGGCCTCACCCTCGATTTTGTCGGTCTGGTCAGAGATGAGCAGCACCGAGCCCCGGCCGCTTTCCACCTTGCTGGCGGAGAGCACATAGCTGCGCCCGCCCCGCTCCATCATGCCCTCGGCGCTGCCCTGGGCCTCCAGCTCTGACAGCAGGGAGAGCATCTCCTGGCGCCGGTTCACCTCGGGGATGGTCTTGCCCTGGGCCCAGCTGCGGTCAATGCCCAGCATGTCGCAGGCGCTGTGGTTGATGAGGATGATGCGATGGTCTCTGTCAATGGCCACAAAGCCCTCATGCATGCCGCCAAGCAGCGCGTCCAGCTCCTGGCGCCTGTCGTTGAGGGCCTCCAGCTGTTCGCGGTTGAGCTTGGCCTGGTCATCAATCCGGCGCACCAGGGGGATCAGCTCATCATACACCAGGCTGTCATCAGGGCTGTCCAGGTCGATTTCCAGGATGGGCCTGATCAGGCGGTTGGTGATGACAGCGGCCAAAGGAAGGCTGAAAAGGATGAGGGCCACGGTGCCGAAGATCTGCCAGGGCAGCATGCTGCCCGCCATCTCGGCGCTGACCCGCTCAGGCGCCGCCAGGCGCAGGACGCTGCCGTCCTCAAGCCGTGTGGCCACATAGATCATGTTGGCCTTGAGGGTGTCTGAGTGGCGCACCGCGCTTCCATAGCCGGTTTCAAACGCCCGTTTCACCTCATCCCGGTCCGCGTGGTTGTCAAGCTCCTGAGAGCTCTGGCTGTCAAACAACACCGTGCCATCAGCCGCAATATGGGTGATGCGGCTGGTGCTCAGCAGCTTGTCAAAGGCCGCCTGATCCCCGCTTTCCGCCATCCGGGGGATGAGGAGCCGGGTTTCGTCTTCAAGCCGGATCATCACCTGCTGGGGGACGACGGTGGCGATGATGCTGGCCACCAGGGCCGACGACAGGGCGCCAAAGATGATGATCAGGGCGATGAAGCTGAGGAATATCCGTTTTCTCATCCGCTCTTTTCCTTATGTTCAGACTGCATCGGCTTCTTCAGCCAGCTTGTAGCCCACGCCGCGCACCGTCTGGACGAGGATGGCGGCTTCCCCCAGCTTCACGCGCAGGGTGCGCACATGCATATCCACGGTTCGCGTGTCTCCGGCGTAGCCGGTGTCCCAGACGCTGTCAAGCAGCTGCTCGCGGCTGAAAACCAGGCCCGGGTTTGACATGAGGAACTGGAGCAGCCTGAACTCCTTGTTGGTGAGGGTGACGGGAACATCGTCCACCTTCACCTCCCGGCGGCCCACATCCATGTCGATGGGGCCCAGGGAGAGGCGCTCGTGTTTTTGCTTTTTCTCGCTGCGCCTGAGGACCGCGCGGATACGGGAGAGCAGCTCCATCACCCCGAAGGGCTTCACGATATAGTCATCCGCGCCATCGTCCAGGCTCCTGACCTTGTCCATCTCCGAATCCTTGGCGGTGAGCATGATGACCGGGATATGGCGGGTGCGCTCATCCCGGCGCATCTGGATGAGCAGGCGCTCCCCGTCCATCCCGGGCAGCATCTGATCCAGCAGCACCAGCTTGGGCAGTTTTTCCCGCATGGCCTCCTGGAAGGCTTTCCCCTCGGCAAAGCCTTCTGCCTCGTATCCGGCCTGCCTTAAGGTGTAGAGCAGCAGGTCGCGGATGGCCTGGTCGTCTTCCACTGAATAGATCACTGTAAAAGCTCTCCTTTTAGGTGCCCGGTGACGGCGTATTCCACCCACTCGGCGATGTTGGTGGCATGGTCGGCGCTGCGCTCATAGTATTTGGCGATCATCAGCATGTCCAGCAGCTGCATGCCGTTGGCATGTTTGCCGGTTTTAATGTAGGTGTTCATGATTTTGAGCAGCTCTTCCTTCACTTCATCAAACAGCTGGTCCACCACGTCGTCGCTCTCGATCACTTCCCGGGCCAGGGCAGCGTCCCGGGTGACATAGGCGTCAATCGCCTGGTGCACCATGCGGGCGGTTTCCGTGGCCATCTGCTGGAGGTGCTTGGGGAAGGGCATCAGCTCGCCCTTGACCGGCATCGTGATGATTTCCGCGATGTCAGCGGCCTGGTCGCCGATGCGCTCCATATCGGTGATCATCTTAAGCGCCGCTGAAATAAGCCGCAGATCGCTGGCGACGGGCTGCTGCATCAGCAAAAGCCTCAGGCACCGGCTCTCAATGTCCCGCTCCTTGCGGTCAATCTCCATATCGCCCCGGATCACGATGCGGGCGGCCTCCACATTCCGGCTGCTCACCACCTGGCTTGCGTTTTCAATTGCCTGCTCGATGAGGCTTCCCATGGTGATCATTTCCTTGTTCAGCTCCAGGAGCTGTTCATCAAATCGTTTGCGCATCAACCAAATCTCCCCGTGATATAGTTTTCCGTCCGCTTGTCCGCGGGATTGGCGAACAGGCGCGCCGTGGCATCCATCTCAATCATCTCGCCCAGGAGGAAGAAGGAAGTCAAGTCGCTGATTCGGGCAGCCTGCTGCATATTGTGGGTGACGATAATCACAGTATATTCTTTTTTAAGCTCCAGCACAAGATCCTCGATCTTGGAGGTGGAGATGGGGTCAAGGGCACTGGTGGGCTCATCCATCAGCAGCACCTCCGGCTGCACGGCCAGGCACCGGGCGATGCACAGCCGCTGCTGCTGGCCGCCGGAGATGGCCATGGCGCTCTTGCGCAGGTCGTCCTTCACCTCATCCCACAGGGCGGCATCGCGGAGGGCCTTTTCAACAATCGCGTCCAGCTTCAGCTTTCCCCTGACACCATGGGTGCGGGGGCCATAGGCGATGTTGTCATAGATGGTCATGGGGAAGGGGTTGGGCTTCTGGAACACCATGCCCACCCGCTTCCTGAGGAGGCTGACCTCCATAGCGGGGGAATAGATGTCCTGGCCATCCAGCAGAACCGTCCCCTGCACCCGGCAGTCCGGGATCAGGTCGTTCATGCGGTTCAAGGATTTGAGGAGGGTGGACTTGCCGCAGCCCGAAGGGCCGATCAGGGCGGTCACCTGGCGCTCGGGGATCATCATGTTGATCTGCTTGAGCGCCTGGAAATGGCCGTAGAACAGGTCCAGATCCTTGATGTCAAACTTGGCGGAGTTGGTGACCTCCGTCTGCACGGCCTTGCTGTTCAGGGCAAAATTCGTCATGGTTCAGCCTTTCCTGGTCAGTTTTTTGGCGATAAGGGAGGAGAGGGCATTCATCAGCACCACAATCACCAGCAATATCACCGCCACGGCAAAGGCCTCGTCAATGAAGCGGCCTTCCTGCTGGAGCTGGTAGAGGTGCACTGAGAGTGTGCGGCCGGATTCCATCAGTCCTGCGATCCGGGTGGCGGTGCCTGAGGTGTAGATCAGGGCCGCGGTTTCACCGGAGATGCGCCCGATGGACAGCAGCACCGCCGCCAGGATGCCGGGCATTGCCACCGGCAGCACGATGCGGATGGTGGTGCGCAGCTTTCCCGCGCCCAGGCCAAAGCTGCCCTCCCGGTAGGACATGGGCACCGCCAGCAGGGATTCCTCGGTCTGGCGCAGGATCAGCGGCAGGGTCATAATGGCCAGCGTCAGGGCGCCCGAGAGGATGGAGATGCCGATTCTAAGCGTCACCACAAAGGCCAGCATGCCAAACAGCGCATAGACGATGGAGGGGATGCCCGCCAGGGTCTCTGCTGTCACGCGGATGATCTTCACCAGGCGGCTGCCGGGCTTGGCGTATTCAGCCAGATAAATGCCCCCCATCACGCCCACGGGGACGGAAAAAAGAAGTGCCAGCCCCGTCATGGTCAGCGTGTTGATGATGGCGTGGAACATGGAGACATTCCGGGTGGTATATTTGATAGCAAAAAGCGAGGGCTTCAGGTGGGGAATGCCATTGATGCAGATAAACAGCACGATCAGCAGCAGACTCCCCATGGTGATGATGCCGGCCAGCCAGCACAGGGCCTTCAGGATCCGGGAGCCCCAGTGTCTGCCGGCCCGAGTGGGCACCGAGGTATCGATGTAGGGAGCCTGACTCATTGCAGCACCCTCCTGCGGTTGATGAAGGAGAAGAGGAAGTTGATGGCCATGACGATGATAAACAGCACCACGCCGGTGGCGATCAGGCTTTCCCGGTGGACGTCTGCCGCGTAGCCCATTTCCATGAGCACATTGACGGTGAGGGTGCGCACCCCCTTGAGAATATCAAAGGGCATGCGGGGGTTGTTGCCCGCCACCATGATGATGGCCATGGTCTCCCCGATGGCGCGGCCCAGGCCCAGGACAATGCCTGAGATGATGCCGGGCCGGGCGGCGGGGACCACTGAGCGAAACACGCTTGATTCATGGGTGGCGCCAAGCGCCAGGCTGCCTTCATAGTAGCTGCCGGGCACCGCGTTGATCGCGGCCTCTGAGGTCTGGATGATGGTGGGCAGGATCATGATGGCGAGCAGCACACTGGCCACCAGCACGCTTTTTCCGGTGCCGCCAAAGGCCTTCCTCACAAAGGGCACCAGCAGCATCAGACCAAAAAAGCCGTAGACCACCGATGGGATACCAGCCAGCAGCGCCACGGCCGGCTTCATCACCTTCACCACCGGCTTTGAGGCGAAGCGGGCCATGAGGATCGCGGTGAGGATGCCAATGGGAGCACCGAGCAGCAGCGCCCCAAAGGTGACATAAAAGCTTCCGACGATCATGGGCAGAATGCCAAAGACGTTCCTCAGCGGTGCCCACTCCGTGCCCGTGATAAAGTCCCAGGCGGAGTACTTGGCAAAAAAGGGAAGCCCGTTGGCAAATAGAAAGGCGCTGATTGTGCCCACCGCCAGAATGCAGACGCATGCGGAGGCCAGAAACAGCCCCCGCATGAGTCCTTCGGAAACGTTCTTCCGATGCTGCATCAGTTATTTGGAGAGTTCGGCCCAGGTGGTGACTTCGCCCACGAAGATCTGACGGACCTGCTCAAGCGTGAGGTCTTCAGTGGGGTTCTCGGGGGACACGATGACCGCGATCCCGTCGATGCCAATCGCAAGGCCCAGAGCGCCGGCTTCCACCTCGCTGTCCTTCAGGGCGCGGGAGGCCATGCCGATCATGTAGGTGCCGTCAAGCGCGCCGGTGACGCCAGCGGAGGAGCCGGTGGACTGCACATCCACTTCCACCTCGGGGTTGAGCGCGGAGTAGGCTTCGCCCAGCAGTTCCATCACAGGGGCCACGGAGGTGGAGCCGCCCACCACCAGGGTGCCTTTGAGGCCGGCGGGCTTATATTCGGGAGCGTCATTGGCCACGGGAACCAGGCCGTCATTGGCCACTTCTTCCTGGCCCTGCTTGCTCATGATGAAGGCGATGAAGTCTTTGGCCAGCTCGTCAGTGGCCTCGCCCTTGGTGACGATGTTGAAGGGACGGGCGATGGGATAGGTGTTGTTGAGGATGTTTTCGGTGGAGGCTTCAACGCCGTTCACTTTAACACTCTTAACGGAATCATTCACCACCACGGAGGACAGGGAGGCATAGCCGATGGCGGCGGGGTCAGAGGCGACGGTGGTGATGACAAGGGACGTGCCGTTGACAAAGTCAGCCTCGGCATAGGTGTAGTCCTGATCCTTGCCCTCGGCGTTTTTGGCCTGGACACCGGTCAGCTCGATGAAAGCGCCGCGGGTGCCGCTGCCCTCTTCACGGGAGACGACGGCGATGGTCTTGGAAGCGTCGAAAGCAGCCAGGGCGGCGCCGGTGATGGCGGTCAGGGCCAAAACCAGGGCCAGGATTCTACGGATCTTCATAAAATGTTTTTCCTCCTTGAAATTTGGTACATCTGTAACATACACAGCGTATGTAAAATCCCTGATCAGTGAATTGTAAAATCGATGTAAATTCACCTTTCTGGATTTACATGGGATGCGCTTTTCTTCCTTTGGGATTAGAATGGGCAGGAGATGAGAATATTCGCACGGAAGCGCGTGGGCATCTAACAAACACGTGCGCGCTGTCGTCTAACAGGTGAAGGGGGTGAGGACACATGGGCGCTATTTGTGGCCAGGATAGCGGCAAAGCCAGTTGGCTTGAGGGCATCGTCAATAGGTATGAACAGCCCCTCCTGCGCATGTGCTTCCTCTACCTCCGGGATCTGACCCTGGCCCAGGACGCGGTGCAGGAGACCTTTCTGAAAGCCTATCAAGGTTTTGAGAGCTTTCGACAAGAGAGCAGCGAGGAAACCTGGCTCATGCGCATCGCCATCAACACCTGCAAGGACATGAGGAAATCCGCCTGGTTCCGCTATGTGGAAAGAACCATCACGCTGGATGACCTGCCCGAACCCGCCCAGCCTTTTTCTGAGGATGACAGCCTCCTCACCATCGAGGTGATGAAGCTGCCCCGGAAACTGCTGGAGGCCGTCCTTCTCTATCATTACAAGGGCATGACCGTGTACGAGGTAGCGCAGGCCCTGGGCATCACCGCCCCATCGGTATCCGCCAGACTTAAAAAAGCCCATGACAAGCTGCGCCGCACGCTGGAAGGAGAGCAAGCATGACCCGGGAAGACAGAATCAAAAAAAGCCTGGACATCAGGCTTTCCGGTATCCAGGCGGGCCCCAATACCGCCTGGCAGGTGCTGAAAGCGGCACAAGAAAAGGAGAAACCCATGAAAAAGAAACTGACCTTCGCCCTGGCCTTAACGCTGGCATTGGTGCTGGCGGGGGTGGCCCTGGCGGCCAGCCTCAACGTGTTTGGCCTATTCAAGGATGATGAAGTAAAAGGAAAACAGCTGTCCCAGCTAGCGGAGGTGGCCCAGACCTACGGGGAAACCATCACCAAGACACCTCAGACGCGGCCCCAGGAAATGGAATCACTGGATGACTATCAGAAACTGATCGCGAAGTTGAACGCAAAAACTTTTGACTTCACCCTGGAACAAGCCTATGCGGATAACAAGACACTCTATATCTCTTACACGCTCAAGGTCGCCAAACCTGAGATAACTTACCATGAGGGTCAGCCCTCAGGGGATTTCGAATGGTATGCGGAAGGAAAGCGTTGGCTGGATGACCGTCAGTTGACAGGTGATCCTGCGCTCAAGCAAGAGTTGGAAGAATTCCTGAATCAACCGCAGGCCAGGTATTTCACCTTTTACAGCCCCAGCCTGGCAGACGGCGCTTCCCTGCTTGATGGCACGGACTTACCCATTCAGGACAGCGGAACGAAGAGGCTGGAGGATGGCACGGTGCAGGGTTATACCGCCTGCAGGATTCCGGAGAGTGTGAGTAAAGATCAGCCCCTGGAGGCGGTCATGAACATCATCTATGGTTACATCGTGGTTTACCAGGATGAGGCGGGGTATAAAGAAGCCTTTGTGAACAATCCCGAGGACCGGGGGATGAAGCGCCTCACCTTCACCATCGCCAGAAACGGAAAGACCACTTCCCTCGTCGGCAGCCTCAGCCACCAGGCGGATACCGCTGAGGGCAGCTACACCGCCCAGGCGCAGGCCTTCCTCTCCCCGGTGAACATCAAGGGCACAGTCACCATCAAAGGCTCTCAGGCCTGGATTGATTCCTGGCACAAGGCCAATGCCATGATGGATGACGCCACCGGTACCGTGGATCGCATCTATGACTATGTGCTCTACGCCGGGGACACGCCTTATGTCAACAAACACGGCGGCATTTCTCTCAAGGACAACGGTGACATCGTGATTGACCTGGACTTTGACGCCCCGGGAACCGGCCAGCCCCTCCACCTGCGCCCGGTGTACCGGGATGGAGAAATCATGGGGGAGGATATAGTTCTCAAATAGACAATCCCATCAAAAACCAGGGCCGCTGTCTGTGCGCAGCGGCCCTGAGACTGTCAAAAAGTATATTCAGGGAGGTATCGGAGGGCGGAGCCCTCTGATTAAAATCCGCCACAGCGTCTCAATTCGCAATAGTCATCTGCCGTCACGCCGAGGACGGCGTACGGCAGCTTCCTTTGCTCATTGGGCTGCCGCTCACCTTCCTCCGCCACTGGCGGCGGTGAGCTTTGCCCATGTGCGGTGTGGCGGAAGGCCTTGCG
>DHQX01000005.1:87938-88287 GCA_002411105.1 Christensenella sp. UBA5327 | reverse complement strand
GAGAGGCGGATGGCCCATCGTTCTTCCTTATCCATCAAAAAACCTCAGTTTTTTGATGGGCTGGTTTATTCGGTGACTTCCTCCCCCAGCACAAACACCTTCACCGGGTGTGAGGCCACCAGGAAGGGATCCTCCTCAAACAGCAGGATGTCGGCGTCCTTGCCGGCTTCCAGGCTGCCTACTTTGTCCTCGATGCCGCAGTGGCGGGCGGGGTTGATGGTGATGGCCTGCAGCGCCTGGAAGGGCGCCATGCCGGACTTGACCGCTAGCGCCGCACACAGCGCCAGGTATTCCTGGGGGATGACCGGGGCGTCGGTGATGATGGACACCTGGCAGCCTGCCTTGGCCA
>DHQX01000005.1:87476-87793 GCA_002411105.1 Christensenella sp. UBA5327 | reverse complement strand
TCTTGTTGCGCAGCTCAAACTTGGTGGCGTGGGTGAGGGAGGGGCCAACGGCAAGGGGGATATCCTCCTTCGCCAGGTCTTCCGCGATCAAATGGCCCTCGGTGACGTGTTCCAGGGTGATCTTCACGTCAAACTCCCGGGCGATGCGGATGGCGGTGAAGATGTCCTCGGTGGCGTGGGCGTGGGCCTTGAGCGCCAGTTCACCGCGCAGGATGGGCAGCATCGCCTCCAGCTTCATGTCAAAAGCGGGCTGCTTGGACAGGTCGTCTCCGGCGGTTTCCTTTTTCTTCATATATTCCTGTGCCTTAAACAGCATC
>DHQX01000005.1:42407-87390 GCA_002411105.1 Christensenella sp. UBA5327 | reverse complement strand
CTTAAACAGCATCTCCCTGAGCTTTGAGGCGGTGGTCATACGGCTGGAATCAGTCTTGTCCCGGTAGACGCGCTTGGGGTTTTCGCCAAAGGCGCACTTCATGGCGGTTTCCCGCTTGACGATCATGTCATCCACCCGGTGGCCCACGGTTTTGACGGCGATGAAGGTGCCGCCCAGCACATTGGCGCTGCCAGGCCCGGTGTTGACCGTGGTGACCCCCGCCAGGGCGGCGCTTTTAAGTGTGGGCTGCATGGGTTTAAAGCCGTCGATGGCCCGCAACTGGGGGCTTACGATGTCATTGATTTCATTATAGTCGGCTCCCTCATAGCCGATGCCATAGCCATCCATGCCCAGGTGGCTGTGGGCGTCGATGAAGCCGGGGTAAATGAAAAGCCCCTTGGCATCCACCACCCGAGCACCTGCGGGGGCCTTGATGCTCTTGGCAATGCGCTTGATTTTCCCCTCTTCTACCAGGATGTCGGCCACAAAGCCTTTTTCCTTGATCCCATCGTGAATCTCTCCGCCTTTGATTAACAGCATCAGCACATCTCCTTTTATTTTCTTCTGATCAGAGTATAGCATCTGGCAGGGGGAAGAACAATCACACATCGCCCTCCCTGGCGTTTTCCATCATCATGTTGGCGCAGCGCAGCCCGTCCACCGCCGCAGACATGATGCCCCCGGCCCTGCCAGCACCCTCGCCTGCCGGATAGACGCCAGGGAGGCTGCCGCGCATGCGCTCATCCCGCGCCATCTGGATGGGGCAGGAGGAGCGGGTCTCCACCCCCGTGAGGACAGCATCAGGGCTGGCAAAGCCCTTGAGCCTGCGGTCAAAGTGCAGGACGGCTTCCCGGATGCCCCGGGCCACATAATCAGGCAGTGCCTGGCTCAGGTCACACAGCGCATAGCCCGGCAGAATGGTGGGTGTCACCTCGCCCAGGGCGGTGGATGTGCGGCCTGACATAAAATCCCCCACCAGCTGTACCGGGGCCTTAAAACCCCCGCCGCCCAGGGAGAAGGCCAGGCCCTCATACCGGCGCTGGAAATGAAAGCCGCTCAAGGCATCCTCGCCTTGCATAAAGTCCTCCGGCCGCACCTCAACCAGGAGGGCGGCGTTGGCGTTTTTGCCGTCCCTTTTGTAGGGGCTCATGCCGTTGACGCACAGCATGCCCGGCTCGCTGGAGGCGGGCACCACCTGCCCGCCCGGGCACATGCAAAAGGTGTAGGCGCCCCGGCCATCCCGGGCCCTCATGGCCAGGTGGTATTCGGCCGGGGGCAATAGCGCTGCTGCCAGGCCATGCTGCGCCCGGTCAATCAACGCCTGGGGGTGTTCAATGCGCAGCCCTAAGGAAAAGGGCTTGGGGTAGAGGGCGAGCCCGGCGCGGTGCAGGTCTGCGATGGTGTCCCGGGCGGAGTGGCCCAGGGCCAAGAGCAGGGCATTGCAGGGCGCTTCCTTGATTTCGCCGTTTTGCACATACCTGATGCCAATCAGACGGCCCTTGTCGTGCACAGCCTCGGTCAGCCTGGCCCCAAACAGCACCTGGCCGCCCAGGGCCTCAATATCCCGGCGGATGCTGGCCACCACCTGGGGCAGGCGGTCGGTGCCCACGTGGGGGCGGGCAAGGTAGAGGATTTCCTCTGGCGCGCCGTGATAAACCAGGGTTTCCAGCACCTGGCGGCAGAGGGGATCCTTGATGCCGGTGGTGAGCTTGCCATCGGAAAAAGCCCCGGCCCCGCCCTCGCCAAAGAGCAGGTTACTCTCGGGGTTTAGGGTGCCCGTTTTCATCAGGCGGGCGGTGGTCACCTTGCGCTGGATCACCGCCTCCCCCCGTTCCAAAACCAGGGGACAAAGCCCCGCCTTGGCCAGGGCCAGCGCCGCAAATAGCCCGCAGGGGCCCAGCCCCGCCACCACCGGGCGAAACGCAGCCTGCGCCTTTTGCCACACAACCGGGGCGGGGGAAGGCACAAGCTGCCCGGCGCCCCGGGGCAAATGGGCCAGCCAGGCGGCTTCATCGTGGGCCAGGGTCACATCCATGCTGTATATCAGGCGGATATCGCCCTTGTCCCGGGCGTCTACGCTTTTTTTTACAATGCGGTGGCTTAAGATGTCCGCGTCCCGGGCCTTTAAACGCGCCTGGGCCGCCTTCAGGGCGGTCGCGTCGGCGCTCTCACAGGGCCTTATCTTCAGTTCATTCACCCGGATGGGCACGGGGCACCTCCTGAAAAGCGGTCAAGGCTTGCATTTTTTGCAGGGCTCATACCCCTGCCGGAGGGCCTCCTCCCGGGTGGCGGGGCGCGGGTTTTTCATGTTGGAGCATTCTGGAAAGCTGTGGAATTTGGAGCCGGATTTGGGCAGCCAGACCTGGGTATTGGCGCTGCTTTCATGGGTTTGGGCCAAGCCCAGCCCGGAAAACACGCTGCCTGAACCTCCTTCGCTGGCGATGGAGGTCAATTCCGCCATCCACGCGGCCCGGTCGGATGGCGAGAGGCTATCCAAATAGCCCCTGAAAGCCTGAAACTGCTTGTCCAGCGCCTGGGTAGACCGGATGGACAGGCTGGCGCCTGCGGCCAGGGCGATGGACGCGATGGCGACAAGCACCAGGGCCAGGGCTGTGATTTTCTTCATAGCGCCTCCTTTTTGAGGGTCAGTTGAGCAGGGGCTTGTCTTTTCCGCAGCAGTGTTTGTATTTTCTGCCGCTGCCGCAGGGGCAAGAGGCATTTCTGGAGACAGACGTCAGAGGTTGCTTCCCCGGCGTGTTCGCGGATTCAGCCTCTAATTCTTTCTGGATACGGTCTAATTCATTCAGGAAACTTATCTGCATTTCAACGGTGGGGAAACCCATATCCGCAACGCCTGCGCGCAGCTCCTGTATGTTCATAACCCCATCTCTGATTGCCTTCTTATAACCATCCTTCAAAATGATGGAGGTTGGCCGATAGTCGGAGAGCTTTTTCATTTCCTCGGGCGTGTATCCACGGTTGCTGGGCATGCGGGTGTTATTGGACAGGGTAAAGAAAAGCTGAAAGAATTGCTCTAAATCTTCCATACTGCGAAAGGTGTAACCCATATCCTCTACCAAGTCATGAACAGACTGCGGGTTATCCGCGTCACCCATGTAAGCGATTAGCTGCAACTCGTCAGCTATTCCTTCGGCCCTTTCCCGGGATAGCCGCCGACCCTTTAGCAGGTAATCCCTAAGGGCGAAGAAGGCCGTGTTTTTTTCAAAGTATAATTCATCCTGGTACTTCAGCAGCTCTTCCTTGGGAGGCACATAATATGGTTTCCCTTCCTGATTGCGCTGAAGCTCTGGCAGTTCGTCCTCATCTGCGACAAACAGGTTTCTATTGATGATAAGCCTGTCCATGGGGCTGATGGCCTTATGATAATCTGCATATAATTCATCCTCGCCCATGATGTGGAAAAACTGGTCGTCATGGCGGGCGACTTGTGCAAACTTGAGGAAATGCGTTTCGCCAATAGCTGGGTTTTGGCGGTTGAAGATATCTAGAGCCTTGTGAAGCGGGATAATCCAATAGAGGTTGGAAAAAGCATTGAAGTATTGGATCAATAGATTCACAGTGCTTTCGGGTAGGGGAAGGGCCTTATAAAGGGACTTGATCATTTTTGGTGGATAAATCTCGGGGAAATTCACCAATCTGTCATCCTTGTTCCAGGCGTGTTGGGTGTGCGCATCCCCTTTTTGACGGATGACGGCTGACCTGTCCGTAGATTCCTCCAATACCTTGAGCACCTTGAGCTGAAAGTGACAGCCGTCATCAAAACCAAAGACGTACTTGAAGGCCTTTCCGGGAACCAACCCCAGGGAGAGGAGAGCGTGCTTTTGAGTGGGCCTGTGATGTCCGCCCAAGGATAGGGAGGAATAGCTGTCCGCCCCGCTCCAAGCCTTGTTGTCCATAAAGAAAGCGTGAGCCTGGTCGTCAATAAAACCAAAGGCATCAAGAATGGCGCTGTGCAGATCTGCCAAGGTATCATCAGCAGAAATCCGGATATGCCGATAGCAGCCGGTGAAGAGGGATACGCTGATGACATAACTTTTGTTGGAGGGTTTTTGCTTGTTTGTCATGGAGTCACCGCCCTTCTTGTGTGAAGTCTGCTGTTTGCTGATTTCATTCATTATAGTAGATGCGGTAGAGGCCGTCCACTGGGTGGGGAAGAATGGAACAGGGCTTGATTGACACACAGGACAGCCTTTGCTAATATGCCCCTGAGTTAAACCGACAGGAGACAGCATGCGAAAAACCCTTGTTGCACTATTGATTTGTCTGATGGCTCTGGCCATTTTTCCGGCTTTTGCCCAGGAGGATGTGGTGGAAGTCGTGGTCACCCTGACGGGGGACTGCACCCTGGGCAGCGAGGACCGTACCCGCAAGGATGCCACCTCCTTTGACAGCTATATCAACACCCGGGGTTATGGCTATCCCTTTTCCCAGGTTCAGTCGCTGTTTTCCCATGACGATGTGACGGTGATCAACCTGGAAGGCGTGTTTTACAACAGCTCCGGCAACCGCATGGAGAAGACCTATAACTTCCGAGGCCCCACGGATTTTGCCCGCATCCTCACCGCCGGCAACATCGAAGCGGTGTATGTGGGCAACAACCACATCATCGACTATGGCACCGCCGGGTTCAAAAGCACCATCCGGGCGTTGGAGGAGGTGGGGGTGCCCTGGTTTGCCACCACCAATTCCTATTGCAATACGTTTATCTTTGAAAAAGAGGGCTTCAAGGTGGGCTTCACCGGTGCCTACACCGCCACCTTTGGCGGCGCCCGGGCCAAAATGGAGCAGGATATGCAGACCCTCAAGGACGCGGGCTGTGATGCCATCATCGCCGTGATGCATGGGGGCATGGAATACAGCCCCATCCGCATGCAAGGTCAGGAGCGCCTGGCGGCCTGGTATGTGCGAAACGGCGCCACGGTGGTGGTGGGGCATCATCCCCATGTGGTGCAGGGCATGGACTTGATGGAGGGTGCCTCAGTCATCTATTCGCTGGGCAATTTTTCTTTTGGCGGCAACGCCCAGCTGCGCGCCACCCAGGCGCTTTTGGCCCAGGTGACCCTGCGCTTTGACCGGGAGAAGGGCTACTTGGGCCACCAGGTGAACCTGATCCCCGTGGCGCCCTCCAGCACGCTGGAATATAATAACTTCAGACCGGTCATCCTAAAAGGCGATGAGGCCCGGGCGGTGATGGAACTGGCCCAGCACGATACGCCCTTTGAACTGGCACCCTATGTTGAGGGCGTGGGCGCGGTGCAGCCTTTTGTGCCAGCGCCGAAAGCGGAAAAGACAGAATAAAAGGCGGTTATCCCTTTTTCAGCACATGCCACACATCCAGCCCCTCAAATCCGCAGGCGCGGTAGAGCGCCTCGGGGTTTGAGGGGTTGTTCATCTGCCCTGACACGGTGGCGAAGGCGGCTTTTCCCTTCACCAGGGTGAGCAGGGCGTAGACCATGGCTTTTCCAATGCCTTGGCGGTGAAAAGCGGGCAGCACCTGCACCCAGTCCAAAATGCCCTCCCGGGCTTCGGGGTCATATTCGGCGATGGCACAGGCGACCGCTTCGCCGCTGCCCAATTCTTTGACCATCAGCCACAGGCTGGGGTCATACACCGGAAGCTTTTGCCATGCGCTGACAGCCGCTGGGGTGACGGTGATGTTGGGGTAACTTTCATTGATGATATGGGCGATGAGGGGGATGTCCCCGGATGTGGCCCGGCTTCATTCAAAGCCGGGGAGCGGTCTATGGGGAATATCCGCCAGGGCATGGCGCAGGCGAAAGTAGGGATCATCTTTGTAATGGGCAAGCATGGCTTGATCAAAATCCCGCTCATGCAGCACCAGGATGTCTGGTGGCAGCTGAAGATTTTTTCCTTTCCACCAGGGCAAAGAGAGGCTGCCGCAGGGGTCTTTCAGGTAGTTTTCAAGGCTTATCGTCAAGGATGATCTGGTTCCTTTCGTTATAAAGCGTCTGGTAGCCAAAGTGCAGGGCGCCAAAGGAGGCCAGACAGACCACAGCGCAGATGGCGATCATGATGGCGATCTGGTAGAGGATGGCGGTCATGGGCAGGGTGCCGGAGAGGATCTGACCGGTCATCATGCCGGGCAGGGCCACGATGCCCATGCCCATCATGGAGTTGAGGGTGGGCAAAAGGGCTGTTTCCATGGCCTGGCGCACAAAGGGCAGGAGGATATCCCGGGGCGGGGCGCCGATGTTAAGCAGTGCCGCAATTCTAAAGCGCTGGTCCTTGAGGCTGGCGCGGAAGGCGCGCACCCCCAGGCCCACGCCGGTCATGGTGTTGCCCATGAGCATCCCGGCAATGGGGATGACATATTGGGGGTTCAGCAAGCTTTCGCCCACCACCGCCAGGATGAAGAAGGCCAGCACAGCAAGGCCGGAAAACAGGATGGCTAGCCCGATCACCGCCTGGAAGCGGCGGTTCAGCCCCTTGTTCTGGTTGAGGACTCGCCAGATGGTGAAGCCGATGATGACGGCCAGGTACAGCATGACAAAGGCGGGATGCGGGTTTTTGAACACATAGGTGAGGACCAGACCAGCCAGCACCAGCTGCACGCTCATGCGCAGGCTGGCCACAAAGAGCTGTTTGACCAGGTTGACCCGGCTTTTTTTCATCACCAGGGAGATGACGATCAGCAGCAGGTAGATCAGGGAGAACTGCCAGAGCTGAAGCTGGATGATGCCGCTCATGATACTTTCCTCCCGCCCAGGGTGATGATCTGGTCAGCAAAAGCGCCTGCCAGCGCCTGGGCATGGCTGACGGTGATCAGGGTCATGCCCTCATGGTTTGCAAAGGCCTTTAGGCGGCTGAGAAACAGATTGGCGGTTTCTTCGTCAAGGGCGCTGGTGGGCTCGTCCATCAGAAGGGCCTCTGGATGGAAGGACAGGCAGGTGGCCAGGAAAACCCGCTGGCGTTCGCCGCCGGAGAGGGTGGCGGTGTCAGCGTCCAGGGGGAAATCCGCCGCACAGGTATGCATGAGCCGCGTGATCCCTTCATCACTGATGGCCTCTTCCCCGCGAAAGACGCGGTACTGGGCGAAGTTCTCCCGGATGGAGCCCGGGAAGAGCCAGGCGTCCTGGGCCACCAGAATGGCCTGGCGGCGAAGAAGCAGGGTGTCTATCCCGGCCACATCCTGCCCCTTATAGAAAACCTGTCCGGCGGAAGGGCTGAGGGTGGCGTTCAAAAGCTTTAGCAGCGTGCTTTTCCCGCTGCCGCTTTCCCCGCGCAAAAAGGTGTGCTGCCCCGCCGGGAAATCCATGTCCGGGTAGCTGATCAAATCCAGAAACCGCAAACCCTTGGTTGAAAACAAGCTGTCCATTTCCTGCCCTCTTGATGGTATTCTCATGCAGGATAGCGCTTTTATTTGGCAAAATCAATGCGGCAAGGGATTATTATAAAGTTCTTTGGGGGTCCGGGGCTTTCTTTCAAGAAAGCCCCCGGTATGTCCCCGTCCACCCCGTCCTCAGTTCCCGCATTCCACGCTGATCTGGTTGAACAGGCCCAGCACATCCTCCAGACGCAGTTTTTGCTTGTCTTCCCCCGTCTGATCCAGCACCACCTGGCCCTGATGCATCATGACAAGGCGGCTGCCATAGTCCAGGGCGTAGCGCAGGTTGTGGGTGACCATGAGGGCGGTGATGCCCTTATCGCGGATCACCTGGTCGGTGAGGCGCATGATGGTGTCGGCGGTCTTGGGGTCAAGGGCGGCGGTGTGCTCGTCCAGGATCAGGCAGGAGATGGGGGTCATCACCGCCATCACCAGGGCCAGGGCCTGGCGCTGGCCGCCGGAGAGGGTGCCCGCCCTGGCCTCCAGCATGTGTTCAAGCCCCAGACCCAGGGGGGTCAGCATATCCCGGTATCGGGACAGCTGCTTTTTGTCAACGGCGGGGAAAAGGCCCATGCGCTTGGTTTTGCAGTCGGACAGCGCCAGGTTTTCCAGGATCGTCATTTGCGCGCAGCTGCCCAGGGCGGGGTTTTGATGGATGCGGCCGATCTTGCGGGCGCGCAGATGCTCGCTGTGGCTGGTGATGTCCTGCCCTTCCATGAGAACACGGCCATGATCCGGGCTGAGGCTGCCGCAGAGTAGATTTAGCATGGTGGTTTTGCCAGAGCCATTTGAGCCCACCACGCACAGGTATTGACCCTTTGGCACGCTCAGGGAAAAATCGTGGAACAGGCCCATCTCCCGCACGGTGCCGGGGTTATAGGTGAGGGAGATGTGTTCAAGGGCCAGCATGGCGTTTTCCTCCTTTGCGCTTAAGGCCTGCCGCCAGGATGAAGAGGAATAGGAGGGAGGTGATCAGTTTCAGATCGCCCGGCTTTAGCCCGCAGGCGATGGCAAAGGTGACGCTGATTTTGTACAGGATGGCGCCGATGATCACCTTGAAGGTGAGGCTCATCTTTTCCAGCTTGCCCAGGAGGTTCACCCCCAGGATCACCGATGCCAGGGAGAGGACGGCGGCGCCTGTGCCCATGGAGATCTCAAACATGCGCTGCTCCTGGGCCAGGATGGCGCCTGAAAGGGCCACCAGGGCGTTGGCGATCATAAGGCCCAGGATTTTGACCTGCCCCTTGTCCCGGGCCAGGGCGGTCACCACCTGGGGGTTATCGCCTGCGGCGCGCAGCAGAAAGCCCGCCCGGGTTTTGAAGAAAAGGTCCAGGATCAGCTTGATGAGAAACGCGATCACCAAGGCGATGATGAGGGTGGCGTAGCCCGTGGGCAGGCTACCCGCCACCGGGTTATTGCGAAAGAGGGTGACGCTGCCCCGTGGGATGGGGAGGAGGGCCATATCCCCCGCCAGGCGCAGGTTCACGGAGTACAGGGCGGTCATCATGATGATGCCGGAGAACAGATCCCGCACCTTGAGTTTCACATGGATAAGCCCGGTGCAAAGCCCCGCCAGGGCCCCGGCAAGCGCCGAGGCCCCAAGGGCGGTAAGCGGGGACAGGCCCTTTAGGATGAGGCGCGCTGACACCACAGCGCCCAGGGGGAAGGAGCCGTCCACCGTCAGATCGGGAAAATCCAGCACCAGGTAGGTGACCATCACGCCCAGGGCCATCACGGCGTAGATGAGGCCTTGCTCAAGAGCGCTGGGAAGGGAGGCAGTGAAAGAAGAGAGAATTTGCATGGCTATTTGGCGCTGATGTCGATGACTTGAAGGGCAAGCTCATCGGGCACGGTGATATTCAGCCGGGCTAGGGTTTTGGAGTTGATATACAGATCCGCCGCTGTGGCGGTGACATAGGGGAGGGCGGAGGCGGCTTCGCCCTTTAAAATCCGGGCAGCCAGGCGGCCGGTGTCACGGCCCACGGCGATGTAGTCAATGCCGGCGGCTGCGGCGCAGCCCTTCGCCACCTGCTCAACCTCGCTACCATAAACCGGGATGCCGGCACCGTCTGCCGCGTCCAGCACCAGGTCCAGGTATTGGACCACGGTGTTGTCAAGCAGCATGGAGAGGCAGTCCGCCTGCTTGACAATGCCGGGCAGCGCCAGGGCGATCTCACTGCCTGAGGTGACCGTGGCCTCCACAATGGTAAAGCCGTACTGGGGGGCCAGGTTTTTATACTGCTGGGCCAGCACCTGGGAATTGACCTCGCCCACCGTATAGAGCAGGCCCACGGTCTTGGCCTCTGGCTGAAGCGCCCGGATCAAGGCCAGCTGCCGGTCGATGGGCGGCTGATCGCTGGTGCCGGTGGTGTTCTGGTCGGTTTCCCCATTTTCATCAGCCAGCCCAGCCTGAACAGGCGAGGTAACAGCGGAATAGACCACCGGAATCTTGCCGTCTGCGGTGTTGACGCTCACCACCGCCATGGGGGTGGCAATGGCGCAGATCAGGTCATAGCGGTTGTCCACAAAGGCGGAGGCGATGGCGCGGGCCTGCCCCATATCCGCCTGGGCGTTTTGTATATCGATGGTGATGTTATCCCCTTCCACAAAGCCCGCTTCCTTCAGTCCCTCCAGAAAGCCTGTGCGCACATTGTCAAGGGAGCCGTGGACTGCAAACTGCGCGATGCCGATGCGAAAGGGGGCACCCTGGGCGGAAACGGTGAGGGCGCCAAGGCAGAGAACCAGGGTCAGAATGATTGCGAGGGTCTTTTTCATGGTTTTGGTCTCCTTTTTTGTTTATTTGTCGGAGCCTTCCGCGAAAGAAAAAGCCCCAAGCATTGCTGCTTGAGGCGAAACACCGCGGTACCACTCAAATTGGCTGTGAAGCCATCTTGCTCCATGCGCCGACACACATGCCGCCTTGGTAACGGGCGCGGTTCCCGTCTGCTTCTACTGGGTTTCCCGTTGGAAGCAGCCCTCGGGAGGCCATTCGCCGGGCGCTCTCATGCCGCATTCCCACCCCTGGCGGCTCTCTTTGTTTCAAGCGGTTCCGGGTACTCGTCTCCCTCAACGGTTTATGCGGGCATCCTAACACACTGCCCGGGGAAATGTCAAAAGCCAGGCTGCACTTTCATTGTTCCTCCCGCGCCTGGCTCAAGGTGCGGTAGACGGTGGCCTGGGAGACGCCCAGCACCGCGGCCGCCTCCTGCACGGCGCCCTTCATGCGGAAGAAGCCCTCCTGATCAAGCCGGTTCAAAAGCCTGCGGCGCTGGGCAGCGGAAAGCGGCGGAGCGCCTGGACCCCGTTCGGCCATGAAGCGGGCGATGGCCCCGGACACGCTGTCCGGGGAGAAGCGCTCCGCATATTCATCAACGCCTTTCTCAACCACCCTGGCCTCGTCAAACTTGAAATTGCTGTCCACAAAGGCATCGGGGTGGCAGAGCTTCAGGACGGATTCGCTGACGGCCTTAAATTTGCTGTCATCAAAGTTGATGCACAGCATGCCCACCGGCTTCCCCTGCTCACGGATCAAAAAGGTGGAGGAGCGCAGGGTTTTGCCCCCGGCGGTAAAGCCAGTGTAGTTCAGGCGGTAGTCTGAGGCGGAAAAGCTGTCATCCTGCATGAACTTGACCGCGGCCTCCGTCAGCGGGGCACCGATGGCACGGCCGGAAACGTGGCTGTTGGCGATGGCGATCAGGCTGTGCTCCGGATCTTTCAGGTCATGCAGGGCGATTTCATAGTAGGGGCCCAGGATGCGCCCCAGAAACTCGGTGAGCCGGGCGAATTGGTTGAATAATGCAGCGGTCATAGCGTCTCCTCGTCAGGTATGTGAATTAATATTACGCAGTATAGGCCCTTTATGCAAGGGTGTCAAATATTTTATTATCACTTTTACAATTTATTATCAAGGGATGTGATAAAATGTCGCTACACGGACATAAAGAAGGGGGGCGAAGAAATATATTGACAGAATACCCGGGATATGATAATTTATTATCAAATTAAGAGCGCTGCCGGCTACATCAAAAACTGACATGAAAGGAGGGTTTCTCTGCGCCTGCTGGCGCGCCGGCCGGACACTCTGATTAAAGGCTGGGAGTGGGCGGACGCCCGTCCACAGCCGATGCCGTCCGCCTGTCACAATCGCGACGACCGGGGCATGATGAAAAATAAGGAGAAATGAAAATGCCTAAATTCATCCCCGAACCGTACCGTATCAAAATGGTCGAGCCCATCAAGATGACCACCCGTGAAGACCGTGAAAAAGCCATCAAAGAAGCCAGCTACAACACCTTCCGCCTGAGGGGTGAGGACGTGTATGTGGATACCCTCACCGATTCGGGCACCAACGCCATGAGCGACCAGCAGTGGGCCGCCCTCATGCTGGGGGACGAGGCCTATGCCGGGGGCAAGAGCTATTTCAAACTCATCGATGCCGCCAAGGACATCTTTGGCTACGGCTTCATCCAGCCTGTGCATCAGGGACGCGCGGCGGAGAAGGTGCTCTTCCCCGCTTTCCTCACGCCTGGCAAGTTCGCCATCGCCAACCTCTTTTTTGACACCACCCGCGCCCATGTGGAGCTGGCCGGCGCCCGCTGCCTGGAAGCCTGCAACCCCCAGGCGGCTGACTCCCAGCTGCGCGCGCCCTTTAAGGGCAACATGGACGTAAAGCGGATGGAGGAGATCATCCTGGAGAAGGGGCCGGAAAACATCGGCATGGTGGTGATGACCATCACCAACAACTCCGCCGGCGGCCAGCCTGTCTCCCTTCAGAACATGAAGGAAACCGCGGCGATCTGCAAAAAGTACAAGATCCACCTGAACATCGATGCCGCCCGCTATGCTGAAAACGCCATGTTTGTGAAGCTGCGCGAGGAGGCTTGCAAGGATATGTCCATCAAGGACATCACCCGCGCCTTCTTTGACCTGGCGGACACCTTCACCATGAGTGCCAAGAAAGACACCATCGTGAACATGGGCGGCCTGATCGGCGTGCGGGACGAGAATGCCCCCTACATCCTGAAGGTTAAGGCCAATTGCATCTCCTTTGAAGGCTTCTACACCTATGGCGGCCTGAATGGGCGCGACCTGGAGGCGCTGGCTGTGGGCCTGTATGAGGGCCTGGATGAGGATTGGCTGCGTTACCGGCTGGGCACCATGGAATACTTTGGCGCCTGCCTGGACGAGCTGGGCATCCCCTATCAGGCGCCGGCGGGCGGCCATGGTATCTTCCTGGACGCGGCCAGGTTTTATCCCCAGCTGCCCTATACCGAGTTCCCCGGCCAGGTGCTGGCCATCGAGCTGTATAAGGAATGCGGCCTGAGGACTTGTGACATCGGCTCCTACATGATGGGCAACGACCCGGACACCGGGGAGCAGATCAAGTCCATCAACGAGTTCACCCGCCTGGCCATCCCGCGGCGCGTCTACACCCAGAGCCACTACGACATGGTGATCGAAGGCATCAACAATGTGTGGAAACGCCGCCAGGACATCAGGCGCGGCTACCGCATCACCTGGGAGCCGCCCATCCTGCGCCACTTCCAGGCATCTTTGGAACCCATAGAAGGTTAACCTCATATTAATGAAAGGTGGAACCACCCTATGACCAATGACAAGGCACCCGCAGCGCGCGACGGGTTTCGCAGCAAATGGGGCTTTATCCTGGCCTGTATCGGCTCCGCAGTGGGGATGGGGAACATCTGGATGTTCCCCCAGCGCGTCTCCAAGTACGGAGGCGGCACCTTCCTGATCCCTTATTTCATCTTCGTCTTCCTCATCGCTTCCTCCGGCGTCATCGGTGAGATGGGCTTTGGGCGGGGCACCCGCTCCGGCCCCATCGGCGCGTTTGGCAAGGCCTTCAAAAACCGCGGGCTGAACCCCAGAGTCGGCGAAGGCCTGGGCCTGATCCCGGTGCTGGGTTCTCTGGCGCTGGCGATTGGCTACTCGGTGGTGGTGGGCTGGATCATGAAATACACCTTTGGCGCATTCACCGGCGCCACCCTGAACCCGCCCATGGTGGACATTGAAGGCACCATGACCGGCGGCGTGCCCGCGCTGGGGGCCGCCTTTGGTGGTACCGCCACCGCTTTTGGCAACAACATGTGGCTGTGGATAGGCCTTATTGTCTGCTTTGCCATTCTCATCTTCGGCATTGGCAACGGCATTGAGAAAGCCAACAAAATCATGATGCCGCTGTTCTTCTTCCTGTTCCTGGGCCTGGGCATCTATGTGGCTTTCCAGCCCGGTGCTTCTGATGGGTACAAGTACATCTTCTCCTTTAACATTGAGGGCTGGAAGGATCCTCGGGTATGGATATATGCCATGGGCCAGGCTTTCTTCTCCCTGTCCATCGCCGGCAACGGCACCTTGATCTATGGCTCCTACCTGGGCGACGGGGAGGACATCCCAAGCGCCGCCCGCAATGTGGCCATCTTCGACACCCTGGCCGCTATTCTGGCCGCTTTTGTCATCATCCCCGCCATGGCCACCACCGGTGTCCAGCTGGATCAGGGCGGCCCGGGCCTGATGTTCATCTTCCTGCCCAACCTGTTTAACGGCATGCCTGGCGGCAGCATCGTGGTCATCGTCTTCTTTGTGGCGGTGCTCTTTGCTGGCATGACCTCCCTCATCAACCTCTTCGAGGCGCCCATCGCCACCCTGCAGGAGAAGTTCGGCCTGGATCGTGTCAAGGCTTGCCTCACCATCGGCGGCGTTGGCATCATCGTGGCCACCCTCATTCAGGGCATCATCGAGCCCTGGATGGACGCGGTGTCCATCTATGTCTGCCCCTTGGGCGCTGCCATGGCCGGCATCATCTTCTTCTGGATCTACGGCGACAAGGCCGTCAGGGACGAACTGCAAAAAGGCCGCAGCAAGCCGCTGCCCGCCTGGATTATGCCCTTGTCCAAGTTCGTCTACTGTGTGTTGGCTGTTATCGTGCTTGTCGTTGGCGCCGCCTGGGGTGGCATTGGATAAAGAGATTGGTGAAATAGCCCTTGGGACTGGATGAGCATGCATCCAGTCCCTGTTTTATTAGAATCACATTCAATGGAAACAAAGTGAAAATGCTCGCGAAAGTGCGCGGATACGGCGTTTATAGAGTTTGCCTTTTTTAAGCGATCGGTATAGAATTGCAGTATCAAAAACTGGAGGTATCTGTATGAAACGGACCATTACTCTGCTTATGTGTGTGGTGCTTTTGCTAAGCGGTGTGGCCAGCGCGTTTGCTGCGCTAAAGCCGGGCACCTATACTGGGCAGGCACAGGGCATTCACGACTTGATGACTGTGGAAGTAGAAGTGGATGACTCCAAAATCCTCAGTGTGGTTGTTAAAAACCATACTGAAACGGCCGGTATTTCTGACGCGGCATTGGCAAAAATTCCCGAGGCCATCGTGGCGCATCAGTCCCTGAAAGTAGATGCGGTTGCCGGCGCTACCGTTACTTCTACCGCGATTATAGAAGCTGCCAAGCAAGCCCTTGAGGCAGCAGGCGCAAATATCAATGCCTTTATGGCGGATGTGAAGATCGAGCAGACTGAGTTGGCCCAGGTCAGCAAACAAGCGGATGTTATCATTGTCGGTGGGGGCGGCGCAGGTTTGGCTGCTGCTGTGTCTGCCATTCAAAATGGCGCTGAGAGTGTGATTGTGGTAGAAAAAATGAGCACCCTTGGCGGTTCTACGATTATGGCGGGTGGCCAGTACAACGCGGTTGACGACAAACGCCAGCAGGCCCATACCATGCGGCCCGAACTGATATCGCAAATTGAAAGCTTTGCAACCCAGGAGCCGCGCAATGACCGTCATAAGGAGCTGATGGCCCAGCTGCAAAAGGAAGTGGACGCCTATAAGGCCAGTGGCGCTACATATGTGTTTGACAGCCCCACCTTGCACGCGCTTCAGACCTATCGCGGCGGGGATTATGTGGGCAATTTGGACTTGATTTTGACCTTGACCGAAGGCGCGGAACAGTCCATTGCCTGGCTTGAAGAACTGGGTGTTGATTTCCGGGACGAAGTGGCGACAGTGACGGGTGCCCTCTGGCAGCGCACACACCAATTTGTTAAACCATTGGTGACTGGGCCCATCGAAGCCTACGTGGCTTTTTTGAATGACTCTGGCAAAACTGAAATTCTAATGAATACCCGCGCGGATGAGCTGATAGTTGAGGATGGTCGCGTGGTTGGCGTCAAAGCGAAGTCCGATAGCGATGCCTATACTTTGAAAGCAAATAATGGCGTCATCATTACCACGGGTGGCTTTGCGCGCAACAACGAGATGGTTCTTAACTATGATAAGCACTGGGGGAATTTGAAAGGGCTTAACTCCACCAATTCTGTCAGCGCAACAGGCGATGGCATCGCCATGGCCCTGGCGGCGGGTGCAGCGCTTGAGGGCATGGAGTGGATTCAGCTTCTGCCGGTTGGTCATCCGGTCACCGGGGGAATGGCGGGCAATATCTCTATCAATGCGGCGAATCAGCTGTTTATCAACTTGGAAGGCAAGCGCTTTGTGGCGGAGGATGAGCGGCGCGATAACCTGACCAAAGGCCTTCTGGCGCAGCCTGAACAGAAAATGTTCATCCTGCATGATGCCCATGAATACTACAATGAGGACGTTAAGGATGACTTCAACGAGACCATTGGCGAACTGGTCAAGAGCGGCACTGCCGTGAAAGGGGAAACCCTGGATGAGTTGGCCCAGAACATGGGGGTTGAGGCCGAAAACCTGAAAGCGGCGGTGGCCGAATACAACCGTGCTGTGGCAGGCGAGGGCCCTGACCCGATGGGCAAAAAACTCATGCAGGATCCCTTTGACAAGCCGCCCTTTTACGCGTCAATCCGCGTGCCCACTGTTCATCACACCATGGGCGGCCTGAAAATCGATACCCAGGCCCGTGTGCTCAATGAAGAAGGCAATCCCGTCCCGGGGCTTTACGCAGCGGGAGAAGTCACTGGCGGCATTCATGGCGCCAACCGCTTAGGCGGAAACGCAGTGCCAGACACGGTGGTGTTTGGTCGTATCGCCGGAGAATCGGCAGTGTTGAAAAAGTAAAACACGGTCATGTATCTTTTTGGTCAAGGGGGCTTCCGCTAGCGGAAGCCCCCTTGGTGTTTTGTGTGATCAGAATAACCCATTGACAGCCCTTCATGCAGAGGGTATATTATGTCGCATAGATGATTCTCTATGCAAGGGGGGGTGGCGGGATGAACGCAATGGATGCGGCGCTGATCTGCAAGAGCCTGAGCGATGACAACCGGCTGCAGATCATTCAGATGCTGGCGGATGGGGAGAAATGCGCCTGCAAGCTGCTGGAGGCTTTTGACATCACCCAGCCCACCCTGTCATACCATATGAAAAACCTGACGGAGTGCGGCCTGGTGGATGTGCGCCGGGAAGGCAAATGGAGCTATTATGCCATCAACTGCCAGACCCTGGGCGCGTTTAAGGCTTTTGTCAGCGGGCTTTCCTGCACGCCAGTGGGAGAGAACAACACCTGTCAATAAACCCTTGCAGGGAGGATATATGCTTAAATCATGGTGGGACTTCATCCAGCAGCAGCTGCTGGGCATGAAATGGCTCAATGAGTTGGTGGGGTCTGTCTTATCCGCACTGGGGCTGGATACTTCCAACCGCTGGGTGGGCAGCTTGCAGTTTTTTGTCTATGACGTGATCAAAATCGTGATCCTGCTGTGCGTTCTTATTTTTGCCATCAGCTATATTCAAAGCTATTTCCCGCCGGAGCGCAGCCGGAAGATCCTGGGGCGATTCCGGGGCCTCGGGGCCAATACCGTGGCGGCCCTCCTGGGCACGGTCACGCCTTTTTGCTCCTGCTCATCCATTCCGCTGTTCATTGGTTTCACCAGCGCTGGCCTGCCCCTGGGGGTGACTTTTTCCTTTCTCATCTCCTCGCCCATGGTGGACCTGGGCTCGCTGCTGCTGCTCATGAGCATTTTCGGCTGGAAAATCGCGGTGATCTATGTCATTTTGGGGCTGGTCATCGCAGTGATCGGGGGTACGGTCATTGAGAAGATATCCATGGAGAAACATGTGGAAGGGTTCATCCTGACGGCGGGAAACATCAACATCCAGTCGCCTGATCTCTCCCGGCGGGACCGCCTCATCTATGCCCGTGACCAGACGCTGGCCACTTTCAGAAAGGTGATTCCCTATATTCTGATCGGGGTGGGCGTTGGCGCTCTGATTCATAACTGGATTCCTGAAGAATGGGTGGCGACCGTGCTGGGCAGCAACAACCCCTTTGGGGTGGTGCTGGCAACAGCCATCGGTGCCCCCATGTATGGGGATATATTCGGCACCATCCCGATAGCTGAGGCGCTGTACGCCAAGGGAGCGCTTCTGGGCAGCATCCTAAGCTTTATGATGGCGGTCACCACCCTGTCCCTGCCATCCCTCATCATGCTCAGAAAAGCGGTCAAGCCCAAGCTGTTAGCGGTGTTTATCGCGATATGCACCATCGGCATCATTGTTGTGGGGTATTTCTTCAACGCCATTCAGCCCCTTATTGCGTGACGGACCTCTTAATCGAAAGGAGTGTACCATGGCTATTTTCGGAAAAAAAGACAAGGATCAGAACGAACAGGCCCAGGCTTCCGGCATCAAGGTGTTGGGCAGCGGCTGTGCCAAATGCAATTCCCTGGCAGCCGCCGCCAAAGAGGCGCTGGCACAACTGGGCATGGACGCCGAGATTGAGCATGTGAGCGATTTTGCTCGGATCGCGGCATATGGTGTGATGACCACCCCCGCCCTGGTGGTGGATGACCAGGTGGTATCCTTTGGCAAGGTTCTCAAAACCGAGGAGATCGTTGACATTTTAAGAGAAGTGAGGGGATGAGGCAAGCGATGAGGATATTGTTCGTCTGTGTTCACAACTCGGCCCGCAGCCAGATGGCGGAAGCTTTTCTCAACCGTCTGGGGGCTGGTGCCTATCAGGCGGAAAGCGCCGGCCTTGAGCCGGGCCAGCTCAACCCCATGGTGGTGAAGGTGATGGCGGAAGAGGGCTATGACCTGTCTGGAAACGCGGTGAAAGACGTGTTTGATTTTTTCCGGGAAGGCCGCGCATACGATTTGGTCATCAAGGTGTGTGATCAGTCAATCGGGCAGCGCTGCCCCATTTTCCCCGCCCAAAAGATGACGCTCAATTGGGATTTTCCCGACCCTTCCGCCTTTACAGGCAGTGAGGAGGAGAAACTCGAAAAAACCCGGGCTGTGCGGGATGCGATCAAGCAACGCATTGAGGAAATGCTGCGTGTGTTCAGTCTGAATCCTCAGAGCGGGGAGGTTCCCAAGCAAACCTGATCACCGCCCCGCCCGCGGGCTGGTTTTCGGCGGATACCCGCATACCGTGGCGCTGGGCGATTTCCCGGGCGATGGCAAGGCCCAGACCGGAGCCAGGGCCTTTTTCGCCGCCGGGCACGCGGTAGAAGCGGTCGAAAATGCGGTTCAGGCTGTCCTGGGGGATGCCGGGGCCCTGGTCTGACACCTCCAGGGTGTGGGGCGTCATGCGCAGGAAAACCTGACCTCCCTGCGGGGTGAAGCGCAGGGCGTTATCAAGGACGATCAGGAGCATCTGGCGCAATCTGCCGGTGTCCCCGTCCAGCATCACCGGAAACTCCGGCAGGGAGGCGCTGATGCGCGCCTCCTTTTTTTCTGCCATGCCGCGGGCTGCGCGCAGGGCATCCTCCGCCGTCTGGCGCAGGTCAAGAGGCTCTTTGTTCAGGCTGAAGCCGGGGGTCTGGAGGCGGCTTAACTCCATCTGATCCCGGATGAGGGCGTCCAGGGCGCCGGTTTCTCCCAGCATGGTGTGGTAATAGCCCTGCACCTGTTCAGGATCCCTGACCAGGCCGTCCCGCAGGGTTTCAAGCATCGCCCGCAGCACCGCCACGGGGGTTTTCAGCTCGTGGGAGACATTGGCCATAAACTCCTGGCGCAGGCCTTCGGCAGCCTCCCGCTCTTGCCTGGCCTCGTCCAGGCGCAGGGAGAGGGTGTCCACCGCCCGGGCCAGTTCGCCCACCTCATCCTGCTGGCTCACCTGGCTGCGGGCGCTGTAATCGCCCTCTGCCAGGGCCAGGGCGGTGGCGCGCACCCGCTCCAGCGGCCGGGAAAAGCGCCGCACCAGAAAGAGCGAGGCCACCAGCGCCAGGGCAAGGCCGATGAGGACGCTGAACAGCAGGGTTCTCAGCCCTGCCGCCTCGGCCTGGCGCACCGCTGACAGCGGCGTGTGGAGCAGCAAGGCCCCCTCCACGCTGCTCTCCCCCGGGATAGGCACCCCCAGGGTGAGGGTGGGCAGGCCCTGCTGGCTGGAAAAGCCCTCCTGGAAGCGGGTTTCTCCGCTCAGCACGGCCTGGTACAGGGGCAGCATGTCCTCCGGCAGCTGCTGGGCTGATTGCTGGTAGCCGGTGGTGAGGTGGCCCTCACGGTCCACCACCCAGGCGTCGATATTGGCCTGGGTGTTAAGCGCCTGAAGATACCGCCGGTAGTTGGCGCTGCCCCGCATCTGGGGCTGCCCTCTGCCCTGGCCCCGGCCCATGGCCTCCTGCATTCCGGCGTTGACCAGGGAGAGGATCACCTTGGATTGTTCTGCCAGCTGCTCCCGGGCTGCTTCCCTGGAATAATCCCTGAACAGGGCGGAAAAACTGAGCCCCACAGCCAGGGCCAGCACCACCAGCGCCAAGATGAGGGCCAGGGCCAGCTTGCCGGCGATGGTCTTAACTTTCATGGAGCACTTCCAGTTTATAGCCCACTCCCCAGACCGTGGCGATGGCCCAGTCCGGGTGGGGGTGGGCGTCCAGCTTGGCCCGGAGGCGCTTTACGTGGCTGTCAACCGTCCGGACGTCCCCCAGGTAGTCATAGCCCCACAGGTCGCTGAGCAGCTTCTCCCGGGAGAAGACGCGGTTTGGGCTCTGGACAAATGTGTAGAGCAGCTCCATCTCCTTTTTGGTCAGCGCCAGCGGCTCACCTGAGACACTGGCCTCATACAGCGTCAGGTTGACAGAAAGGCTGCCCAGCCTGATGGCGCTGTCTGGCTGCCCGTCACGGTTCAGGCGCCGAAGCACCGCGCGCACCCGGGCCATCACCTCCTCGGGGGAGAAGGGCTTCACGATGTAGTCGTCAGCACCGATATCAAGCCCCATGATCTTCTCAAAATCCTCGCCCCGGGCGGTGATCATGATGACCGGGGTGTCCCCCTGGGCGCGGATCCGCCGGCAGACCTCAAAGCCGTCCACCTTGGGCATCATCACGTCCAGCAGCACCACATCGGGCTTGAAGCTGTCAAACAGCGCGAGCGCTTCCTGCCCGTCCTTGGCCACCCGGGTTTCATAGCCCTCCTTCTGGCTGTACAGGCGGAGCACTTCTGAAATCTGGGGCTGATCATCGGCAATGAGCGCTTTGATGGACATGGCGGGCCTCCCAACAGGTCATTTGTCGCGGATGAAAGATGACCATATTATACAAAAGCCTGAGGACGGTGTAAACCCTTTCAAATCCAAGGGTTTTTCGATGTGTAAACCGGGGGTTTTCCCTTTCAATTTCTACCAAAATATGCTATAATAAAACCAATGGGAAAGGCGCAGATCCGCGCTTTTGTCCTGTGTGCCAATGATGATTGCGAGGTAAGGTATGACCGAGGGAAACTATCAGGATATTTCCGCTATGTCCACCCATGTGGGCGCGGCGTATGACGAGAAGGACATCCAGGTGCTGGAGGGGCTGGAGGCGGTGCGCAAGCGCCCGGGCATGTACATCGGCTCCACCGACCACAACGGCCTTCACCACATGGTGTATGAGATTGTGGACAACGCAGTTGACGAGGCGCTGGCCGGCTACTGTGATCATATCCAGGTCACCCTGCATCCGGATGGCTCGGTGAGTGTGAGTGACAATGGCCGCGGCTTCCCGGTGGGCATCCATCCCAAACTGGGGCGCCCGGCGGTGGAGGTGTGCCTGACGGTGCTCCACGCCGGGGGCAAGTTTGGCGGCGGCGGATACAAGGTATCCGGCGGGCTCCATGGCGTGGGCGCGTCGGTGGTGAACGCGCTGTCCAAAAAGCTCACCGTCACCGTCAAGCAGCATGGCAAAATCCATGAGCAGAACTATACCCGCGGCAAGATTGACCACGACCTCAAGGTGGTGGGCGACACCCAGGAGACTGGCACCGCGGTGCGCTTCTGGCCGGATACGAAGCTGGAGGAGCACGATCACAGCGCCATCTTTGACGTGGGGAGCGATTTCCGCATGGACATCCTGAGCGTGCGCATGCGGGAGATGGCTTTCCTCAACAAGGGCATCCGCATCGACATCTCCGATGAGCGGGTGGACCCGGTGGACGCCCGCAGCTTCCACTATGAGGGCGGGATCCGGGAGTTTGTCAAATTCCTCAACAAAAACAAGGCCACTCTCTTTCCTGAGCCCATCTACATGGAGGGGCTGAAGAACGGGGTGGCGGTGGAGGTGGCCCTCCAGTACAACGACTCCTACCAGGAGAACGTCTACGCCTTTGCCAACAATGTGAGAACCCCCGAGGGCGGCACCCACCTGATGGGCTTTTACGCGGCCCTCACCCGCACCATCAACGACCATGGGCGGCGCTATAAATTCCTCAAGGATGCGGATGCCAACCTGCGGGGCGAGGATGTGAGGGAGAGCCTGGCGGCGGTGGTCTCCGTGAAGCTGGAGGAGCCGCAGTTTGAAGGCCAGACCAAGTCAAAATTGGGCAACTCCGAGGTGCGGGGCATTGTGGACAGCCTGGTGAGCGATCAGCTGCGCAGTTTTCTGGAGGAGAACCCCTCTGTGGCCCAGGTGATGCTGGACCGCTGCCTGGGCGCGGCCCGGGCCCGGGAGGCTGCCCGCAAGGCCCGGGAACTCACCCGGCGCAAAACCGTGCTTGAAAGCGCGGCGCTGCCGGGCAAATTGGCGGACTGCTCAGAGACTGACCCCGCCAAGTGCGAGATCTTCCTGGTGGAGGGCAACTCCGCCGGCGGCAGCGCCAAAACCGGGCGTGACCGGCACTTCCAGGCCATCCTGCCGCTGCGGGGCAAGATCTTGAACGTGGAAAAAACCCGCATTGACCGCATCCTCATGAACGAAGAGATCAAAAACATGATCACCGCCTTTGGCTGCGGCATCGGCCAGGATTTTGACCTGTCCAAGCTGCGCTATCACCGCATCGTCTGTATGACCGACGCTGACGTGGACGGCGCCCACATCCGGGTGCTGCTGCTCACCTTCTTTTACCGCTACATGCGCCCCTTGATTGAAAAAGGCTATGTGTATATCGCCATGCCGCCCCTGTACAAGGTGACCAAGAGCAAGCAGGAGCACTATGTGTACAACGATGCGGCGCTGGAAAAGCTGCTGGACGAGATCGGCCGGGAGCCCAAGCCAGAGTTGCAGCGCTATAAGGGGTTGGGGGAGATGTCCTCCGAGCAGCTCTGGATGACCACCATGAACCCGGAAACCCGTACGATGATGCAGGTGACGGTGAGTGACGCCATCGCGGCAGATGAGACCTTTACCCTCTTGATGGGCGACCAGGTGGAGCCCAGGCGGGAGTTTATCGAGCAGAACTACGACATGGTCGCTGACCTTGACATTTAATAAGAGAAGACAGGACAGAACATGAGCGAGATTCAAGACAGGCTGCTCCCTACGGAGCTGGAAACCGAGGTTAAACGTTCCTTTATCGCCTATTCCATGGCGGTGATCATCAACCGGGCGCTGCCGGATGTCAGGGATGGCTTAAAGCCCGTGCACCGGCGCATCCTCTATGCGATGAACGAGCTGGGGATGACCAGCGACAAGCCCTACCGCAAGAGCGCCCGCATCGTGGGCGATGTGCTGGGCAAGTACCATCCCCATGGCGATTCATCGGTCTATGATGCCATGGTGCGCCTGGCGCAGGACTTTTCCATCCGCTATCTGCTGGTGGACGGCCAGGGCAACTTTGGCTCGGTGGACGGCGACCAGGCGGCGGCCATGCGCTACACCGAGGCGCGCATGTCAAAAATCGCCGGGCACCTGATCGGCGAGATCGACAAGGACACGGTGGATTTCTACCCCAACTTTGACGAATCCCTGATGCAGCCGTCGGTGCTGCCCAGCCGCTTCCCCAACCTGTTGGTCAATGGCTCCTCAGGCATCGCCGTGGGCATGGCCACCAACATCCCGCCCCACAACCTGGGCGAGGTGATTGACGGCACCATCGCCATGATCGACAACCCGGAGATCACCCTGGATGAGCTGATGGAGCACATCCAGGGGCCGGACTTCCCCACCGGGGGTATCATCCTGGGGCGCAGCGGCATCCGGGAGGCTTATTTTACCGGCCGGGGCCGCATCATTGTGCGGGCCAAGTCAGAGGTGGAGACCCTGCCCAATGGCCGCAGCCGCATCATCGTGACCGAGCTGCCCTACATGGTGAACAAGGCGCGGCTAATCACCAAGATTGCCGAACTGGTGCACGACAAGCGCCTGGAAGGCATCAGCGACATCCGGGACGAGTCCGACCGCGATGGCATGCGCATTGTGATCGAGCTCAAGCGCGATGCCCAGAGCAGCGTGGTGCTGAGTTTCCTGCACAAGCACACCCAAATGCAGGAGACCTTTGGCGCCATCATGCTGGCCTTGGTGGATTCCCAGCCCCAGGTGCTCACACTCAAGGAAATGATCCACCACTACATCCGCCACCAGGAGGATGTGGTGACCCGGCGCACCCGCTATGACCTGGACCGTTCCCTGGCCCGGGCCCACATTTTGGAAGGGCTGCTGAAAGCCCTGGACCATATTGACGCGATTGTGAAATTGATCAGGGGGTCCAAGGACACGGCGGAGGCCAAGGACGGCCTGATCAGCATCTTTGGCTTTAGCGAAAAGCAGGCCCAGGCCATCCTTGATATGCGCCTGGCGCGGCTGACCAGCCTTGAGGCGGATAAGCTGCAGGCCGAGTATGACGAGCTGCAGCGCACCATCGCGTACCTGAACAGCATTCTGGAAGACCGCAACAAGCTGCTCTTTGTCATCAAGGAAGAGCTGCAGCAGATCAAAGGCCGGTATGCGGACCAGCGGCGCACGGAGATCTCCCTCATCTATGGGGAAATCGACTATGAAGACCTGATCCCCAAGGATGACATGGTGGTGACGCTGTCCCACTTTGGCTATGTGAAGCGGCTGTCCCAGTCCACCTATCGCAGCCAGCACCGGGGCGGCAAGGGCATCAGCGCCACGGGACTCCGGGAAGAGGACTATGTGGAGCAGATCTTCACCGTCCACTCCCATGACGACCTGCTGTTCTTCACCGACCAGGGCCGGGCCTACAGCATCAAGTGCTTTGAGATCCCCGAGGCCTCCCGCACAGCCCGGGGCACCGCGATTGTCAATGTGCTGCCCCTGATGGCGGAGGAAAAGGTGACCGGGATGATCCCCGTGCCCAAGGAGGACCGGGAAAGTCAGTTCCTGGTGATGGCCACAAAAAACGGGCTCATCAAGAAAACCAGCCTGCGGGAATACCGCAACATCCGGCGCGTGGGGTTGATCGCCATCACCCTCAGGGAGGACGACCTGCTGGTGGGCGCTGTGCTCACCGAGGGGGACAGCGAACTGATCATCGGCACCCGCTGGGGCCAGGCCATCCGCTTTGAGGATGGGCAGATCCGCGCCACCGGCCGCACCAGCATGGGCGTGCGCTCTATCCGCCTGGGCAAAAAGGACGAGGTGATCGCCCTGGCGCTGGTGGAGGAAGGGGCCGAGGTGCTGACCATCTCCGACCTGGGCTATGGCAAGCGCAGCGACCTGGAGCTCTTCCGCGGGCAGGGCCGGGGCGGCAAGGGGGTCAAGACCATGAACCTGACGGAGAAAACCGGCCCGCTGGCGGCGCTTTTGATGGTGCAGCCGGAGGAGGACGTGATGGTGATCACCGATGACGGCACCATCATCCGCGTGCCAGCAGAGACCATCCGGCAGACCGGGCGCGCCGCCCAGGGCGTGCGCATCATGCGGGTGCAGGACGGCAGCCGGATTGTGGACGTGGCCCGGGCTGAGGCTGAGGAGGAGGAAGAGGAGATTCTGCTCTCTGAGGATAACGGCACCGAAGAAACGACAGACGACCCTGCCGATGACGGCACCATCTGACACCATGGCTAAAGTTTTTGGGATAGGGGTTTGGGGGAAGGGCTTTTTTCAAAAAGCCCTTCCCCCCATCGTATCTTTTCAATGACCAGTAAACAGCGCTCCCTCGTCGGGGGCATTTCCATCCTGGGCATCGCCGGGCTTATCTGCAAGGTGGTGGGGGTGCTCTACAAGATCCCCCTGGCCAATGCCATCGGCGGGGCTGGGCTGGGGGTATACCAGCAGGTGTTTCCCACCTACAACCTGCTGCTGGTGATTTCATCTGCCGGGATTCCGGTGGCGATCTCCCGGATGGTGGCCCATTATCTGGCCAGGGGACAGGGGAAAAGCGCCCGGCGCGTGTTCCGGGGGGCGATGGTGCTCTTAAGCGCCTTGGGGGTGCTGGCAACGCTTGTGATGCTGGTGTTTTCCGGGCGCTTTGCCCAGGCCACCGGCACGATGGAATCAAAAGCCGGGTTTATGATGATTGCGCCCAGCCTGCTTTTGGTGTGCGTGATGAGCGCTTTCCGGGGCTATATGCAGGGCCAGCGGCGAATGTGGCCCACGGCCATCAGCCAGCTGATTGAGCAGGTGGGCAAGGTGGCCATCGCGCTGCCCCTGGCCTATCACTATATGGGGACTGGCGGCTACGCCATGGGCGCCGCGGGGGCGCTGCTGGGCACCTCCATCGCCGAGGCGGCGGCGCTATTGTACATGACGGTGGACTATGTCCTGGTCAGGCCCGGCATGCAGGGCGAAATTGCGCTGGATGAGGGGCGGCCGGAGGGCTACCGCCGCATCGTGCGGGATCTGGTGTTCGCGGCCATCCCCATCACCATCGGGGCCAGCATCGTGCCCCTGGCGGGGGCGGTTGACAGCTTCATGCTGGTGCGGCTGATGAAGGCCTACCTGCCGGAGCAGGAGGCGCTGTCGCGCTACGGGATCTATTCAGGGCTGGTGATTGCGCTGATCAACGTGCCTACGGCGCTGGCCATGGCCATGGCCACCAACCTGGTGCCCACCATATCCGCCAAGCGTGCCCAGGGCAACCGGGAGGGCGTCAAGCGGGACGCGGCCACGGGGATGCGGCTGGCGATGGTGATAGGCCTCCCCTCATCGGTGGGGATGAGCCTGTTGGCCAAGCCCATCCTGACTCTGCTGTTCCACAAGGAGTATAGCCCGGCCCAGCTGCAGCTGGGTGCGGACCTGCTCCAGATCAGCGCGCTGACCATTGTGGTATTCACCCTGGTGCAGTCCACCAGCGGCATCCTCCAGGGGCTGCACAAGCAGCGCATCCCCATGTACACGCTGTTTCTGGGGATTATCGTGAAAGTGGTTGTGAACTACACGGCGGTGAACATGCCGGAGGTGCACATCACGGGGGCGCCCTATGCCTCACTGGCGTGCTATCTCATCAGCGCCGGGCTCAACCTCTACTATGTGCTCAAATACACCGGGCTTAAGTGGAGCTGGCGGGAGATGCTGCTGCGGCCGGGGCTGGCAACGCTGATCATGGCGCTGCCGGTGGCGCTGGCAAGCGCCCTGTGGGGCGAGTGGCTGGGGCGCAGCTGGCTGATGCTGGGCCTGGTGATGGCGCTGGCCGTGGTGCTGTACGCAGCAGCGGCGCTTAAGACCGGGGCCGTCAGGCGCAGTGAATTGCCCGGCAGGCTGGGCGGGAGGAAATAGACATGCATACGGTTACTGTGGTGCCCCTTGGGCCGGGACATCCGGATTTTTTGACCCTGGGCGCACTCAGACAGATGAAAAAAGCGGGCTGCCTGGTGCTGCGCACCGCGCGGCACGGGGCTGTGAAGCTGCTGGAGGAAGAAGGCGTTTCCTTTGAAAGCCTGGATCCATTGCATGAGGAAAGCCGGGACTTTGACGCCTTTGCCCAGGCGGCAGCGCAGGCGGTGATAACAAGGGCCAGAAAGCGGGCCGTGACCTACGCGGTTGCGGACCCGGCCCGGGACGAAACGGTGCGGGTGCTCAGAACGCTGGCGGGGGATCAGGTGCGGGTGCTTCCTGGGGTGCCGCTGGAAAGCTCGCTTGTAAGCCAGGCGGGGATCAGAGGGCCGGTGCTGGTCTCAAGCGCCACGGCGCTTGAGGTGCATAACGCCCAGCAGCCTTTAGCTGTGGTGGAGCTTAACAGCCGCGCCCTGGCGGGGGATGTGAAGCTGAAATTGCTGCCCGTTTACGGGGAAAACGCCCGGGTGCTGTTTTTCGCTCCGGGGGAGCAGGCCGCGCGCAGGGGTCTGTGGATGGCGCTGCCTGAGATCGACCGTCAGAAGAAGTATGACCACACGGCGGGCTTGGTGGTGTTCCCGGCCCCGCTGCTTGAAAAAACCGCCTTTGATGCGGAGGATTTGCTGGCCATCATGCGCAGGCTGCGTGGGCCGGATGGCTGCCCCTGGGATAAAAAGCAGAGCCACCAGAGCCTGGCGAAATACCTGGTGGAGGAGGCCCATGAGGCGGCGGCGGAATTGGCCTCAGGTGACTGGGCCCACGCGGCGGAGGAGCTGGGAGACGTTTTTTTGCAGCTGGCCTTCAACGCCGTGGTGGGGGAGGAGCAGGGCACGCTCACCTGGGGTGAGATGCTCAAAAACATCTGCGAAAAGCTGATCCGCCGGCATCCCCATATCTTTGGGGAGATACAGCTGGAGACCGCCGAGGATGTGAAACAGACCTGGGATGAGATCAAAAAGGCTGAGCGAGGTGGCGAAACCGACCCTGGGGAGGCGATGCTGGCGGTGCCCACCTCATTCCCGCCGATGATGCGGGCTGAAAAGGTGCAGGCCGCGGCCGCCAAGGTGGGCTTTGACTGGGAGGAAGCCGCCCAGGCGCTTGAGAAGGTGGGGGAGGAAGCCGACGAGCTGCGCCAGGTGATGGATCAGCCTGAAAAAGCGCTGGAGGAGCTGGGTGACCTGTTTTTCTCCTGCGTCAACACCGCTCGCTTGATGGGTGTTTCGGGCGACCAGGCGCTCCATCTTGCCACGGAAAAGTTCATCAAACGCTTCTTATGGATGAAAAATGAGATAAAATCAGACAAAAAGACAATAAAAATGTTGACAAGCCTTGAAATGGGGGTATACTGGGAGCGAAGTAAAATGAAAGTACAGTAGTTTTGCTTTCATCAATCGAAATTTGGAGGTAAGCACATGAATAAGACTGAACTGATCGCCGCCGTGGCCAAGGCAACCGAGATGAAGAAAGTTGACGCCGACAAGGCGGTCAACGCCGTCCTCTCCACCATCCAGAAGACCCTGAAGAAGGGCGAGAAAGTGCAGCTGATCGGCTTTGGCACCTTCGAAGCCAAGAAGCGCCCCGCCCGCACCGCCCGCAACCCCCGCACCGGCGAGCCCATCAAGGTCAAGGCTTCCAAAGCCCCCACCTTCAAGGCCAGCAAGACCTTCAAGGATCAGCTCAACTAATTTTTACAGTTGCACTGACAGACCGCAGGGCGTCATTCGCCCCGCGGTTTTTATGTGTTTTCACAATGAATGAAGTTTTCGGGAGGGGTTTGGGGAGGGCCTTTTTTTTAAAAGGCCCTCCCCAACCGTTCCCATCATCAAGCAAAGGAGTTCTTATGCGACTGGACAAGTTCTTAAAGGTATCCCGCATCATCAAGCGCCGCACGGTGGCCAAGGAGGCCTGTGACGGCGGCCGGGTGAGCTTGAACGGCCGGGTGGCCAAAGCCGGGGCCGAGGTGAAAGAAGGGGATGTCATGGAGATCCGCTTTGGCAGCCGCCTGGGCCGCTATGAGGTGACCCGCCTGGCCGAGACGGTCAGAAAGGAAGAAGCGGCGGAGATGTACCGGGTGCTTCAGGAGGACGCGGACACGCTCAAGGAGCGCAACGCTTAAAGGTGCCCCACGGGACAGTTCTTCCGGATCACCATGTCTTTGCCTGGCAGCCTGTTCTGATCCATTTTGGTGATGAAGGCTTGCAGCTGCTCATCGGTGGCGGATTCCGGCAGGCAGATGTTGACGGAGCCCGCCTGTTCGTCAAATTGAAAGCGGTAATCCCCCAGCACCTGGGGGTTGCCGCTTTCAAAATACACTTCTTTAAGCCCGGCCATGCCCAAGAAAGCGCCCTCATCGATGTCCTGAACGCTGGGCAGGATGTGGAGGGCGGTGACCTGAGCACAGTTTCTGAAGGCGGAATTGCCAATTACAGGGATAGAGAGCACCAGGTTGCCCTCAAAACCACAGCCGAAGAAGACGCCTTCGGGAAGCGCCTGGATGGCTGAACCCAGTTCGGCTTTTTTCAGGGATTTGCACAGGTTAAAGGCGTAAAGATCCAGGGCCTTGACGCCGTTATGGAAAATGATCTCCTCCAGCATGTCGCACTGCTCAAAAGCCCGGATGCCCACCCGCTCCACGGGGCCAAAGCATTCAACCCGGGTGAGGGTTTTGCAGTTGAGGAAGGCGGAGTCGGCGATCTGGGTGATGGTTTCCGGGATCACCACCTGGCTGAGGGAGGTGTTGTCAGCACTGCCCTCCAGAACACTCAACACAGTGAGGTTAGAGAAGGCCAGCTCGCCAATGGCCTTGACCGCGACACCCCCAATCTCCCGGGGGATGACCACAGTGGGCTGGCTTCCTACATACTTGGTGAGGGTGCCGGTCTGGGGGTCAAACTCAAAATCCTGGGCCTCACCTGGCACAAAGCTGTCGGGCATCCGGGCAAAGGCCAGCGCCTCCCCCTCCCGGGGCAGGGTGAGGTACCAGGGGATGTTCAGGGCACTTTGGATGGCCTGGCGCTGCTCATCGGTGGCGGAGGCTGTGATATACAGTTTCTCAGGCGGCAGGCCAAGGTCGCCTGCGATGAGGGCATCGGCTGGGATGACCAGCCTTGAAAGCGCGTCACAGCCATTAAACACACCATGGCCCAGGCTGATACCTGCGGGCAGGGTGATGGCGCTAAGGTCTTTGCAGCCAGCGAAAGCCTCGTCCCCGATGGTTTTCACGCTGTCAAACAGGTGGATGCTGGTGAGGGCGCTGTCAGCAAAGGCGCGCTTGCCGATGGACTCGAACTGGTTGGAGTGGGGCACATAAAACGAGGTGATGTCGCTTCCTTCAAACAGGCCGTCCGCCACACCCTTCACGTCAAGGGTTTGGGTGCCCGCAGCGTTCCAGTGGGTCCAAAACATGGCTACGTCCTTTTGTGGGCCTGCGTAGCTGGTGATGAGCCCCGTGTCTTCATTGATGCTGCTCTTGGCGTTGGTATCATAGGAGGGCAAATTGGCGGGGTCAGCCCGCCACACGGAGAAGCTGCCCTGGGGCAGGCCAGCGGCCAGGAAGGCATCTTGAAAGGCCTGGGCATCCTGCCTGGTGCCGGTGGTGGCGATGTCGATATCGGCAATTTTGTCGCACTCGGAAAAGGCGTCAGGTGCTATGGCGGGGGGCGTGGCGCCGGCAAACACCAGGTAGCCCATCCTGTCACAGTCAAAAAAGGCGCGCTTGCCAATTTCCATTAGCCCAGAGGGGAAGTAGGCGGTCTCCAGCCCCCAGCAGCGCAGGAAGGCTTCCTTAGGGATCGTGGTGATCTGGCTGGGCAGGCGCACTTCCTTGAAGGCAGCAGATGCGAAGGCCCCCTCGCCCAGGTTCTTCAGGCTTTCGGGCAGGCTGATGCGCTCCAGCGGCACCCCGCCAAAGGCCGCCTTGCCGATGGATTCCAAGCCTTCCGGCAGGCTGACATCGGCCAGCTTGGTGCCAAAAAAGGCGGATTCGCCAATGGATTTTACGCCTGCAGGCAGCGTGATGCGGCGCAGCCAGGGGTTGGCGAAAAAGGCCCGCTCGGCAATGCCAGCAACCGGCATCCCACCGAGCGCATCCGGCACCACAACATAGGCGGTGCTGCCGGTGTAGCCGGTGATGTGGCCCCCCTCAAAGGCGAAGGCGCTTTCAGGGGCTGTGTGATCCAGGCGCATGACGCTGCCCCCGGCCAGCACAGCCTGGCCCAGGGCCGTTTCATAGGGGGCCGACTCCTCCTGTGGCACGGTGACCTGCCGCCCCGCAGGCCCCCCTTCAAAGGCGGCGGCGCTGATCATGGGGCATTCCCCCAGGAAGGTGATGTCACCCAGCTGGCTGCATCCGGCAAAGGCGCTGCCGCCAACATAGGCAAGGCGCTCTGGAAAGCGCAGAGCCTTAAGGGCAGTGCAGTTGAAGAAGGCATAGGAATCAATGGCTTCCAGCGTCTGGGGCAGCACCACCTCCGCCAGATTCTCGCAGAAGTAAAAGGCGTTGTAGTTGATATGCGTCACCCCTTCCGGGATGACCACCCGGGTGAGGATCCGGTTCTGATCAAAGGCGCCGGCGCCGATGGCCCTCACGGGGATGCCGCCGATGTCAGCGGGGATCACCACCGCGCTGTCAGAGCCCGTATACCGGCTGATGGTGCCGCTGGCCGGGTCAAAGGCGAAGTTATTCTCCGCCGCCTGAATGCCTTGCGCCGGCAGCACAAACAGGAAAACCAGGAGGAAGATGGCGGCTTTTTTCATGGATAGCTCCTTTTGGCCGTCAAGGTGTCAGAAAGCGCCCCGGTGGACACCGCCACAGCCCATGATAATCTTTGGTTTTTCTATGCCAAGATTATCATATTTTGCTTTTGCTGTAAATGTTTGGCGCAAATGAATTGCATCATGCCATAAGCTCGGCTACAATACATCAGGATATTTCTCTGTTGAAAGGAGAGGCCATGCGCTATCTGTTTGTTGGGGATACCCATGGGCCGACCGACCTGGGCAAGCTGCGCTCACCCGAGGTGGCGGCGCTGAAGCTGGGGGCCCGGGATGCCATCATCCATTGCGGCGACTTTGGCGCGCCCTGGCGGCAGGATATGGATGAGGTGCTAGGGTTTTGGCGCCAGGTGCCCGCCAAGGTGCTCATCTGCCTGGGTAACCATGAGAACTATGGCTGGATTATGCGCCAGCCGGTAACGCGGCGCTACGGCTGCCAGGGCTATGACCTGGGCGGAAAGCTCTTTGCACCCCTGCCCGGGCAGACCGCCACCCTGGGCGGCAGGCGCTTCTGGTTTTATCCGGGGGGATTCTCCATTGATTTCTTCCTGCGGCAGACCGGGGTTGACCTGTTTGGGGATGAGCTGCTCACCGGTGAGCAGGCGGCGGCGGTGATGGCTGATTATTTCAGACGGCAGGTGCCGGACTACATCATCAGCCATGATGCTCCCCGCTCCTTCATCCTCAAGCACTTTGGCTTTCCCATCCGCTTGCCCCCTGACGCCTACTACGCCCATACCGGGGAGAGAACAGGCTCCCGCGCCCATCCCGCCTTTACGCTGGACCCCATCTACCTGGCCCGGCGCTACAACAAATGGTATTTCGGCCATCACCACAAGGACTATGAGGCGGAAAACCTGCGCTGCCTCTACCGCCAGATGGTGCTGGAGGACAGCCTGACAGGCGAAACCCGCATCATCAGCCCCGCAGGATAGCAAAACAGCAGGACGCGCAAAACCGCACGTCCTGCTGTTTTATGGGGCTATGCCCGGGTTAGGGCTGGTTGTTGCCGCCCAGGATGGAGTTGAGGATATCCTGCAGGTCAAAGCCCTGCTGGGGCTCGGGCTGTGGCTGTGGCTGATGCTTGGGTTGGGCCACCTTGATATCAAGGGGACTTGCGCCGCGGGGCTTCTCGGCCGCTTTTTCATTGCGGACGGGCGTGCTGTTGCGCTGGGTAGGGCGGTTGACGCCAGCTTCCACAGGCCGCTTGAAGGTGTACATCAGGAAGTTGCCGCCAAGGGGGTTGACGCTCAGCAGTTCCCAGCCTTCCCCGCCGGCTTTGTTCAGCTGATCCAGGCGGATGGTGTCCTTGATGCTCAGGCCATTTTCCAGCCTGAAGACGAGGTAATTGTATTCCCAGTTTTGCATAGGCTGACCCTCCTTGAAATGAATTCCCATGATGATTCTACCACGCCAGAGGGGTGGTTACTCAGCGCGGGCTTCGGTGCCCGCGTCAAAGGCGGGGATCAGATAACCATACCCTTCCTTCTCCATCTCCTCATAGGGGATAAACCTGAGGGCGGCGGAGTTGATGCAGTAGCGCAGGCCGCCTTTGTCCTGGGGGCCATCCGGGAAGACATGCCCCAGGTGGGCATCGCCCGAGCGGCTTTTCACCTCGGTGCGCAGCATGCCCAGGCTTTTGTCCTCAAACTCCCTGATGAGTTCGGGCGCGATGGGCTTGGTGAAGCTGGGCCAGCCGCAGCCAGCGTCATACTTGTCAAAGGAGAAGAACAGCGGTTCCCCGGTGGTGATGTCCACATAAAGCCCCGGGCGCTCCTCATCCCAGTATTCCCCTGTGAAGGGATACTCGGTGCCCGCCTCCTGGGTGACGTGGTAGGTGATGTCAGAGAGGGTGGACTTGAGGGTGTCCGGCGCCATGGTGGGATAGGGCGGGATGGGGGATTCCAGGGCCTTGGCCGGGGAAAGGGAAAGGAGCAGCCAGGCGGCTGTCAACAGGATGACGATTTCCTTCATGGGTTTTCTTCCTTTTCTTTGTAGCTAAAAAGCGGCCAGTGTCTGCCGCTTTTTGTGGTTTTCAATATGGTGCTTACGCGTCCCCGTCCTTGCGGCGGCTGGCGCGGCGCTTGCGGGGCTCACTGTCCTCGGGTTCTGTGGCCTGCGCCTTGGGCTCATCCACCTCAGGCGCCGGATCAGACTCCTCCCGGGTGAGGCGGTAGCTGCTGCCGTCTCCATCGCTGGCGGGCGGCGGGGTGGGGGTGTTGTCGGCCTTCTTGACCTCGTCTTTCTGGGCCAGGTATTTCTCGTGGGGCATGATGATCTTCTCGGATTCCTCCGCAGGGGATGCCGCAGCCTCTTCCGCGGGCGCAACGGCCTCAGCCGGCGTCTCTGTAGGCGGAGCGGTATAGTCCCGGGTGCCGGTCACCTCAAAGGAGTCATAGGCGGCATTGCTCTTGGCCCGGGCGCGGGCACGCAGGACGGAGCTGGCCACAAACAGCACCAGCGCCAGGCCAAACAGCACACCCACCCCCAGGGTAGCGATGAACAGCGCGTTGCGCACCCCGGAGCCGGTGCCGTCCTGGGCATGGTTCTCAGGGATGGGGGTCAGCGTGACCAGGGGAGCAGGCGTGACCACCACCTCCCGGGTGGGCGCTGGCGTGGGCGGAACAAAGGCGATGTCCAGGGTGTTTGACTCAAAGGTGGTCTGGGTGTTCTGCACATCGGTGGCAACCGCCGAGAAGCGGTATTTGCCGGCCTGGGAAAGCTGATAATCCCGGGAAACGGTCATGCTTTGGCCGGGGGCCAGCTCATTGATGGTATAGATCTCGGTGGCGCCGTGCATGATCTTGATGTCTTTGGCGGCGTTGTTGCTGTCGTTGGTGACCACCAGGCTGAAGGTGATGTTGCCGGGGAGGGCGGAGATGGCGTCCTTGGAGGCTGTGAGCACCAGGTTGAGCCGGAGCATCTGGCCCTCGGCATAGGCGGAGACCTTGAATTCCGGCACCGTCTCCTGTTTGGTGACGCCGGTGTTGTCCTGCAGGTTCAGGGTGAACTTGAAGGTGGCGGTCTGGTTGATGGTGACTTCCTTGGTCTTTTCAAGGGTCTGCCCTGCCGGGATGGACAGGTTTGAAAACACCTCGCCCAGGATGGGGTCGGTGACTGATACATTGTCATAGGAGATGTTGCCGGCGTTGCGCAGGGTGAGCTTGAGCGTCACCGTCTCTCCGATGTTCACCTGCTGCTTGTCAGCGGTGAGGGTGTAGTTGAGCGCGGGCTTCGCCAGGAGAATCTGCACCGGCGCGATGGTCACCTGCTGGGTGGTGCGCTCACCCTCCTTGCGGTAGGTCACCTGGGCGGAGCTGGTAAGGTCGCCGGTGGGTGACTTTTTGGAGAAGGTGATCTGCTGGCTTTCCCCCGGGGCCAGAGCGGCCACCGTCTGGGTGCGGGTGGAGATCAGGCGGTTTTCCTTGATCTGGATGTTGGTGAGGGCCACGTTGCCCTGGTTGACCAGGTCGTAGAGGATTTTCACCTCGCCGTCACGGCGCACCACCTCAGGGGTGATGGTGCGGGTCACCTTCAGCGCCACTTTTTCACCCGTGAAGGTGATGTTGGCGGTGGCCGGCAGGCTGTGCTCCACGATGTTGCCCTGGGCGTCGGTCTTGTTGTAGTTGAGGGTATAGACCAGCTTGCCCTCGTCCAATTGCTGCTGGCTCACCTGGTATTCCCCCTGCCAGGGCATGCTCTGCCCGGACTTGAGCGGGAACAGGGAGCCGCCATCCCCAAAGGAGGTGACCAGCTTGCCGTCAGGGTCCTTGAGCGACAGGGGCACGGTGATGTCCTCGGTCCCGGCGTTTGACACCCGGGCGGACACCGTCACCTTGCCTGGGGCGGTGAGGCTGGCTGGTTCAACGCTCAGCGTGAAACTGAGGCCCGCCTCAGTGGCCGCAGCGAAAGCGCCTGGTGAAAGCAGCAACACAATGAGGGCCACGAGAATAGCCGTGGCGCGGCGTTTTTGCGCTATCAGGGCATACATCCTGCCCATCCCTCCTTCCAGCGCGCTTTGCGCGCTTTGGCCGGAACCTAATTATTACGGACATCTTACAGCATGTGTCAGGCAGTGTCAAGCATATTGGCGCCATTTGCCCAGTTGTTACCGGGCTTTTATGCATGCTGGCAGCAGCCTCCCCCTTTGTGATATAATTGCCCCATCCCACAGCCACAGGAGGACCGACCATCAACAGGCTTTTTAAGAACCAACCCTTTGTTGACGAAGGGATGCATATGGACCAGGAGGAAAGCCCCCGCCGCCGGCTTTTCAAGCGCCGCACGCGCAAGCCCAGCTTCGTGCTGGCGGTGATCATCAACACCTTCCAGATGCTGTTGCTGGTGGTGCTGCTGGCGGGCCTGGCAGGCATCGGCGCTGTGGTGGGCATCGCCAAGGCCTATGTGGAGACTGCGCCTGTTCTTGACATCGCCAAAATCGGCGACCAGGACCAGACCTCCTTCTTCTATGACCGGGACGGCAACCTCATCACCGACTACAAGGGCACTGAGAACCGCATCGTGGTGAGCATCGACACCATGCCCCAAAACCTGCGCAACGCCTTTGTGGCGGCGGAGGATGTGCGCTTTTACACCCACAGCGGCATCGATGTCAAGCGCATTGTGGGCGCCTTTGTCACCAACTTTGTCTCCGGCTCCCAGCAGGGCGGCTCCACCATCACCCAGCAGTTGATCAAAAACACGCTGCTGTCCTCTGAGCAGAGCTACAAGCGCAAAATCCAGGAGGCCTACCTGGCCATGCAGCTGGAGACCCGCTACACCAAGGACGAGATTCTGGAGAGCTACCTGAACACCATCTACCTGGGGGAGAACTACTACGGCGTGAAGGTGGCGGCGGAGGGCTATTTCGGCAAGGAGCTGCATGAGCTCAGCCTCAGGGAGTGCGCCATGCTGGCGGGGATGACCACCAACCCCTACTACTATAACTGCAGGCGCAATTTCTACACCCGCCATGCCGAGGGCACCGACTATATCGCCATCACCAACAACCGCACCAATTATGTGCTGCGCGTGATGTATGAGCACCAGATGATCACCCACCAGCAGTTCACCGAGGCCCAGGGCATCGATACCGCGGGCGTGCTTGAGGAAGACCCCCAGGTCAAAACCCTCTACCCCTATGTGCACTATGTGGAATACGCGGTCAAGGATGTGGTGCAGACGCTGCTTGGGCTTGAGGGGCTGGAGAACAACGCCCGCAACCGCGCCCGCATGGAGACGCGGCTGCGCACCGGCGGCTACAAGGTCTACCTGGCCCTTGACACCCAGATGCAAAAGACGCTGGAGGATACCCTGTACAACTACAGCGACTATCCCAAGCTGCGCGATCCGGGGACTGAGACCTTCCGCGCCAAAAACCCGGACGGCACCTTCACCGACATCATCCAGCCCCAGGCGGGCGCCGCCATCATCGACTACCGCACAGGCGAGATCAAGGCCATCGTGGGCAGCCGCACGCCGCCCACCACCCGCAAGACCTTAAACCGCGCCACCGACATGAACATGCCCGTGGGCTCCTCCATCAAGCCCATCACGGTGTATGCCCCGGCTTTTGACATGGGGGCCGGGGGAGGCAGCGTGGCCTATAACATGCCCCTGCCCATCCAGGGCTGGCTGGGCAGCGACCGGAAGGATTCCTGGCCGCAGAACTATGGTGGCAGCAGCTACCGGGGGCCGGAGAGCTTCCGCACGGCGCTGGTCAAGTCTGACAACACCGCGGCTGCCTGGGTGATGATGAATTACGTGGGCGTCGACCGGGCAGTGGACTATTTAAGGCGGCTGGGGGCTGCGGAGGAGCATATCGCGGCCACCCCCTTTGGCGTGGCGCTGGGGTCCTCGGGGCTTACGCCCCTTGAGATGGCCACCGCCTTTGGCGTTTTGGGCAATGCCGGGGTCTATCAGCGGCCCATCAGCTTCCTGGGCATCATGGATAAAAATGGCAAGGTGATTTATGACGCCCATGCCAGCCAGGACCGCCGCCAGGTGTATAAACCCTCCAGCGCGTGGCTGACCGTTGACATCATGAAGCAGGTCATCACCGATGGCACCGGCCGGGCCGCCAGGATCTCAGGGCAGACCGTGGCCGGCAAAACCGGCACCAACTCCGACCAGAAGGGCGTGTTTTTCAGCGGGCTCACCGGTTGGTATTCCGGGTCTGTGTGGATCGGGCATGACAACTACAAGGCCCTTTCTTCAAAAACCACCGGCGGCAACTCCGCCGCCAAGCTCTGGCAGGCCTTCATGGCCAAAATCCACCAGGATAAAAACCTGCAAAACCGGGACATCCTGGACGGCGGGCCTGAAAACTATGGGCTTACCCGGGTCACCACCTGCGCGGTGTCGGGGCAATTGGCCACCGAGGCCTGCCGTCAGGACGCCATGGGCTACGGCACCGTCACCGACTACGTGGCGCGTGAGACAGCGCCCCAGGTGTCCTGCCAGATGCATCAGAATGTCACCATCTGCACCGCCAGCAACATGGTGGCCGGCCCCTATTGCCCGCCTGAAACCCAGGCCAGCCGGGGCGCCCTGGTGCTGCCCCAGGGGCACCCGCTGGCCCGCTTTGCCGGCACCCAGTACGCGAGTGTGCTCTCCCAGTATCTGGGCCCGTATGCGGCCCTGGGCTATGGCAGCGCCGGGTCTTCCCTGGCATCTGCCCAGACCTGCACACTCCACAGCCAGCCGGGGGATTATGGCCAGGGCGTTGTCACCAACACCCTCCTGCCTGACGCCCAGAACCTGCTGGTGGCGGCCTCCAGCCAATTGGCGGGCCTGGCCCCTGGCACGCCCCAGTATGAGGGCCTGCTCAGCGCCATCAATAACCTGAACACCGTCATCAGCCAGAACCCCGGCCTTGATGCCCTGGCCAGCGCCATGGGTATCCTGACCCAGGCGATGGCGGCGGCGCAATAACAAGCGGAACAACATCTGGGGGATATGGCATCAGCAGATGAGGATGGGACAAACCGATGGCTGCCGTTTGTCCCTTGCCTATTTTCCGCCGATATGACAAAATGACCCTGCCAACTGGGCAAGTGATGTAAAGGCGGGGTTTATGAGCCGTTTCAAGCGTGTTTTTATTGGTGACCGGGCGTTTTACCGCCAGGTGACCGCCATTGTGGTTCCGGTGATCATCCAGAACAGCGTCACCAACTTTGTGAACATGCTGGACAATATCATGGTGGGGCAGCTGGGCACGGCCCAGGTGTCGGGCGTGGCGATTGCCAACCAGCTGGTGTTCATCTTCAACCTCCTGATCTTCGGCGTGCTCTCAGGGCCCAGCATCTTTGGCGCCCAGTTCTACGGGGCGGAAAACCTGGATGGCTTCCGGGACACCTTCCGGCTGAAGATCTGGTTTTCAGGGATCATCTTCGCGCTGTATCTGCTGGTGGTGATCAATTTCCATGATCCCCTCATCCGCCTGTTCCTCCAGGGAGAGGGGGAGGCGGCCCTGGCCGATGCCATTTTGGTTTTTGGGCGGGAATACATTCTATGGATGCTGCTGGGCATGCTGCCCTTCGCCTTTTCCATGAGCTATGCCAGCACCCTCAGGGAAGCCGGGGAGACGATGCTGCCCATGAAGGCCAGCGTGGCAGCGGTTTTGACCAACCTGGTGTTCAACTATGTGTTGATCTTCGGCCACTTCGGCTTTCCCGCCTGGGGCGTGATGGGGGCGGCAGTGGCTACGGTGCTCTCCCGGTTTGTGGAGCTGGGCATCATCCTGTATGCTGTGCATGGGCGAAAGGCTGTTTCCCATTTGCATGGCGTATACAAGCGCCTGAAAGTGCCCGGGCGGCTGATCAGGTCAGTCCTCAGGCGCGGCGCGCCCCTGATGGTGAACGAGGCCTTATGGTCCCTGGCCATCGCCACCTTGAACCAGATCTATTCCATGCGGGCACTGTATGTGCTGGCTGCTATCTCCATCGCCAGCACCATCTCCAACCTGTTCAATGTGTTTTTCATCTCCATCGGCAACGCGGTGGCGGTGATGGTGGGCCAGGCGCTGGGGGCGGGGGATATGCCGCGTGCCCGGTCAACCGCCTGGCGGCTGCTGTTCTTGTCGGTGGCCATGTGCCTGGTGATAGGCGCTGCCATGGCGGTGCTCTCCCCGGTCTTCCCCAGGCTTTACAACACCGAGGAGGTGGTGCGCCACCTGGTGACCGGCATCATCCTGGTGTCCAGCGCCATGATGCCGCTCAACGCCATCACCCACACCGCCTATTTTGTGCTCAGATCCGGCGGGTCCACGGTCATCACCTTCCTGTTTGACTCCTTTTTCAACTGGGTGGTGATGGTGCCCTTCGCTTATTTCCTGGTGAAGGGAACCAGCCTCCCCATCCTGACGCTGTACGCCATCAGCCAGTCTGCCCAGGCCCTCAAATGCGCGATCGGCCTGTTGCTCATCCGCTATGGCAAGTGGCAGAACAACATCGTGGCCTGACTGGCCGGCGTTTTGTATCATGTAATAAGTGGTATACTAATACAAAGTGAGTTAATTAGGAGGGTTTTATCATGATGAACTTTGATTTTTATGCCCCGGCTCGCATCGTGTTCGGGCGGGATACCCAGCAGAAGATCGGCAAGTTGCTCAAGCCCCATGCCAAGAAGGTGCTGCTGCACTACGGCGGGGGCAGCATCAAGAAGACCGGGCTTTATGATCAGGTGGTGGCCTCACTCAATGAGCACGGCATCGCCTTTGTGGAATTGGGCGGCGTTGTGCCCAATCCCCGTCTCTCCCTGGTGCATGAGGGGATTGAGTTGTGCAAAAAAGAGGGGGTGGACCTGATCCTGGCTGTGGGCGGCGGCAGCGCCATCGACTCAGCCAAGGCCATCGCCATGGGCGTTTATTATGAGGGCGATGTGTGGGAGGTATATGACAAGGCGCTGCCCATCAATAAAGCGCTGCCTGTGGCCATTATCCTCACGATTCCCGCGGCGGGCAGCGAGTCCAGCGGCGACACCGTCATCACCAAGGAGGACACCCAGCGCAAGTATGGCTATGGCAGCCCCCACCTGCGGCCGCTCATCTCCATCATGAACCCGGAGCTGTTCTTCACCCTCCCCCCTGATCAGATCGCCAACGGCGTGGCTGACATGATGAGCCATGTGTTTGAGCGCTATTTCACCAACACCACCCATGTGGACCTGACCGATGCGCTGTGCGAGGCGACGCTGACCACCATCATCGCCAACGGCCCCGCCGTGCTCAAAGACCCCAAAAACTACGATGCTTGGGCGGAGATCGGATTCGCCGGCACCGTGGCCCACAATGGTCTGTTGGGCATGGGGCGCGAGCAGGACTGGGCTTGCCACAACATGGAGCACGAACTCAGCGCCATTTATGACGTGGCCCATGGCGCCGGCCTGGCGGTGGTGACCCCGGCCTGGATGACCTATGTGTACAAGGACAACATCGATATGTTTGCCCAGTTTGCCGTCAAGGTGATGGGTGTCACCAAGGGCTTCCGGGACAAGGAGGAGCTGGTGCTGGAAGGCATTGAGCGCCTGCGCCAGTTCTATCGCCGCATGGGCCTGCCCCAGACGCTGAGCGAGCTGGGCATTGACGAAAGCCAGCTGGAGACCATGGCCAAGCGCGCCACCGGCATCGCCTATGGTGAGGAAACCCCTCTGGGCGGCCTCAAGAAGCTGCGCTGGCAGGATGTGCTCAACATCTACAAGCTCTGCAAGTAAAAAAGCATGACAAAAGCAGGGAGAGGGCTGATTCGGCCCTCTCCCTGCTTTTTGCAATCTCGTATTCCGCTGCTTACTTCCGCACAGCTTTCACGATGGCCAATAGAATGACAGAGCCCAGCAGAGCCACCAGGAATGAGCGGATGTCAAAGTCGGTGACGCCGACCTTGCCGATCATGTTCATCACGATGCCGCCGATGAATGCGCCCACGATGCCCACGATGATATTGGCCACAGCGCCCATGGAGTGGTCGGTCTTCATGATCTTGCTGGCAATCCAGCCGGCCAGCGCGCCCAGGATAATCCAGGAAATGATGCCCATAAGGTCTCCTTTCTTGCTGCTCCAAACAGTTTTCAGCATTGAGCATAATACAATATACCCTGCGCTGTCGAATATTAAACAAAATACGGGGTTTCGTCAAAGCGGAAACCGTTGATAGCATTGGTTTTTTGCGGGATCAGGCGTTCTCAAACTGGGCATGATAAAGCTGAGAATAGAAGCCTTTTTGCGCCATGAGGCCCTGGTGGTCACCCTGCTCGACCACGGTGCCGTCCCGCACCACCAGGATGTGGTCAGCGTTTTTGATGGTGGACAGGCGGTGGGCAATGACAAAGGAGGTGCGGCCGTGCATCAGCTGCAGCATGGCCTTTTGGATGCGCTGCTCGGTGCGGGTGTCCACGTTTGAGGTGGCCTCGTCCAGGATCAGCATCCGGGCGTCCACCAGCATGGCCCGGGCGATGGTGAGCAGCTGGGTTTGCCCCTTGGAGATGGCGTGGCCGGAGTCCCCGATCAGCGTGTCATAGCCCTGGGGCAGGCGGCTGATAAAACCATGGATCATGGCGGCACGGGCCGCCGCCTCCACCTCTTCCCGGCTGGCGCCGGGGCGGCCGTAGGCGATGTTGTCATGCACGGTGCCGTAAAACAGCCAGTTGTCCTGCAAAACCATGGTGAAAGCGCCCCTCAGGCTGTCCCGGGTAAGGCGGTAGATATCCTTCCCGTCCACCGTGATGCGGCCGGAATCAATGTCATAAAAGCGCATCAGGAGGTTGATGATGGTGGTTTTCCCAGCGCCGGTGGGGCCCACAATGGCCACCACCTCGCCCGGCTTGGCGTGGAGGGACAGGTTTTTGATGACCGGCACCTGGGGCAGGTAGGAGAAGTTGACCTGGCCTAGCCGCACATCCCCCTTGACATCCCCGAGCACCATGGCGCCCGGCGCGTCCGCGGGCTCCGGCAGCGCGTCAAGCAGGCGGAACACCCGCTCCGCCGCCGCGAAGGCGGATTGAAGCTCCCCAACGATGCTGGCGGTCTCATTGATGGGGCCTGAGAACTTGCGGGAATACTGCACAAAGGCGGAGATATCGCCCAGGCCCACGGCGCCTCCCAGGTACAGCAGCGCTCCGAACACGCTCACCAGCGCCAGGGAAATATTGTTGATGAAGTTGACCGAGCTGAACACCAGCGTGCCCGCGTATTCCGCCTTGGAGTAGGCGGCGACAGCCTGGTCGTTGATGTCATCAAACCGGGCGATCACCTGGGCCTCCCTGGCATAGGCCTTGGTGGTGCGCTGGCCGTCCATCATCTGCTCCATCATGCCGTTGAGCTCTCCCAGTTTGGCCGAGCGCTGCCGGAACATCGGGCGTGCCCGGCCTGTGGCCCAGCGGGTGTACAGGGCTGAGGCGGGCACCGTCACCAGGAAGATCAATACCAGCTGCGGGGCGATGGACAGCATCATGATCAGCGATACCGTCACCGTGATCAAGCTGCGCAGCAGCTGGATGACATCGCTTGAGAGGGATTCATTGACCGTGTCGATGTCATAGGTGATGACAGACAGCAGATCCCCGGTCTGATGCCGGTCAAAATAGCCCACGGGCAGGGACACCAGGCGGCCAAACACATCCCGGCGCATCTGGGTCACCACCTTGCGGCGCGTGCGCAGCATCACCCGGCTTAAGAGATAGCTGATCAGCGCGCTTAAAGCATAGGCTGCGGCCATGATGATGGCCAGGCGCAGCACCCGGGGGAAATCCGCTTGTCCCTGGCCTACGCCAATGGCGTCGATGGCGGCGCCTGAGAGCTTGGGCCCCAAAAGCGCCAGCGCATCCCCCGCCACCGCCAGGGTGAGGGAGAGGATGAGCAGCCCCCGGTGCCGCCCCAGATAGCGCCAGATGCGCTTGAGGGTCTTCAGCCTTGAGGCCTTGGGCCCGCCGCCCTGGCGCCCGTCCCCGCTGCGTTCCATGCGGCTCATGCGCCCGCCGCCGATGAGGTTCGGATTGCTCATGAGGCGGCTCCTTCCAGCAGGCTCATCTGGGTGTCGGCGATGCTGCGGTAGATGTCGCTTGTAGCCATCAGTTCCTCATGGCTGCCGGCGGCGTGGATGCGGCCCTCATCCAGCACCAGGATGTGGTCTGCCCCCATGATGGCGCTCACCCGCTGGGCGATGATGATTTTGGTGGTGTCCGGATAGTTTCTGCCAAGGGCCCGGCGCAGCCTGGCATCGGTCTGGTAGTCAAGGGCTGAGGAGGCGTCGTCCAGAATCAGCAGGTCCGGCTTCCCTGCCAGTGCCCGGGCGATGAGCAGGCGCTGCTTTTGCCCGCCGGAGAGGTTGTTGCCGCGGATGGCGGCCCGGTGGAGCAGGCCCTGCTCCTTTTCCCGGACGATGTCTGCCGCCTGGGCGTCCTCCACCGCCAGGCGGAGGGCGTCCTCGGAGATGTCTCTGAAATAGCGGATGTTTTCCGCCAAGGTGTCCGCCATGATGAAGTCATTCTGGAAAGCTGCCCCCATCATGCCGTACAGCCGCTCCCGGGGGATGGTGCGGATGTCCTGGCCGTCAATGAGGATGCGGCCGCTGTCCGCCTCATAGAGCCTGAGCATGAGCGCGATCAGGGTGGATTTGCCGCTGCCGGTGGCGCCGATGATGCCCAGGGTCTGCCCGCGCTTGAGGGCAAACGAGATGCCGGTCAGGTTATCCTGGCGCTTGTTATAGGAAAAGCTCACATTTTCCCACTGGATATGCCAGGGTGTGGTTTTCATGGGCGCGGCCTCAAGCACCGGCAGGTCCTCGGGCAACAGCAGCACCTCCTCCACCCGCAGGGCCGAGGCCTTGCCCTTGGAATACATCACAAACACCCGGGTGATGCCCAGCATGGCGTTGAGGATGATGGTGAAATAGTTGAGAAAGGCGATGATGTTCCCGGTGGTGGAGCGCCCGGCGTTCACCAGATAAGCCCCGGCGATGACCACCAGCACCAGGCCGATGTTG
>DHQX01000005.1:42112-42320 GCA_002411105.1 Christensenella sp. UBA5327 | reverse complement strand
CACCAGCACCAGGCCGATGTTGAGGATGAAGGAGGCCGTGGGGTTTGACAGCGCCATCACGCTCCCGGCCTTTTCCTCAAGGCCTGAGAGCTCGTCGTTCACCTTCCCGAAGCGCTTTTTCTCGTCCGGCACCCGGGAGAGGGCCTTGATGACCCGGACGCCGGTGATGTTCTCCTGCACCGTGCGCACCAGCCGGTCCAGCACGCCC
>DHQX01000005.1:41715-41954 GCA_002411105.1 Christensenella sp. UBA5327 | reverse complement strand
GCACCAGCCGGTCCAGCACGCCCTGCTGGCGGGTGTACAGCGGGACGCTCTTTTTGGTGACGTAATAGACCAGCAGCGCGATAAAGGGCAGGGTGGCAACCAGCACCAGGGTGAGCGCCGGGTCCATCATCAGGGTGATGGCAATGCCTCCGATCAGGAGGATGGGCGCGCGGACGCCAATGCGCTGGATGCGGTTGAAAAGCTGGTTCAAATTATAGGTATCGGTGGTGAGGCGGGAG
>DHQX01000005.1:33356-41537 GCA_002411105.1 Christensenella sp. UBA5327 | reverse complement strand
GTGCGGGTCATGTGGCCGGAGGTCCTGGCGGCGATGCGGTTGGCGTACATGTTGGTGAACATGGAGGACACCGCGCAGGCCAGCATCACCCCGCCCCAAAAGAAGATGCCGCCCCGGTTGCCGGTGGGCACCACATCATCGATGATCCGCGCCAGAAAGGAGGGGATGAGCAGATCAAGCAGGGCGGCTGCCAGCTTTAAAAACAGCGTGAAGGCGATGATGCCGGTATAGGGCTTCACATAGCGGCTGATGGTCTTCATGCGCCTTCCCCCTCCAGCAGCCTCACGGCCTGGTCGCGCATCATCTCAAGAAGTTTCAGCAGCGTGTCTTGCTCAGCCTGGTCCATGCCCCGGGTGATGGCTTCCTGCCAGGCGCGGTTGATCTCCCGGATCCTGGGGAAGGCGGCGCGGGCCTTTTCCGTGGGGCTCACCAGGGTGAGCCGGCGGTCCCTGGGGCTGGCGCTGCGGGTGATGAAGCCGTTTTCCTCAAGCGCTGCCAGCTGCCGGGTGGCGCTTGAGCGGGAGGTGTGCAGCCAGGCCGCGATCTGCTCCTGGGAGGCGCCCGGGCGGTGGCAGCAATAGAGGATATAGGGCGCCTGGCAGGCCGTGAGGCCAAGGGGCGCCAGGAGCTTGCCCCGGTAGCTGTCAGCGCAGCGCATGATGACCGTTAAACTTCTGGAAATAGCTGGCATGGTTTCATCCTGACATAAAAAGTTGCGCCTGCAATCGTTGCGCACGCAATCAATTATAGAAGCCTGGCTATGGGCTGTCAAGCGCATGGACAAGTGCTGGCAATTATCCTATAATATGGCTCAGACAGATATTCGGAAGCCCGATACAGAAAGGATGCGACCGCATGTACGATATTGTAGGCCTTGGCGAGGTGCTGATTGACTTTACCCCCTCAGGTGAGAACGACCAGGGCATCGCCCTGTATGCCAGAAACCCGGGCGGCAGCATCGCCAACATGCTGGCCATGTTCGCCAAGCTGGGCGGCACCGCCGCCTTTGTGGGCAAGGTGGGCAAGGATGCCTTTGGCGACTATCTGGAGCAAAACCTCATCGCCGGCAAGGTGAACACCCGGGGGCTACTGCGGGATGACAAGGTGCTCACCACCCTGGCCATCGTCACCCTGCTGCCGGACGGGGACCGCTCCTTTATCTTCTATCGCAAGCCCGGGGCTGACATCATGCTGCGCCCGGATGAACTGCCCCTTGACCTGATCGGCGGCTGCAGGATGTATCACTTCGCCGGCGTCACCCTGACCGATGAGCCGGTGCGCAGCGCCAACATCGCCGCAGTGAAGCACGCCCGGGAGCATGGCGCTTTTGTGAGCTTTGATTGCAACTACCGCCCCACCCTGTGGGAGAGCGAGGAGGAAGCCCGGGCGATTTTGCCCCGCGCGCTGCCCTACAGCGACATTGTCAAGGTATCCGAGGAGGAACTGCTGCTCCTCACAGGCATCCAGGAGGAGGAAACGGCCGCCAGGAGCATTCTGGACAAGGGCTGCGGGGCGGTGCTGGTGTCAATGGGCGAAAAGGGGGCCCAGGTCTTCACCCGGTCGGTCCATGCTTTTGTGCCCGCCTTCCGGGTGAACGCCATTGACGCCACTGGCGCCGGCGACGCCTTCCTGGGCAGCATCCTATGGCGACTCAACCAGATGGGCCGGCCGGCGCTTGACACCATCACCCGGGAGGACTGGCATGCCGTTATCGCCTTTGGCAATGCCGCCGGCGGCCTCACCTGCACCCGGCGCGGCGGCATCCCGGCGCTGCCCACCATGGCTGAAATCGAAGGGCTTCAAAACCGCTGATAACATTGTAGGATATTTTCCTCGAAATGCTGATGTGGGAATGGGTGATACAGAGGTTGACAAAGCCGGGTATACATATTAGAATATAGCGTATTTATCAAATACATGATGGACGCTTGGCGCGTTGGCCCGGCAGATTATCCTCAACTTCATGGGACATTATCCCTTAATGACTGAAAACTGAAAGAAGGTGGCAGCATGCTGCGCGGTATCTCCCCGCTGATTTCCCCGGAACTGCTCAAGGTGCTCTCCCAGATGGGGCACGGCGATGAAATCGTCCTGGCGGATGCCAATTTCCCCACGGAAAACTATGGCCAGCGCCCCATCCGTGCCGATGGCATCGGCGCTGTGGCGCTGCTTGAGGCCATTTTACCGCTGTTCCCGCTGGACCAGTATGATGAGAGCAACTTCGTCCTTATGGAAGTGGTGCCAGGGGATCCTTATGACCCGGTGATCTGGAAGGAGTTCACCCAGGTGCTTCACCGCTTTGAGCCCCAGGCCCAGGTGCAGCACATGGAGCGCTTTGCCTACTACGAGCGCGCCAAGAAAGCCTTTGCCATCATCGCCAGCGGTGAGATGGCCCAGTATGCCAACATCATCCTCAAAAAAGGCGTGGTCCGCTGAGCCGCTGACCCCAAGAGCAAGGAGACAGGATCATGAGCCAAAGTCAAGAAGTCCTGGCCAACATGACAGGCATCCAGAAGTATTTTCCGGGCGTGCACGCGCTCAATGACGTGCGATTTGAGCTGCGCGCGGGCGAGGTGCATGCCCTGGTGGGGGAGAACGGCGCGGGCAAGTCCACGCTGATGAAGGTGCTCACCGGCATCTATCAAAAAGATGGCGGCGAGATCCAGGTGATGGGCAAGCCCGTCCAGATCAGCAACATCAAGGACGCCCAGGACCTGGGCATTTCCATCGTCCATCAGGAGCTCAACCTCCTCAAGGACCTGACGGTGGCGGAGAACATCTTCATCGGCAGGGAGGACATGAACGGCTTCCTGCTTGACAAAAAAGCCCAGAACAAACGCGCTCAGGATCATCTGGACGCGCTGAACATCAACCTGGTGGCCACCCAGAACGTGGGCAAGATGACGGTGGCCAAGCAGCAGATGGTGGAGATCGCCAAGGCGCTCTCCTACGAGAATACGCGCATCCTGATTTTGGATGAGCCCACGGCACCGCTTTCAGACATTGAGATTGAGGAGTTGTTCACCTTCATCCGGGACCTGCGCTCCCGCGGGGTGGGCATCATCTATATCTCCCACCGGATGGGCGAGCTCAAGCAGATTTCAGACCGCATCACCGTGATGCGAGACGGCCAGTATGTGGCCACGGTGGAGACCGCCCAGACCGCCATGGACGACATCGTCCGCATGATGGTGGGGCGGATTATCTATGAGCAGCCCAAGACCCAAAGCATGGTGCCGGAAGGCGCCCCTGTGGTGCTGCAGATCAAAAACCTCTGCTCACGGGAGGTGAAGGATGTCTCCTTTGAGCTGAGAAAAGGTGAGATCCTGGGCCTGGCAGGCCTGGTGGGCGCCGGGCGCACGGAGGTCTGCCGCCTCATCTGCGGGGCTGACAAGCGGGACTCGGGTGAGATTTTTGTGGAGGGCAAGCTGACCTCCGTCCTGACCCCGGCGGACGCGGTGGAGGCCGGCATCGGCTATCTATCGGAGGACCGCAAGCGCTTTGGCCTGTGCCTGGGCCTGTCGGTGGCCAACAACATCGCCCTCACCCGCCTTGACTCCTTCACCAAGGGCGTAGCCATTGATGACAGGCGGATCAAGTCCACCGCCCTTGAGTATAAGGAGCGGGTGGACATCAGAACCCCCACCGTGGAAACCCTGGTGCGTTCGCTTTCCGGCGGCAACCAACAGAAGGTGGTGCTCTCCAAATGGCTGGTCAGGGACTGCGATGTGCTGATCTTTGACGAGCCCACCCGCGGCATTGACGTGGGCGCCAAGAATGAGATTTATAAGCTCATGCACAGCCTCATTGAGCAGGGAAAATCCATCATCATGATCTCCTCAGAGATGCCGGAGCTGCTGCGCATGTCTGACCGCATTGTGGTGATGTGCGAAGGCGTCAAGACGGGGGAGCTGAGCATTGAAGAGGCCACCCAGGAAAAAATCATGGCGCTGGCAGCGCCCCAGGTATAGGAGGATCGGGGAACATGAGTGAACAGAGCCTGCAGATACAAAGCGCCAAAAAGGTGGATCTGCAAAAACTGCTGGCGCCGGCGGTGCTGGTGGTGATGTATATCTTCTTCGCCATCTTTGGCAAGAATTTTTTCTCCACCTACACGCTTAAGACCATTTTGGAATCGGCCTATTACACGGGGCTGATGTCTTTTGGTATCACCTTTGTCATCATCACCGGCGGCATTGACCTGTCCATTGGCACGAACCTCATGTGCTCTGCGGTGATGGGCGGCGTGGCCTACAGCATGTGGGGCTGGCCGCTGTGGCTGGCGCTGTGCCTGGTGCCGCTCACCGGCCTGCTCTTTGGCTTCCTCAACGGTATTTTGGTGGCCAAGGCCAAATTGCCCCCCTTCATCGCTACCCTTGGTATGATGCTGGTGACCCAGGGCTTTGGCTCCATCATCTCCCGGGTGCAGACCCAGCGTTATCCCACCATTGGGACTGAAAATGAGTGGTTTAAAACTGTCTTTTACCGTTCAGGTAGTTTTCCTACCGGCGCTCTTTATCTGCTGGCTGCTTTCCTCATCGCCGCCTTTGTGCTGAGCAAAACCAAGTTTGGCCGCTATGTATATGCCATCGGCTCCAACGAGGAAGCCACGCGGCTGTCAGGCGTGCGGGTGGATAAATACAAGATCATGGCCTATGCCATCTGCGGCCTGTTCTGCGGTTTTGGTGCCATTCTTTTCGCCTCCACCTACACCACCGCCACCCCTGGCACCGGCAACGGCTTTGAAACCTATGCCATTGCCGCGGTCATCATCGGCGGCACCTCCATGGCGGGCGGCTCAGGCAACATGGTGGGCACCCTGATTGGTATTTTCATCATGGCGGTGCTCAAGGCCGGCCTCTCATCCTTGGGCCTGCAAGCTCACTGGCAGACTTTCTTCACGGGCGTTGTCGTGATTGGCGCTGTGCTGATGGACAATTTCCGTGTCCGGGCTGCCCAGAAAGTCAAGGTCTAATCCATTACTCTGTAACCCGGCGCGGACGCGCTGAAAATAAAAGGAGGAATTCTCATGAAAAAATTCCTGGCCCTCATCCTGGTTCTGGCGATGACCCTCAGCGTCACCGCAGTCTTCGCTCAAGAGAAGCTCTACATCTCGGTCATCTCCAAGGGCGAGCAGCATGCCTTCTGGCAGGCCGTGCGCAAGGGCGTTGAAGATGCTGCTGCCAAGTATGGCGTTGACATGTTCTACTATGGCCCCCCCTCTGAGGCTGACATCCAGATGCAGGTGGACAACCTGAAAGCTGAAATGGGTAAAAGCCCCGATGCCCTTTGCTTGGCTGCCCTGGACACCGCCAGCGTCATGACCGAACTGCAGGAGTGCTTGGAGAAGGGCATCCCCGTCATCGGCTTTGACTCCGGTGTGCCCAATGCTCCCGAAGGCGCCATCAAGGCCACTGCCTCCACCGACAACAAAAACGCTGCTGCTGTGGCCGCGGAAGAACTGCTGAAGCTGGAAGCCCTTCAGACCAAATTGAAGGAAGCTACTGCTGAGAAGCCTGTTGTGGTTGCCGTCTTGTCCCAGGACGCCACCAGTGATTCCATCAACAGCCGTACCACAGGTTTTGTTGAGAAGTTTGTTGAGCTGGCTGCTGTCTATGGCACCATTGAGGTGCAGGGCCACACCAACTGGGCCACCAAGGCCGAAAACCCCACTATCATCCTTCATGTAGAGATCGGCGCTTCCCCTAAGCCTGAGGATATGAGAAATGCGGCTGATGCTGTTCTGAACAAGGACAACCTGGTTGCTATGTTCTGCTCCAACGAAGGCGCGGTGACTGGTCTACTGGCTGCCACCGCTGATGGCTCTGAGTTTGCCGAGGGCGGCCGCTTTAGTGGCGTCCTGGTGGCTGGCTATGACGCTGGCAAACCCCAGAAAAACGCCGTGCGCAATGGCTGGTTCGCGGGCTCCGTCACCCAGGACCCCTACAACATCGGCTTCCTGGCGGTTGAGCTGGCCTACAAGGCCGCCAACGGCGAAGAAGTGGCTGACGTGGACACCGGCGCCCAGTGGTACACCAAGGACAACATCGACGCGCCCGAAATCGCCATCCTGGTGTATGACTGATCGCACCATCTGACCATAAGGCAACAACCTCCGGGCCGGGCGCAAGCCCGGCCCCTTTAAGTGACAGCCCACACCGCCCCTTCCGTCTTGCCTGGCGGCAGGGGCTGTGATAACATACAGCCAGTCATATCAATTACTTTTCGCCGCCTCCCGGCGGCATGAAGGAGGACAAACATGGATTATCCCAAAATTGGCATCAGGCCCACCATTGACGGCCGCTGGGGCGGCGTCAGGGAAAGCCTGGAACAGTCCACCATGGACATGGCCAAGTCAGCCGCCAAGCTGATCTCCACCCTGAAATACCCGGACGGCACGCCGGTGCAGTGTGTTATTTCCGACACCACCATCGGCGGCGGGGCGGAGGCCGGGGCCTGCGAGCGCAAGTTCGCCAAGGAAAACGTGGTGGCCACCCTCACCGTCACCCGCTCCTGGTGCTACGGCATGGAGACCATGGACACCAACCCCAATACCATCAAAGCGGTCTGGGGCTTTAACGGCACCGAGCGCCCCGGCGCTGTCTACCTGGCCGCGGTGCTGGCCGCTTACGCCCAGAAGGGGCTGCCCGCTTTTGCCATTTATGGCCGGGATGTGCAGGACCTGAACGATACCTCCATCCCCCGGGACGTGGAGGAGAAGCTGCTTCGCTTTGCCAGGTCCGCCATTGCCGTGGGCTGGATGAAGGGCAAATCCTATGTCAACTTTGGCGGGGTTTCCATGGGCATCGCCGGCTCCTACTGCGACATGAACACCATGCAGAAGTACTTTGGCATCCGGCCGGAGTGGATGGACATGGCAGACGTGCTGCGCCGCATCCATCTGGGTATCTATGACCATGCCGAGTACGAAAAGGCCCTGGCCTGGATCAAGGAAAACTGCCCGGAGGGCTATGACGTGAACGCCGGCAAGGACCTGCCGGAGATCATCAAAAAGAGCAAGACCGTGCCGGCGGACCAGGACTGGGAGTTTATCGCCAAGATGAGCCTGGTGCTGCGCGACGCCATGTATGGCAACCCCAAGCTGAAGGAGCTGGGCTGGCATGAGGAAGCCCTGGGCAAAAACGCCGTGGCTGGCGGTTTTCAGGGCCAGCGTGCCTGGACTGACTGGCTGCCCAACTGCGACTTCACAGAAGCGATCATGGCCTCCACCTTTGACTGGAACGGCGCCCGTCAGCCCACCGCCTTTGCCACCGAGAACGACACGCTTAATGGCCTGTCGATGCTCCTTGGCACCCTCATCACCAACGTCGCCCCCTGCTTCCATGATGTGCGCACCTATTGGAGCCCCGATGCGGTGGAGCGGGTGGCGGGCTGGAAACCTGAGGGCAAGGCCGCCAACGGCTTTATCCACCTGATCAACTCCGGCGCCACCGCCCTTGACGGCACCGGCGCCGCCAAAAACGACAAGGGCGAGGGCTGCATGAAGCCCTTCTGGGAGATGACAGACGCTGACATCAAAGCCTGTCTGGAAGCCACCGACTGGGAGCGCGCCAACTACGAATACTTCCGGGGCGGCGGGTTCTCCAGCCACTTCAAAAACGAGGCCGCCATGCCGGTAACCCTCCTGCGCCTTAACATCGTGGATGGCATTGGCCCTGTGCTCCAGATCGCCGAGGGCGACACCGTGCGCCTGCCTGACGAGGTGCATGAGCTGATCATGAACCGCACCGACCGCACCTGGCCCTGCACCTGGTTTGCGCCTAACCTCACAGGCGAAGGCCCCTTCCGGGATGTCTACTCCGTCATGGCCAACTGGGGCGCCAACCACGGCGTCACCGTCTACGGTCATGTGGGCGCAGACCTGCTGACCCTGGCTGCCATGCTGCGCATCCCGGTCTCCATGCACAACGTGCCCGCTGAAAAGGTCTACCGCCCCCACTGCTGGGCCGCCTACGGCACCCAGGATCCGGAGGCCGCGGACTACCGCGCCTGCGCCACCTACGGGCCGATTTACGGGTAACAGAGGAAATTTGTTAGGGAGGAAAATTGATCAAATCTTCCTCCTCTAACCCCGCCTTCAAAAACTTTTATTGGAGCATAAAAAGAAAAACATTTAAAGTTCTAAGGGGGTTTGGGGGATTTCTTTCAAGAAATCCCCCA
>DHQX01000005.1:11762-33261 GCA_002411105.1 Christensenella sp. UBA5327 | reverse complement strand
GGGGATTTCTTTCAAGAAATCCCCCAACGCTCCCTAAAAAGGAGTTTCCATGCCTGATTTCACCACCATGTCCCTAAAAGAATTGTTAAGCCCCCAAGGGTTTGACTGTGCCTGCGGCCGGCATCACGGGGTGGGCATGCGCCACCTGCGGGTGGGGCGGGGCGCGCTTGAGGCGCTGCCGGAATTTCTGGGGGCGCTGGGGGTGAAGCGGCCCTTTGTGTTTTGTGATGAGAACACGCTGGAGGCAGCAGGCCACGCGGTCAAGGCAGAGCTTGATCAGGCGGGGATTCCCCATACGCTGTACACCCTGCCCGCCAGGCATCCCGAGCCGGATGAGATGGTCTGCGGTGGGCTGCTGATGGCCTTTGATCCCCGTTGTGATGGGGTGGTGGCGGTGGGCAGCGGGGTTATCAACGATTCAGGCAAGGTGCTCTCCCACGCCCTGGGCAAGCCACTTTTGTGCGTGGCGACAGCGCCCTCCATGGACGGCTACGCGTCGGACTCCTCCTCCATGGTGAGAAACGGGGTGAAGGTATCGCTGTACAATGCCTGCCCCCAGGCGCTGATCGCGGACACCGACATCCTGAGCCAGGCGCCCATGCGCCTGCTGCAGGCGGGGCTGGGGGACATGCTGGCCAAATACTGTTCGGTGTGCGAGTGGCGCATCGCGCGCCTGGTGATTGATGAATATTACTGCGAGGACATCGCCGGCCTCATGCGCGAGGCACTCAGGCGCGTGCAGGCGGCGGCCAGCGGCCTGGCAAAGAGAGACCCTGAGGCGGTGGAGCAGGTGACGCGGGGGCTGATTCTGGCGGGCATCGCCATGGCCTTTGCGGGGGTATCCAGACCTGCCAGCGGGCTTGAGCACTATTTCTCCCACATCTGGGAGATGATGGCGCTCTCCCGGGGGCTTCCCATGGAGCTGCACGGCATTCAGGTGGGCATCGGCACCCTGCTCACCCTTGATATCTGGGAGAAGCTCAAGCAGGTAACGCCCAGCCGGCAGGCCGCCGGGGAATTTATCAGCAGCTTTGATGAGGGCGCCTGGGAGGCCATGGTGCGCCGCATTTTTGGCGAAACGGCTGATACCATCCTCAAAACCGCCCGGGCTGAGGGCAGAAACGACCCTGCCGCCCATGCCCGGCGGCTGGAAATTACGCTGAAAAAATGGCCGGAGATTCTCCGGGTCGTGGCGGAGGAGCTGCCGCCCCATGACCAGGTGCTTGCCCTGATGCAAAGCCTGGATATGCCCACAGCCCCTGAAGACATCGGCTTTACCCGGCAGGACACGGTGGACGCGCTCTTTGGCGCCCGGGAGATCAGGAACAAATACCTCACCTCATCCCTCCTGTGGGACCTGGGCCTGCTGTACACCAAGGCGGCGGGGTGGCTTGAAGTGTCCTGAGCAATTTACATGGATTTCACCCCGGAGCATTGACGGAGGGGAAAGGCCTTGTTAGGATAAAACCACAAGCGCTTTTGCCAAATAGCGGGAGGTGAGTGAGGTCCAGTCGGTGAATTTGCCCGGGCCCAGGGGCAGCCTGATGAAAAAAGCCCGGCCATACCTGTTTATTCTGCCGATCCTGCTGTTTGCCATCGGCTTTATTTACTATCCCTTCATCAAGACCTTCCTGTACAGTTTCAGCACCGTCAACGCCAAGGGCGTCATCACCGGGTTTGCGGGGCTTGAGAACTTCAAGTACCTGTTTTCCCGCCGGGATTTCAAAACCGCGATTGAGAATACGCTGAGGATCACCGCCATCAATGTGCCGGTCACGGTGGTGCTCACCATGGGGCTGGCCCTGCTGGCCAACAAGAGGCGGAGCCTGAGCCCGGTGTATGAGACGCTGTTCACCCTGCCCATGGCGATTGCCATGTCGGCGGCGGCGATGATCTTCAAGGTGCTCCTAAACCCCACCGTGGGCTATCTGAACCATGCCCTGGGCCTTGACTTTGGCTGGTATCAAAGCCGGGAGTATGCCATTTATGGCATCCTCATGCTCACTGTCTGGATGGGCATCGGCTTTGACTTCCTGCTGTTCCTCTCCGCCTTCCGGGCGGTGCCTGACCAGCTGATGGAGGCGGGCACCATCGACGGGGCCGGGGCCATCGCCCGGTTTTTCAAGATCCAGCTGCCGCTGATCTCGCCCACAATCCTGTTTGTGGCGCTCACCAACATGGTGCTGGCCATGATGGTATCAGGCCCGGTCATCATCCTCACCCAGGGTGGGCCAGCCCGCTCCACCACCACGCTGATCTTTATGATGTACAACTCAGGCTACGGCTCGGCCAACTTCAGCCTCTCCGCCTGCATCAGCCTGGTGGCCTTTGCCCTCACCTTTGCCTTTACGCTGATGGCCTTTTATCTTGAGAAAAAGCGGGTGCACTACCAATGATGGGCGTGCGGCAGCGCAGCAAGCTTGTGGGCGTCCTGGTGCAGGTGGCGGCGCTGGGGCTGGGGCTTGTCATCATTTTCCCCATTGTGTACGGCATTTTCGGGGCCTTCAAGTCCGCGGCGGAGTTCTCGGCTTTCCCGCCCACCTTCTGGCCCGGGAGCTTTGCCTACACCCAGAACTTCAGGGACGCCCTGGCCCGGGTGCCCTTTCTGCGCTATGGGCTCAACTCCCTGATTGTAGCAACGCTGGGCACCACCGTCCGGCTGCTGTTTGCGGTGCTGGCAGCCTTCGCTTTTGCGTTTTATAACTTCCGCTTCAAAAAAGCGCTGTTTCTTGTGATCCTGGCCACCATGATGCTGCCGGGGGACACGCTGCTGGTCACCAACTACCTGACCGTCAGCCGCCTGGGGCTGCTGGACACCTACCTGGGCATGGCCATCACCTCCTTTGTGGGGGCCACGCAGATGTTCATGCTGCGCCAGTCTTTCCTCACCTTTCCCAGGGATTTGCGGGATGCCGGGTTCATCGACGGCTGCGGCGACCTGCGCTTTCTGGCAACGATCCTGCTGCCTATCACCAAACCGGTTTTGGTGACGCTGTTTGTGCAGAGCTTTATCACCATGTGGAACGCCTACCTGTGGCCTTTGCTGGTCACCAACACCAACCAGATGCGCACCATCCAGGTGGGCATCACCATGATCACCTCCTTTGAGGACACCAACTACCACCTGGTGCTGGCGGGCGTGACCCTGTCGCTTTTGCCCTCCTTCCTGCTGTTTTTGATCCTCAGGCACAACCTCCACCGCAACATGACCGCCGGCGCCCTGGTGGGCTGAATCATTCCGCGTCCACGGAAGGCAACCCTTCCTGAAGATAGAATGCACACAAAAAGGAGAAAAACCATGACCAAGAGAATCCTCCCCGTCTTTCTGGCATTTGTGATGCTGCTTGCCCTGGGTATGTCCGCCCAGGCCTCGTCCCAGCCCACGGCCATTGTCTTCTGGCACTCCATGTCCGATGAGGCTGGGGTATTGGTGGAGAAGTTCGTGAAGGACTTCAACGACACCATCGGCAAGGAGAAGCAGATCACCGTGGAAGCGGTGTTCCAGGGCCAGTACTCTGACGCCACCACCAAGCTAAACAGCGTCTTGACAGCTGAAACCTATGACCAGCTGCCCGATGTGATGAACCTGGACGCCACAGGCAAGGTGGCCTATTTCAACTCCGGCCGTGCCTACACGCTGGATGACGCGCTCAAGGCGGACGCCGCCTATGACATCGGCCAGATCCAGCCCATTACCCTGAATAACTGGGAGTTCTCAGGGACCAAGCTGGGCATGCCCTTTGCCGCCTCCACCTCCATCATGTTCTACAACAAAACCATGCTGGATGCGGCTGGTGTGAAAGCCCCTGAGACCTTCCAGGACATCATTGACATCAGCGCCAAGCTGCCTGAGAAAACCGCTGATGGGCTGGAGGTCATCGCCTATTCCGTGGTGCCCAACACCCCCACCCTGGCCAACTGGCTGGGACAACTGGGCAGCGACATGGTGAACAACAAGAACGGCTCCGAGGCCATGGCGACTGAGCTGGCCTGCATCGAAAATGGCGCCCTGGCCGCTTTCCTCACCCAGTGGAAAGCCATGTATGACGCGGGGGCGCTGAGAAATGTGGCCGGCACCACCGACCAGTTTGTGGCAGGGCAGCTGGCCATCCTCACCACCTCCTCCTCCAACATCACCTCCCTTTTGGAGAAGATCGGCGGTGCCTTTGAGCTGGGCACCGGCTACTACCCCAAGGTGACCCCCGAGGCGCACTTTGGTGCCACCGTGTCGGGCAGCTGCCTGGTGATGTTTGACAAACAGGATGACGCCAGGAAGGCGGCCGCCTGGGAGCTGGTGAAATACCTGGCTTCCCCCCAGGTGCAGGCAGAGTTTGCCGCCGCCACCGGCTATGTGCCGGTGAACGCGGGCGCCCAGGATGTGCCGGCCTATCAGGAGCTGGTGGAAAAGCATCCCCAGTATGAAGTGCCCATGTCGCAGCTGGCCATCACCCCGGCGGAGATGAAGAGCGTCACTGTGGGCCCGGCCAAGGACTTTTACTATGCCATCCAGGACAACATCGCCATGATGCTGGATGAGGGCCTGTCTGTTGAGGAAACCGTGGAGACCATGGCGGAAGAGCTGGGCGGGCTGCTGCGCCAGTACGAACAGGCGAACAAATAATATTCCCCAACCCCAGGGGCTGTCGCACACAAGCGGCAGCCCCTGTGATATACTTATGTAAAGGGAGTGTAAAATTTTGCTGAAACTGTCCACATCCACCAACATCTGCGCCTTTGGCCCCGCAGGCGCTGTCAACAATATCCTCACCTGCGTTGAGGCCTGCGCCCGGGCGGGCTATGAGGTGGTGGATGTCAACCTCTGCGAGGGAATGAACCCGGACTCTGCATTGCGGGGGGATGGCTGGGAGCAGTACGCGTATCAAATCGCCAGATTGGGGCGGGACGCGGGGGTGCTGTTCAACCAGACCCACCTGCCCTATTATGACGTGTTCGCATGTCAGGATGAGGGCAAAAGGGCGCTGATGGAGGAGCTGATCAGGCGGAGCATCATCGCCACGGGCATCCTGGGTGCCAAGTGGGCGGTCACCCACCCCTGCACGGTGTATGAGGCGGGGCCTGATATGACAGTGTCCCATCAGCGCAACCTGGACTATTATGCGCCCCATGTTAATCTCGCCCAGCAGCAGGGGGTGGGCATAGCCATTGAGAATGAGTTTGAGTACAAGGCTGCCCCCTGGCAGCGGATTTTTGGCGCCCAGGTGGGGGAATTGTGCGAGCTGGTGGACGCCTTCGCGGACCCGGAGCGGGTGGGCATCTGCTATGACTTTGGCCATGCCCACATGACCGGCGGCTTTCACCGGCAAAACCTGAACTGGATTGGAAAGCGCCTCAAGGCCACCCACGTGGCCGACAACCACGGGCTGCGGGACGAGCACCTGATGCCTTTTTACGGCACCATCAACTGGGTGGAGGCCATGGCAGGGCTTAAGGACATTGGCTATGCGGGCGAACTCACTTATGAGATCCAGGAGTTTGGCCGATTCTTGCCCAATGACTTAAAGCACCTGGTGATTGACCAATCCCTGGTGATCGGGCGGCGGCTGATCGCCCTGTACGAAAAAGCGGAGGAGAAAACCCCATGACAAAACGCAGGATGCACCACCTTTTTGCGCCCGATGGCCGCGCCTTTGTGCTGGCGATGGACCATGCGGCGCTGATGCCCTCCCCGGCACTGAGAGATCCTTGCCATGTGATCCGGGAGGCGGTGGCGGGCGGGGTTGACGCGGTGCTCACCACCTATGGGGTGGTGAAGGCCTGCCAGAAGGATTTGGGCCGGGTGGGGGTGATCCTGCGGGGGGATGGGGGCGCTTCGACGCTCAAAAAGCCCATGGGGCAGCTGGAATGTCTGTATACCGCGGAGGACGCCCTGCGCCTGGGGGCTGACGCGATGCTGGTGATGGGCTATCCCGGCTCTGAACACAACGAGCAGACCCTCTCCTGCCTGGCCCGCCTGGCGGCGGACTGTGACCGCTGGGGCCTGCCCCTGGGGGCTGAGATGCTTCCCTTTGGCTTTGAAAAACCTGCGGACGAGTCCTGGACGGTGGAAAACCTCACCTTTGCTGCCCGCCAGGGGGCGGAGCTGGGGGCGGATTTCATCAAAACCGCCTTTGTGGGGGCTGAGCGCTTCCGGGAGGTGACAGAACACTGCCCGGTACCGGTGATGGTGCTGGGTGGCAGCGGGGCGGTGGGGCTTGAGGCGCTGCTGGGCGAGGTGAAAATGGCCCTGAGCGTAGGTGCCACCGGGGTCATCATGGGGCGCAATATCTATAGCCACAGGAACGTAGGCGGTGTATGCGCCGCGGTGGCCGCCATCATTCACGGGGATGCCAGCATCAAAGAGGCCATGCAGCTGGCGGGGGTGGAGGCATGATCCGGGTCAAAGCGCTGGCGGTGACCGCCCCAAAGCAGACCGGCTTTTTCGATCTTGAAACCCCGGCGTTGGGCTTTGGCGAGGCGCTGGTCAGGGTGCGGGCGGTGGCGCTGTGCACGCTGGAACAGCGGGTGTTTCAGGGGGTGATCAAGCTTCCCCTGCCCTTTGTGGGGGGGCATGAGGTGGCGGGTGAGGTGATCGCCCTGGGCGCGGGGGCGGACCCCACCGCCTTTCCGCCGGGCACTCGGGTGGCGGTGCGCCTGTTTTATCACTGCGGGCTGTGTGCCGCCTGCCGCAGCGGACAGAGCAACATGTGCGAAGCGGCCAAGCACAAGCCGGTGCGGGAGGGCCTCTTGCCTGGGCCTGGAGGGCTGATGGACCAGGTGATTGTGCCGGTGAACATGCTGTTTAAAATTGATGATGCGATAAGCTATGAGCAGGCCAGCCTGACTGAGCCATTGGCCTGCTGTGTGCACAGCATCAACCGGGCCGCCATCCGCCTGGGGGAGGATGTGGTGGTGATCGGCGGGGGGGTCATGGGCCAGTTTCATGTGATGCTGGCCAAGCTCAGAGGCGCCAGGGTGCTGATGAGCGAGCCCCTGGAGAAGCGGCGGGAAACCGCGCTGGCCCTGGGGGCGGACAGGGCCATCGACCCCACGCGGGAGGACCCGGTGGCGGCTGTCGGGGCGTGGACAGGCGGCGAGCGCGCCGGGGCGGTGATCAACACCACGGCGGACGCGGGGGTGTTTGCCCAGGCGTTTTCAATGGTGGGCAAGGGGGGCAGGCTGATCCAATACAGCTCCATCCATCCGGATGTGCCAGCCAGCATCAGCCCCCAGCATACCCATGCCTGGGAGGTCACCGTCACCGGCTCCGTGAGCCCGGTGCTGGAGGATTTCGCCACAGCCAACCGCCTTCTGAACCTTGGCATCATCAAGGTGGATCGCCTGATCTCCGCTGTTTTCCCCTTTGAAGAGGGACAGCAGGCTTTTGAGACCGCCGTCCGGCCCGAGACGATGCGGGTGGTGGTCACCCGATAGCCTCTGTGTCATGCCCTCAACAAGCCCGGCGCAGCTTTTGATGTGCGGGGCTTTTTTTAATCTAACCTTCCTTGCCTGATCAGCGTATGATAGGTGAGAGCAAGAGGATGCATCCGCGCTTTCGTCCCGGGACTACCTCCGAGGAGAGACACATGATTCCTGACCAACAATTCACCCAGGAAACCATGGACTTGACGCCGGTTTTATACCGGCTGTCCATGAGCATCCTGCGCCATGAGGCCGACTGCCGGGACGCCGTGCAGCAGGCCCTCATGAAGGCCTGGGCGGCCAGGGACCGGGTGGACCCTGAGCGCTTCCGGCCGTACCTCACCCGCATTGTGGTGAACGAATGCCGCAACATCCAGCGCCAGCGGCAACGGGTTTACCCGGTGGCAGAGATGCCTGAGATTGGCGCGGCCTGGCAGCCGGAGGAAACGGAGCTGGGGGCAGCCATCAGGATGCTGCCAGAAAGCCTACGCACGCCGGTATTGCTGTTCTACATGGAAAACTACAGTGAAAAAGAAACCGCCCGGGCGCTTGGCATCACGGTAACGGCGCTTAAAAACCGCCTGTTCCGCGCCCGCCGGGCACTCAAACAAAGGCTCACAGACTGGGAGGTGGCGCCAACATGAAAAAGAATGCCTTAGACAGCCAGCGTTTAAAAGCGCTGTTCCCCGAAACGCCCCCTGCCTTCACCGCCTTTGTGGAAAGAAACCTGAAAGACCTGGAAGCAGGAAAGGAGACCCCTGTCATGAAAAAGAAACTGAGCCTGGGCCTGGTATTGGCCCTGGTGCTTGCGATCATGATGACGGCGGTGGCGGTTGCAGCCATTCTGTCCCCCACGGCCGAGATTTTTGGATTCCTCTACGGCAAGGAGAAGCAGGAAGCGCTTCTCAAGGGCGATATCGCCACCCTGGGTTCCGTGCAAGCGGTGGGCGACCTGGAGGTGACACTGGAAGACGTGGTGTACCAAGCGGAGGGCGAGATGCAGGGGCTTTATGGCACAGGCATCATAGCCCCCAGGGAAGGAAGCAAGGTAGTGCTGATCCCCGAAGAATACAGCCCCGCCTCCCCTGCTGGCTACACCCTGCACTACGGCAAGGATGAAAAGGTGCCCGAGGATGCGCCTAGTTATCTTGAACTGGCGCACAAGGATGGCGCCAAGCTTCTGCAGGTGCGGGTGCGCCTGCTTGAGATAAGCATTGACGGAAAAAAAGTAGAGACCGATGTGGGGTCAAACCATTTGGCACAGCCTGACGGCTGGGTGCGCTTCACCTTTGCGGCTTCTGGCCCTCAGATCAGGCGGTCTGAAAACTATGAGCTGAACCTGAACCTGGGCTGGTATGAGCTGGACCAGGAAGGCGACCCTGTGGGTGAGATACAAAAAGAGAATTGGGCTGTGAACGTGACCCCCAGCCTGTCCGAAACCGCCAAGGCGGAGATTGCCGCCCAGAGCCCCGCGCCAGTACCCACCACAGCGCCGACCGCAGCGCCAGGCGCCCTCAAGATGGTCGGCAGTCATTGGAACGAGCACGAGCGCTACATGGTGGCGCACCCGGACCGTGAGGCCGCGCACATCCGCCTGGATTATGGCGAGTGGTATGGCTACATCGCAAACCCCGAGAATGACTGGGATGTTGGTTTCTTCTCCCTGGAGGATGGCAGCCTGGAAGCGCTCATCAAGGCCGGTATCGCGGAAGACCTGTCAGGCAATGTGGCCATAACAACAGAGCTTAAAAACCTATATCCCGCTGTCCAAAACGCCCTGACCCACGAAGGGAAGGTCTATGCTTTGCCCCATGTGGTCTTTGCCGGGCAGAACCCCTTGGCCGCGGTCAACGCGGATGTCTGGCAGAAACTGGGCTGGGATATCAACAAGACGCCCAAGACCTTCGCGGAACTATGCGCTTTGGCGGAGAAGTACATGGAGCTGCCGCTGGCCACCCGCCGTGGCACCCGCTTCCTGGTGGACGGCGATACTGCCGCAGCCTCCCGGCGCGTGCTGCTCTCAGAACTCATTAACCTGGCATATTCAGAGGCCATGGCCAAGGGCGACCCTAGTGCCATTGACACCCCGGCTTTCCGGGAAGCCTTGACGCAAATCCAGTCAGCCTACAAAGCCTTGAGCAAAAAGCAGGCCTCAACGGGCGCGAATGGCATCATTTATGGCCTGTTCTTTGATGGTGGGCAAGATTACATGGATTCCTACGGGAACTTGCGCCTTGGCGATTCCGCTGCCTACACCCAGCGCCTGGGGGTGGCGGTGGTCAACGCCAGGTCGACCAACAAAGCCGCTGCCATCCAGTACATGGAATGGCTGTCCAAGAACCTGCCTGCGCAGTTCTTGCCGGACTTGAACGCCGTTGTGACCGCACAGGAGATTGGAAAGATTGCGGTTGAGCAGAACCTTGCGCATTACTACGAAAAAAGCTATATGGAAGCTGGCGGTCAGAGCGATGACGCGGAGCAGATTGAGAAATTGAAACAAATGCTGTCCTCAGGCGATTATGGCAACTACATCCCGGATGAGGGGGCCATCGCCCGCTACCGTATGGAGGTCGCTCCCAACATGACCATCATGAGCAAGCCCTTCCCTGTGACCTATGACATCCAGAAGGACTACCTCAGCGGCAAACTGGACGTAGATGCCTTCATCAAGGCGCTGCAGGAGGCTGCAAAGTAAGGAAACAAAATGGGGGGCAAGCTTTTGTGAACAAAAGCTTCCCCGCACCCCTCCCAAAAACTTTAGAATTTGGGTTTGAACTGCTTGGGTAATTGCCTGAGCAGTTCTTCGTCTGAAAGAAAGCTCTGATGAGCGCCCAGGGCGATGGCTGGCTTGGTTTTGCCGTGGTAGTCGCTGCCGCAGGTGACAAAGCGCTGATGTTCTTTGGCTGCCTCATGATAATGCTTTGCCTGCTCTGGCGTGTGATAGCTGCTGAAGGCCTCAATGCCGTCGATGCCCAGGGCCAGGATGCCGTCCAATAGGTGCTCCTTGCCCTTCAAGTTGTTGCCTGGGTGGGCCAGCACGGCCAGGCCCTGGTTTTCATGGATGATGCTGATGACATCCTCCATGGGCGGGAAGGACGTGTTCACGTAGCAGGGCTTGCCCTGGGCATAAAAATCCCAGTAGAAATTGACCAGGGGATTGTCGCTGCGCGCTCCTCCCGGGCGGTAAGGGGCAAGCAGGGGATGGCTTTGGTATTCCGGCTTCTCCAGCAGCACCTCTGCAAACATCTCGCCGGTCCAGTTTTCAGGCCAATAGCTATCCCGCGCTAGGGCCTGAAGTTCGTCTTCTGTCACCTCAAAGCCCAGGGCCCGGGTTTTTTCAAGCATCTGGACAGAGGCAGCCTGGCCCTGCCTCCTGATGTTCTCCTCAATCCGCTCAAAATCTGCGCTCAAAAAATCAATGCCATAGCCAATGACATGGAAGTTATAGCCCCCATAGACGCAGTCAACCTCAATGCCGGGTATGAAATGGATACCCCGGGCTCGGGCCTCGGTTTGGGCGGCCTGATTGGCCCGGGCGCAGTTGTGATCGCAAATGGACATCAGGCTGACGCCAGCCGCGGCGCACTGGTCCACCAGGGACTCCGGGCTGAACTCGCCGTCATCGCTATACAGGCTGTGCATGTGCAGGTCAATCATGGGCGCTCTCCTTTTGCATGACCATAGGTTTTATCTATGATAACACAAGCGCCCAAGCGGCTCACACCCTCAGGCAGCCCCGGAAACCCCGCCCGGCATAGTAGGACTCCGCCCCATTGTGGTAGAAAAACACCTGGCCATAGCGGCTGTCACCAAACAGGGCGCCGCCCTGCTGCCTCATGTCTTTTGGCGTGTCAATCCAGCTGGAGGTTTTGCTGTCCACCTGGGCGACTGACTGCAAATGCCTGTACTGGGCCTCGTCAAGCAGTTCGATGCCCATTTCTTTGGCCATGCCCCAGGCGCTACCCTTAGGCTTGTTCTCCTTGCGCTTTGCCAGCGCTTCCTCGTCAAAGCACAGGCTGCGCCTGCCCTCGGGGCTTTGGGGTGAACAGTCCATAAAAAGGATCTCACCCGTGGCACTGTCTTTCCCAACCACGTCCGGCTCGCCGCCGGTTGCCTCCATCCGGGAAAGGGACCAGAGTGTGTTTTTGTTATTCTTCAGGCGGTCAAGCACCTGCTGCCAGGAAATTCCCTGGTGGCGTTGGAGGTTTTGGTCAAAGCGGGCGTTCAGTGTTTGGAGCAGTATTTCTTGTTGTGAAGAGGAGAGCGTTTTCTGATCAGGCATTTGGATACCTCCTTTTCTCCCGATTTGGAATAATACCCTGTTTTGAGGAGGACAAACAAAATGGAGAAGGAAGCTATGCTGGGTATACTTTCCACTGATGATTTCTGTTACATAGCGAACATGAGAGGGTGGAATATGGAACATAAAGGATGGCAGGTGCTGGCTTTTGAAACGGGAGATGCACTTGAGGACTGGCTCAAGAAGAATCATCAACATTCTCCGGGAATTTGGCTCAGGATATACAAGAAAAGCAGCGCTAAAAAAACGCTGACCTTTCAGGAAGCATTGATTGCTGGACTGAAATGGGGATGGAGCGAAAGCCAGCGCCATCCCTTGGACAAGGAGTCATATTTGCAGCGTTTTGCGCCGCGAAAAAAACGGGGAACACTTTCCCCAAGAAACATGCGTTACCTGGAACAACTGATAGCGGCGGGACAAGTAGAACCTTCCGGGCTTATCGCGCTTGGGTTGGAATCATTGGAGAGCGATTCTTAAAAGAGGGTTTTGCGACAACATGTGACGCGCTTTTGAAGTCTATTAGATAGAGTATTATATAAAAACATCGCAGGCTAAGTAAAGCGAGCGATGTTATGGTGCACCCGGCGCGATTCGAACGCGCGGCCTCTAGAGTCGGAGTCTAGCACTCTATCCAGCTGAGCTACGGGAGCATATTGCCTGAAAGACAGGGCTTTCAAGGCAAAAGAAATTATAGCACGCGACCTATGGGGTGTCAATGAAAGGGCATGCTATTAGGCCTTCAGCGCCGGGGCGGTGATGAGCCGTTCCCTGGCGTCCACCATGACCGTCATGCCGGGGCCATCAAGCAGGGTAAAGCGGATGCCCGCTTCATCCACCACCGCTTCAACCAGGTTGTCCCGGAAGCGGAAGCGGAAGCTGTACTTTTGCCAGCCATCAGGCAGGTGGGGGCGGAAGTGCAGGCCATCCGCTTTGATGCGCAGGCCGGCGAAGCCGTATGTCAGGCCCATCCAGGTGCCGCCCATGTTGGCGGCGTGGATGCCGTCGGCGGTGTTTTTGTGGGTGTCATACAGGTCCAGGGTGGCGACAGACCGGTAATAATCAAGGGCCTTATCCATCTCACCGATGCGGGCGGCCATCATGGAATACACACAGGGGGAGAGGGATGAATCATGGGTGGTGATGGCCTCGTAGTAGTGGTAGCTGCGGCGGATGACCTCCTCATCCTCTCCGTCTTCAAACAGGAAATGAGCCAGCACCGTGTCCGCCTGCTTGAGCACCTGGTGGCGGTAGAGGAAGAGGGGGTGATAGTGCATCAGCAGGGGGAAGCGCTCCCGGGGGATGCCGCCCAGGTCCAGGCGCTGCTTGGACAGGAAGCTGTCGTCCTGGGCGCAGATGCCAAGGGCCTCGTCATAGGGCAAAAACATGCTGTCCGCCGCCCGCTGGAACAGGGCAAGCTCCCCCTCGTCCAGCGCACTTGCCCTGGCTGCCTGGTCATACAGGCCCGCTTTTTTAAGCGCTTCCGCCAAATGGCAAAGACCCCGCAGGTGGTGCTGGGCGGCTCTGTTGGTGTAGTAGTTGTTGTTGACGATGCAGGTGTATTCATCAGGCCCCGTGACGCTGTCAATCCTGAACTGGCCGTTTTGATAGTGCCCGGCATCCAGCCACAGACGTGCGGTTTCCGCCAGCACCTGGAAACCGGTGTCCGCCATGAAGGACAGGTCACCCGTCACCTGCCAATAGCTGAGGAAGGCGTGGGCGATGTCGGCGTTGATGTGGTACTGGGCGGACCCTGAAGGGTAATAGCTGGAGCATTCCGGCCCGGTGATGGTGCGCCAGGCATAAAGCGCCCCTGCCGCGTGGCCCATCTCCCGGGCATGATCAATGGCCCCTGGCAGCATCCGGGCGCGGCTGATCAGGAGCGCCCGTGCAATCTCCGGGTTGGTCAGCAGGAAAAAGGGAAACATGTATATCTCGGTATCCCAGAAATAATGGCCCTCATAGCCCTCGCCGGAGAGACCCTTGGAGGCGATGTTGCCCACCCCATCCCGGCCTGCTGAGGACAGGAGGCTGTACATGGCATAGGACAAGCTGCGGCTAAGGGACTCATCCCCGGTGATCTGTGCCTGGGCAGAAGCCATCAGCTGGGTAAGGGCTTTTTCCTGCAGGTCTGCCCAGTGGGAGAAGGGCTGCCCTGACGCTTGCTCAAGCAGGCGCTTCGCTTCCACATCCGGCTTGTCAAACCGGCGGCTGTCCGCAAACACGCAGTATTTGGTGAGGGAGAAAGGCTGACCGGCTTTGACATCCCCTTCAAAACGCCAGGTGACCACATCTTTGTGCCGGGCGACGGTCTGGCTGAAGCCGGATGGCAGCCGGTGGCCGACAGCGCTTGAAAGATGAAGCCCTGAGGCGATGGTGTCAAGCCGCATGAGGGAGGTGCCCTCCAGCAGGGACACCGCCTTGACCTTCAGGGTTTTACGGCCGATGGCGGCTTTCCTGGGGTCTTGAGGGTCGCTGTCCTGGCGCACATCGCCGGACTGGGTGGAGGTGATGGAAACCTGACCTGACCAGTTGAGCGCTTCTGCACTCACCTCCACCGCAAACAGCTGTGGCATCACAAAGGAAGCCAGGCGGCGGAAGGTGAGGCGCGTTTTGTGTCCCCTGGGGGAGGTCCAGGTGACTTCCCGGAGGTACAGCCCTGTCCGGGTGTCAAGTTGCTGGGAAAAGCTGTCCATGCTCCCCGTGAAACAGGTGAAATCCTCCCCGTTAAGCATGAGGGTGATGCCCTGCACATCCGGCAGGTTGACCATGCTCTGCTGGGTGGTGGCAAAGCCGTGCAGCTGCTCCTCATAGTGGATGGGGGACTCATCATAAAAGCCGTTGATGTAGGCCCCGCGGATGCTGCGCACCCCCTCCGGCACGCCCTCCTCAAAGCTGCCCCGCACGCCCAAGTAGCCGTTTGCCACATGGAAGAGGGTTTCCCGGCGGGCGTATTCCCTGGGGTTGAACCGGTCAAAGCTGATTTGCATGGCTGTCTCCTTTGGAGGCTGTCCCTTTAAAAAAGCCCGATTTGGGCTCTTGCCTGATAATGTTTTTAAGGATGGGCATGGGGAAGGGGCTTTTTCAAAAAGCCCCTTCCCCGCACAATCATTCCTTACTGCAGCTGAATGTTCTTCTGGTTCACAAAGCCGCGGTAAGGTTGACCATTGAGCTGGGTTTCGATGTAGGCGTAGTATCCGTCGCGCTGGGTGGCAAGCACCGTGAAGGTGCCGCCGGGCTGGATTTCAAAGACGGTGGTGGGCTTCATGATGGGATCATCATACACGCGCACCAGGTTGATGGCCTTGGCGGGCCGGCTGGCGAAGAGCAGTTCGGGCACGGTGGTGCCGGCGGGCAGGGCGGAGGAGTCCACCCAGCCGATGCGGTAGCGCCCGTCAGACAGGCCGTAGCCCATCAGAATCCAGCCGTTTTCGCTGCCGTATACCCGGCTGCGCCCGCCGCTGACAACAGCGCCGGGGGTCTGGTAGTAGTGGGTGCCCGGGCCGGTATAGACCGGCTGGGAGCCCTCCAGGCGGATGGTCTGGTAGTTGTCGATGGCTGGGATGGTGGTGACGGTGCCGCGCTCACGGTAGGTGAACACCACCTGGGCGGGCGAGGCCACACCATCCGGGCTGACCCTGACGGTGACCGGTGAGGCAGAGGACAGGACATAGCCCTGGGGCACCATGTTGCTGTCAGCGCGCACGGCGTTGGGCTGTGCGGAGGAGACAGAGGCGGTGGTCTGATTCAGGGTGGCGCCGGCCGCATCCTGATAGATGACCGGGATGTTCACCGTCACCGGGGGGGCCGGGGGCGCGTAGGTAAACTCCACCCGGCTCTGGGAGAGGCTGCCGTCCGGGTTCACTGTGACGGCGATGGAGCGGTAGCCCTGGAGCACATAGCCCGCGGGCACCAGGCCATCATTGGCGGTGACGGCGTTTGAGCCCTGGTTGAGGGGGCGGGTCTCGGTATACAGGGTGGCGCCTGAGGTGTCCTTATAGACTACCTGGATGTTGGCGGTGACCGGCTTGCGGTAGGTGAAGACGATGGTGCCGGGCGTGGCATAGCCCTGGGCATCCACGGTGACGGTGATGGTGCGGGAGCTGGCCAGCACGTAGCCGGCGGGCACCCGGGCATCGTTGGCGGTGACGGCGTTTGAGCCCTGGTTGAGGGTGCGGGTCTCAGAGTTGAGGATGTTGCCGCCAGTGTCCTGATAGAGCACCTGAACCTGCGCGGAGACCGGGCGGCGGTAGGTGAAGACCACGCCCGAGGGGGCAGCGACACCGTATTCATTCACATACACGGACACGCTGCGGGCGGAGGTGAGCACATAGCCTGCGGGCACCAGGCCGTCATTGGCGGTGACGGTGGTATAGCCCTGGCCCAGGGTCTGGCTGGTGCTGTGGAGGTTAGCGCCGGAGGCATCCCGGTAGTTGATGGGGATGGTGGCGTAGGCCGCGGGCCGCGGCGTGGCGGTGGGGATGGGGGTGGCGGTCTGCTGGATGACAACGAAGGAAACCGAGTTGGGGTTGGCAACGCCATAGGCGGAGACAAACACCACAGCGTCTGTGACGCCGGTGAGGTAATAGCCATAGGGCACCTTGCCGCTGTCAGCCCGCACCAAGTGGGTGCCGATGCCCAGGGTGCGCAGCTCCGAGTTCACCACCTGGCCGTAGATGTTCTTATAGAACACCGGCACCGTGGCCGATACAGGGGGCGCTGTCACCTGGGCGTAGGCGGGCTCATACAGGAAGACCACGCCTGAGGGGAAAGCGCGCCCGGTGGTGTCCACCGACACAAAAACGCTCCGGGTGCTCACCAGGCGGTAGCCCGGCACCAGGGCATCATTGGCGGTGATGGTGTTCTGCCCCACGCGCACGCTCACGTTGGCGGTGTAAAGGGTCTCCCCGGTGGCGGTTCTGTAATAGACCGGCAGGCTGTACTGGCTGCCCACAGGCTGGGGGGCAGGGTAGGGGGAGAAACTGACCAGGTTTTTGTGCAGGTAGGTGTAGGAGCCGTCCGGCATCACCAGCTCATAAAAGTCTCCGGAGAGGCCGGTGGTTTGGAACACCTTGCCAGGGTTGGCGGTGGCGACCACCGGATAGTTGGTGCCGGGGCCGGAGCGGAGGTTGCTGGAATAACGGCTGGTCACGGTGATTTCACCGATGATCGCCGTGCCATCCGCACCCGCAGGGATGGCGGACATGCCCAACCCTATCACCAGCGCCAGCATCAGGGCCAGATATCGCTTGACATCCAATTTCATTTTTATCACCTCGTGGTTGATCTCATCAGGGGTTGCGGTTTCGTTTGGATTATAACCCATTTTGCCGGTGTTCAATCAGGTGTTATAATCAGGGAAAGGGGGTGAGGGGCGTGGCCAGACAGTTTGACCGGGAGATGCAGGCGGTGCTTGAAGGGCTTCGGGCAGGCGGGGAAAAACCGGGGCTGCTGATGCATGTGTGCTGCGCGCCCTGCTCAAGCGCCGTGCTGGAGCGCTTGCACGCGGCCTTTCAGGTGACGGTGTTTTTTGACAACCCCAACATGGACAGCCAGGAGGAATTTGAACGCAGGCTTCTGGAAACCTGCCGCCTGGTCCAGGAAACCGGCTGGGCAGCGGCGATTGTTCACAGCCCCTACGCGCCGGAAACCTGGCGGGAGGCAGTGCGCGGCCTGGAACAGGAGCCTGAGGGCGGCAGGCGCTGCGAAGCGTGTTTTGTCCTGCGGCTTAAAAATGCCGCCAGGGAGGCCAAAGTCCGGGGCTGCGCCTATTTCACCACCACCCTCACCTTAAGCCCCCGGAAGGACGCGGCGCTGCTCAACCGCTTGGGGGAGGAGGCCGGGAAAGAGGCCGGGGTGCCCTTCCTGGCCAGTGACTTCAAAAAGCGCGGCGGCTACCCCCGCTCCATTCAGCTCAGCCGCCTGCACAGCCTTTACCGGCAGGATTACTGCGGCTGTGTCTTCTCAAAGATAGAACGCGGGAGACAAAGGGAATCATGCAAACAGGGCAAGCCGGACTAAGGCCTGCCCTGTAAGAATATTGCGAGAAATCAAGCGGGGGGATATAGGCTCCCGCCTCACCACCTGTTTTTTACTTTTTCCAGAAAGCCCATCACATCCCGCACTTCCAGCCGGGTGCCGTCATCCAGCACCGCCTGGCCTGAGAACTGGCCGAACACCTGGTGCTGGCTTGAGCCCAGGATGAGGGCATTTATCTCCGCCGCCCGGTCCAGGATGGGGGTGAAGGTGAGGGAGAGCCTGCCGGCATCATCCCGCACCTGCCAGGGCAGGAGATAGTTTTCCCGGCCATTTTCCTGTGGCACTTCAAAGTGCACCTGGGCGAGCTTGCTGGCAGTGCCCCGGTAAAACAGCATGTTTTCCGTCGCCCGGCTGGTGTCGCCAAAGCCGTGGCCGATGTTCATCCCAAAGGCACGGCCGGCGATGATGCCGGAGGCGCTGCCCCAGTACCAGGTATCGGCATAGGGCCACACCCCCCGGCCCCAGTCCAGGGTGCCAAAGGAGGCGGCGGGGGAGAAGAGGTACTCCCGGTCCTGATAGATCACACGCCCGTCAGCGGGCAGGCAGTTGATCTTGCGGTTGTAGTAGAAGTGGTGGGGCTTCTTGTCAAAGGGGATCACGATCACCATGCTGTCCTGCCGGGGCTCCTGGAGCACAATGTCAAAGAGCAGAGGCTGCTTTTCGCCGCCAAAATCATACATGTGGCCATACAGCTGGCGCTGCCCGCCCTCCACCCGGAAGGTGAACTCATAGTTGTTGCCCACCGCCCGGGTGACGCCGGAAAGGGAGGTGGCAGGCAGACCTCGCTTGCCCAGGGGCAGCCAGTTCATCCGGGACACGGTGCGCTGGGCGGAAGCCTCAAAATCAATAAAGCTCAGGCTGTCAAGCCCCATATAGCCATTGTCGGAAATGGTGATGGCCAAAGCAGAGCGCTCATTCATCACCAGGTAATAGTCCCATTCCTTGATGCGGTGCCTGGGGGCCTTGACGCGGCCCCGGTCATATTCCTTGATGGGGGTCAGGGCGTAGCCCGCTTCACTCAGGATGCCATCGGTGCGGTGCAGGGGGCCCTGGGCCAGCATTCGTTGTTGCATAAATCCCTCCAGAGCCACCAGTATACCGGCAGGGCGCCCCGCGGTCAATCATCCGGGGCTGTGCTATAATGAGGAGAATGAAACAGATAAAGGAGGAAGCGCGGATGCCCATCATCGGCGGCGCCATGGTGCCCCACCCGCCCCTGATCCTGCCTGGGGTGGGGAAAGGCGCGGAAGCGCAGATCGCAAAGACCACAGCGGCCTTTGAACAGGTGGCGGCCCGGGTGCACGGCTTAAAGCCTGACACGGTGGTGATCACCACCCCCCACAGCGTGATGTATCAGGACTATCTCCATATCTCAGGCGGGCAGAGCGCCCGGGGGGATTTCCGCCGCTTTGGCGCGGGGCAGGAGGCCTTCCATGTGGCCTATGACCAGGCGCTGGCCATGCGGATAGGGGAGTTGGCCCAGGCCGCCCGCATCCCTGCCGGCATCAAGGGGGAGCGGGACCCGGCGCTGGACCACGGCTTTATGGTGCCGCTGCACTTCCTGCGCCAGGCAATGGGCAGCCCCTGGCCCTGCCAGTTCCTGAGGATCGGGCTCTCCGGGCTGTCCTTTGAGACCCACTACCGCTTAGGCATGGTGATCAAGGACGCGGCTGGGCAGCTGGGCCGGAGGGTTTTTCTGGTGGCCAGCGGGGACCTGTCCCACTACGGCCGGGCAGACGGCCCCTATGGCTTCAGGCCCGAGGGGCCGGAGTATGACCGGCGGATCATGGACATCATGGGCCGGGCGGCCTTTGATGAACTGCTGGCGCTGCCGGAGAAATTTTGCGAGCAGGCCGGGGAGTGCGGCCAGCGCAGCTTCCTGATCCTGGCAGGAGCGCTGGACGGACAAAAGGTGCGGGCGGAGGCGCTGTCCTATGAGGGGGTCACGGGCGTGGGCTATGGGGTGAGCATGTTCACGCCTGAGGGCCCGGACGCAACCAGGCATTTTGTGAAAAGGGAGGAAGAATAACCATGCAAAGCCCATATGTGCGCCTGGCCTTACAGTCAATCACCCATTACCTGAACACCGGCAAGCCCCTTCCGATGCCGGAGGGGATGTCAGATGAGCTGACCCGCAGGCGGGCTGGCGCCTTTGTCACCCTGCACAAGGGCGGCAGGCTGCGCGGCTGCATCGGCACCATCAGCCCCAGCCAGCGCAGCCTGGCGGAGGAGATCATCATGAACGCCATCAGCGCGGCTTTCACAGACCCCCGTTTTCCCCGGGTGCGGGCGGAGGAGATGCCGGAGATCACCTGCTCGGTGGATGTGCTGGATGCGCCTGAACCCATCGACAGCATCAGCCAGCTGGATGTGAAAGAGTACGGCGTCATCGTGTCCCGTGGGAACCGGCGGGGGCTTTTGCTGCCCAACCTGGATGGCGTGGATACCGTGGATGAGCAGGTGGACATCGCCCGGCAGAAGGCAGGCATCAGCCCGCAGGAGTCCTTCACCCTGGAGCGTTTTAAGGTGGTGCGGCACACATGAGCATCTGCCCCCTGTGCCCCCGGCGCTGCCAGCTTGAAGAGGGGCAGGTTGGCCTGTGCCGGGCGCGGGTGATGCGGGAGGGGGTGTCCAGGCCCCTGGGCTACGGCAAGCTCACCGCCATCGCCCTTGATCCCATTGAGAAAAAGCCCCTGGCGCGGTTTTATCCCGGCAGCCGGATTTTGTCGGTGGGCAGCTTTGGCTGCAACATGGGCTGCTATTTCTGCCAGAACCACAGCATCGCCTGTGCCGGGGAGGCGGATGTGCCCTGGCAGGAGGTGGGCCCCCAGGCGCTGTGTGAGATGGCCTGGGACATGAAAGCCCGAGGCAACATCGGCCTGGCCTTCACCTATAATGAGCCCCTGCTAAACCTGGAGTACATCACCGATTGCGCCGATTTGCTAAAGCCTCTGGGCCTGAAAACCGTGGTGGTGACCAATGGCTGTTTCCACATGGAGGCAGTGCGGGAACTGCTGCCCCGGGTGGATGCCTTCAACATTGACTTGAAAGGGTTTACCCAGGCCTGGTACCGCCGCCTGGGCGGTGACCTAAACGTGGTGAAGGCCTTCATCACCGCCGCGCAGGAGACCAGCCACGTGGAGGTGACCACCCTTGTGGTGCCCGGGCAAAATGACAGCCCGGAGGAGATAGACGCCCTGACCCGGTGGCTGGCCGGACGGAGCCGCAGTATCCCCCTGCACCTGAGCCGCTATTTTCCCATGCACCAGGCCACAGAGCAGCCCACAGACCGGCACAGCCTGACAGCCCTGGCTGAAACGGCCAGGCAGCACCTTGACACGGTGATTTTGGGGAACCTGTAACAAGCCTCTATATGCGCCAGGCTTTGCGCAAGGCGGATACCGCGTCCTCCAGATGCGCGTCACTGATGCCCGCAAAGCCCAGCACCAGCGCCTGGGGCAGCTGCGCCCGGGCGCTGTATTCATGAAGGCCCCTGAGCGGGATGCCCGCCTGGCGCGCTTTTTTGATCAGTTCCTTTTCCTCCCGCCCTGTGATGGAGAACAGAAAATGCAGCCCCGCGTCCTGCCCCTTGATGGAGGAGCCGGGGATTTCAAGCAGCAGCTCGCACAGCCTTTGGCATCGCTTCTGATAGACGCTGCCCGCCCGGCGCAGGTGCCGGGCATAGTGCCCCTGATCAATCAGCTCCGCCAGGGCGTGCTGCTCAAAGCGGGAGACGGTGTCCCC
>DHQX01000005.1:7535-11671 GCA_002411105.1 Christensenella sp. UBA5327 | reverse complement strand
AGCGGGAGACGGTGTCCCCGCTGCGCAGCTTGAGGGCCTTGTAGCGCGCGAGAAGTGTGTCCGGCAGTGCCATATAAGCCACCCTGAGCCCGGGGGCCAGGGAGCGGGAAAAGGTGCCGATGTACACCACCTTCTGCCCGCCGTCCATGCCTTGAAGCGCCGGGAGCGGACGGGAAGCGTAGCGAAACTCGCTGTCATAGTCATCCTCAATCAGATAGCGCTCACCCCCGGCGGCCCAATGGAGCAGGGCTGTGCGCCGTCCCGCGGGCATGCTCAGCCCTGTGGGAAACTGATGGGAGGGGGTGATGTAAAGAAGCGCCGCCCTGGCATCTGCCAGCGCCTCCATATCTGGCCCCTGGCCGTCCAGGGGGATGGGAAGCGCCACATGGCCCTGGCGCATGAGGGCGCTCCCCGCCTCCGGGTAGCCGGGGTCCTCCAGCGCCACGCGGCAACCCGGGGGCAGAAGCTGCCCCAAAACGCCCAGCAACTGATCAACCCCGGAGCCAATGATGATCTGCCCCGCCTCACAGCGCACCGCGCGGTATTGATAGAGAAAGGCTGCCAGGGCTGTTCGCAGGCTGGCTTCGCCTCTGGCCTCCCCCTTGCCCAGCAGCTCCGGCCGGTCCAGCAGGCTGTCCCGCAGCAGCTTGATCCAGGTTTTGGTGGGGAAAAGCCCCGTGTCCACCCCCTGGGGGGAGAAGTCAAAACGTGCTTGCCGGGCAGTGGGCTGCGGCGCCGCAGGCGGATCCGGCATGGCGATGCCGGGCAGGGGCTTGATGCCCGCTACAAAAAGCCCCCGGCGCGGCTGGGAGAGGAGAAAGCCCTCCGCCTTGAGCAGGTCAAGCGCGGTGCCCACGGTCTGCTCGCTGATGCCCAGGCTGCGGCTCAGGCCCCGGCGGGAGGGCAGCCGGGTGCCGCTTGGCAGCCGCCCGGCGATGATTTCCCGGGCCAGCTGCCGGTACAGCTGCTCATACAGGGGCAGCCTGTGCTTGTCATCCAGCACAACGGTCAGCTCGTACATGTCCACCTCTGGTATTGTTGTTTTGCTCGTATCTGGTACTTTATTTAATACCAGATGTTGTTATGATGGGACAAATCATTGATCCTGTCAAGGAGGGAACTTTATGGAACGCAAGAAATCACTCACAACGGCTGGCCTGGCCTTTGCCGGCATGATGGTGGCCCTTGTGATGGTGTCAAACTATATCAGCATTCCCACCGCTTTTTCCCGGCTGCACGTGGCCAACGCCATCTGTATGCTGGCGGGGATGCTGTTTGGCGGCCTGCGGGGCGGGATCATCGCGGGTCTGGGCTCAGCGCTGTTTGACCTCACCTTCCCCGCCTACGCGGCAGAGGCCTGGATCACCTTTCTCACCAAGGGCACCATGGCGCTGGTCTGCGGCTGGGTTGTGCACAGCCGGCGCATTCCCCTGCGCCGCAACGCGGTGCTGGTGCTGGGGCCATTGCTGGGCGCCATCACCTATATCGCGCTGTACATGCTCAAAAGCTATATCCAGATGCGCTGGGTGACGCCAGTGCCGCCGGAAACCATCCTGCCGGCCTTGACAGGCAAGCTGGCTTCCTCTGCCATCAACGGCGTATTCGCGGTGATTGTGGCCCCGATCCTCTATTCCGCGCTGATGCCAGCGCTCAGGCGCGCGGGGCTGGCCCATCATTTTCCGGCGGCTGAAGTGAAGTAACAGCCCTTCGCCGTGTATAATCTTATCAGGAAACGAAAGGGGTGCGCGGCGATGGAGACAGCAAAATACATGGTGACCGGCAAAGAAAAGGTGAGTATTGGCGCTTTTCCCACCCGGGGCGGGGATGACCTGAACAAAAAAGAGGTCCAGGAAAAGCTCATGGGGGAGAATATCCAGAAGATGGCCGCCCTTCAGGAACGGCTGTACGCGGAGAATGAGCATGCGGTGCTCATCGTGCTTCAGGCCATGGACGCTGCGGGCAAGGACGGCACCATCAAGCATGTGATGACCGGCCTCAACCCCCAGGGCACCCAGGTGGTGAGCTTCAAGGTGCCCTCCAGCGAGGAAAGCGACCATGACTACCTCTGGCGCATCGTCAAGGCGCTGCCCCGGCGGGGAGAAATCGGCATATTCAACCGCTCCCACTACGAAGACGTGATCGTGGCGCGGGTGCATGACCTGGTCAGCGGCTCGCAAATCCCCCAGGAGCTTATCACCCCCGAGATATGGAACCAGCGTTACCGGCAGATTCGGGATTTTGAGCGTTACCTGGAGGAGAACGGCGTCACGGTGGTGAAGATCTTCCTGCATGTCTCCAAGGATGAGCAGCGGGATCGCCTGCTGGCCCGCATCAACGAGGAGGAGAAGAACTGGAAATTCTCCTCCGGCGACATCCAGGAACGCAAGTATTGGGACCAATACCAGGAGGCTTATGAGCACCTGCTCAACCACACCGCCACCCCCGAGGCGCCCTGGTATGTGGTGCCGGCAGACCGTAAGTGGTTTGCCCGCTACCTGGTCAGCCAGATCGTGCTTGATACCCTGGAGAAGATCAACCCCCAATTTCCCGAGCTTTCCCCCCAGGAGCGGGCGGTGCTGGCTGAGTGCCGGAGGATATTGGAGGAGGACAAATAAAGCAAAACCCCGCCAACCGGCGGGGTTTGCGCTTGTGAAAGCGGAAAATCAGCGTTTGGAGAACTGGGGTGCGCGGCGGGCTCCCTTGAGGCCGTACTTCTTGCGCTCCTTCATCCTGGGGTCGCGGGTGAGGAAACCGGCTTTTTTCAGCTCGCCCCGCAGCTCGGGGTTGGCCTTGCACAGCGCCCGGCTGATGCCGTGGCGGATGGCGCCGGCTTGCCCGGTGGGGCCGCCGCCATGCACGTTCACCAGCACGTCAAAGCCGGTGGACTTCACCAGCACCAGGGGCTGGCGGACGGTCATCTTCAGGGTTTCCATGCTGAAATAGTCATCCATCTCACGCTTGTTGATGAGGATATCGCCCTTGCCGGGCACCAGGCGCACCCGGGCAACTGCCTTTTTGCGGCGGCCGACTGCGTTGAAATCTGTATGTGCCATCTTGCTTTATCCCCCTTATCCTTCAAGCGTCAGCGTCTCTGGCTGCTGCGCCTCTTGGCGGTGCTCCGCCCCGTTGTATACAAATAGCTTGGTCAGCATCTGCCGGCCCAGGGGGCCCTTGGGCAGCATGCCCTTAACTGCGTGCTTCACGGCGAAATCAGGCTTTTTAACCATCAGCTCCCGGTATTTGGTCTCTTTCAGGCCGCCTACGTAGCCGGAGTGATGATAGTAGATCTTCTGATCCAGCTTTTTGCCGGTGAGCTTCACCTTGGCACAGTTGAGAATAATCACAAAATCCCCGGTATCCACGTGGGGGGTATAGGTGGGCTTATGTTTGCCGCGCAGGATGGTGGCGACCTGGCTGGCCAGGCGGCCCAACACCATGCCGTCCGCGTCAACGACGTACCACTTGCGCTGGACGCTCTGGGCGTTAGCCATGTAGGTGTTCACGGGTACTCCTCCTTGAGATGTTTTAAACAGTCGGCAAGCCTGATGGTCGCAGTCCCGCCGCGGGTTCAATAGTCTCGGGGCTAACGAAGCCTATTGACGCAACAGTTATCTTATTAAAGGGAGCGAGAATTGTCAAGCATAAAAACAAAAAACGATGATTTAATCAGACCAGGCATTTCTTGACGCCTATTCCGTCGGATGATACGATGCAACCAATCAATACAGACGGGAAAGGAGAGGGCAATGCGCGCAAAGTGGCTGGCCTTGGTATTGTGCCTGTGCATGGCCGGATTGCCGTTATCCGCCCTCTCCCAGAGGCCTGAAGAATCGGGGACGGCGCTCCGGGCGCTGTTGATCTCCTGCGATCGTTTTGTGTCGATGCCGGATACCACGCCCTCCTCCTATAACAATGTGGTGGGCCTGCGCCGGGCGCTGATGGAGGATGCGCGGGGCTACCGCGGGATGCGGGCGGTGGCCAACCGGGCATTGGACGGGGCCGGCTTTGCTGCCCTCGCCCAGGAGGCGCTGGGCCAGGCTCAGGAGGGGGACATCTCCCTCATCTACATGAGCTCCCATGGGCTCCTGACCCCCCAGGAGGGGCGGGTGAACTTTGCCCTGCTGCTAAGCGACGGG
>DHQX01000005.1:0-7426 GCA_002411105.1 Christensenella sp. UBA5327 | reverse complement strand
CGGGGAGCGGGAGACCCTTCTTGACAGCCGGGCCATTTATGAAGGCTTAAAGGACATCAAAGGCATCAAGGTGCTGATTTTGGACGCCTGTTTTTCCGGCGCGGCCATCCACAAGGGGGATGAGGGGCTGGCTGTGGCCTCGCTGTTTAGCGGGGATGATTTCAAGGTGCTCACCAGCGCCGGCGCCCGGGAGCCCAGCTTCCTGTGGACCGATTCCCTGGGCAGCCTGCGTGGGGGCAGTTACTTTGCCCAGGCGCTGGTCCTGGGCATTGGCACCCAGGGGGGCTTTGCAGCGGATGCCGACCGGGACGGGATCGTGACCCTGGCGGAGCTGCTGCGCCACCAGCGGCTGTACTACGGCGCATCAAGCCCCCAGCTGTACCCCGAGGGCGACCCGCTCCCGCTGTTTGCCTATGACAAAGCGCAGCTGAGCGGCACACCAGGCGCTATCACCGATCTGAGTGTGGGAAACCCGCTGCTTGAGGCGGGGGAGGGGGCGGAGATCACCTTTTCCTACACCCTCAACCAGCCTGCCCGGGTGGCCTACCAGCTGATCTATCAGCGCCAGGAGAGCTGGCGCTTTGAGGCACCCCAGAGCATTGCAGAGCCGGTGGGCGAGGACGGGCTGGTTTCCCCGGGCCGGAAGGAGGCCAGGCTGCGCCTGGCGGAAGGCAGCGTGCCGCTGGCCGGATATCTGCTGATGCTTGTGATCACCGTGGAGGAGGACCGGGCGCTACCCCAGGCCTGCCCCATCCTGGCGGTGCGCCGGGCGGGCGGGGCGCTCAATTTGGCGGTGACTGCCTCCCCGTTTTTTGTGCCGCGCCGGGGTGAGGAGGCGGCCTTTTTCATCCGCCATGACGGCCCCTGCGCCCTCACTGCCGTGGTGCGGGATGAGGAAGGCAGCCCCATCGCCACCCTCATGGCCGACAGCCCCACGCGCCCGCTGCATCTGACGCCTGAGGGCACCACGCTTTACTGGAATGGGCGGGATGAGGCGGGGGAGCTGGCACGCGGGGGACGGTATTTCCTGCATGTCAGCGCCACGATAGAGGAAGCCGCCCACACAGCGGTGAGCGGGCCGGTGGTGCTGATCAGGCGGTGATCAGAACTCAATCCCCTTCCGGGCCGGTTTCCCCTCATCAAAGGGGTGCTTCACTGCTTGAATATCGCTGACGTAATCGGCTTTTTCCTTCAGCTTCTCACCCGCATAGCGCCCGGTGACCACCGTGTCGCCATATTCAAGGGCGGTATCAATCAGCCTCAGGGCGTCATCCTCTGAAATAAGCCGGGTGGCCAGGGCCACGGCCAGTTCATCCAGCACAATCAGCCGCGGCTTTAGCGCCCGGATCTCATCAGCCAATTGGCCCAGGGAGGCCTTGATATCCTGGCGAGCCTTTTCCAATTGCTCCTCGCCCATGCGCCAGATGAAGCCCTTCATCGGTGCTGTTTCCACGATTTTGGCTTTGGGGAAGGAGGACAGGGCCTGAATTTCCCCCGATTTGCCATCCTTCATGAACTGGGTGATCAGCACTTTCTCCCCGTGTCCCAGCATCCTGAGGGCCAGGCCCATGGCCGCGGTGGTTTTGCCCTTGCCGTTGCCGGTATACAGGTGCAGGCAGTTCTTGTCCATACATGCCTCCTTGTTTTGTCTTCAGGGATTGTAACCTATTGCGGCATCGTTTTGCAATCAAGGCTGAAAGGACGCAGCCGGGACGGAATGACCCCTGATGTGCCCCAGGGCAGGGTGTCAGCTGCCGTTGACATCCCTCTGGCCCGCGGGTATACTCAATTTGACAAGTGAATGATGACGCGCGCCTGGCGCCATCAAATACGCGCCAGGGAACACGGATGAAATTTCCGGGCTAACCCAGTAACCGTGACGCTGACAAACAGACATGCAGCCACTGCGCAAGCGGGAAGGCGTCTGTGCGGAGGAAGCCAAGCCGGGAGACCGAGGCGCGCGATAAGCTCCTGCGGTGGGGCGCGCGCATGCGCGTATGCTTTCGGGCAGTTCCATGTTGGGAGCTGCCCGGTTTCATTTATTTGATCAACTGGAGGAGGAAACCTCAATGACCAAACGCGGACTGTCCCTGCTCATGGCGATGCTGCTGCTTCTGTCCCTTGCTGTCGTCTCCCAGGCGGAGGAGAACAAGGTGACCGACATGACCGGGCGCGAGCTGGTTTTTACAAAGCCTGTGGAGCGCGTGATTGTGATGATGCCGGGGGATTGTGAGATGCTCTATGCCCTGGGCGCTGGCTCCCTGGTGGTGGGCCGCGGTGAATACTGCAAGTATCCGGCGGAGGTGCTGGATATTGAGGCGGTCAAATCCGGTCAGGAGACCAACCTCGAGCAGATCATCGCCCTTGCCCCTGACGTGGTGGTGATGACCAAAATGGCCCAGAGCGTTGAGCATATCCAGGCATTGGAAAAGGCTGGGATCAAGACCCTGGTGACCGATGCCCAGGACATCCAGGGCGTCTACGCTGCCATCGCTCTGCTGGGGCAGGTGACCGGCAAAACCGCTGAGGCTGCCAAGCTGGAAAGTGACATGAAGGCCGCCCTGGCAGAGGTGGTGACCAAGGTGGATGGCCGCAAGGCCGGCAGTGCCTACTATGAGGCGTCCCCGCTGCAGTGGGGCCTGTGGGCCTCCGGTTCCGGCACTTTTATGGATGAGCTGGGGCAGATGGCAGGGCTTTCCAACATCTTTGCCGACAGCCAGGCCTGGGTGGAGGTGTCTGAGGAGCAGGTCATCAGCCGCAACCCGGACCACATCTTCACCACCACCATGTACTTTGGCGAAGGCCCCAAGCCTGAGGAGGAGATCCTCACCCGCGCAGGCTGGGAGAACATCACCGCGGTTAAAGAGAATCAGGTGGTGAACCTGGACGGCGACATCTTCACCGTGCCCGGACCCCGGCTGGTTGAGGCGCTGAACTTCCTGTATGAGTATCTGTTTGAATCAGCCGCTGACAAGGCGGCATGACCCCTTCCGGGGAAGTGCCTTCTGGCACTTCCCCGGCCTTATTGTTGTTGATGGGAAAAGATAGAAGATCCGAGGGTTACGGCCTGGCCGCGTGGCTTGTGATGGGGGCGGTGGTGATCGCCATTGCCCTTTTATGCATCAGCCTGGGCTCTGTGTCATTGCCGCTGAAGGTCACCTGGCAGACGCTGTGGGATGCCATCCTGGGACGGGAGGCCGCAGACGGGGTGGCCGCGTCCATCCTGGTGCATGTGCGCACCCCCCGGGTGCTGGCAGCGGGGCTGTCGGGTGCCGCCCTGGCGCTGTGCGGCGCTTCCATGCAGGGGCTGCTGCGTAACCCGCTGGCCGATGGCTCCACCCTGGGGGTGTCCTCCGGCGCCTCCCTGGGCGCGGTCCTGGCGCTGGCTTTTGGCTTTCAGTTGCCGGGGCTGCCCTATGCGGGCACAATGCTCATGGCCATCGCCTTTGCGTTTCTCTCGATGCTGCTTATCCTGGCGCTGGCCTATGCCTTTGACCGCAGCTTTTCCACCCACACCATCATCCTGGTGGGGGTGATTTTTTCAATGTTCGCCGGCAGCCTCATCACCCTGGTGATGGCCTTTTCGGGCGAGAAGCTGCGCTCCATCGCGTTTTGGACCATGGGCTCCCTGGCAGGGAGCGACTATACCCAGGGGCTTTTGCTGACGCTGACGCTGATGGCCTGTGGAGGCCTGCTGGTCCTTCGCGCCGGAGAGCTGAACGCCTTTGCCATCGGCGAGGAAAACGCGCACCACATCGGCATTGATGTGCGCAGCGTGAAGCTGCAGGTGCTGATCAGCGTGTCCGCACTCATCGGCGTGGCGGTCTCCATCGGCGGCACCATCGGGTTTGTAGGGCTGATCATCCCCCACATGGTGCGGCTTTTGACCGGGCCCAATCACCGCCGGCTGCTGCCCGCCAGCGCCTTTGCAGGGGCTGGTTTTCTGATGCTGTGCGATCTGCTGGCCCGCACCCTGCTAAGCCCGGTGGAGCTGCCCATCGGCGTGGTCACCTCCATCATCGGTGCGATCACCTTTGTGGCCATCATCTTCAGGCGCCGGGGAAGGAGGGCCGCATGATGCTTGAAGCCCGGCGCATCACGCTAAGCTACGGCCCTCATGAGGCGGTGAAGGATGTGAGCCTTCACCTGGAAGAAGGCCAGTGTCTGATGGTGATCGGCCCCAACGGTGCCGGCAAGTCCTCCCTGATCGCGGCGCTGTCCGGCTCAAAGCCCTATGCCGGAACCGTTCTCCTGAACGGCCAGGACAGCAAGGCCCTCTCCCCCCGCGGCCGTGCCCGGCTGGTGGGGGTGCTGAGCCAGCGCCAGGCGGTGCACTATGCCTTCACAGTGGAGGAGGTGGTGCGCCTGGGGCGCTATCCCCACCGGAAGGGCTGGTTTTCGGGCGCCGACCCGGCCGGGGAAGCCATGGTGGACCGCGCCCTTGCGTGGACCGGCATGGGGGAAATGCGCAGCCGCAGCATCCTGAGCCTCTCCGGCGGCGAGCGCCAGCGGGCCTTCCTGGCCCAGGTGCTGGCCCAGGACCCCGCCATCCTGATGCTGGATGAGCCGGCGGATTCCCTGGATCTGAAATACCAGAAAACCCTTTTTGAACTGACCGAAACCTGGGCCCGACAGCCAGGCAAGGCGGTGATCTCCGTGGTGCATGACCTGTCCATCGCCCGGCGCTACGGCAGCCACGCCATGCTGATGCACCACGGGAAGTGCGTCGCCCAGGGCGAAAAGGCAGTGGTTCTCAAAGCCGATAACCTGAACACCGCCTATGGCATGGATGTCTATGCCTGGATGCGGGATTTGTCCAGACCATGGATTTAGCCAGGCAAGCTGTGGCATATTGAAAAAGGGAAGCGGGGCGGAAACCATGTTGAAAAGCGTTTTCTCCCCGCTTTGTTCTGCCATCCCAATGGACAAAATGGCAAAATACATGTATACTCAGCCAAAATAACAAGGGATGGGCTGATATGAAATGCCAGTTTTGCAATTCTGAGGACAGCCGGGTGGTGGATTCCCGGCCCACGGACGACGGCACCAGCATCCGCCGCCGGCGGGAGTGCATTGCCTGCGGCAAGCGCTTCACCACCTATGAGAAGGTGGAGACCATCCATTTGCTGGTCATCAAGAAGGACCAGACCCGGGAGCTGTTCGACACCGACAAGATCAGGGCGGGCATCATCCATGCCTGCCACAAGCGGCCGGTGGCCGCCCAGGACATCGACCGGATCGTGACCCGGGTGGAGCAGTTCGCTCTAAACCGGATGCAACAGGAGATCACCACCAATCAGATCGGCGAGATGGTGATGGAAGCGCTGCGGGAGCTGGACGAGGTGGCCTACATCCGCTTCGCCTCGGTCTACCGCCAGTTTACTGACATCCCCACCTTCATGCACGAGATGAGCCGGCTGATGAAGGAGAACCGGGGCAAAGAATAACCTTTGGTCACCTGAAAAGGGCTGCCGCGTTTTTACGGCAGCCCTTTGAGGTTCTGGTTGGTGTTATTGCAGCTTGCTGGTGGCCACAAAGCCGCGGACCGGCTGGCCATTCAGCGTCAGCTCCACATAGGTCCAGTGATTGTCCTTGCCGGTGTAGGCCAGAGCAGTTACGGCGGTGCCGCCGGGGAGTACTGCGATGCGGCCATCAAGCGGGCTCATGATGGGATCGTCGGTGAGGTTGCCCTCTTCCTTCATGGTCATGGGCACATTGGAGAAGTTGAGGGTGCCCACCCCCACATCGCCCGGCACAGCGGCCTTGTCCACATAGCCTATGCGGTAGAGGTTGTTGCCATAACCATAGCCGATCAGCGCCCAGTCACCGGTGATGCCATAGATGCGGCACTGGCCACCTGCCACCCGGGCAGTGCCATCCGCGGCGCGGTAGTAGTTGGTGCCGGGGCCGGAGTACACATCAAACTCGCCTGTGAGGCGGGAGGTGGCGTAGTTAGGCAGCTGCTTCAGGGGCACAGGGGCAGCGGTGGGCGCTTCCGTAGGTGCCTCGGTGGGTGCCTCGGTGGGTGCCTCGGTGGGTGCCTCAGTGGGTGCCTCAGTGGGTGCCTCGGTGGGCGCCTCGGTGGGTGCCTCGGTGGGTGCTTCGGTGGGTGCCTCAGTGGGTGCCTCGGTGGGCGCCTCAGTGGGCGCTTCGGTGGGTGCCTCGGTGGGTGCCTCGGTGGGTGCTTCCGTGGGCGCCTCAGTGGGAACAACCGGAGCGGCATAGGTGAAGGTCACAGAGGCTGGGGCCATGCTGCCATCAACAGCCACCGTCACGGTGACGGAGCGCTCCCCTTGCAGGGTATAGCCTGCCGGCACCAGGGCATCGTTGGCGGTGATGACATTTTCTCCCTGGATGACACGCAGGCTTTCCTCATGCAGGGTGGTTCCCGCTGTGTCCACATAGCGCACGGGCAGGTTGGCGCTGGCGGGGGCCTTGAAGGTGAAGGTGACTGAGGGGGGCGTGGCGGTGCCGTTGGCGCTCACGGTCACCTGCTGGGAGCTGGCCCCCTGCAGGGTGTAGCCGGCGGGCACATGCCCGGTGTTGACCGTCACTGTGTGGGTGCCCTGCACCATGTTGATCTGGTCGTTATACAGTGCCTGGCCTTCTGTATCCACATAGGTGACCGGCACCATCACGGTGACGGGCGCCTTCTTGTAGACAAAGCTGATGGCGCCGGGATCAGCCACGCCAGAGGCGGACACGGTGACGCTTACCGTGCGCGCGCTGGTCAAGGTGTAGCCTTGCGGCACCAGGGCGTCATTGGCGCTCACCTGGGTGGTGCCCTGGGCCAGGGTCAAGCTCTCCTGGCGCAGGAGGGCGTTGTTGGTGTCCAGATAGTTGACGGTAATGGTGGCCGTCACCGGCACCACGTCCTTATAGTAGGTGAAGGTAACCGAAGCGGGGTAGGCTCGGTTGTCCGCATTCACGGTAACCACCACCTGGGTCTGTCCGGTGAGCTTGAAGCCTGCGGGCACGCGGTTGGGGTTGGGCCGGATGGTGGTACGCCCCTCAGCCAGGGGCAGCACATCGGTAAACAGGCGCTCCCCGGTGGTTGAGATGTAGTACACTGGCACATTCACAATCACCGGCGGCCGCTGGGTGGGGGCCGGCGTCACGTCAACGGGTGCGAAGACCACGTTGGGATCCTGATAGAGTTTGGTGAGGGTTTTCACCCCGGCAATGCCGTCCACGGTGAGCTTGTTGTAATACTGGAACCGTTCCACCGCGCGCCTGGTCTGCTGGCCATAGATGCCGTCAACAGTGCCCGTGAGGTAGCCCAACTCCTTCAGCCGCAGCTGCATCACCCGCACGTTCTCCCCCCGGTCGCCCACATACAGGGTGGTCATCCGGGGCGTTTGGGTGGGCACAGGCGGGGGCGGATAGGAGGCCTGCGCGGGGGGGGGGCTGGCGGGTACGCTGGGGG
>DHQX01000021.1:51209-51439 GCA_002411105.1 Christensenella sp. UBA5327 | reverse complement strand
TGGCCAGGGGGACAACTATGCCGTGGACGGCGTTTCCGCGCTGACGGACCCGCAGGAGGCCAAGCGCTTTATCGCGGACACCGGCGTCGATTGCCTGGCGGTGGCCATCGGTACGGCCCACGGCGCCTATGTGGGCACCCCCAAGCTGGACTTTGACCGGCTGAAGGCTATTGACGAAGCCTGCAAAATGCCCCTTGTCCTCCACGGCGGTTCCGGCTCCGGCGACGACA
>DHQX01000021.1:46781-51089 GCA_002411105.1 Christensenella sp. UBA5327 | reverse complement strand
CATAGGGCCTGCACCATGGGCATTGCCAAGGTCAACATCGTCACCGATATTCTGACGGCGACCTATCGGGCGGCCCAGGCGGAAGACTTCAGCGGCAATTCCTGCCACCAGTTCTACCCGGCCCTTTACAACGCCAGCAAGGCGGCGGTCCTGCGCTGCTTTGAGATTACGGGAAGCACCGGCAAGGCTACATACAAAGTGAAGCGCATCCTCAATATGTACGACACGGCCAGCACGAAAGAAAAGTAAGGGCGGCAGCGGGAAAAAGCCGCCGAATGCCCCCCAAAGGCATACGTTCCGGGTAAAATTTATTACAGCGGCACAAAACAAAACCGCCTGCGGCGGGGGCATTGCGCTCCCGGCAGGCGGTTTTTCTATGCTTGGGCCTGCGTCAGCCCAGGATGGCGGCGGCCCCCTCCCGGACCGAGGCGGCCAGCGCTTCGGCCATGTCCTCCAGCTCCCCCTTCTGCTCCGGCCCCAGGGCCGAGCGGATGACCAGGGGCCGGGCGACCAGGTCCATGTTCTTCATGGCCGCCAGCTTCTCCTGCAGCAGGGTGTGGGCGGCGGGCGCCCAGGAGCCGTTGCCCATGACCGCCGCCCCCCGGTTTTGAAGGTTTAAGCGGGCCATGTCATCCACCAAAGTCTCCATCCCCTGGTACAGCTGCATGTTGTAGGTGGGCGACGCCAGCACCAAATGGCTGTACTGAAAGGCCCGGGCAATGATGAAGGAGCAGTGGGTCTTGGAGACGTCGTATATCCGCAGGTCCTGTATGCCCTTTTGGGACAGCAGCCCCGCCAACTGCTGGACGGCCGCCTCGGTGTTGCCGTACATGGAGGCGTAGGCCAGCACGACCCCCGGCTTTTCCGGGCGGTAGGCGGCCCACCGGGCGTACTTTTCCAGCAGCAGGGGGATGTCGCCGCCCCTAAGCACCGGCCCGTGAAGGGGGCAGAGGAGGGAAATGGGCAGACCTTCCACCCTTTTCAGGGCCGCCAGCACCTGGGGTCCGTATTTGCCCACAATGTTGGCGTAGTACCGGCGCGTCTCGTCCAGATAAAGGGCCTTATAATCCAGCTGGTCGCTGAACAGGTTGCCCGTAAAGCCCCCAAAGGTGCCAAAGGCGTCGGCGGAAAACAAAATGCCCTCCGCCGCCTCGTAGGTAAACATCACCTCGGGCCAGTGCACCATGGGCGCCATCACAAACACCAATTCATGCTTGCCGGTGGAGAGGCTGTCCATCTCCGCCACAGCGCGGCCCCGGGCGGACACATCGATGCCGAAGAACTGCTGGATCATGGGCACAGCGGTCTTGGAGCAGATGAGCTGCGCCTCCGGGTAGCGGCTCAAAACCTCGCCGATGCCGGCGGCATGGTCAGGCTCCATGTGGTTCACCACGAAATAGTCCAGCTTCCGCCCGGCCAGGGCCTGGCTGAGGTTGGCAAAAAACTCGCTGGCGGCACCCTTGTCCACCGTGTCAAACAGCACGGTCTTCTCATCCAGCAGCAGATAGCTGTTGTAAGATACGCCCCGGGGAATGGGATAGATATTCTCAAACAGCGCCAGGCGCCGGTCATCAGCCCCCAGGTAGACCAGATCCTCAGTCACCATGCGCAGGTTGGCAGCGCCGCCCGCCCAGGGCGCGGGGCTGGGCCCCTTCTCCTCCGCCAGGGCAGCCGCCGGGCCCAGCACATTCATGGCCGCGGCACCGGCTGTGGCCGCCGCGGCTGATTTGAGAAACTGTCTGCGGGTCAATGTTTTGTCCATAATATCCTCCTGACACAATGATTGATTTCCATCGCAATATAGCACAACGGACAGGCGAAGCCAAGAAATGCGCCGCCGCCTATGACCACAAAAGGCGTTTCCACGCCTCCCCCGTGGGGGTGGTGGCCAGGCCGCCCTGGGCGGTCTCCTTGAAGGTGGCAGGCATGCCCCGGCCGATCTGGCGCATGGCCTGGATCACCTCATCCCAGGGCACCTTGGACTCGATGCCCGCCAGGGCCAGCTCTGCGGTGAGGATGGCGTTGGCGGCGCCTGCGGCGTTGCGCTTGATGCAGGGCACCTCCACCAGCCCGGCCAGAGGGTCACAGGCCAGGCCCAGCATGTTTTTGAGCGCCAGGGCCATGGCGTGGGCGGCCTGGTGGGGCGTGCCGCCGGCCAGCTCGGTAACGGCGGCGGCAGCCATGGCGCTGGCGGAGCCGATCTCCGCCTGGCAGCCTCCCTCAGCGCCTGAGATGCCGGCCCGGTTGGCAATCACCAGGCCCATGGCGCCGGCGGTGAAGATGTGGCGGACGATGGTTTCATCGGGCAAGGCCATTTTCTCCTGCATGGCCAGCAGGACGCCTGGCAAAACCCCGGCGGAGCCCGCCGTGGGGGTGGCGCAGATGCGGCCCATGGCGGCGTTCACCTCGTTGGTGGCGATGGCGTAGCCGGCGGCCTTGAGCAGGGTCTCATCGGTGAGGATGTTGCCGGCCTGCAAATAGTCATGAAGCCGCCTGGCATCCCCGCCGCCCATGCCGGAATGGGTGGTCACCCCCTGGATGCCCCTCCCCACGGCTTCCTTCATCACGCGGTAGTTCTCTCCCATCTCAAGAAGGATGGCCTCCTCCCCCCGGCCGGTCTCCTCCGCCTCCTGGCTGATCATCACCTGCCAGATGGGCACCCCGCCCGCCTGGGCCAGGGCCACCAGCTCCTGAATGCTGTTAAACATGCTGTCTCCTCATTATCCCTGAAGCAAGGTCACCCGCAGCACATGCTGGGTTTCCATCAGGTCTTGTTCCACCTCCCGGGGGATGGGCTGGTCGGTCTCGATCACCATCAGGGCCACCTTGCCCCGCTCCCGCCGGGAAAGGTCCATGCGGGAGATGTTGATCTCATTGCGCGCCAGGCGTGCGGTCACCGCCGCCACCACGCCGGGCACATCCAGGTGCAGGACGAGGATGGCGGGGCTCTCGCCGGTGAGGTTGAGGGGGAAGCCCTCAAGCTCGGTGAGCCTGACAGCGCCCCCGCCCAGGGAGACGCCGGTCACCCGGAGGGTGCTGTCCCCGCTTGCCAGCTCCATCGTCAGCGTGTTGGGGTGCTGGGGCGGCTCGGCCTCGGGGATGAAGGTGACGGCGATCCCCAGCTCCCTAGCGTGCTGGAGGGAATCCCGGATGCGGGGGTCATCGGTCTCAAAGTCCATCAGCCCGCCCACCACCGCCACATCCGTGGCGTGGCCCCGGTAGGTCTGGGCGAAGGAGCCGAAGAAGCGCACGGTGATCTCCTGGGGCGCCATCCCAAAAATGCGCCGGGCCAATTGCCCCAGGCGCACCGCCCCTGCCGTGTGGGAGCTGGAAGGACCTATCATCACCGGGCCAATGATCTCAAACACGCTGCGGTAAGGCATCTGCATCTCCTGTGTGAATTTGCCCTGATTATAGCACACAAGCGCGCTTTCTCCCATGCCTGAACCTTGACCGGGGCACACCAGCTGGGGTATGCTGTCAACGGTTTTTGTTTTGACTTTTGTGAATGGAGAAGACGATGAAGCGATTGATAAGCCTGCTGGCTGTGCTGATCATCCTGGTGCTGCCGGTGATGGCGGAGCCGGTGGTGTTCCACGTGCCCAAAAAGAACGCCATGCAGTATCAGGCCCCCCTGGTGCAGGATTATCCCTTTGAAGGCGCGGATGACCTGCTGGTGGTGGACATCATCGACATCGGCACCGGGGATGCCATCCTGGTGCGCACCGGCGGCCAGGCCATGCTCGTTGACGGCGGCATCGCCGGCAGCGCCAAGGCCTTGAGCCGCTTTCTGAAAGCCCAGAACGTGGCACACTGCGACTATTTTTTCAACACCCATCCCCATGGAGACCACATCCTGGCCCAGCGCCAGCTGATCATCCAGGATTATCTGCCCGGCCTTTTCCTGTCCATGTACCCGATGGATTACCGGTTTGAGGAGCACCAGGCCACCGTGGCCCAGATCAACAAAAAAGGGGTGCCCTACCGCCAGGTTTTCAGCGGCGACACCATTGAGATGGGAAACGCCACCCTCACCTTCCTGAATGATGACCGGCCCGAGGTGACCAGCATGAACTACCGCTCGATGCTGCTGAACATCACCTTTGGCCAGCGCAGCATCCTCCTCACCGCCGACTGCACGGGGGGCAGCATCGCCTACCTGGGCGAAAAATACCCGGAGCTGATGGATGTGGACGTGCTCAAATCCCCCCACCATGGCCTCAACCGCCTGCGGCCGGAAACCTTTGACCACATCACCCCCGAGGCGGTGGTGATCACCGCCCCCCCCCCCCCCCCCACCGGGGGGGG
>DHQX01000021.1:3662-46715 GCA_002411105.1 Christensenella sp. UBA5327 | reverse complement strand
CCGTTCTTCTTGTTGGCGGTGGTGATCACCGCCAACAAGAAGAACGGCGAAAACCTGGCCGCCCAGCTGCGGCGCAAGAAGCTGCCCCACTACTATATGTCCATGGGCTCAGTGCGCCTGGAGACCGACGGCAACACCTGGTATGTGCGCCAGGATCCGCGGGTCGAATAGCCGTTGATGGACAGGGCCGGGCTTGCGCAGCTGCTGCAACAATTTGGCATCAGCGCGGACATCACCCGCATCACGCCGCACATCACCTATAACGGGCTGGATCAGCAGCCACCAGCCTATAAGCTGGTGACCGGCCTTTCTTTTGAGGGTCATCCCAGCCTGGTCATCAAGTGCCTCAAAGAAGAGCGCACCAATGCCGCCTACCTGCGGGAGCAGTATCTGCTTAGCAGCCTGTTTTTGCGCCATGGCATCCCCACCGCCAGGCGCATGCTGACGCCTGAGGGCCGGGAACAGATCACCACCACCCACCAGGGCCATCAGCTGCTGGTCACCCTGGAGAGGGATATTGGCCCTGAAATCAGCCTGGCCACGCTGGCCCTGTGCAGACAGGCCGGGGAATTGCTGGGCCGGATGCACCAAATCTGCATGGCTGAAGGCTTCCACATGGCAGAGGGCCGGGCCATTTTTGACTGGATGCGCGAAAGCGACGTGGACGCAGGCAACATGCTGATTGATCTTCTGCAACGCCACGGAAGAAACCCGGAAAGCCAGGCTGTCCGGGCGCTGTATGACGCCCGGCGGGACATGCTGAAAAGCCGCTGGAGAGCGCTTCCCCACTTTGCTGTGCACGGGGATTTGTCCATCAACAACCTGGTTTGGGGAGCGCAGGGCGAGCTGAAGGTTTTTGACTACAACTGCGCAGGGGAGGCACCGCTGATCAGTGACGCCGTGCTCCAGGCGCTGCTGTTTGCCCGGGAGATGCCCTATGACCCCACCCAGCCGCCCTCCTCATGGGACACGCGCTTTGTCTCTTTTTTTGAGGGCTACAAGGCCCAGCGCCCCCTGACAGAGGCTGAAAAAAGCGTCTTTGAGCCCCTCTACCAGGCCGCTGACGCCTTTTGGTTTACCCGCTATTTCTATGGGGATGACACGCTGGATAAGGCGCTTGAAGAAGACCCGGCCCTGCCCCTTGACGGCCTGGTTGAAAGCATCGCGGGCCTGCTCCTCAAAAAGCCGCCGCTTTGAAGCCCCGCCTCAATAAATCATGAACATCCAGTAAAAGCCGAATTTGTCCTTCACCTGCCCATACAGGGGGCTGAAGAAGGTCTTCTCCAGGGGCATGAGCACCTCGCCGTCCTTGGCCATGGCGTCAAAGTATTGCCTGAGGCGCTCCTCGTCTTTCATGGAGTAGTTGATCCACACCCCTTCGTTGGGGGTGACCGAGCTGCCCGGCATCATGTCGGACATCATGATGTCGCCAACACTGGTCTTGACATTGGCATACATCACCAGGTTTTCCGCCCCTGGGGGCATCTGGTCCTGATCGGCCTTTGGCATGTCGGCAAAGCGCATGATGTAGGGCTCCGGGGCCTCAAAGAGCTGGGCGTAGTAGATGGCCGCTTCGGCGGCGTTGCCGTTCAGGCTTAAATAAACTTCAATCATGGTGGCTCCTTTCGCATCCTTGGTGTGAGGCCAGGCCGCTCTCATTAAGGGCTGGGCCGTCTCATGAATATACCCTGCCCAGCCACCGAGACCTCACCTGACTGAAAAGAGGTATGCGTGAGCCAAGGCGAAGGGCTGCCACATTGGAAGCGGCAGCCCTGTTATTGCATCTGGGCCTTGGGGATCAGTGCGTTACAGCAAACACCAGACATTCAGCGCTGCCCCCAGCCAAGCCCTTTTCCAGGCAATAGGCCAGGGTGGGAGCCATAAAGCCGAAGTGATAGTTGCTGACTTGTTTGCCACCGTCAGCCACGGGATCGTTAAATCTGGAACTGAAGCTGCTGATGTCAATCAACTGCCCCGCCGCATCCCTGAGAATCCAGATAACCCGGAGCCGACTAAGTTCTGCCCCGGTGGTGTTGGTGAACTCAGCGGTGATGCCTGTCTCCTCAGTGAGCTGATCAAGGGCAGAAGTTACCGCCACTGGGAGGGCTGTCAGCTGGCCAATATCCTCGCCCTTTTCCTTAGGGATGGTGATTTCGTGGCTGGCGATGGCGGATAGGGTCTGGCTGTCCAGGTCGAAGAAGGAAACAGCGAAATAGGCGCTTTCCCCCGGCTCCAGCCGGTCAGGCTGTGCGATATGGCTGCCGCCTTTCAGGTGCTTCCCTGCCTTATCCTTAAGCGCCACCTTAGGCCCGCCCACGTCCATGGCTTTCTTGCTTTGGTTGGTGATGATCCCGGCGACCTTGTAGAAGTTGTCCTCAGGCACGGCAATGGCCACTTCGTCGGTCACCACCAGGCCGCTCGAAGCCAGGCCTGTGAGGGCGATGGACACAAGCAAAACCAGGAGCAAGGCAAAGCTCAATTTCTTTTCCATGATGGGTCTCCTTTTAATATGATGATTGTTTATATCATAAGTTGTGGAAAGAAACTTGTCAAACAATAAAAAAAGGGGAACTGCTGAGGATGTCCCGGCAGTCCCCGACAGAAAAATCTCCTTATACTTCCTGCGCTTGCAGCCAGCCCGCCAATTCCATGTCTTCAGCCTTGCCGCTGCGCTTAAGGCGCTGGGCCAGGGCCAGGCCTGTAAAGGGGCTGCCGCTTAAAGCGGCCTCCACCCGGCTGGCCAGGTCCGGGTCGTTGGCATCGGAATAGCAGTGAACCTCCTGCACCACCGCGTTTTTAAGGCTCAGCAGCAGCTCCACCCCGCCCCAGGGGAAGCGGTTTTCCAGGGTGATCTCAAAGCGGGGGGTTTTGCCAAAGGTCCAGTCCCAGGAGCGGTATTTTTCCGCCAGTTTCATAACCTCTCCTTCGCTGAGCGCCTCCTGCCAGGGCTGGTGGGCCGAGGGGCCATACTCAGCGATAAAGGCCTGGTTGAGCGCCTCCTTGAGCGCCTTGATGGTGATGTCCGGGGCCAGTTCCTTGAGGTTCCCCACCCGGGCCCTGACGCTCTGAACCCCTTTGGACTCCAGCTTCTGCTTGGAGGGGGCCAGGTAGCGGCCCAGCAGGGCCATGTCCACATCCATCAGGATGGTGCCGTGGTGGAGCGAGCGGGTCTGGGTGTTGCGGAAGGCGTTGCCGGAAAATTTGGCGCCTGAATCCTTCAGCACGATGTCATTGCGCCCGGAGGCCTCCGTCTGGATGCCAAAATGGGAGACCGCCCGCTGGATGACCTTCAGCTGCCGGCTGACGTCATACACATCCTTGGGCATGACAAAGGAGAAGTTCAGGTTGCCCAGGTCATGGTAGACCGCGCCCCCGCCGGTGGAGCGGCGCACCAGGGTGCCGCCCTCCTCCTCCAGCAATTGGCTGCGGCACTCCTTCCAGGCGTTCTGCCCCCGGCCAATGACCACGGTGTGGGCGTTTTGCCATAAAAAAAGCGCCGGGCCCAGGCCCTCCTTCAGCAGCAGCGCCTCCTCAATGGCCAGGTTCAAGGTGGGATCGGTGTTGGTGGTGTCAAAAAGATGGTTGTTCATGGCACTTCCTTTTTATAGAGAAATTGTGTTTTTATTTGATAAAGTTTTCCGGGAGGGGGCTCGGGGGCAGAGTCTGCCGCCGCCAGTGGCAGATGAAGGCAGACGGCAGCCCAATGAGGCAAAGAGTTTTCCGCGCGCCGCTTGCGGCGCGCGGAAAACGACTATGTCGAAGTGAGGAGGCGCTTTTTCAAAAGCGCCCTCCCCCGAAATACTTACCATGGTCTTTACACGCCGCGCTTGTTGTCGCGGATTTGCTCCACCACCGTGAAGTTGCGGGTGGGGGTATGCCCATCAAGGGGCAGGAGGCGCTCATTGATGGCGTCCAGGATCCACGCCGGCTGGGGGAAGAAGATGTCTTCCATCTCGTGGGCGGGGGTGATCCAGTTGCGGGCGCCCACCACCACGGGCGGGGCATCCAGATAGTCAAAGGCCAGCTCGGTGATGGTGGAGGCCATCTGGCGCATGACGGAGTTCCGCTCGCAGGCGTCGCCGGTGATGATGATGCGGCCGGTTTTCTTGACCGACTCAATGACCTTGGTGTAGTCAAAGGGCACGATGCTGCGGGCATCGATGACCTCAGCCGTCAGGCCGTATTTTTCCTTGAGCATATCGGCCGCCGGCAACACCCGGTAGAGGGTGGCGCCGATGGAGAGGATGGTGACATCACTGCCCACCCGCTTCACGTCCGGCTCACCAAAGGGAATCTCATACTCAGCCTCAGGCACGCCGCCCTCGTGGAAGAGCTCGGCCTGGTCGTAGATGCGCTGGCTTTCCAGGAAGATGACCGGGTCGGTGCCGTTTAAGGCTGACTGCATCAGGCCCTTGGCATCATAGGGCGTGGCAGGGAAGACCACCTTGAGCCCCGGGATATGGGCGGTGAGGGCGGACCAGTCCTGGGAGTGCTGGGCGCCGTACTTGCTGCCCACGGACAGCCTGAGAACCACAGGCATCTTGAGCATGCCAGCCGACATGGACTGCCACTTGGAGAGCTGGTTGAAGACCTCATCGCCGGAGCGGCCCAGGAAATCGCAGTACATGAGCTCCGCCACCACGCGGCCGCCTGCCATGGCGTAGCCCACCGCGGCGCCCACGATGCCAGCCTCTGAGATGGGCGAGTTAAACAGGCGGTGGTAGGGGATGGCCTCGGTCATGCCGCGGTAGACCGCAAAGGCGCCGCCCCAGTCTCTCACATCCTCACCAAAGGTGATGAGGGTGGGGTCCTCATAGAACTTGTTGATGATGGGCTCGGCGATGGCGTCGCGCATCTGGTAGACCCGGTTTTTGCTGACGGGCTTGCCGTCCTTGTCCAGGCCGAAGCGCTCCTTTTTGGCCAATTGCTGAACCCGGGGGCACTCCTCACGGGGCAAAAGCACCTCAGGCTCGCGGCCCTGGTCAAAAGCCTTGACCTTGCCGTTTGAGAACATAAGGTTGGCGATATAGTCCGGGTCCCCGGCCCGCAGGGGGATATGGGGGGAGACGGAGTCATCAATGGACAGCTTGAGGTTTCTCACCATGTCCTGTTTGACCTTGTCCCAGATGGCGTTGAGGCTGTCCTGGTCGGCGATGCCGGCCTCCACAATCTCCTTGCCAAAGGCGATGATGGAGTCCTGGCCCTCCCAGGCCTCGATCTCCTCACGGGTGCGGTAGCTGCTGGCGTCAGAGGGGCTGTGGCCGGAGGTGCGGTAGGTGATCACATCCAGGAACACCGGGCCTTCCTTTTTGGCCAGGGGCAGCTTGCGCCGGTAGGCATCGATAACCGCCAGGGGGTTGTAGCCGTCCACGCGCTCGGCGTGCAAGGCGTTGGGCGCGATGCCCGCGCCGATGCGCGCGATCATGTCCATGCCCATGGTCTCACCCTGGGTCTGGCCGCCCATGCCGTAGAAATTGTCGTTGATGTTGAAGATGAGGGGCATGCCGCCGCCGTGCTCACCCCAGAGCGTCCTGATCTGGCCCATGGTGGACATCATCAGGCCTTCCCACACCGGGCCGCAGGCCATGGCGCCGTCGCCGATGTTGCACACCACCACGCCCGGCTTTTTGTTTGACAGCTTGTACAGCGCGGCACCCGGCGCAATGGAGCCCGAGCCGCCCACGATGGCGTTGTTGGGATAGATGCCAAAGGGGGTGAAGAAGGCGTGCATGGAGCCGCCCAGGCCCTTGTTGAAGCCGTTCTCCCGGGCGAAGGTCTCGCACATCATGCCATACAGCAGGAAGTTGATGCCGTTTTCCTTGACCGACTTGTTCTTGTCCTTCACCACGCCATAGGTTTTGCCGCCAAAGAAGCCCTCCATGATGCCGGTGAGCTCCTTGTCCTCCAATATCTCAATGCTCCTGAGGCCCTTGGCCAGGATCTCGCCGTGGGAGCGGTGGGAGCCAAAGGTGTAGTCATCAAGGCTCAGCAAAAAGGCGGCGCCCACATAGGCGGCCTCCTGGCCGATGCCCAGGTGGGCAGGGCCGGGGTGGTTGTAGGGCACGCCCTCATACTCCCCCTTGGTCTTGATGAGGTTGAGCATGGTCTCAAACTCCCGGATATAGCACATATCCCGGTAGATGTTGAGAAACTCCTCTTTGGTGTAGTTGCCCTTCTCGTCCTTGACGGATTTCTGATAGACGTTGACGGGGATGTCAGGCGTCTTCAGCTTTCCGGGTTTGCGGACGGATTCGGGGGTGACTGCCAGTTGCTTGCTCATTTCTCTGCTCCTTACTCGTATTGGAAGACCGCTTCGCGGATGATCTCTGACACGGTGGGGTGGGGGAAGACGATTTTCTTGATGGCCTCCAGGCTCAGGCCCAGCTCTATGAAGCTGGTGGCGGCGATGATGAACTCCGACGCGTAATTGGACAGCGCCTGGAGGCCTATCACCTGCTGGGTCCGGGTGTTGACCAACAGCTTCATGATGCCGCGGCCACCCTCGTTTTCAGCCTGGTAGCGCCCGGCGAACTTCATGGGCAGCTGCACGGTCTTATAGGGCAGGCCCTTGGCCGCCGCTGTGGCCTCGGTCTCGCCGACGCTGGCCAGCTCCGGGTTGGTGTAGAGCACCGCCGGGATGGCCTCATAGCGCATGGCATCCCCGTGGCCCAGGATGTTGTTCACCGCCACCTCGGCCTCCCGGTAGGCGGTGTGGGCCAGCATGGAAAAGCCGGTGACATCGCCTGCCGCGTAGACGCCGGGCTGGTTGGTCTGCATCCGGTCATCGGTGATGACAGCGCCTCTTTCAGTATACACCCCAATGGTTTCAAGGCCAAGGCCCTGGGTGTTGGCCCGGCGGCCGATGGACAGGAGCACCTTGTCAGCCTCGATGAACTTGCTTTCGCCCCCCTGCTCATAGCGCACACCGTTTTCCTCAATGGCGGTGACCCGGGCAGAAAGCGCGAAGGTGATGCCCTTTTTCTCAAAGTCAGCCTTCAGGATATTGACCAGGTCCTGGTCGTTTTCGCCTGCGATGTGGTCCAGCATCTCCACCACGCTGACCTTGGCGCCAACGGAGTTGAAGTAGCTGGCCATCTCAAGCCCGATCACGCCGCCGCCCACCACAGCCAGGCGGGAGGGGATTTCCTTCAGATCCAGGATTTCCCGGTTGGTGAGGACAAAGCCCTTGTCAAACCCTTCCTTCAGCCCAGGAATGGGCGGCATGGCGGGGGCGGAGCCGGTGGCAACCAGGATGCGCTTGCCGGTGAGGGTTTCCTCCCCGGCTTTTATGGTGTAGCCTTCTGCGGATTTTCCGGTGATCTCGCCCCGGGCGGAGAACACCGCCACCTGGTTGGCCTTCATCAGGGCCTTGACGCCCGCCACCAGGGACTTGACCACCTTGGCCTTGCGGGCCACCACCCTGGCGTGGTCGATGGTGAGGTTTTCCGCGCTCACGCCGTACTTCTCCCCATGCCTCACCCCGTCATAGAGCTTGGCAGAGTAGAGCATGGTCTTGGTGGGGATGCAGCCCTCGTTCAGGCACACCCCGCCCAATTCCCGCTCCTCCACCAGCGCCACCTTCAGCCCCGCGTGCCCCGCGCGCTCCGCCGCCAGGTAGCCGGCAGGCCCGCCACCCAGAATCATCAGATCATAGACCATCTTCTTCCTCCTTTAGTCGGCCAGCAGGATGCCGATGTTTTCAAGCGCCGCTGCCAGATCCTTCAGGAAGCGGGAAGCCGGGGCGCCGTCCACCGCGCGGTGGTCATAGGTGAGGGACAGGCCCATGGCCGGGTAGGCCGTGACCTGGCCGTCCACCACCCGCACCCGGTCCACCGTGGCACCAACGCCCAAGATCCCCACCTGGGGCGGGTTGATGATGGGGGTGAAAAACTCGGTGCCCAGGGCGCCCAGGTTGGAGATGGTGAAGCTGCCGGCGCTGAGGATGTCCGGGTTGATGCTGCCGGTTTGGGCGGCCTTGCCCAGTTCCTTCATCTCCCGGGAAATCTGGGCCAGGGACTTGGTGTCCGCATCAAAGAGGGTGGGCACCAAAAGGCCCCGGGGGGTATCCACGGCGACGCCCAGATGGACATGCCCAAAGCGGCGCATGGTCTCGCCCAGGTAGTGGGCGTTGAAATCCGGGTGGCGCTTTAAAACCCTGGACACCGCAAAGAGGATCATGTCATTGAGGGTGATGCCGGAGAGCGCCATGTCCTCAGGCGCTGCCTTGAACTGGGCCCGCAGGGCCATCATCTGGCTGGCGTCAAAGGCCATGTGGTGGGTGAGCTGGGCCATCTGGGAGAGGCTCTCGTGCATGGCCTTGGCAATCACCTTGCGCACCTTGGACAGCTTGACCTCTTCATAGGCCATCTCCCCCGGCGCTGACACCGCGGCAGCGGCAGCCGGGGCCGCCTCAGTCGCCACAGCCTGGCTGGCCGGGGCCTGATCCCGGGCGGCGAAGATATCCCGCTCGATCACCCGGCCCTGGGGGCCGGTGCCGGAGGCAAGGGCCGGATCAATGCCCAGGCGGGCCGCTGTGGCCCGGGCCCTGGGGGACACGCCGGTGGCCAAAGCCGCCGCGGGGACAGCGGCCGGGGCCGCTGCGGGCGCTGCCGGGGCCTGGGCGGCGGGCTTCTCCTCTGCCGCCGGAGCGGGGGCCGCAGCCGCCGCGCCATCCGGCTTCAGGTCAGAAAAATCCTCCCCGGGGTTGCCGATCACGCCCACGGTGGTGAGCACCGGCACATCCTCATCCGCCTCAAAGAAGATCGCCAGCAGGGTGCCGTCCTCCTTCGCGGGCTCTTCAAAACTGGCCTTATCCGTCTCATAGCTGAAAAGGATGTCCCCCACTTTCACGGGGTCACCCACCTTTTTGCTCCACTGGGTGATGATGCAGCTTTCCACGGATTGCCCCTGCCGGGGCAGAACAATCGGATGTGCCATGTGCGTACTCCCTTTCTATTTATGTCAAATCTTTGCTGGGGGGCTTTCTGTGAAGAAAGCCCCCCGGGGTGCCCGGTACCGGTTATTCGATGGGCTTGGCTTTTTTCAGCAACAGCTTCTCCGCCTCGCCTGACCACAGGCCGTTGTTGGCCTTGACGATCTGGTCAAGCTCCTTGAACATGGGGTCGGCCTTGCCTTTTTCCTCAAACTCGCTGAGGGCTGTCAGCGGCAGGCTGATGTGGGGGTAGATGAGCTTCTTGGCGCCCGGCAGCTCAGGCAGCTTGAGCGTGGTCTCCGCCACGCAGTCAAGCCCGCCGATGTGGGTGACCAGGGCGGCGGGGTTGAGCTTCCCGGCGTTCATCATCTTGATGGCTTCCTTCATGTCGTCCAGGTTCCCGTGGGAGGTGGCGGCGACATGGGTCCGCTTGTAGTGGACGTTGTAGAAGTTCATGAGGGCGGAGAACTGGAGGTCGGAGGGGCCGGCAAAGAAGTTCAGGCAGCCGTCCACCGCCAGGATCTGGTCGCCCTGCTCCACCACCGGCTTCACCGGCGCAAAGACGATCACATCGTCAAAGCCGTGGTCATTCTTGGTGAGCGCCCGCAGCTCTTTGGCGGGGTCGGCCATGTTTTTGGTGTTGATATAGTGCAGCTCCACCCCCTGCTTTCTGGCGTGCTCCACCGTGTGGATGGAGGCGGCGCGGGCCAGGCGTGCGTCGTCGATGTCGGTCACCACCATGAGGCTGGGCCGGCGGTCACAGTTGAGGGCATAGTCGATGGCGGCCAGGCCCATGGGGCCCACTGAGGCCAGCATCGCCAGGTTGCCGCCCTCCACGATGCCCATGTCATGCACATATTCCCCGTCCCGGGTGTGATACATGGCGTGGAAGGTGGCGATGACGCAGCTGTAGGGCTCCGCCAGGGCGCCCAGGAAGAACACATCAGAGTCATAGGGGATGAGGCAGTCCATCTTCAGGATCTCGATGGGCATGGACACATAGGTGGCGTCACCCCCGCAGTCCCGGTAGGAGTAGCCGGGGGCCAGCATGGAGCCCTCGTAGGAGTGGGCGGGCTGGATGACATAGCCGTCACCGGGCTTGTACTTGTGCTGCCAGTTTTTGCCCACCTTCACGATGCGGCCGCAAAACTCATGGCCCACGATGGTGGGGTTGGTGGCCACATCATCGGGCACCCGGGCATGGTCGGCGCCCAGCACCGCGGCTTTGTAGCTGCTCATGCACAGGGAATCGGTCACCACCTCGCAGATGACCGAATCATCGGTCATGGGGGAAAGCTCAAACTCCTCCAGGCGCAGGTCTTTTTTGCCATACAGGCGAACAGCTTTGGTTTTCATATTCAGTCTCCTCCGTTTTCGTGTTTGATCAGCTTCCAGGTGCTGTCGATCAAGTTAGAGAAGCGCTCGTCCTTCATCTTTTCGATGACAAAGCGCTGACGGGGAGAATTGATGTCCTCCCCTGATATCTGCATCATACCATAACGCCCGCACAATTGCCGCACCCGGTCCAGCTGATGATCGGTGTTGCGGGTGGGCATGTAGGTGAGGGCGCGCACGCCAAGATCATCCAGGGTTTTAAACAGCGTCTCCAGGTGTTCGTCCTCAAAGGCCTGGGCCTTTTTATCGCCGGTGACAGAGGCGGTGACATCCCCCAGGTAGGCATAGGCCAGGATGCCGCCCACCTGATCTGCCAGGCTGACAAACTCGGATATCGGCGGGCACTCCGCCGTGGCGTCCACATAGACCTTGGGAATAAAGTCCTTCTTGAGAACGCCGATGCGGTCATACTCCTCAAGCATGGAGCGGCCCGGATCTTCCTTGCGGGCCAGGGCCTGCATCAAATGGCGCTCGGTGACGCCGCCCCCATCATGGAACATGGACAGCGGCAGCACGTCACGGTCAAAGTCCAGATCAAACCCTGAAAGCCGGCTGATGGCATCGGTCATCAGCCGGTTTCTGGTATTTCTGGCTTCCCTCAGAGGCGCAAACCAGGCCTGCACCCGGGGGATGTTGTGGTGGGGCACGGCGTGGAGCACCATGTAGGAGACGCCCAGCTGGTCAGGGTTGTTGGTGCGCAGGTTTTCAAAGGGGGTGCCAGCCATGGACACCCGGCCCTCCACCCCCACCGTGACCGGGAGCCCGATGATCTCCCCGGCTTTTATAAACTCCTCCGCCCCGCCCATGGAGTCATGGTCCACAATGCCGGCGGTGCAAAGCCCCTCGCTGCGCGCGGCATAGACCGCGGCTGTGGGCGAATAGGGCGAGAAGGAATAGAAGGTGTGGATGTGGTTGTTGATAAAGCGAGGGTTCATGGGCGGAAAATCCGCCTTTTTCGCTTCTTCCCGCAGGTTATGAAGCCGCTCCTCCCTGGTGGGGGCGTTTAAGCGTTTAAGAATCTGCTCACTGATCAAGCCAGCATCACCTGCCCTCCGGTGACCGGGATGGCCTGCCCGGTCTCATAGCTCTGCTCCACCGCGTAAAAGATGGCCCGGGCTACGTCAAGGGGCATGCAGCCCCGCTTGATGAGGGATTTGGACAGGTAGGAGGCCTTCACATCCTCCAGCGTCTTGGCACCCGGCACCTTGCCGGCGTTGAGATACTGCACAAACAGCCCCTTCACCGGGTCGCTCCACAGGGGGCCGTCATAATAGTTGCCCGGGCAGATGGCGTTCACCTTGATGTTGTAGGGGGCCAGCTCCATGGCAAAGGACTGGGTGAGCCCAATGGCGCCGAACTTGCCCCCGGCGTAGGCGAAGTTCTTATTGCTGCCCACCAGGCCGGATTTGCTGTTGATGGTGATGATGTCGCCGCTCCAGGATGGATCCGCCTCAAACTGGGCTTTCATCACCAGGCTGGCGTATTTGACGCAGGTGAAGAAGGCGGTGTAGTTGACAGCGGTGACAAACTCAAAGTCCTTCTTCTCCATCTCCTCAAGGCTTCCGGCTTTCAGCACCCCGGCGTTTGAGATGAACAGGTCAAGCCCCCGGAAGCGGGCCACGGTCTTGATCACCATGTCGGCCACGCTCTTTTCATCCGACACGTCCACCTTCACCGCCATGGCGCGTTCGCCAAGCCCTTGCGCCACCTGCTGGGCCACCGGTTCATTCAGGTCCGCGATCACCACAAAGGCGCCCTCTTGGTACAGTTCCTGGGCGATGCCCAGGCCAAAGCCCTGGGCGGAGCCGGTGACGATGGCCACCTTGCCGGACAGTCTGCCGGGGCTTTGGGGGAGCCGGTCCTTCACGTGCTTGGCCGCCAGGGCCAGGGTGGGTAACATGTCTATCATTTGCCTGCCTCCATGAGTTGTTCGAGTTTGCCGTAAGCGTCAAGCCACTGGTCGTTGGTGTGGGGCACATACAGCGAGGTCTCCACCGACTGGCGGGCCACCGCCCGGGCCTCCTCCAGGCCAGCCACCAGGCCCATCGCCTGCATCTGCATGAGGATGTTGCCCAGCACCGCCCCCTCAATGGGGCCCACGGTGGTGGGAAGCCCCGTGGCGTCTGCCGCCATCTGGTTTAAAAGCTTGTTCTGGATGCCGCCGCCCACGATGTTGAGCGATTCAATGGCGCTGCCCCGGATTTCCCCCAGGCGCTCCACCGCCCAGCGGTACTTGAGCGCCAGGCTTTCATACACCGTGCGGGCGATCTCTCCCCGGGTCAGGGGTACCTTCTGCCCGGTCTCCCGGCAGTAGTCCCTGATCTTGCCGGGCATGTTGCCGGCGGTGAAGAAGCGGGGCTCGTCCGGGTCGATGATGCTCTGGAGCATGGGGGCATCCTTCGCCAGGGCCTGCACCTCATCCCAGTGGTACTCCTTGCCGTCCTCCCTGGTCCACTCGCGCCTGCACTCCTGGATCAGCCACAGGCCCATGATGTTCTTCAGCGGCCGGAAGCCGCCCTGCACGGTGCCTTCGTTGGAAAAGCCGCTTTCATACACAAAGTCTGACAGCACGGGCTGGGCCGTCTCCACGCCAAACAGCGACCAGGTGCCCGAAGAGCAGAAAGCGAAGTTGCCCCGGCCCGGGATGGCCGCCACGGCGGAGGAGGTGTCATGGGTGCCCACCGCCGCATAGGCCACCTGGGGCACGCCCAGGGCGGCCGCGATGTCCGCTTTGAGGGTTCCCCTGAGGGTGCCCGCCCGGTCGATGGGCGTGAAAATGCCCTCGGGAATGCCAAGGGCGCTTAAAATCTCCCCGCTCCAGGTCCGGGTGTGCACGTCCATCAGGCCCGTGGTGGTGGCGTTGGTGTATTCCGTACCCATGGCCCCTGTCAGATGATACCCCAAAAGATCAGGCATCATCAACAGGGTTTTGGCCTTTTTCAGCGCCTCATCGCCGGAAAGCACCCGGCGGTAGAGCTGGTAGACGGTGTTGAAGTTAAGGGCGGCGATGCCGGTCTTTTCAAACATCGCCCGCTTGTCAATCACCTGCCAGGCGGCCTGCATCTCCTGGTCGGTGGCGACGCGGTAGGCCCGGGGATTTTCGATCAGGACGCCTTTTTCATCCAGCAGCCCATAGTCCACCCCCCAGGTGTCGATGCCAAAGCAGCAGGGGTCAAAGCTCTGCTCCCAGGCAGCCACAAAGCAGCCCTTCATCTGGCTGATGATATGGGGCAGGTCCCAGTAGCCCAATTCCCCCTGGGGGACGAAGTTGTTTTCAAAGCTGCCCACCCGGTGCAGGTGGACCTTCTCCCCGTCAAAGCGCCCGATGATGCCCCGGCCATTGGAAGCGCCGATGTCAAATGCCAAAAACTCCTGATGCTGTTTCATGCTTTTCCCTCCGCCAGCTTTTTCCGGTATTTTTCACTCTCCCAGCCGCCGATAAAGCGCTGGGCAGCCTCGCCCATGGTCTGGAGGGTATACCCTTTCTGCTGGATGGTCTGGATGATGAACAGCACCGCGCACAGGGTTTCCTCCAGGGTGATGGCGGTGTTTTCAGGCAGCTTGTAATGCGTGACGCCGGTCTGGCGATCGATCACCGCGGTCTCCCCCAGGGTGTCCTTGAAAAACACCATCTGATCAGGATACAGCGGCTCCTCCAGCAGCAGGCTGTCGGGATACCGGCCGCCTTTCAAGCGCTCATGAAGCCAGGGGGTGTCCGATACAAAGCCCCCTCCCTGCACCTTCACCCGGGCCCGGGGAAAGGCATCAGGTGCCAGGCCAAAGAAGGCAGCCAGGCGCTGGTTCATGTCCTCGTGGATGCTGAGGCATTTGGCCTCATCATCGTCGTGCACGATGACGCCGTGGTTTTGCATCACCAGCACCTTGGGCCGGCCTGACTGCTCCAGGATGTCCCTGATGGTGAAGGTGAGGGTGGTGCCCGGGTTCACATAAGGCACCACGGCAAAGCCGTAATCCGCCCCCTTGAGGGCCTCCTCCAGGATGGCCTGGCTCTCCTGGCAGCAGGCGGCCAGGTTGGCATAGACGCTGTGGGTGTGGGCCACAAAGCGGTCCAGCAGCGCGTGGAAGCCCGCCTCCACCGACGGCCTGAGGGGGGTTAAGCCCGCCACCACCTCCACGGCCTCCCGGGCCCGGGCCGAGCCGGCCGCCTCCACGTCCGGGAAATCCCCCGGCTGATGCTGCCCATAAAAAGCGCGCAGGGCCTGGTAATCCAGCACCGCGTAGGCCGCCTGGGGGGTGATGTCCCTGAGCAGGTAGCCCGAGGCCTTCACCGCCATGCGCTTCTCATCCAGCTTCACCGAGGTGTTGCCCCCGCCGCCCTGCACATAGTCCGCCCGGTCCCCCAGGGTTTTTGAAAACCGGCTGAACGCCGCCAGGGCTTCCTTGTTCCGCGCAAAAAAATCCATGCCATCCTCCGTTTTTCGTGCCCCGAGGGGCCTGACAGGCCCCTCGGGTGAGTCAGGTCAAAAAATCAATACACGTCTTTCCAGTCATCGATGTTGTCAGGGGTGAAGCGGAAGGGGTCACCCACCAGGGTGAAGGTGCCGCCGTCAGCAGCTTCCATGATCTCCTTCTCGCCCATGCGCCCGGCCGCGAATTTCTCGCCCACAGCGCCGGTGATCTCCCCCTTCACCAGCGCCACGGCAGCGTAGGCCGCGGTGTAGCCCAGGTCGATGGGGTTCCACAGGTACATGCCCTCGCAGGTGCCGTCCTTGAGGTATTCGGCCATTTCACTGGGCAGGCCCAGGCCTGTCAGCTTGATCTTGCCGGAGAGGCCGTTGTCCTTGATGGCGACAGCCGCCGCCGCGATGCCCACCGTGGTGGGGGAGATGACACCCTTCAGCTCCGGGTAGGAGTTGATCAGGCCCTGCATCTCCTGGATGGATTTGTCGGTGAGGTCGTCGCCATAGACGATGGTGACCAGCTCAATTTTCGCGTATTCGGGCTTTTTGAGCTCTTCCTGCATGTATTTGATCCAGGTGTTCTGGTTGTCCATGGTGGCGCCGGCGGACAAGATGGCGATCTGACCTTCCCCGCCGATCTGCTTGGCGATCTCTTCCACCTGCACGCGGCCGATGTTCTCAGCCACAGAGGGGTCGATGTTGAGGTTGCGGCCCTCGGGCTCCACCTTGGAGTCCCAGGAGACCACCTTGATGCCCTGGTCCATGGCGGTCTGGAGCACGCTCACAACCCCCGCCGCGTCATTGGCGGAGATGGCGATGGCATCCACGCCCTGCTGGATGTAGCCTTCAATGATCTGGATCTGGCCTTCGTTGGAGGAGTCCGCGGGGCCGTTGTGGATAAACTCAAACCCCAGTTCGCCCTTGGCCTCCTCAAAGCCGCGCACGCCCGCCTCAAAGAAGGGGTTGCCGGTCTGCTTGTAGACAACACCGATGTTGATAGGCTTCTCAGCCATCACCACGCTGGCCAGGGACAGCATCAGAATCAGTGCGAGAATCAGGGATAATGCTCTTTTCATATTGGTCTCCTTTATCATATAGTATGCAGATTTTGTGTGTCAGGCCTTTTGCAGGCTCAGGCGCTGGCGCCTGACAGCGCTCCGGCGTCTGAGCTCCCCGGTCAGGTTGGGGATGAGGACGATGAGGATCAACAGCAGTCCGATGGAGAGATTGAGGATAAACGCGTCGTTGTACACCAGCATCAGACCGTTTTTAAGGCCGGTCATCAGGACCAGCGCCAGCAGCAGCCCCACCACGCTGCCCCGGCCGCCGGAAGTGGAAGCGCCGCCAAGCACGGCGATGGCGATGGCCTGCATCTCAAAGCCGGTGGCGATGGTGTACTTCACCGATCCCGTGCGGGAGGTGAGGAAGAAACCGCCCACAGCCGCCATCAGCCCGTTTAAGGTGAAGACCGCGAGCTTGATTCGCCCGGTTCTGACGCCTGAATAGCGGGAGGCTGTGAGGTTGGTGCCGGCAGCAAAAATCCTGCGCCCTGAGGCCGTTTTGTGAAGCCAGATATAGAATGCCGGCAGTACCGCCAGGAAGCACACCAGCATGATCGGCACATCCAGACCCAGAATGCTCATGGCGCCATAGCCTAGATCCTTGGAAAACCAGGCGGGAAAGCGCCCGGAGGATTGGTCTTTCAGGATGATGTAGGCGATGCCCCGGTAAAGCGTCTGGGTGGACAGTGTGATGATCATGGGGAAAAGCTCTGAAAACCGGGTGACCAGCAGCCCATTGATGAGCCCGCAGACGGCGCCGGTTATCAGCATCAGGGCGATGGCGGCCTCAAAGGGAATGCCGCTGCCCTGGTTATAACTGACTGCCATCACAGTGGCGGACAGCGCCGCGGTGGCGGCGACGGAGATATCGATGTCCCCCAGGATCAGGACCGTCAGCATCCCCAGGGCCATGAAGCCCACGTCCACCATGTACACCCGGGTCTGGTTAAGGAGCTTGGAAAGGGTGTAGTTATCCGGCTGCTGGCTTGAAAACACCCAGAACACGGCCAGGATCAGGATCACCAGAATCCATTCCCAGCGCTTGAGCCATTCCGGCAGGCGGTTTGTCAGGCGGCTCATCTCATATCCTCCTGTCCTTGAGCACCCGGCGTTCCTTGGCCCGCTGGATGAGGACGTTGGTCACCACCGCCATCAGGATCAGCGCCCCCTGGATGGCTTTCTTCCAAAACTCCGAGTTGCCCGTGAGACGCAGCATGGTGAGGGCGTTGTTGATGACGCCGATGGTCAGCGCCCCCAGCACCACGCCCAGGGCCTTGCCCCGACCGCCGCTGACCGACACGCCCCCGATCACGCAGGCGGCGATCACGTACATTTCGTAGCTCATGGCCATGTCCTGGGTGATCTTGGTGTCCCGGGAGGCGTACAGCAGCCCCGCCAGCCCTGCCAGCGCCCCCATGATGACATGGGCCAAAAGCCTTGAGCGCTGGATGCGGATGCCGCTCATGGCGGCGGCCTCGGGGCTTGAGCCCACGGCATACAGGTAGCGCCCGCGCCTTGAATAGGTGAGGAACAGGAACACGAGCAAAAACACCGCCAGCATGATCCAGATCTTGCTGTTAAGGCCCAGGAGATTCTCCCGGCTCAGGTTGATGAAGGCGTCGGGCATGTCCTTGCGGTAGACCGCCTGGCCGTCTGAGATCACATGGCTCAGCCCATAGAGGATATACTGCATGCCCAGGGTGGCCACGATGGGCAGCACACGGCCGTAGGCGATGAGCGCGCCGTTCATGGCGCCGCTAAGGGCGCCCACGCCCATGCCGATGAGGATGATGAGAACCAGCGGCGTGCTCTCCCGCAGGGTCATGCTGGTCATGGCGCCGTTTACCATGGCCTGGGTTTCGGTGATGGTGAGGTATTGCTTCATGACGATGCCGGCGGTCATGGTGGACAGCGCCATGATAGCGGAGATGGAGATGTCAATGGAGCCCACCAGCAGCACGCATAGCATGCCCAAGGCCAGGATGATCATGATGGCGGTATCCTCCATGATGAACAGCGCGTTTGGGCCTGTGGTGAAGGCCAGGTTCCTGAGCCCCACCAATAGGAACAGCACCACCAGGATGGCGGCCAGCCCCACCTCCCGGTGCTTGAGCAGTGCTGAGAAGGCGCTGTTTTTCTTCGCTTGTTCAGGCATGTTCAGCCCTTCCTTTCCGGGCCTTCTCAAGAGGCATGGCGGCCTTGAGCAGGGCCTCGGGGGTCATCTCCCCCCGCGTGAAGACGGCGGCAATGCGCCCCTCCCGCATCACCAGCGCCCGGTCGCAGATGCCCAGCACCTCGGGCATCTCGGAGGACACCATGAGGATGCCATAGCCCTCCCCCGCCAGGTCAACCATGATCTGGTAGATGGCGGCCTTGCTGCCCACGTCCACCCCCTTGGTGGGCTCATCCATGATGATGATGCGCGTGCCACAGGTGAGGAGCTTGGAGATGACCACCTTCTGCTGGTTACCCCCGGAGAGGGACTCCGCTGTGTCTCCCCCGCTCCTGGCCTTGATGGCCAGCATCCTGATGTACTCCTCTGCCGCCCGGCCTTCAGACTGGGGGGAGAGCAGGCGGTGGCGCTTGTGCAGGTCCAGCCGGGGCAGGGTGATGTTGCTCTGGATCGTCCAGGGCAGGAGCAGGCCCTGCTTCTGTCGGTCCTCAGGCAGGAGGCTCAGCCCCTGCTTCATCGCCTCATGGGGGGAAGTGATATGCCGCTGCTCCCCCAGGACGGTGATCTTGCCCTTGTCAGGGCGGGTGACGCCGCTTAACACCTCCACCACCTCGGTGCGCCCCGCGCCCACCAGGCCGGTGAGCCCCAGGATCTCCCCGGCGTGGAGGGTGAAAGACACGTCCTCAAAAAATCCGGTGCGGGAAAGGCCCTCAACCTTAAGCAGGGGCTCCCCCGCCAGGGTGGTCTTGGTGGGGTAGAACTGGTCGATGCTGCGCCCCACCATGTGCTTGACCAGCATGTCGCTGTCGGTCTCATCGATATCCCAGGTGCCGATGTAGCGGCCGTCCCTGAGCACCGTCACCCGGTCGGCGAGGCTGAAGATGTCTTCAAACCGGTGGGAGATGAGGATGATGGAGGTGCCCTGTTGCTTGAGATTCCGGACGATGTTGTACAGCTCCTCGCTCTCCCTGAGGGACAGCGCCGCCGTGGGCTCATCCATGATGAGCACCTGAGCGTTTTGGGAGAGGGCTTTGGCGATCTCCACAATCTGCTGCTGGGCGACGGACAGGGAGCCCATTTCGCTGGCCGGGTCGATGTCACTGCCCAGGGCCTGGAGCAATTTTTCAGCTTCCTGATTGGTTTTCTTCCAGCTGATGCCCGGCAACCTGCCCTGGGTCTGCTCGTTGCCCATGAAGATATTCTCCGCCACGCTCAAATCCGGGTAAGCTGCCAGATGCTGGTAAATGGCGGCGATGCCGTGGCGGCGGGCCACCAGGGGGTCCGCCATGACGATCTCCTGGCCGTTTAGGCGGATGATCCCGGCGTCTGGCTGGTGGATGCCGGTCAGCACCTTGATAAAGGTGGACTTCCCCGCCCCGTTTTCACCGATGAGGGCGTGAATCTCTCCCCGGCGCAGATCCAGGCGCACATCATCCAGCGCCCGGATGCCCGGGAAAATCTTGGTGATGCCGGCCATCTGCAGGATCAGGTCTTCCTGGTGCATGACGCTCCTTTATCCTTCAGCGAAGGCTTAAGACGGATTTCTCATAGTCGGTAACCTTGGGTAGCCAGGCGCCGTCAGGCGGCACGCCCCTGGTTTCACAATAGTAGTTCCACACGGCGCCCAGGGGCAAGGTCCTGCGCTCCTCATAAAGCGCCAGCCTCCGGGTGTCATCCCCATCCGCCTCAGCCTCCCGCAGCGCCTTCCAGGGCGCCAGGAAGGCGGAGAGCAGCGCCTTTCTGGCGTTGCGCATACCGATGGCCCAGCAGGCCACCCGGTTGATGGAGGCATCAAAGAAATCAAGGCCCACGGCCACCCGGTCGGTGTACCCGTTCCACACCACCTCGTCCATGATGCGCTGCAGCTCGTCATCCAGCGCCACCACATGGTCAGAATCCCAGCGCACAGGCCGGGAGACGTGGAGCAGAATGCGATCAATAAAGGCCAGCACCGCCGTGATCTTGGCGCTGACCACCTCGGTGGGATGATAGTGCCCGGCGTCCAGGCAGGCCATGATCTCCCGGCTCTGGGCATAGCCCAGGGAATACTCGCTGGAGACCACGGTGAAGCTCTCCACCCCCACACCAAACAGCTTGCTCTCAAGCGCGCAGGGGGCGATGTCCATGCCGGCCCGGCCCTTGAAAATCTCGTCCAGGGAGGCGGTCATCCGCTCCCGGAAGCCCCTGGTGTCCACACAGGTGTCCTTGGTGCCGTCAGGCATCCAGAAGTTGACCACGCTGGGCTGGCCCAGCTCCCGGGCAAAGGCGGCGGCGATCTCCCGGCTGCGCTTGCCATGCTCTATCCAGAAGCGGCGGGTCTTCTCATCCGGGCTTGACAGCGACAGGTTGCCGTCCATCCGGGGATGGGAGAAATAGGTGGGGTTGAAATCCACCCCCACGCCCTGTTCCCGGGCAAAGTCCAGCCAGGGCGCAAAGTCGTCGATGGTGTAGGTGTCCCGGTCTTTTTCCGGGGCGGTTTTGACCGCGTAGCTGGCATGGAGGTTCAGCTTCTTCTGGCCCGGAAAGAGGGTATAGGCCAGGCGGATGTCGTCCATGAGCTCCGTCGGTGTGCGGGCACGGCCGGGGTAGTTGCCGGTGGTGGCGATGCCGCCGGTGAGGGCGCCCGCGCCGTCAAAGCCGATCACGTCATCCCCCTGCCAGCAGTGCAGCGACAAAGGCACCGCGTCCGCCAGGCGGATGGCCTCCTCCACGTCCACCCCGCAGGCAGCGTATACCTCTTCCGCGTATTCGTAGCCTTTTTTGATCTGCCTGTCTGCGCTCATGGTATGCTCCTTTTCTGCCGCCTGCCCCGCGGATTCTTATTCATATCTACCCTGTTATCATAACATTTAACGCACGCTCCCGCAATTGCCAGCTGGATGTCCGGGTGGATTCGGGGTTTATGCATATGCTATGATAGGCGCAGAAAAATGCGGGAGGAAAAGCCCATGCGCAAACTGCTCATACCACTGCTCTGTCTGATGATGACAATCCCCGTGGCATCTGAAGTGGCGCCGCTTTATACAAAGGCGCAAGCGCTGCTGACACACATGCAAGCCGGGGAGGAAGAGGCCGCCCTTCTCATGATGGCTGATACCATGCGTACTGCCATGGCAGGCCAGGTCAAAGCGGTGTGGGAAAACCTCACAGCGTCCTTTGGCGCGTTTAAGGAGGCGGGGGCCTGGCAGGCCTCCATAGCTGACGGATATGACATCATTGAGCTCACCCTGGTTTTTGACCGGGCCAAGCTCATCCAGCGCACCGTGTTTGATGGGGAAGGGCAGGTAGCCGGGCTGTTTTATACGCCTGGGGAGGTGGTGGCGCAAGCGGCACCGCCCGCTGGCTTCACGGAACAGCCCATCCAGGTGGATGCGGGCACGGGCTTTCCCCTGGAAGGGCTTTTGAGCCTGCCGGAATCAGGAGAAGTGCTGGCAGGCCTTGTGCTGGTGCAGGGCTCCGGGCCCTCTGACCGGAATGAGAAGCTCTATGCCAACACCCCCTTCCAGGACCTGGCCTGGGGGCTGGCAAAACGGGGCATCGCTGTCGTGCGCTATGACAAGCGCACCTTTGTGTATGGGCAGCAGATTGCCAAGAGCCCTGAGTACATCACCCTCACTGTGGATCAGGAAACCGCCCTTGACGCGGCGGCGGCCGTTCAGCTTTTGAAAAACCGGGCGGAGCTTCAGGGCAAGAAGGTGTTTATCCTGGGGCACAGCCTGGGCGGCATGCTGACCGCCTATATCAACACCTTAGGCGCAGGGGCTGATGGCTACATCAACCTGGCGGGCAGCCCCCGGAAGCTGTGGGAGATCTCCGCCGACCAGAACGACCTGCTGGCAGCTGAGGTGGATGTCAAGACAGCGCAGGCCATCCGGCAGCAGGTGGCAGGGGAGGTGGAAAAGGCCAAGCGCCTCCCGGATATGAGCGACCAGGCAGCAAAAGACCCCGCCAACCTGGTGATGGGCCTGCCCGCCTGGTACCAGCGGCACCTGGCGGGGATAGACACTGCCGGGCTGCACCTGGCGGATGGGCTGCCGGTTTTGATCCTCCACGGCGGGCGTGACCGGCAGGTGTCACTGCGCGATTATGATGCCTGGCAGGAGCGGCTTGCGGGCCACCCGGATGCCCAGTTCATCCTGTATCCTGATCTCAACCACCTCTTTGGACATTTTGAAGGAGAGACGCTGCCCCTCTCCCAGATCAGCCTGGAATACGGCCAGCGCACCCCCATCCCGGATGAGGTGATGGATGACATCGCCGGGTGGATGCTCAAGCGCGCCTGGTGATGCCAGCACGCGATTTTACATCCTTTTGATTGAACCGGGCCTTCCTTTGCCCTACCATGGCGGTGAAGCCAAAGCAGGAGGAGCGTTATGGACATCCAGGTGCTCTATCATACCAAGACCGGGCATTCCCGGAAAATCGCGCAGGCCGTGGCCCAGGCGGTGGGCGTACAGGCCCGAGACATCGCGCAATGGCAGGAAGAGACGGGCTGCGATGTGCTGTTTTTGGTGGGCGGCATCTATGGCGGCAAAAGCGACCAGAAAATGCTCGACCTGGTGCCTCGCCTGCACCCGGACCATGTGGCCCGGGTGGTGCTGGTCACCAGCTGTACCAGCGGGACCACCCAACAGGCCGATTTAAGGGCCGCCCTTTTAACCCGGGGCATCGCCGTTGACAGCGAGGAATTCCTCTGCCTGGGCAGCTTTTTAATCTTTCGCCTGGGCCGCCCCAACCAACAGGACCTGGCGGAGGCGGGGAGGTTTGCCCTGCGCAAAGCGCAGGAATAGCCGCTGTCCCTTCAAGAATTCCCGTACAGCCCCCCCTTGTGATACACTGTGTTCAAAGGGGGGCTTTCCATGTACAGGCTGCTGATTGTGGAAGATGATCCGGTGATTGCAAGCGCCGTGGCGGAATACCTGGCGGGCTGGGGCTATCAGGTGCAGGCGGTCCAGGACTTCAACCGTGTGCTGGAGGAGTTCGCCGCCTTTGGCCCCCACCTGGTGCTGCTGGATTTGAAGCTGCCGGTTTTGGGCGGCTTTCACTGGTGCCGGGAGATCAGGCGGGTGTCCACGGTGCCGGTGCTGTTTATCACCTCCGCCTCTGACAACATCACCGCCGTAACCGCCATGGGCATGGGGGCGGATGACCTGATTGCCAAGCCTTTTGAGCTGAGCCTGCTGGCCGCCAAGATCGAGGCGCTGCTGCGCCGGGCCTACGGCTTTGCTGTGGCAGCGCCCCTGCTTGAGCATGGGGGGCTGATCTATAATCCAGCTGACGCCACGGTGCAATATGAGGGCCAGCGGGCGGAATTGACCAAAAATGAAAACCGCATTCTGCACACCCTCATGGAGCGGCGGGGCAAAATCGTCTCCCGGGAGCTATTGATGACCAGGCTGTGGGAGACCGATAGCTTTGTGGATGAAAACACCCTCACCGTCAATGTGGCCAGGCTGCGCAAAAAACTGGAACAGCTGGGGGCCATGGACCTCATTCAGACCAAGAAAGGCATGGGCTATCTGCTGCCATGAGAGGAGAAAACCAGGGTGTCCTCAAAGCCTATCTGAAGGAAAGGGCCTGGCTGGCGCTGCTGCTGGTGCTTTTGGGGCTGATTGTGCTGGTGGTGCTGGCGCTGTACGGGACGGACCTCCGGGCCTTGGGCTACGCGGGGCTGCTGTGCCTTTTGCCCCTGGGCGTCGCCCTCAGCATCGACCTGGCGCGCTTCAGGGCGCGCCATCAGGCGCTCATCCAGCTGCTGCCCGGGCTTCCGGAAAGCGCCGCCCATCTGCCCGCCCCAAACAGCCTGGTTGAACAGGATAATCAGGCGCTGTTTTTGCGCCTGCACGCGCTGTACCGGGAGCAGGCCACCCAGGCGGATGCCCGCCATCAGGCCATGGCCACCTACTTCACCCTGTGGAGCCACCAGGTGAAAACGCCCATCGCCGCCATGCGCCTTTTGTTGCAGGAGGATACAGCCCTTGACCGCAGGATTTCCGGTGAGCTGTTCAAGGTGTCCCAGTATGTGGACATGGCTTTGGGCTATGCCCGGCTTGATGGCCGGGCCAGCGACTTTGTGTTTGCTAAATGCCAGGTGTTGGGGCCCGTGTCAGCAACCGCCCGGCGCTTTGCCGCCTTGTTTGTGTCAAAGCGCCTGAGCCTTCAGCTGGAGATACCGCAAGACGTCCGCGTGGTGACCGATGAAAAATGGCTCAGCTTTCTGTTGGAGCAGCTCCTGTCAAACGCCATCAAGTACACGGAATCCGGCGGCATTTTCATCACCTGGGAGGAGGAGAGGAAGGAGCTGGTCATCAAGGACACGGGCCGGGGGATTTTGCCTGAGGATTTGCCCCGGGTGTTTGAGATGGGTTTCACCGGGTTTAACGGCCGGGTGGATCAGCAGGCAACCGGCATTGGGCTTTACCTGGCGCGGGAAACCGCCAGGCGCCTGGGGCTTTCCCTGAGGCTTGATTCCACCCCGGGGCAGGGCACCCGGGCGGTGGTTGGCTTCCCCCGGGAAGAGCTGATTGTGGAATAGATGACAAAAAAGTTAGGTTTGCTCCTTTTTTGTAAGGCAGGCTTAAGGCAGATACGCCGCCCTTTTGATACGGTGTTCCCACACCCTGAAAGGAGCGCGCTATGACGATACTGGATGTTAAGAACCTGAAAAAAACCTATGCCTCCCGCTTTGGCCATCACCCGGTGGAGGCGCTGAGCGATGTGAGCTTTTCCGTGGAGGCGGGCGAATACCTGGCCATCATGGGGGAATCCGGCTCCGGCAAGACCACGCTGCTTAACATTCTGGCAGCCCTTGACAAGCCCACCTCGGGCGAGATCATGCTGGACGGCAAGGCCCTCTCCCAGATTGGAGACAAGGAGATCGCCGCTTTTAGAAGGGTGAACCTGGGCTTTGTGTTTCAGGACTATAACCTGCTTGACACCTTTAGCCTCAGAGACAACATCTACCTGCCCCTGGTGCTCTCGGGCAAGATTCACCATGACGACATGGCCAGGCGGCTTAAGCCCCTGGCTGAACAGCTGAACATCACCGCCCTTTTGGACAAGTTCCCCTACGAGGTGTCAGGCGGGGAAAAGCAGCGGGCAGCTGTTGCCCGGGCGCTGATCACAGGGCCACGGCTGCTGCTGGCGGATGAGCCCACCGGCTCCCTGGATTCCCGCGCCACAGACGGGCTGCTGAAGATTTTTCAAGAGGTGAACCAGCTGGGTCAGACCCTCCTGATGGTCACCCACTCCACCAAGGCGGCCAGCCACGCCGGGCGGGTGCTGTTCATCAAGGACGGGCAAATCTTCCACCAGCTCTACCGGGGCCATGCCAGCCAGGCGGACATGTACCAGCGCATCGCCGATGCCCAGACCGCCATCATGACGGGCGGTGAAGCCAGATGAACAGCAAATTCTTCTGGGATCTGGCGCTGAGCAGCATCCGGCGCAACCGCCAGAGCTATCTGCCCTATGCCCTCTCCTGCATGGGCACGGTCATGATGTTTTACATCATGTTTGTGCTGGCCAATACCGCCGCGTTCAGGGACATATACGGCGGGCGCAGCCTTCAGATGACGCTGGGCTTTGGCGTGTGGGTGATCTTGCTGTTTGCCCTGCTGTTCATGTTCTATACCCACAGCTTTCTTATCAAGCGGCGCAAAAAGGAATTCGGCCTGTTCAACATCCTGGGCATGGAGAAAAAGCACATAGGCAGCGTATTGGCCATGGAAACCGCCCTGGTGGGCCTGGCTTCAACCCTGGCCGGGGTGCTGCTGGGGGCTTTGCTCGTTAAGCTCATGTATCTGATTGTGCTCAGAATGCTGGGGGTTTCTGGCCTCCCGCCCCTTTCCATTCCCGAGAGCGCCCTGCCCTTCACCCTGGTTGCGTTTTTGCTGATTCACAGCCTGACGCTGCTGAACACCCTGCGGGAGATTCACCTGAGCAGCCCCGTCAGCCTGCTCAAGGGCGAACACCTGGGTGAGCGGGAGCCCAGGGGGCGGGTGTGGCTGACGCTGCTGGGCATGATCTGCCTGGGGGCGGGCTATGCCCTCTCCCTCACCGCGCAACAAGTGGCCACCTCCATCTCCCAGTTTTTCCTGGCGGTGATGCTGGTGATTATCGGCACCTATGCCCTGTTCATCGCAGGCTCCATCGCCATCCTCAGGTCGCTTCGGCGCAACAAGGCCTTTTACTACCAGCCCCGGCACTTCAGCGTCATCGCCGGCATGATCCACCGCATGAAAAGAAACGCCGCGGGGCTTGCCACCATCTGCATCCTGAGCACCATGGTGCTGGTGATGATGTCATCCACCCTCACCATCTTCGCCGCCGGCGAAACCCTCCAAACCAAGATTTTGATGAACCGGGACGCAAGAATCACTGTTTTCCCGATAGATGATGAGCAGGCAGCGCTTGCCAAAGCCGCTTTGCTGGAAGAGGGGAAAAAGGCCGGGGTGCCGGTTGAAAACCTGACCAGCTACCGCAAGGTCAATCTGCCGGCGGACCTTGGCATGCGTGAGGGCACGACTGAAACGGCGGAAAAACCGGTCTCCGCGGGTGTCTACCTGGTGCCCCTGGAAGACTATAACGCGCTGCAGCAAAGCGCCCTGACCCTGTCGCCTGGCGAGGCCCTGAGCCATTCGGCCTATGGCAAACCCTTGCCCCACCAGGTGATGCTGGGGGATTATCCCCTTCGGGTGCGCGAAAACCTGAAGCACATCGCGCCCCTTGAGGAGTATGCCCACATGATGCAGGCCACCTATACCCTCATCATGAACCACGGGGATATCGCTCAGGCCATGCGCGCGTTTGCGGACATGCCGGAGGGGAATATCCGCTGGGAGCGGGTGTTTGCCTTTGACACGGGCAGCGGCCTTTCTCCGGAACAGGTGGAGCTTTTCTTAGCAAATGTCAGGCAGCGCATCGTTGACCTTCGGCCGGATGGGCAGCTGTTCATCAACACCGACCACCGGATGGCCCTGCAGACGGATTTCCGCGCGCTTTTTGGCGGGCTGCTGTTTGTGGCCGTTTTCCTGGGGCTGGTGTTCATCATGGCCATGGTGCTGATCATCTACTACAAACAGGTGTCTGAGGGGCTTGAGGACAAGGCGCGTTTTGAGATCATGCAAAAGGTGGGCATGAGCGATCAGGAGGTGCGCCAGACGGTGAAAAGCCAGGTGCTGCTGGTGTTCTTCATCCCCCTGGTGATGGCGGGCATCCACCTGCTGGCGGCCTACAACATCACCAGCAAGGTGCTGATTTTCACCGGGCTTCTCACCACCCGCACCAGCCTTCTGGCGATTATAAGCCTGGCCACCTACATATGCTTCGCCCTGTTTTATGTGCTGGTGTATGTCAAAACCTCCAGCAGCTACTACAAGATCGTGAAGGCTTTTTGATGAAACATGCAGGCTTTTCCGCCTGTCATCCGTTATGATATGATGAACCGGAACGTTTGACACAAGGAGCCTGCCATGAAACGCACACTGGCGCTTTTGATGGCGCTGATGATGATCTGCCTGCTGCTTCCGCTGGGCGCTGCTGCCCAGGGGCAGCAGGCTTATCCCACCCTGGGGCAGGGGGCCTCGGGGGAGGCCGTGATCAAGCTGCAAAAGCGCCTGGCACTGCTGGGCTTTCTCAAGGGCAAGGCCGATGGCATCTACGGCCAGCAGACCACCGCCGCCGTGCGGGCCGCCCAGCAATACCTCAATAAGCAGGGGCACAGCCTGGCAACTGACGGCGTGGCGGGCCCCCAGACCCTGGTGCTGCTGTATGATGACCTGGCCATGCGCGGCCTGCTGGATGTGAAAAAAGGGGACAGCGGCAGCAAGGTGACAGCGCTTCAAACCCAGCTTTATGATCTGAACCTGCTGTCTGACCGGCCGGACGGCGCCTTTGGCCCCCGGACGGAGGAAGCGCTGAAAAAACTGCAAGCCGTGATGGCCGCCCACGGCATCAGCGGCGTGGAGGCAAGCGGCATTGCCGACAAGGCCACCCGGGATGCCCTGGCGGGGGATCTCTCCGGCCTGGGCATTGCCGCCCCCGCATTTTTTGATGATAGCAAGCCCCTGGGGCTGGAGCCTGCCTACCTCTACGCCCGCAGCGCCCTGGTGCTTGACGCCCGGACTGGCCAGGTGCTCTTTGAAAAAGACCCCGATGTCCGCCATTACCCCGCCAGCACCACAAAAATCATGACCCTGCTGATCGCCCTGGAAAAGGGCGACCTGGACCGCAGCGTGACCGTGCCCCAGGCGGCATCGGAGGTGCCTAAGGATTCCTCCCTGGTGCCGGTTTACCCCGGCGAAAAAATGACCCTCCGGGATCTGCTGTATGGGCTGATGATCAGAAGCGGCAACGATGCCGCCAACGCCATCGCGGTGCATGTGTCCGGATCGGTTGACAAATTTGTGGCAGAGATGAACCGCAAGGCCCAGCAATTAGGTCTTAAGGACACCCACTTCACCAACCCCCACGGCTATCACCATAAGGAGCACTACACCACCGCCCGGGACCTGGCCACCCTCACCCGCTATGCCATGGCCAACAACGCCTTTATGTCTATCGCTGCCAGCCTCACCCACACCCTGCCGCCCACCTCAAAGCGCGAGGCGCTGGTGATCAACAGCAACACTGAGCTTGTCCAATTGGGCGACCCACATTATTACCCCGGCGCCTACGGCATCAAGTCGGGCTACCACCGGGCAGCTGGCTTTTGCTATGTGGGCGCCGCCCAGAAGGAGCAAAAGCAACTGCTGGCCGTGGTGCTTGACTGCCGCACCCGCAGCATGGCCTGGGATGATATGAAGCGGTTGTTTAATTACGGGTTTGCAAGGTGAAACAGCGGAGATGATACCGTAAAGCCTGGTTTCGCATAGGCCTTGGCCAGCTCCGGGTGAAAGGTGTTGTCCGGCATCGTGATCCGGACCACTTTGATGGCTATCCCCCTGTTTTTTCGAACATCTCTGCCTTTTCAAGCAGCGCTTCTTCGGTCACATAGCTGCTCAGGCAGCCCACCGCCTTGACACTTTCGGCCCCTGTGATGCTGCCGTACAGGATGGCCCGGGGCAGGTCCGCGCCGTGGTAGAGGCCATAGCAAAAGCCCGCCAGGAAGGCATCGCCTGCCCCGGTGGTATCCACCGCTGTGACATCCGGGATAGCGGGGATGAGGGTTTCCTTGCCGCCTGAATACAACAGGCAGCCCTCGCCCCCCAGCTTGATCACCACATGGGGCAGATGCTCCGCCAGCACCCGGGCGGCGGCGCAAGGGCTGGTTGTCTGCGTGATGCGCATGGCCTCCAGGTGGTTGGGGGTGTAAAAATCAACCAGGTTCAAAATCTCTGCCATGTTGGACAGGTGCATGTCCTCCCGCCAGCCGGTGTCATACACCAGGAGGGTCCCCTCCCGCTTCAGCTGGGCATAGATATCCAAAAAGCCCTCATGCACCAGGGCGATGGCAGCCCCCCGGGAGTTGTCCAGCACCTGCTGGCGGTGCTGGTCTGTGATCTTGACCGGATCAGTATAGCTGGTGAAGGCCCGGTCCCTGGGGGTGATGACGGCGCTGGTCACATTGACCGGCATCCTGGCCCCATCATACAGGTTGAGCGGGCGGACACCCGACTGGGCGTAGGCGTCCATGGCAAAGCGGGAAAACAGGTCATCCCCCAAAAAGGTCTGGACATGGGTGGGCACACCCAGCCTGCCCAGGTTGATGAGGGTGGCGGGATAGCCGCCCCCCAGCTGCACGGAGAAGCTCTGCGCAAAAATCTCCTCCCCCTCCTGGGGCACCCGGGGCATGCCGGAATAGAGCAGGTCCACATTGGTGGCGCCAAAGCCGGTGACAAAGCGCGTGTTATCCATGCCACGCTCCTGTGAAGCTGGCGTTTTGCGCCAGATAGGCTATGACCAGCTCCCTGGCCAGGGAATAGGAGCCCACCAGGGGGTGGAGCATCAGGGCCTTGACGGCGGCCTTCTCATCCCGGTGGATGATGGCCTGGGCGCCCAGGCGCTCGTAATACTTCACCCGGCGGATCAGCTCCCGCTGGTCATCCGGCACCTGGGGGAAGCGGTGGGGAAAGCAGCCCTGGGCGGTGATATCGCAGGTGACCTCCACCGTGTCCGTATCATCCAGGAAGTCCACCGCCCCGTGGTTGGGCACGGTGAGGATCATGGAGTCTGTCTTGCCAGAGCGCTCGATGTCCATAAAATTCAGCGCCACCCCGGCATACCCGCCCTCATCCGGCGAATAGGGATCAAAGGTCCAGGGCGGGATGCCCCGGGCCACGCCGGTTTCGTTGGCCATGTACTGGGCCTCCCGGATGGCATACCACTTGGTGAAAATGGCAAGGGCCTTGTCAAAATCCTTGACCGGGTCAATGCCCTGCATCTCCTCTTGCATGTGGCCGTTGACCTCCAGGATGACATCCCCCCGGGTTTTCCCGGCCTTTAAAATGTTGGCGACCGCTCGCTCCCGGTGGTAGAAATAGTACAGGTATTCATTGGGAATACAGCCCAGAAAACGCAGCAGCTCCGGCTCAAAAAACCGGAGGTCGGTCTTCTCGCGGGCCCGGGGGCTCTCCAGCAGCTCCGGCATGATCTCGCGCCCCTGAAGGGTCACGCTATGAAACCAGGACAGATGATTGAGCCCAAACAGCTCCCCCCTAATGTCCTTGCCGGTTTTTCCATAAAGCCCCGCAAACTGGCCCAGCATGCCGCTGGGCGCGTCGCAGATGCCATAGGTGAAGTCATAGCCCATGTCCCTTAAGGCCTGGGACACGATGCCCACGGGGTTGGTGAAGTTGAACACCTTGGCCCCGGGCCTGGCGTGGCGCTTCACCAGTTCGCAGTATTCCGCCAGCGCCGGGATAGAGCGCATGGCAAAGCTGAACCCGGCAGCGCCCGTGGTCTCCTGCCCCAAAACACCCAGATCAAGGGCGATGTGCTCATCCCGGGTGCGCAGGGCATCGCCCCCCACCCGCAGGGTGGTGATCACATAGTCAGCATCCCTGATGGCCGCCACCGGGTCGGTGGTGAGGGAAAAGGCCATCTCCGGTGCCAGCATCCCGGCCACCCTCTCCGCCATGCCGCCAAACACCGAGAGCTTCTGCGCGTTGATGTCCATAAACACCAATTCCCGGATGCCCAGGGCTTGCGCCCGCTGCGCGATGCTTTTTGCCAGGAACATGGAGCGGCCCCCGCCGCCGCCGATGACAGTTAACTTCATGCGTGTTGCTCCCACATAGAACTTTATTGTCAGTATATCAGAAATCGCAATAGTTTAAAGGCCTTATCCCTTAACAGCGCCAATGACCAGGGATTGCGACACCTGCTCCTGAAACAGGGCGAACACCAGAATGCTGGGAATGACCGCCATGGTGATAGCAGCGAACAGGGCGGTGTAGTTGAAGCTGAACTGGGAGGTGAAATAGCTCAGCGACAGCGGCAGGGTGCGCACTGCGGGGGACTTGGTCAGCACCAGGGCAAAGGTAAACTCATTCCATGAATTGAGAAAGGCCATCACGGCGGCGGAGGCCAGCCCCCCTTTGGCCACAGGCAGCATCACCCGCAAATAGGTGTACATAAACCCGGCCCCATCAATATAGGCCGCCTCCTCAAGGCTTGCGGGCAGCCCCGCGAAGGTGGCCCGCATGATCAGCAGCGTGAGCGGCATGTTCAGCGCCACATATACCAGAATCAGCCCCGGCAGGCTGTCTGATAGCCCCAGGGAGGTGATTACCTGATAGACAGGCTGCATCAACGCCGTCACGGGAACCACCATGGACAGGGCCAGGATGGAAAACAGCAGGCCTTTTCCCCGGAAGCGTGTGCGGGAAAACACATAGGCCGCCATGGACACCAGAAAGACATTCACAAAGGTGCTCAGCAGGGTGATGATGACGGAGTTGAAAAAATATCTCAGGATGGGCGACACCTGAAGGGCCATCCTGTAGCCATCAAAGTTGATGTCGGTGGGCAGGCTGACGGCGCTGGAGAGGATCTGGGCATTGGTTTTGAGGGAGGACAGGATGACCCACACCAGCGGAAACAGGGCCACCAGCACGCACAGCAGCATGTAGACATATGCCGGCAGCCTGGCATACCAGGAGCGGCTGTCCCGAAGCGGGCGATTGTTCCCTTTTGTCAGCGCTTTTTGCGTCATCTCAATCCTCCCGGGTGTTGAGCAACTTGTTGATCAGCGTCATACAGAGGACGCCCAGGGCAATCACCACCACGCCCATGGTATTGGCATAGCCGTAGTTGTTCTCTGTCATGGCGGTTTTATACAGCATCAGGGGTAGGTTGGTGGTGGTCACCCCCGGGCCGCCCCGGGTGGTGAGGTAGATGAGATCAAACATCTGCAGCATATAGGTAGCCGCCATGATCATGGTGGTGGCCAGCATGTGCTTGACAAGCGGCAGCACAATCAAGAAATCCTGCTGCAGGCGGCTGGCGCCGTCCACCTTGGCGGCTTCGATCACACTGTCATCCAGGCTGAGCGCCTGGGAGAGGATCAGCGTGGTGTTGTAGCCGGAAAACAGCGTCCAAATGATGGTGATGGAGATAAAGGAGGTGGCGGGGTCGTACAGCCAGTTGCGCTGCATCCCCGCCAGCCCCACGCTTTTGAGAAAGGAGTTGATCACCCCATAGGAAGGGTTATAGATGTTGACAAAAATCATGGCCACGGCGGCGTTTGAGATGATGGAGGGGATCATATAGATCACCCGCACCGCCTTCCAGCCCCGGGGCTTTTTGTAAAGGATGAGCGCCAATATGGTGCCAATGGCGATGTGCACGGTGGTGTGCAGCACAATCCATATGAGGTTGCTCACCAGCGCCCGGTGGAACTGGGCATCCCGGGCAAACAACTGGACATAGTTGGCCAGCCCCACAAATTCCATGCGGCTGGGGAAGAGCCGATAATCAAACAGGGAGGTGAACAGCGTCATCCCCAGCGGCACCGCATAGATGGTCAGAAACAGCGCCACCGTGGGCAAAAGGAACAGGGCAATCCATCCGGCTTGCCTGCGTTGCATGCGTCCTCCTCCTATGATAGGGCGATATTCGCCTGCCGGCAAATGGAGATGAGGGGGTTTTCCTGAAAGAAAACCCCCATAAGCGAGTTGGGCCGTGTATTACTTGTTCTTTGCGGCGCCGTCTGTCAGGGCCTGGGCAAACTGCTCAGGCGTCATGCTGCCATTGGCCAGGTTGGGCAGTTCCGCGCTCATGATATCCAGCAGGTTGGGATACATGGTGGCCTGGGTGGTGGCAGTGCGGATCCTGGCCCCTTCCAGCGCCTCTACAAACTCAGCCAGCAGGGGAAAGTTGTCCTTGGCGGCCTGGGTGATCTCCACCGCGGTGGAGGCGGGCAGCATGCCCTGTTTTTCCAAAGCCACGGTCTGGGCGTGGGCACCGGTGAAGAACTTGACCATTTCCACGGCTGCTTCCACCACCGCCGGATCATCCTGCTTGGTGACCAGGTAGCCCTGGATGGGCTCGTCATAGGCAAAGCCTTCCGGATAGATTGCGACACCCACTTTGTCCGAAAAGCCTTCGGGGGCCTTGGTGGTGTCTGAAAAGTCGCCGATCATCCAGGGACCGTTGGCAATCATGGCGGTCTGGCCGGATAGAAAAGCGTTGGCGGCGTTCTCATACTTGCCACCCACTGCGTCCAACGTCGTGTATTCCATAAACATCTTCTGGATATTGGTGAGCGCCGCGATGACCTCGGGCGTGTTGTAGTTGTCGGGCATCATCTGGGCCATGAAGGCTTTGCCCTCTTCACCCGATGTGGCAATCATGGCGCCCATCCACAGGCTGGTGACCCAGGCGGAGTCAGCAGTGTCCATAGAAACCGGCGTAATACCGGCGGCTTTCAGGGTATCCAGCTGGGCAAAAAACTCTTCCCAGGTTTTGGCAGGACCAGCAAGGCCGGCTTTTTCGAACAGCTCTTTGTTGTAAAAATAGCCGATGGTGTTGCCTTCCGATGAAGAGCCATAGACTTTGCCATCGCGGCTGTTGACTTCAAAGGCCTTGTCATTGTACAGGGCTTTCCACTCCGGATCGGTATCCACATATTCGGTGAGGTCAACCAGCAGCTCCTTGGCCAGGGCCAGGTCGAGCAGGTTGTAGCCGGCACCGTAAATCACCGGGGGCAGATCGTTTGAAGCGAGCAGCACCTTGATCTTCTCAATGTAGTTGGCATCCCCGGGGATTTCCTCCACCTTGATGGCGATCTGCCCGGCATGCTGGGCATTAAACTCCTCCACCAGCTGGGCAATCACGGGGGCCGCGGTGTTGACACCCACCTGGAAGGTGGGATAATCCAGGGTGATCTCCGCCAAAGCTGGCACAGCCGCCAGCAGCATGACCGCAGTCAACAGGAGCGACAAAACTTTTTTCATATGCTTCCCTCCGATATTTCGGCCAATCATTGACCTGTTGCTCTATGTATACCCGATGCGCGCCGGAAGCAAACATAAGCCTTCAGTAACCCAATTCCTCCCCAACGAGAATCACCTTGATGCGCCCGGGGGTGGCTGACCGGCGGGTGATGACCGTCTGGCAGCAGATGGATTCAGGCGTATAGCAGTCCCCGCAGCGGCCGGTGGCAGCGCAGGGCGTTTTTCGGTTGAGCCTGACGGCGTTGGGCGGGGCGGCGATGTTGCGCGCCCGGTCGATCCCCGAGGCCACATCGGTGACCAACTTGTTCATGCCCGCCAGGATGATCACCTGCTGGGGCCCAAACAGCAGGAAGGCCACGCGGCTTGAGCTGTTGTCCACGTTCACCAGCTCGCCGTCCAGGGTGATGGCGTTGGTGGACATCAGGAAAAAATCAGCACAGCAGATCTGTCCGTACAGCGCCCGGCGCTCCTCTGGTGTCCTGGCGCTGTCCCGGTCGATGATCTGATAAGGGCCGGACTTTACCGCGTCCATCAGCCCGGTTTCAGACAAGGTCATGGAGCCGCCCCAGGCCACGCTGGCGCCGTCTGGCATCAGCGACAGCGCCTTTTCCAGCGCGCTTTTCCTGTCCGGGCAGTAGAAGCCCTCCATCTGGCGCTTGGCCAGATTTTTGATGAGGGTGGCCGATATGTTCTCATAATACTGTTGTTTGGGCGTCATGGGGATACCCCTCCTTCCATTTTTATCAGCTGTTATCCATGATCATAAACACAAACCCTTCATCTGGCAATCCCGCGGGGGAGGGCGGGATATTGCCTGTTGACAAACCCCAAGATCGCCGGTATGATTATTTTAAATAGAGCGAGCGCTCATTCGATATCAAAAACTGAACAACCACACGATAGGGAAAGAGGTGAAAGCGTTGACCCTTGAAAAGACCCGCGCGGCCATCAACCTGCACGCCATCCTGCGCAATCTGGAGGATTTGTGCCAGCTGGACGATGACGCGAAGACCCTGCTCACAGGGCACGACCTGTCCATCGGCATGCACGTGCCGGGGCTGGAGCCCCTGACGCTTGCCATCAAGGACGGCTGCCTGAGGGCGCGCCGGGGCAAAGCCGGGGGCGGACTCAGGCTGCAATTCCTGTCCCCCGCCCACTTTAACGGCATGGTGGCGGGCACCAAAATGCCCCTGCCCCTTGGCAACCTTCAGCATCTGCGCTTTTTGCAGAACAACTTTGCTGCCCTGGCCAAGGACCTGGAGAAATACCTGAAGCCCGACAAAGAAAGCCTGAAGGACCCGGTGTTTCTGGAAAAAAACACCCGGCTCACCGCCGCCGCCGCCTTGTACGCAGCCAGCGAAATCGCGGGCACCGACCCTTTGGGGCAGAAAATCGCCGCCGCTATGGGAAACGGCAGCATCCTGCTGGAGGTGCCAGGCGTGCTGGCCTATACCATCCAGGCCAGGGACGGCAGGCTGACCACCCTAAAGGACGCCCAGCCGCCGCTTCACGCCTTCATGCGCTTTAAGAGCCTGGACATCCTGGGGCAGGTGCTCAGGGGCGAGGCGGACAGCTACCTGGCCATCGGCCGGGGGCAGATTGAGGTCAGCGGGCGCATCCCCATGGTTGACAACTTCAACAAGCTGCTGGGCCTGGTCAGCTTCTACCTGGCATAGGAGGGCATGATGAAAACATACGATTATCCCAACAGCCGGGCGCTGTTTGACCGGGCGGCCCAGGTGATCCCCTCCGGCATCTATGGGCATCTAGGCCCGGCGGAGGGCTGCTTTATCCCGGTATCGGCCTATCCCTTCTATATCGACCACGCCCAGGGCGCCTATTTCTGGGATGTGGACGGCAACCGCTTCATCGACTATATGTGTGCCTATGGCCCCATCGTGCTGGGCTACAACCACCCGGCGGTTGACCGGGCCGCCAGGGAGCAGCTGGAAAAGGTCAACTGCGGCGTTTTGCCCGGTGAAATCATGGTGAAGCTGGCGGAAAAGCTGGTGAGCATGATTCACTCGGCGGACTGGGCCTTCTTCGCCAAAAACGGCGGCGACGTGACCAACCTGGCCATGCTGGCCGCCAGGGCCCACACCAGGCGCAAAAAGATCATCAAGTTCGCAGGGGGCTATCACGGCGTGGCCCAGTGGATGCAGTTTGTGGGCAACGCCGGCATCATTGATGAGGATGTGTCCAACATCATCACCCTGCCTTTCAACGACGCGGAGGCAGTGAGCGCAGCCTTCAAGCGCTACCCCGGGCAGATTGCGGGCATCATCGCCACCCCCTACCATCACCCGGCCATGGCTGACAACGCCCTGCCACTTCCCGGCTTCTGGACAGAGGTGAGAAAGCTGTGCACCCAGGAAGGGGCGGTGCTGATTGTGGATGATGTGAGGGCGGGCTTCAGGCTTGATCTCCACGGCTCTGACCACCACTACGGCTTTGAGGCCGATCTCATCTGCTACTGCAAGGCGCTGGGCAACGGCTACAACATCTCCGCCCTCTGCGGTAAAAACACCCTAAAAGAGGCGGTGAGCAGCGTGTTTTACACCGGATCCTACTGGCTCTCCGCCATGCCCATGGCAGCGGCGCTGGCCACCCTGGAGGAACTGGAGAAGGTGGACGGCGCCAAGCTCATGACCAGCCTGGGCAAACAACTCACCCAGGGCCTGGAGGAGGCGGCCCAGGAATACGGCTTTCATCTGCTTGTCACCGGGGAACCCGCCATGTGGAACATGCGCCTGACCGATGACGACTCAGGGGTGCTTCACCAGCAGTGGGTCAGCGAGTGCGTGCGCCGGGGCGTGTTTTTCACCAGCCACCACAACCTGTTTATCAACACCGCCCTCACCCAGGAGGATATCAAATACACCCTGGACGTGGCCCGGGACGCGTTCTGCGCCCTTAAGGCCACCAGGGAAAGGAGCAAGGCATGAGCTTGAGCAAGGAGAAACTGATCCAGCTGGAACAAAAGGCGCATGCGCTGCGCCAGAGCATCGTGGAAACGGTCTACCACGCAGGCAGCGGGCACTTGGGCGGGGCGCTGAGCATGATTGACGCGGTGACCCTGCTGTACTACCACCGCATGAACATCGACCGCGGGGATCCCACATGGCCTGAGCGTGACCGCTTCATCATGAGCAAGGGGCACGCAGGCATCGGCTTTGTGTCGGTCTTGGCCGACCTGGGCTACATCAACCGGGAGGACCTGAAAACCTTCAACCTCACCGGCTCAAAGCTGGGCATCCACCTGGACGCCACCAAGGTGCCAGGCGTTGACGCCTCCACCGGCTCCCTGGGGCACGGGCTATCCATCGCCCTGGGCATGGCCACAGCCGCCCAGATGATGGGCAAAAGCTATATCACCTACTGCATGCTGGGAGACGGCGAGTGCAACGAGGGCGCGGTGTGGGAGGCGGCGATGGCCATCGGCTCCCGCAACCAGCACAACCTGATCACCTTTGTTGACCGCAACCACGCCATGCTTGACGGCAACACCGAGGACGTGATGAAACTGGAGCCTTTCCAGGACAAATGGACCGCCTTTGGCTTCCACGCGCTGACCGTGAACGGCCATGACTTTGCCGCCATTGATGAGGCCATTGGCGAGGCGCTTAGCCGCCAGGACAAGCCCACCTGCATTATCCTGGACACCATCAAAGGCGCCGGGGTGGACTTCGCCGCGGGGGACTACCGCTGGCACTACGGGGCCATCAACGAGGAGCTGGCAAAAAAGGCGCAGGAGAGCCTCACCGCCTACCACAAGGAGCGCCTTGCCGCGCTGGAAGGAGCATAAGATGGGCATTGCCTACACATCCCTTGACACCACCAAGCTTTCAACCGCTGAGGTCTATGCCCACACGCTGTGTGAACTGGCCCAGGATGACCCGCGCATCGTCACCTTGACGGCGGACCTGGCCAAATCCACCAAGATCGGCGTGTTTCAGGAGAAGTTTCCCGAGCGCTTTGTCAACGTGGGCATCGCTGAACAGAACATGTTTGGCATGGCGGCCGGCATGGCGGCCTGCGGGCTGATTCCCTTCACCTGCACCTTTGCCATCTTCAACTCCTGCCGGGCGCTGGACCAGGTGCACACTGACATCTGCTACCAAAACCTGAACGTCAAGATGATCGCCTCCCACGCCGGCACCAGCTTTGGCCAGGCCGGTTCCACCCACCACGCCACGGAGGACATCGCCATCATGCGCGCCATGGCCAACCTGGTGGTGATGGTGCCAGCGGACGGCCAGGAGACCGCCGCCGCCGTGAGAGCCGCCATTGCGCACCAGGGCCCGGTTTACATCCGCATCAACCGAGGCTTTGACCAGATTGTGTACCCCCAGGGCATTGAGGATTTCCAGCTGGGCCGGGCCAACCTTTTGCACGAGGGCAGCGACCTGTGCTTCATCGCCTGCGGCAGCGCCGTGTTCTCCGCCCTCCAGGCGGCCAGGGAGCTGGCGGCTGAGGGCATCAAGGCCCGGGTGCTGGACATGCACACCATCAAGCCCCTGGACAAGGAAGCCGTCAAAAAGGCGGTGCACGACACCCGGCGCATCATCACGGCGGAGGATCACACCGTGGTGGGCGGCCTGGGCAGCGCCGTGGCTGAGGTGATCGCCGAAAGCGGCATGGGCTGCGCCTTGAGGCGCCTGGGCATCCAGGATGCCTTCTCGCCCATCGGCTACCATGAGGATCTGATGAGCCTGCACGGCATTGATGCCAACGGGCTGGTGAGGGCCGCCAGGGAAACCCTCAAGATGGACTTTGAAGAGGATGACGACTGGACGGACGAGGTGTGAGCATGGACAAGGATAAAATGTATACCAGCCGATTATTCCTGTATGCTGTCTTGCCCCTGGTGAAGGAGATCGGCACGGAATACGGCTACTTTAGGGGCAAGACCGGCGTGATTCAGATATCCGTCCGCCTGCCAGAGGGGGAGGAGGGCCTGCACTACATGCTGGAGGATGGCCAGGTGCAAACCGCCCTGGGCCTGCACCCCTCCCCTGATGTGCAGCTTCACTTCAAGGATCAGGAGCATTTCAACCGCTTCTTCCTGGGCAAAACCAAGAAACTGCCCCAGATCAAGGGCTTAAAACACCTGGGTCTGGTCATGGCGGCCTTTAAGACGCTGCTCAAAATGTCGACCCTGCTGTCTGCCAAAACGCCGCCTGCTGATGAAAAAACCAAGGAGCTGGTGGTGCGGCTCTTCCTGTTTCTCTTAAGCCGGGGCATCAGCCGCCTCAACCGCATGGGGCACCCCCAGGTGCAGGCCTGGAGCAGCATCAGCCCCAACCGGGTGTACGCCTGGGAGGTGGACGGCTTCCCCGATACCGCCGCCCACCTGCGCGTGAAGGCCGGGAAAACCAAAGCGGCCAAGGGCAAATACACCCGCTCCCAGCCCTTTTTCACCATGCGCTTTGCCGATCTTGACAGTGCGCTGGCCATCCTGCTGCAAACCGGCGACTTCATCACCCTGACCGCCCAGCAAAAGCTGATTTTAGAAGGCGCGCCGGAATTTGGCGCCAAAATTGGAGATTTCATGCAGCTGGTGGGCTCCTACGTCCAGGGATGATATAATCGCACGGACTGCACGAAGGAGGACGCACCATGCCTTTCCACAAGGAGACCTTTGACCGCATTCCCCCCGACAAGCGCGACCACATCTTCACCATCGCCGTAAGCGAGTTTGCCATGAGCGGCTATGCCGCCGCCTCCATCAACCAGATCGCCAGGAAGGCCGGCATCAGCATCGGCAGCATGTACAGCTATTTTGACAGCAAGGAAGACCTGTTCCTGGCGGTGGTGGACAAGGGCTATGAGCTATTGGAGCGGGCCCTTAAAAGCCAGAGCCGGGAGGGGTCCTTCCGGGAGCAGCTGCTGGAACTGCTGCTCACCGCGGTGGAATACGCCGATAAGCACCCGGACATGAACAACCTCTACCTCAGCCTCATGACCGAGGAGCTGGCCCCGCTGTCCATGCGCCTGTCAAGCCAGGTGGAGAAGATTTCGGTCACCAACTACCACGAGATGCTGCAGGTGGCCAAGGAAAAGGGCGAACTGCGGCAGGACCTGGACATCCCGATGGCTGCCTACCTGATTGACAACAACGTGCTGCTGCTTCAGTTAGCCTGCTCCGCTGGCTACCACAAGTACCGCCTCCAGCATTTTATGGGCAGCCGCGCCCAGGACAAAGCCCAGCTGGCAGCCCAGCTGTGCGACATGATCATGAGGTGTTTAACATGAGTGAGACCCCCATCAAGGCCGCCGTCCAGGCGGCCCGGGCCTATTTCAATGCGGGGCACACCCTGGACGTATCCGCCAGGCTGGATGCCCTGGCCCGCCTGGAGGAGACGGTCACCCGCCGCCAGGCGGACATCCTGGCCGCCCTCAAGCAGGACCTGAACAAATCCCCCTATGAGAGCTTCATGGCGGAGGTGGGCCTGGTGCTGGGGGAGATCAGCCTGGCGCGCCGCAAGCTGCGCCGCTGGGCCAAGCCCCAGCCTTGCAGGCCCTCCCTGGCCCAGTTTCCGGCCTCAGCCAGGGTGTATAAGCAGCCCTATGGCCTGGTGCTGGTGATGAGCCCCTGGAATTACCCCTTTCAGCTCACCATGAACCCCCTGATCGGGGCGGTGGCGGCGGGCAACTGCGCCATCGTGAAGCCCTCTGCCTACGCCCCTGCCACCTCCCAGGTGATGGCGGACCTCTGCGAGGCCGCCTTTGACCCCGGCCATGTGCGGGTCATCCAGGGCGGGCGGGAGGAAAACAGCGCGCTTTTGGAAGAGAAGTTTGACTACATCTTCTTCACCGGCTCCCCTGCCGTGGGACACCTGGTGATGGAAAAGGCGGCAAAACACCTGACCCCCATGACGCTGGAACTGGGCGGCAAAAGCCCGGTGATTGTGGATGAAACCGCCGACCTCACCCTGGCCGCCCGGCGCATCCTCTTTGGCAAACTCATCAACGCCGGGCAAACCTGCGTAGCCCCGGACTATGTGCTGGCCCATCACAGCATCAAGGAAAAGCTGACGCAAGCCCTCACCCAGGAGCTTTCCCGGATGATGCCTGATGAGGGCTATTTCAGGGAGACCTATCCTAAGATCATCAACCAGAAGCATTTTGAGCGCCTGTTGGGCCTGCTGGAAGGCCAGCGCGTCCTCACCGGCGGCAAAGCCCATCCCGACACCCGGCAGATCAGCCTGGCGCTGGTGGACGCGCCTGATCCTGGGAGCCCCCTTATGCAGGAGGAGATCTTTGGCCCCATCCTGCCCATCCTGGGGGTGGAAAACCTACAGGAGGCCATCGCCTTTGTGAAAGGCCGCCCCCATCCCCTGGCGCTGTACCTGTTCACCACAAGCGCCCAAGTGGAGGCCCAGATAATCAGCCAATTGCACTTTGGCGGCGGCTGTGTGAACGACACGGTGCTGCACCTGGCGGGCGCCCACCTGCCCTTTGGCGGAGTGGGCGAATCGGGCATGGGCCGCTACCACGGCAAAACCAGCTTTGACACCTTCACCCACCACAAAAGCGTGCTGAAAAAATGGCGCAGCTTTGACCTGCCCCTGCGCTACCACCCCTACAAAGACGGAAAAAAACCTTTGCCGGGGTGGCTGCTGAAGCACTGACAAGCCTGGCCTTGTTACAAATTATTTTGCAGGAGGAGACATTGCTGCAAATCATCGACAGTTTTCCCGAAATGGAAGCCTTGTGTGCCAATCAAGCCTTTGACATGGGTCATTGGGAGCGCTACATCAAAGGCGTGCTTCCGGAGCTCTATCAGCTGTGCATGGATGATATGAACCGGATTCTGGCTACGGGCAAATTCACATTTGAGGCGGACTATTTGCCTGTCCTCCAGCTGGTCTTTTCCCATTCAGAAAGGCGCAAGCAGACCCACGAGCTCTTTGTCCAGCTAACCCGTGGCCTTGAAGGAAAAATCACCCAGTTATTTGGCCGTTGCCCCGATGTGAACCTGGTCTTTTACCTGGGTTTGTGCAACGCCGCAGGTTGGGTCACCACCATCAATCAGCGTACCCACATTCTGCTTGGCATCGAAAAAATCATGGAGCTTCAGTGGGATAATCCAGGTGATTTTCTCGGCCTCCTTTATCATGAGTTAGGGCACGCTCATCACATGCAGTATGGCCGCTTCTCATGTGATATGGCAGATGCACGCCGGAAATTTCTCTGGCAGCTGTTTTCAGAAGGGGTTGCCCTGTGCTATGAGCAAATGCTCATGGGAAGCGCGGAGTATTACCACAAAGACAAGAATGGCTGGAAAGCCTGGTGCGATGAGCACTTTGAACAAATAATGCAGGACTTTACCCTGGATTTGCCCACGATGGCTTTTGATACCCAGCGCTGGTTTGGTGACTGGGTTTCTTACCAGGGAAGGGGCGATGTTGGCTATTATCTTGGTTGCCGCTTTGTCCAACATATTCTGAAATCCCTGTCTTTTGATCAAACCATAAAACTGGACATTCAAGGGATAGAACAGTTTTATGCCGATTTTCTGAAAACAGGATAGGCGATGAGGATTCATTCTGCCCCAAAGAAAAAGGGCGCCTCCTTAATCGGGCGCCCTTTTGCCATGTGAAAAATCAATAGCTCTGGTTGCTGATCTCTACCTTCACGTTATCGCAGCACATCAGCTGGGGCACCACCA
>DHQX01000021.1:0-3539 GCA_002411105.1 Christensenella sp. UBA5327 | reverse complement strand
GGGCACCACCACAGAGCCATCCTGCTTGAACAGCAGCGCCCCAAAGCGGGAGGTGCCGGTGATGAGGCCCTCGCTGGCGTTCACCAGCCCCGTGTAGTGCAGATAGGGCACGTAGAGGATATCGCAGTCCCTTGGCATCCGGCTCAGTTCCTCCAGGCCGTTCACCGGGGTTTTCCCAGGCGCCAAGCGGAAGCTGCGGTGCATCACATCGTGCCCGGTGGCCTGCTCGCCATATTCATCCGCCGCGCTCTGGGACCAGATGAAGCCGGTGAACACCCCCTGGTCATAGATGGCCCTGGCTTCCCGCGCCCTGCCGTATCCATCCACCGGCATGGCAAAGGTGTCAAGGCAGGCCGGGTCCTCAATTAGGGTGACCTGAGGGGACAGCTTTTGCTTGCCGATGTCGTCCATGCTGTTGATGCTGCTATCCCGCTTCATCATGCCGCCATCCCCGCCCAGGAAGGAGAGGAAGTTCAGATATTCTGCCGTGGCCGCCGCGCCAAACACCACCCGGCAGGGCCCCAGGGGCAGCTGCACCGCCGGGCAATTTTGGTATTTGTCCTTCAGGAAGGCCAGGCGAGCGCGCATGGCCGGGGCATCCAAGTCATTAAGCCGGGTGGCGCTTTGCTCGGCATTGATCTCCCACTTGTCCTGAAGCGAGGCCAGCACCAGGGTGATCTGGGCGTCACTGGCCTGCCAGGCCACGTGGTGGGGGGTGGCTGTTGACATCTGCACAACCAGGGTGGCCCCCACGGAGAAGTTGCCCGAGAGCTGCACATCCTCGCTCTCCAGCCCCTGGGTGGCCTGGTTGATATAGGCCAGGATATCCTCATTGGAGATATGGGCCAGCTTCTCATCATAGCCCGCTTGCTGCTGGCTGCTTTTTTCAATTTCCGGGAAAGTGGGCTGGTAGGATAGCGGGCTTGCAAAGGCCAGCATGCCCTTGGCCTTGTCCACCGTTTCAAAAAGGGAATCTGTATCGTCCAGATCGCACATCACCTGGGCGGTGGCGGTCTTGTTTTCGCCATAGGTGGTGACAGATATGCGGCTTAGGGCCTCGCTGGTGTTGAGCGACACGCCGGAATTGGCCAGGCGCACCAGATGGCTGTCCTCCTGGTGGAGGGTCAGCGTGGCTTTCACCCCTTGTTTCACGGCATACTCCCGCAGGGCCTGCAGGTTTTCAATGGCTTTGTTCATCTGCATCTTATTCACCCACCTTTACATGATCAAAGCGGCACACCGGCACCCCGTGGCCCAGCTGCATCACCTGGGAGGGCATGCCCTTGCCGCAGTTGGGCACATACTGCACCTCCCAGGTGCTTCTGTCGCCCACAGCGCTCAAGGAATTGTAGAAGGGCAGCGTATCGCCCTTGTAGGCGGCGGAGCGCACCACCTCTTTCACCTGGCCATCCTCCACCAGGTAGGCATAGTCATTGGCGAAGTGGAACTGCTCGCGGTTGGAGCCGATGGACCAGGACTTATCGCCCGAGAGCACAATGCCCTTTTCCGTGGAGGCGATGATGTCACGGAGGGAGCCGTCCTGCCCCGGGTCCACGCTGATGTTGGTCATGCGCTCAAGGGGCGTGCGGTAAAAACTGGTGGCCCGGGCCGTGCCGCCGGAGGAGCCGAAGATCTCCCGCCCTGCCCGCTCGTTGGCCTCGGTCACCATCTGGCGGGAGGTGATGGCCCCCACCAGCACGCCTTCCTTGATCAGCATATAGTTTTGCGCGGCCACGCCGTCATCGTCATAGCCAAAGGAGCCGGGGCTGTTGGGAAGCAGCGCGTCCGCCCGGACGTTGAGCTTTTTGGTGCCGTATTGAAGCCTCCCAAAGTCCTCAAGCCGCACAAAGGAGCCGCCGGCGTAGCTGAGCTCATAGCCCAGGATGCGGTCCAATTCCAGCGGGTGGCCGATGGTCTCATGCACCTGGAGGAACATCTGGTCAGGCATTAGGATCACGCTGCGCACATCATGGGGGCATTTGGGCGCCACCAGGGTTTCGTTCAGCTCCCTGACGATGCGCTCCGCCTCGCCCAGCCAGTGGGCCTCCTGCATGATTTCCCAGCCACGGGTGTTTCCCATCCGGGGCGGGCTATAGCTGCGGCCCTGGGTTTCGCCGCCCACATCCCGGCCCTTCACAAAAATGCTGGGGAACAGCTCCCTGGTTTCCTTATAAATCTCGGCGCCTTCCGTGTCGTAATATTCCACCTGCCGGGAGAGGGCCATGATATACGCCACCCGCTGGGTGACGCCCGGCTTGTTCATGGCCTCATCCATCTTCCGGAGAAAGGCGGCCTGCTCATCCAGGGGCACCAGCAGCGTATCCTCCTCACAGGGGGAGATAAAGCGCCCGCTTAGGACCTCTTTGTCCGCCAGGCGGATGGGACGGGTCATGCGCCCGGCGGCAGCGCGGGCGTTGGAAAGCGCCTTATCAAAGGTGCCCGTGATGTCAGCCAGGTTGCTGGAGGCCGCGAAGCCCCAGGCCCCGTCCGCCAGCACGCGCACGCCAAAGCCGCTCTCGCGCTGTTTATCAAAGCTGCGCATGTTGCCGTTTAGCATCACCATGCTCAGGGAATCCTCCCTGGGGTAGTAGCGCACATCGGCATAGGCCGCCCCCTGCTTCATCAGCCGGTCCAACTGTTCTTTCCAGGTATGAGCCATGGACTTTCTCCTTTCGGCGGTTTGTGATTGTATGGATTCATTTTAGCACAGATTGGGCTGGGGCGGGGGTGTTTGGGGCTAACTTTGACGCTATTTAAAGCCTCCATATGGCTTATTCTTAATGTCAAGCATTAAGCTAACGCATTAGTGATTTAACGATTCCTCTTAACTAAAAGTCGGGTTTGCGTCAGGAAACAAGATGCAACCTGGCATTTTCGAGTTTGAAATAGATACAATGAAACCCTGCCCATACAGCTATGCAGTCAGGATAAGGGCAAAATAGCCGTATAACGAAAAGACAGAAGCCAAATTGTATCTTCTGTCTTAAATGCTATGGCAAAGGTACTATCTTTTGATAAAATGCACACCCCCGTGTTGGTAAATCGTAAAAACTCAGGAATCGTTAAAAGACACGAAGAGGGGTGTGATGTTGCGAACTTTAGCGCGGTCTATCAACCGGCATTGCCATTGAGATAACAACACCCATTTTATCTATGTAGTAAACATTTTCATCAGTCTCAACCTTTGCAATACCGTTCCTAAAATCGAATACGAAAAATTCCGAACCTTGATTTGCGTTTCTGGCAGCGCGAACATTTCTTTCTGACCCGCAACAGGCGCGGAAACAGTCTGTACTACTATTTATTATCAAAAAACAATCTTACATTTTCCTCATTTATTCCCAATATCGCATCCTTATTTGGAATACGATTGTTTCCACAGCTTAGATACTTCAAATTAGGATTATTCCTTACATCTAAACTTGTTAGCTGATTGCCAGCGCATCCAACTGATTCCACCTGTGTGTTATTGCTTATATCTAGATTATTTAGGGCCTGCTGAATAACCCTCAACACGTTGAAAACACTGGATAAATCGC
>DHQX01000046.1 GCA_002411105.1 Christensenella sp. UBA5327 | reverse complement strand
GGCGCCTTGTCGATCTGGTCATAGGCCATCGCCTGGGCGTGGCCGGCTTTCGCCAGCACCATCGTGATCGCCGCCGTCAGCGTCGTCTTGCCATGGTCGACGTGACCGATCGTGCCGATGTTTACGTGCGGCTTGTTGCGCTCAAATTTTTGCTTTGCCATGGGTTCGCTTCTCCTCCTGATTTTGCGTGTTGTGCCGGGCAGACGCCGGCCGGGCTTGCCGGTTTTCCGGCGACCTGCCAATGCGGATTCCGCAGTGGTCTCATGGAGCGGGTGATGGGAATCGAACCCACGTGACCAGCTTGGGAAGCTGGAGCTCTACCATTGAGCTACACCCGCATAAATGAGTGCTCCCGACATTTTATCCAAGAGCACCCGATTTGTCAACAGTTACAAGGGCTCTTTCCAGCACCTTTCACACAGCGTTTACAAGCGCCTTTCACAGCGGGTTGCGCCCGCTGAACACAGCATACATCAGGATGCCCGCTGCCACCGAGGCATTTAGCGATCCGATGCTGCCTGACATGGGGATTTTAAGCCGATGATCACACAAAGAGCGGGTCAGTGGGCTGATCCCCTCCCCTTCGCTGCCGATCACCAGTGCGCAAGGACCGGTGATGCTGCGGCTGCGGTAATCCTCGCCTTCCTGATCGGCTGCATAGAGCCAGATACCGCGGTCCTTGAGCAGCTTGATGGTCTGGTTGAGGTTGCCCACCCGCACCACCTTGATATGCTCCACCCCGCCGACGGAAGCCTTCACCGCTGCGGGGGTCAGCCCCACTGCCCGGTGCAGGGGCACAATCACCCCGTGGGCGCCGGCACATACTGCCGTGCGGATGACAGCGCCCAGGTTGTGCGGGTCCGTCACCTGATCCAGGATCACAATGAAGGGCGCCTCGCCCTTATCCGCCGCGGCCTGGAAGATATCCTCCAGGGCAGCGTACTGGTAGGCGGAAGCATAGGCCACCATGCCCTGATGGTTTTTGGTAATCTGGTCAAGCCTCGCGCGCTCCACAAACTGTACTTTCACCCCGGCGTCCTTCGCCATGCTGACGATCTGCCGGGCAGAGCCGGCAAGATCTCCCTTGGCTACCATCAGTTTTTCCAGGTCCCGGCCGGTTTTCAGCGCCTCCCGGATGGGATTCCGCCCGGTGAGCAGGTTGATACCGGCGGCAATCGCCTCTTCCTCTGAAAAAATCCGGTCATCATTGGCAGGGCGCTGGGGTTCCTGCACGGGTGGCGGCGTTTGCTGCGGGCGGAAGGGATAATAGGTCTGCTTGCTACCTGGGCCAAAGCGCCTGGCCGCCGGGGAGGTAAAGCCGGGCTCTGAGCGTCCGCGCCCTTGCTGGGGTTGGTATGTTTCCTTGCTGCCCGGGCGTCCGTAGCGTCTCTCAGATGCTGCGCCGCTTCTTCCCGTGTCTTTTCGCGGGGTGAAGGGCTTGGCGCCGGGGCCTCGGCCTGGAGCAGCAGATCCTTCCTTTTTCCAGGCAGGCTGGCCTTTAGCGGGTGCAAAACTACCACCCCTGCCCTGCTGGGGCGATTTGTCTCTTGAAAAGCCGCCGCGCCCTTGCGCCGGGGCTTTGCCAGAGGTGAATCCGCCTCTCCCCTGGGCCGGCGCTTTGCCGCCAGAGCCTGGACGGGCTGATCTTGGGCCGCTTCCTTTGGGCTGATTCTGCTGGGGTTTCCGGCCGCCCTGGCGGCCGCCGCCTGAGGCGGGATTGTTGTCTTTCATCATATTATCCTTCTTAGTTTTATAGTTGTTTGAACTTGGCCCGGATCTCGCCGATCCGGCCGCAGGCCATTTTGCCCTCGGGGCAGGGCCCGGTGACACAGCCCGGTCCGTCGTCAGCAAATAGTGCCGGAAGCCTGGCTTTCACGATGCGCAGCATTTCCGTCGCCATCTCCCTGATTTCCCACTGGGCGCGTTCACAGCAGCGCAGTTTGAAGAAATGCTTCAGTTCCCGGGCGTTCATGGTCATGATCAGGCGGGTTTCGCAGGCATTGGGCAGCACAAAGCGGGCATCCTCATTGCTGCTTTCCCCCACGCCCAACCTCTCCTGCCATTCCTGATACCAGATTTGCATCTGCGCCATCTGGGCATGATAGCGCGTCACCGCTTCCTCACCAAGTGCCCTGATTTTTGGCGGGACAACATAATTGAACCCGTCCGCCATGGAAACATAGCGCTGGCTCTGGACACTGAAAGAGGCGATGCGGTGCCGTGTGAGTTGGGACAAGAGAACACGGCTCACCCCATCCACCGCAAAGGTACAGGAAATATGCTCCACCACTGACAGATGTCCGGAGCTGAGGATTTTGTCCAGAAAAGCACTCTGGTCAGAGGCGCTTACCTTCTCCCTCAGGCTTGACACATCGCTCTTGGCATAACAGAGCTTGGCAGCCAACGCCACCAGGTTCTCTCCCTCCGGGGTGCAGGACAGCAGCTCAACATTCAGCTTGGCTTCAGGCACGGCGTTTCTCCTGGGCATCCATGTGGGTTTGGATTTGTTCGATCAGCGCGTCAATCCTGTCTGATTGCCCGGTCAAGTACAGAAATCCCAATAGCGCTTCAAAGCCGGTGGCTGCGGCATATTCAGCGCTGGTGGCGCTGCGGGGCGCTGGATGCCGTGTATGGGCGTTGCGCCCGCGCTTCACCATCGCAAGCTCCTGATCGCTTAATTCTGCCGCAATCACCGACAGGGCTTTGGACTGGGCCGAGGCGCTGACATAGGAGGTGGTGAAACGATGCAGCGCGTGCATGCCCCGCCCGGTGGCCACGGCCTTGAGCCGCACGCGCAACGCGTACACCGCATCCCCGATGAAGGCCAGCTGCAGCGGGTTTAACAGCAGCGCTTTCTCCTGGCTGAGGGTCATGCTTGGGTCAGGATGGTCTTGCTGTAATGGGAAGGGCTCATGCCCACGATGTTCTTGAAGGTTTTGGAGAAGTGATAGGGGTCCTCCATCCCGACTTCAATTCCCGCCTGGCGCACGGTCAGCCCGGTTTTCAGCAGGGTCTTGGCCCGCTCCATCTTGCAGAAGAGCTGGTAACTCTGCGGGGGCATGCCCACCTCCGACACAAAGCGCTTGCGGAATGTCTCCACCGGCATGCGGCTGAGGCTCGCCATGTCGTTTAGCGAAAAGGAGTCACGATACTGGTTTTTGCGCATAGCATCGATCACTTTGGCAATCTCGTGGGAGAGCACGGCATCCATGGCCACCGCCTGGCCGGAATGGGACGCCAACAGCCCCCAGAGCAGTTGCTGCAGCTGGGCTGAGGATGCCTCTTTCACCGATCCAATGCGCACAGCAGCCTGCACGATGTGCCGCGCCAATTTCAGCTGGGAGGGCAAGGCGCCCTGTTTCATGGCGCGGTGAGTCATGCCGCCCATTTTCACCATGAAGCCATCCGCAAGGGGGCCGTCAAACAGCAGCCAGATAATCCGGGCCTCCTGCTCAATCCGCAGGCTGACATCCTCCTGCTGCCGCGGGATGATGCAGCATTCCCGACCCTTGATTTTTAGGTCATTCAGGTTCAGTTGAAAAGCGCCCTGCTGGCACATGATGAGCGTCCAGGCGGTCTGCGGCTTGAGCTCATACTGGCCCGCGGTGAGCATGGCGGAGCCAGCGGTGGCAATCCAGACTCCGCTGGCTCTGGCCAGCTGATCGGGCTCATGAACCCCTTCCACGGTCACCGACTGGCCTTCCCTCTCCCCTACTGCAGACTCAAAAACGCTTGAATTCATGCCTTTCCTCCATCGAAATCATACCTTTCTATTATGCCAACCAAAAACCACAATGTCAATATATCATTCCATTTCTTACATTGTACAGATCGGCTAGTAAATTCACAGAGTAACTTC
>DHQX01000026.1:16936-34352 GCA_002411105.1 Christensenella sp. UBA5327 | reverse complement strand
CAAGGATCGGGGGGCAGGTCAAACGCAAATAATGCGCACGTTCATCTTGAATGGGGTTCAAGAGGCCGGAGGTTCGAATCCTCTCACCCAGACCAGAGCAAAAAGCCCTGACAACTCTCGAAAAAGAGGATTTTCAGGGCTTTTTGCTTTATCTTGGTGTTGCGCATAAGCAGCTTCCAACTTGCACAAAGCGTAAATGGCACGCAGGGTGCAAGTGAATGGTAGTCTGTCTCTTCCTTCTTTCAATCCTCCCCTTTTCATGGCCTTCACATCCCTGTCTGATTGGCCGGCTGAAAGAACAGTTGCGAAACATTATGCATCCCATAAAACCTTCAATGCGCAATATTGCACAGGGTTTTCGGGTTGACATGAATAGCATTGGCCGCTATATTAGTTAAATAGTCAAACCCACAACTCCTTTCCCGGTGGGTTCTTTCCTTTAACAGATCCGTCACAAGGAGGCAGGCTGCGTGTACCGGTATATCCTCAAACGCTTGTTGCTTATGGTGCCAGTGCTGCTAGGCGTCACTTTTATTGTCTTTTTCATCCTTGCTCTGACTCCTGGAGATCCCGCCCTGAATGTACTGGGTGAAGGCGCAACACCCGAAGCCATCGCACAAACCCGTATAGAGATGGGCCTTGATCAACCCATTATCATCCGCTATTTCCGCTATCTGGGGGGGCTGCTCCGCGGGGATATGGGGGTTTCCTACCGCAACAAAATCGACGTGGCCAGTATGGTGATTGAACGCTTCCCAGCTACGGCGGTTTTGGCGGTCGCGGGTATCTTCATCGCCCTGCTGATAGGCATCCCCACCGGCATTATTTCTGCCACCAGGCAGTATTCCGGCCTTGACTATGCCTCCACCGTTCTTTCACTCATTGGTGTTGCCATGCCCAACTTCTGGTTTGGGCTTTTGATGGTGCTCATTTTCTCTCTGAACCTGGGTTGGCTGCCTTCCCAGGGCATGGGAGAGGGATTTGTCCCATTGCTGCGTTCCCTTGTGCTGCCAGCGCTAACCCTGGGAACTGGCTCAGCAGCCACGATTGTGCGCATGACGCGCTCCTCCATGCTTGAGGTGATCCGGCAGGACTACATCAGCACGGCGCGCAGCAAGGGGATCGCGGAGGGGCAGGTGATTTCCCGGCACATGATGCGCAACGCCCTCATCCCGATTATTACGGCGGTGGGCTTGCAGTTTGGGCATCTGCTGGGTGGCGCCATGCTGACGGAGACAGTTTTCTCATGGCCTGGCCTTGGACGGCTGATGGTGGACTCCATCAAATCCAAGGACATCCCCTTGGTGCTGGGCTCGGTGGTGTTTCTGGCCGTGATGTTCTCTGTGGTAAACCTGCTGGTTGATATCATTTATGCCTTTGTGGATCCCCGCATCAAATCTCAGTTTCAGAGGAAGTAAGGAGGCGTTGCCCATGAAAATGCATATGAATCATCTCCCCCAAACGCAGACACGCAAGCAACGCTCACTCTGGCAGGATGCCTGGCGGCGGTTCAAAAAGAACAAGCTGGCAGTTATCAGCGCATTGTTTATCCTGTTGCTATCCTTGATTGCAATTTCCACCATCGTCATTGATCTGACCACGGGCAACTCATTTTACCGGCAATATGTCATCAAGCAAAACCTCCGCGGGAAGCTGGACGCGCCCAGTGCCGCGCATCTGTTTGGCCAGGATGAGTTTGGCCGGGATGTTCTGCTTCGCATGATCTGGGGCGTGCGATATTCCCTGTTTATGGGCATCCTCGCCATCGTGTTTTCCACGCTGGTGGGCGGGTTCATTGGGGCCATCTCCGGTTATTACGCCAAGTTGGACAATGTGTTGATGCGCTTTATGGACATTCTGCTGGCCATCCCCTCCATGCTGCTGGCCACAGCCATCGTGGCGGCGCTGGGACCAGGGCTGGTGAATGTGCTGGTTGCCATAGGCATCGCTTATATCCCCACCTTTGCCCGCACCCTGAGGGCTTCGGTGCTGACGGTCAAAGAGCAGGAATATATCGAAGCCGCCCGTGCGGTGGGCGCTGATGACTTCCGCATCATCACCAAATATATTCTGCCCAACGCCATGGCTCCCCTGATTGTGCAGAGTACCCTGGGGGTGGCCGGGGCGCTGTTGTCCATCGCCGGTCTTTCTTTTCTGGGCCTGGGCATACAGCCACCTACCCCGGAATGGGGCTCCATGCTTTCCAACGCCCGCACCTATATCCGGGATGCCTGGCATATCACGGTCATACCCGGGCTAGGCATCATGCTGACAATCCTAGCGCTCAACCTGGTCGGCGATGGCCTCCGGGACGCGCTTGACCCGAAATTGAAGAGCTGACATATGAAAAACAACGTGTTGCTGGAAGTGAAGGACCTGGTGGTTCGCTATGAAACCGATGACGGCGTTGTTCAGGCGCTCAATTCCGTCAGTTTAAGCCTGCAGCAAGGTCGTATCCTGGGCGTGGTAGGCGAGACCGGCGCCGGGAAAACCACCCTGGCCAAGGCTATTATGCAGCTTATTCCCACGCCGCCCGGCGTGATTGCTTCCGGGAGTGTGTTCTTTGACGGGCAGGATCTGCTGACTTTCTCAAAGCAGCATATGCGCTCGGTGCGCGGCCAACAGATCTCCATGATCTTCCAGGATCCCATGACCTCCCTTAATCCGGTGATGTTTGTGGGAGAGCAGATCATGGAAGTCATCCGGAGCCACAACCCCGAGATGAAAAAATCTGAAGCCCGCGCCAAAGCCGGAGAAATGCTGGAGATGGTTGGAATTCCAGCGGAGCGCGCGGTGGAATACCCACACCAGTTTTCTGGCGGCATGAAGCAGCGCGTGATCATCGCGATTGCGCTGGCCTGCAATCCCAAGCTGCTGATCGCCGATGAGCCCACCACAGCGCTGGATGTGACCATTCAGGCGCAGGTGCTTGACATGATCCGAGAGCTGAAACAAAAGCTCGACACCTCCATCATCCTCATCACCCATGACCTGGGGGTGGTGGCGCAGAACTGTGACGATGTGGCCATCCTGTATGCAGGGGAGATCATTGAGCATGGCAGCCTGCGCGATATCTTCAAGGCTCATCAGCACCCGTATACAGAAGGCCTGTTCAAGTCGATTCCCAGTTTGGCAAGCAAAGCGCAGCGTCTTGAGCCGATCAAAGGCCTGATGCCTGACCCCACCAACCTGCCCTCAGGCTGCAAGTTCTCTGACCGCTGCCAGCATACCAAGCCTGAATGCCGTGATCAGATGCCGCCATTTGTGGATGTTGGCGGCGGACACTGGGTGCGCTGTGTGCTGGCCGGGAAAGGAGGCGTAGGATGAGTGAGCCGTTGATCCGGGTTTCCGGGCTTAAAAAGTACTTCAACACCCCCAGCGGTTTCCTGCATGCGGTGGAAGATGTCAGTTTTTCCCTGGATCCTCAGAAAACGCTGGGTGTGGTTGGGGAATCCGGCTGCGGCAAATCCACCCTGGGCCGCGCCATTTTGCGGCTGCAGGAACCCACCGCCGGGGAAGTATGGTTTGAAGGCGAGAATATCCTGTCCTATGACGCAGCGCGGTTAAAGCAGCTGCGCTGCCGGATGCAGATCATCTTTCAAGATCCATTTGCTTCGTTGAACCCACGCATGTCGGTGTTTGAAACCATTGCAGAGCCTCTGCTCATACAGGGCGTATTCTCTAAAAAAGATAGAACCGGGCTGACCCGGGCTGTCAGAGAAATGATGGACCAGGTGGGGCTGGCAGAACGGCTGATTAACTCATATCCCCATGAATTGGACGGCGGACGCCGCCAACGCATCGGAGTGGCCAGGGCCTTGGTGCTCAACCCCCGGTTTCTGGTGTGCGATGAGCCAGTCAGCGCGCTGGATGTCTCCATACAGGCTCAGATTCTCAACCTCATGCAAGAACTACAACAGCAACTGGGGTTAACCTATCTGTTTATCACCCACGATCTGTCCGTGGTCAAGCATATTTCTGATGACATCATGGTGATGTACCTGGGGCAGGTGGTGGAAAAGGCGCCAGCGGAACGCATCTTTGAGAACCCTCTTCACCCCTATACGCAAGCCTTGCTCTCAGCTATCCCCATTCCTGATCCGGATTATAAGCAGGAGCGGGTGCTGCTCAAGGGTGAGGTGACCTCTCCCATCAACCCCGAGCCAGGCTGCCGCTTCGCCAAACGCTGCCCCCAGGTGACAACGGCATGTCTCAAGGCTAATCTCCCCCTCATTGAGGTGGAGGATAACCACTATGTGGCCTGCACCCTCTTTGGGAGTGCTGGCGCACAGCACCATGCAGTAAGGGGCTAATGCCCTTTGCAACCAAAATTAAAGGAGGACCCGAAATGAAGAAGCTTCTGGTGATTGCAATGGGCATCATGATGGTGTTATCCATGCTCGTGCCCGCTCATGCTGCCAAAGACACCCTGGTTTTTGCCCAAGGTGCCGATGTGACCAGCATGGACCCCCATATCGGGAAGGAAACGCCCGCGATTATGGTCACCAACCAGTTTTTTGATACCCTGATGACAACTGAAGGCGGTGAAGTGGAGGGGCAGATTGCCGAATCCTGGGAGTTCCTAAGCGACACTGAGATTCAGTTCAACCTCCGCAAGGACATCACCTTCCATGACGGCAGCAAGCTGACAGCGGAAGATGTGAAATTCTCCCTGGATCGCGCCATCGCCTCCACGGCAGTGGCATATATTGTCAACTTCATCTCCGAAGTAGAGCTAGTGGATGAGTATACTGTCATCGTCCGCACCGCGAAACCCTATGCTGCGGCGCTTCGTAACCTGGCCCACCCCTCTTCCGCCATTGTGCCCAAGGCGTATGTAGAAAAGGATGAGGAGTTTTTCCGCCTCAACCCAGTAGGCAGCGGCCCTTATAAATTCCTTGAGTGGAAGCAGGGCGATTCCGTGAAAATGGTAGCTTTTGATGCCTACTACGCCGGCGCCCCCAAAACCAAGTTTGTGACCATGAAAGTGGTGCCGGAAGCTGCGCAGCGCACCATCGCGCTTGAGACCGGGGAGATCGATCTGTCCACCGATATCCTCGCCAATGATGTGGCCAGGGTCAAGGGTAATGACAAGCTTCAATTCTTTGAAGTTCCTGGTCTCTCCTGCTGGTACATCTCCATGAACACCACAAAAGCGCCTTTTGACAACAAGCTGGTGCGCCAGGCTATCCGCTATGCGATTGATGCGCCCACCATCATCGATGCCATCATGTATGGAGCAGGGCAGCCTGCAGGCGACTTGATCGCACCTGATGTGTTTGGCTATGCCGGGGATGAGCCCTACCCCTACGACGTTGAAAAGGCCAAGGAGCTGCTGAAAGAGGCCGGTTATGAGAATGGCTTTACCTGCAAGCTCTGGGTGAATGACAACCAGATCCGGGTGGAGGTCTGCCAGGCCATTCAGGGAATGCTCATGGATGTGGGCATCGATGCCTCCATTGATGTGATGGAGTTTGGCAGTTTCATCGAGCGCACCTCCAAGGGCGAACACGACATGGCTTACTTTGGCTGGACCACCTCCACCGCAGATGCCGACTACACCTACTATCCCCTCACCCACTCCTCCCAGAAGGGAGCGCCGGGAAACCGCAGCTTCATCGCAATGCCCGAGGTGGACAAACTGCTGGAAGAGGCCCGCAGCAGCACCGATGAGGCTGTGCGAAAGGCCGCTTATGCTGCACTGGAAGACATCCTTCAGGATGAAAGCCCCAACGCACCTTTATTCTACAGCACCCTCAACGCCGCTGCCAGCAAAGGCTTGTCAGGATTCGTGATGGATCCGGCTGGCTATCACAAGCTTGAGAATGTGGTGGTTGAGTAAGCGCGGTCAATGAGCTGACCCTTCAACAGTAATTCTGCCCTGGGGATTTGGTGCGTTGCCGCCCAGCGCCCCGGGGCTCTTTCATGCCCCATATTGATTTGGGAATTCAACTGGAATAGGAGGACCATCCATGCGTTTGAGCGACATTACCTGGCCTGCTGCTGAAGCTTATTTCAAGCATCATGATACTGTCCTGTTGCCCGTAGGCTCTATTGAATGCCATGGGCGGCATCTGCCGCTGGGCACAGACACACTGATTCCGGAGCATCTGATCGGCCTGATGGAGGAGCGCACCGATGTGCTGATCGCCCCTCCTGTTGCCTACGGGGCATGCGACTCTTTGTCAGATTTTCCGGGCACCATCAACCTGGGAACAGCGCTGCTGTACCAGCTGCTTAAACAGATCACAAGCGAGCTGTATCGTCATGGTGCCAGGCGCTTTATTATCCTCAATGGGCATGGCGGCAACTGCCGCACCATTGAGCAGGTAGGCCTGGAACTGCACCGGCGGGGTGCCTTGCTGGCTGAACTCAATTGGTGGTTGATGGCCTGGGACTTAAACCCCCAGTGGAAGGGTGGCCATGGCGGCGGAGAAGAAACTGCAGCGATTATGGGAATAGACCCCGCCCTAGTGGATGCGCGTGAGATGGAAGGCCCTATGGTGCTTAAAGATGTTTCTCCCCTTATCCGCGCAACTGGTTTTAACACTGTGGATTATAAGGGGGTTAGCGTGGTTATCCCGCGCATGGTGACTTCCATCACCGATAATGGCTGGATTGGCCCAGATCATCCCCAGACTGCCAGCGAAGCCTGGGGCAAGGAAATGCTGGCTGCAACGGCCGACTACATCATCGATTTCATTGAGGCATTTAAGCAGGTGCCGCTGAAAGCCTGAATAAAACACTTCAACAAATCCGCTGTTTTCATCGTTCAGCGGATTTGTTGCTTTTCCAAGGCCCCAGATTATTTATCATACCGTGGTCTGATCAGGAGAATTTTACCGCCTGTTGAAAAAGGGCGAGATGCCGTTGTTGAGCAGCTTGCTCACCAGGCTGGCCAGTTGGGCCGGGGTTTCGTGGAAATCGCTGGTAATCCAGCGCTCCATGATGCCGATGTTGGTAAAAGCAGCGAAGGTATGCAGGTAGCCTAGGGTGGTCTCATCCATATTTTTGGCCAGGCGGCGCCATTCGCGCAGCATGTGATCCCGGTGGATGTTGCCCACCTTCCTGAGGAAGGTCTTGTCGCCAAACTCGCCAAAAATGACGCGGCAGATGTCCCGGTTTTTATAGATGATTTCGTAGATGCGCTGGAGCATCTCCTCGCTGGGAAGAACCTGGGACGCTCCTTCCACCGCTTGGGAGATCTGCTCATACAGCCCGGTTTCTATTTGATCCAGCAGATCATAGGCATCCTTGTAGTAAAGGTAAAAGGTGCTGCGGTTGACATCCGCCTGCTCGCAGATGCGCGACACAGTGATCTTGTTCAAGGGATATTCCTGCAGCAGGGACAGCAGACTCTCCCGCAGGGCCATCCGGGTGTAGCGAACACGCCGGTTTTCCTTGCGCTGATCAGTTTTGGTCAGAGTGTTTTTTGTCATCCCTTTTACCTCCAAGGCGTTTGTTTTTTATCAATTCAAGTGCATCTGATGATTGCACAATAGTATGCAGCATTATAGAATACACTTAAATATCTGTCAATTGCGTTGTTGGGTTGGAAGGAAGTGATCATTCCATGGCGCGAATTAACCTAGTGACCGGTGCAGCCGGTTTTCTGGGCAGCCACATCGTTTCCCAGCTGCTAGCCACTGGCGAGCGGGTGCGGGGGCTGGTGCTGCCTGGCGATCCGTTGGTGCAGCACCTGCCAGAGGGCTTGGAGCTGGTTTCCGGTGATATCACCGATGAAGCTGACCTGGACCGTTTTTTTATGCTTGACCCTGGTGACGAGGCTTATGTGTTCCATTGTGCCAGCATCATCACCATGAGCATCACGCCAGTTCCCCTGGTTCACCGGGTGAATGTGGAGGGTGCCTTGGCGGTGGCCAGGCGCTGCCTCCACCCACAGGTAAAGAGGATGCTGTATGTAGCCTCTGTCCACGCCATCACAGAGGCGCCGGCGGGCCAGGTAATGGCTGAGCCGGAGCGGCTTGACCCGGCCCTAGTCCACGGAGATTATGCCAAGACCAAGGCGGAAACTGTCGCGGCACTCCTTGGGATGCGGAAGGAAAAACATCTTGAGCTGAATGTCCTCTATCCCGCCGGCATGAGCGGCCCCGGGGACTATGCCAAAGGCAACTTCACCCAGCTGTATATCGACTATGCTGCGGGCCGCATCCCCATGGCTGTCAAGGGCGGCTACAACTTTGTGGATGTGCGGGATGTGGCTGCGGCGGCCATCACCATCTCCCGCCAGGACCTGGCAGGAGAGGACTATGTGCTGGCCGGGGAATACATCTCCATCAAAGAGATCCTTGAGAGTTTCGCCCGGATGATGGGGCGCAAACCCATCAGGCTGGTGGCCCCGCTGTGGCTGGCCAGGCTGGCGCTGCCCTTTTTCACGCTGTATTATAAAATCAAGAAAAGAAAGCCGGTTTTTAGTCGCTACTCCCTGTATACCATCAATGTCAACAGCAGCTTTTCCTCCGGCAAAGCCCGGCGCGACTTCGGCTTCAGCCCACGGCCCTTTCAGCAGACCATGGCAGATACAGCCGCATGGCTCAAAAATCAGGGGATGCTGAGGGAATAACCCCGGTGCATTCATCTTTACAAGGATTTTATCCCGGCGGCCTTGTGGCCGCCGGTTTTGCATGTTATAATTCATTTCGTATAAAAACGAACATAGCAGTAAATGGAGACATGGCATGAAAAAACATGTGGCGAGAGGGATATTCTGCGCGGCTTCGGTTTTATTTATATTCATTTTTCTGACAGGATCGGCCGCAGCCAGCAGCGCGCTGCGATGCAACCAATCTCCGGATGTTGATTACACAAACAACTCATGCGCCATCAGCTTTACATTGGACTTGCAAAGGGCCGCGGAAGCGACCTGGACGATGGATGTGCCGGGTGGCTTAACATACGCAGGAGCCGGAAGAATAGACCATCTCGGCGGCAATCAGTTCAGCATGAGCTTTCCCCGGGGCTCAATTTCATTTGTTTTCGACCCGGGGCTTTCCCACAATCCCACTGTCACTTTATCCAACATTCAGGTTAAATACCATAACGGGGAAAGTGAATCCCCATTCTCCAAAGCCATCACCATGCGGCTGGTTGCTTCCCACGAACATGATTATGTCTTTGTGTCTACGGCAGAAGAAGCGACCTGCCTCAACAAGGGGCGTGAACTGTGGCGCTGTGATTGCGGGGATGAGCAAATACGGGACAGCGCTGAATTGGGCCCCCATGCTCCTGAGGCGGAATGGACCACGGTGCGGGCAGCCACCTGCACGGAGGATGGCGCATCGGTGCTGAAATGCGCAGTATGCGAAGCAGCGCTGGAGACAGGAACCATCAAGGCCAGAGGAGAACACAGGGCGCCTGAGAAATGGACAATCGTCCGACAGTCTAACTGTGCTAATGTGGGGCTCCAGGTAAAAAACTGCCTGGACTGCGGCCAGCACCTGGCACGCGAGGAGCTCCCGCTCACCGACCAGCACACACCGGCAGCGTCCTGGCAGGTAAAGACAGCGCCAGCCTGCGGGCAGCCAGGCCTTGAGGAGAAGCGCTGCGAGGATTGTGATGGGGTGCTTGAAACGCGGGTGATCACCGCACTGGAGCATGAAGGCAAGTGGACGGAAATCACGCCACCAGACTGCATGAACAAAGGCCAGGCGGAGTGGCTCTGCATTCACTGCGGGAATCGGCAGACGCGGTCCATTGATCCCCTGGGCCATAACCTCATCATGATTCAGGAGGGGCAGGGCTTTTGCACCCAGGACCGCGAGGCAGTGTGGGCCTGCGCGCGCGGAGGCTGTGGGTACCAGGAGATCCAGGTTGTTGAAGCCCTGGCTGCCCACAACATGAGCCCCTGGCAAGACGCCGCCGCCACCTGTGAGCAGCCCGGGACAAGATCGCGCCGGTGCCTGGTGTGCGTCTATCAGGAACAGGAGACCACCCAGGAGCCGCTTGATCATGTATACAGGGTCTGGCTGGTTGAAACCCCTGCAACATGCAGTGAAAAGGGGGTTTCCATACACCGCTGCACGCGGGATGCCTGCGGCAAAACGCAGCGGCGGGAGAGTCCGGCGCTGGGGCATCATTTCGGATACCCGCTGATCTGGCGACAGGATCAAACCTGCCGTCAGCAGGGATTGTATTATCAAAAGTGCAATAATGAGAACTGCGATGAGACAAGGGAAACCACCCTGCCGATGCTGGATCACTTCGTAGGCGTTGACTGGCCCAAAGTCCCCTGCGGCACTGGAGGGGTCTGCGTGAGACAGTGCGCCACCTGCGATAAGACAGAGGAGAAGGTCATTGCGCCCGGGCACATTTTTCCGGAGAAGTGGCATGTGGTGTCACCCGCCAGCTGCACAGAAGAGGGCATCAAGGTGCGGACCTGTGAAAGCTGTCAGTTCCAAGAGCGAAAGCCCGTTGATGTCTTGCCCCATCCCTATGGCAAGCCCGTGCTGATCCCGGCAGGCAAATGCGGGGAAGCAAACAAAGAGCGCTATACCTGTTTGGATTGTGGCGCGTTTTATGATGTAATCAATGAAGAAAAGCCCCATGAGTATGGCGATTGGATGGCTGAAACCGGGTTTAGCTGCGAAACCGGCGGGGTGCACACCCGGGAGTGCCGGGACTGCGGCCATGTGGATGAGAGGGTCACTGGCGCAGGCCAGCATGCCTATGGCGAGTGGCATACCACGGTGCTATCCGCATGCAATCAAGCAGGCGTGATGGAGCGCAGCTGTGCTCACTGCTCCGTCACACAGCAAAAGCCAGCGGACAAGCCAGACCACCGCTTTGATCATGGCGTATTGACCGTCAAACCCACCTGCATACAGGATGGTGAGATCACCTATACCTGCTTTGACTGCGGCACCACCAGGCAGCTGGCCACGCAGAAGGGGAGCCATGCCTATGGCAGCTGGCTGACCACGGGGCAGGCAAGCTGCGGGCTGGACGGCGGCAGAAAGCGCGTCTGCAGCCTCTGCGGACTGGAAGACCGGGAGGTATTCCCGGCTTTGCGCCACGACTATGAAACGGTTGATTATGCAGCCCCGGGCTGTGAAAAGCCGGGGAAGCATACAGAAATCTGCAAAAATTGCCAGGACACCCGGGAAACGGTTCTTGACGCACGTGAACATGCCTATGGCAAGTGGACCGTGGAGGTGACGCCGGTGTGCGGGCGGGATGGCCGGGAGGTGCGAACCTGCGCGCACTGCCAGCATGTCCAAGCCCGGATCGCGCCCCGGCTGCCCCATGTCTTTGTGGCCTGGCAGGAAAGCAAAGCGGCCAGCTGCAGTGCCGAGGGGCTTGAAACATCCACCTGTTACCTCTGCGGCGCCGAGAAAAGCCGCGCTGTTGCCACGCTCAAACACACATTTGGCTCCTGGCGTGCCGGCAAATCGCCTGACTGCGTGCGCGGAGGAACCCGGGTGCGCATTTGTACAGCCTGCGATGCGCAGGAGGAGGAAGCCACACCGCCAGGGCAGCATGTTTACGGCAAGTGGGAAATGCAGCAGCCCTCCACCTGCCATGAGGCGGGTGAACGCCTGCGCGCCTGCAAGCGCTGCGGGCTGAGCCAGGCAGAGGCGCTTCCACTGAAAAAGCACGATCCGGGCCCCTGGGTGAACCAGCCCAGAGCGGATTGCACGCAGGCAGGGCTGCGTGTTCGCGCTTGCAAAAGCTGTGGCATGGAGGAACAAGAGGCATCCGCGCCGGGAAACCATGTGATGGGCAGATGGGAGGCCGGGGAGGCCGCAAGCTGCGGCCTGCCTGGAACTGAGCATCGTGCCTGCAAAGCCTGCGGCCAAAGGGAAACGCGGCAGGTTGCCGCCACAGCTCATCGCTTTTCCGCCTGGGAGGTGTCCCGCGCTTCCTCCTGCCATGAGGCAGGAAAGCGCGGGCGCAGCTGCAAACGCTGTGGGCTGAGCCAGGTGGAAGAGCTGCCCTTTGCCAAGCACCGCTTTGGCCCCTGGGAAAACCAGCCCCGGTCTGACTGTTCTGAAGAAGGGGTTCGCCAGAGGGCATGTACCAGCTGTGGTCATCTGAACAAGGAGGCCTTAAAGCCCCGGAACCACGCCTACCACCGATGGGAGACCATCCGCACAGCCACCTGCGTCCAGGCAGGCCTGCGGGAGCGGAATTGCAAGCACTGCGACTACCGGGAACGCCAGGAGCTGCCCCTGCGCAAACACACAGCCGGCAAATGGCAGGTGCTGAGCAAAGCAGCCCTGGAAAAGCCTGGCATCCAGGTGAAAGCCTGCAAAAAATGCGGTGCTGAGATGCAGCGGCGCAGCTATTATCCTGGGAAGCATCATTTTGCCGTTGATTTTTGCGTGGGCGGCATCCCGCTTCGGGAAGTGTGGCCCGAAGTCGCCCAAGGGCACCTGACCGCGCTGCCCATCCCCCTTGGCAGGGACGGCACCTATCGCCTGCCACTCATCGCCGGCGGCACCCATCAGGTGGGCGAGGTGAGGATCGCGGTGGAACAAGGGCATCTGAATGTCGCCTACACGCTGTCCAGCAAAAAAACAGAGATTCTCAAAGAGCGCTTGCAGGTTTTCATTCCCGGACAAGCCATCACCAGCGCAAGACTCCAGAGCACCCGCCAGGGGCTGAAGCTGAACAAGCCCATCAGCATCCCCAAAACCCTGAAAAACGCTGAAATCGCACTGGTTTTCCTGCGCATGGATGGCATCTTCTATCTGGGCGAGCCGGAAAACCTTCCCTTGCAGGACGCGCCAGCTCAAATGTTCTCTGCGCAGGATGTATTCGCCATGCCCTATGAAGCTTTGATTCCCTTGATCAGGGAACTATTTGAATATGAATGAACTCGTAAAACCGGCCTAAAGGTTTGACAGCCCTATGCTTGATTGATATAATTCTGGCTGTCACAGGTTATTCATGTTTCCTGCGGCGATGAGGAAAGAAAGAACGAAGCGATGGCAAATGCTGAGATACTCCATATGCTTACCCAAATCGTTGTCAGGGAAGTGAAGCAATTTAAACGCAACGAGGCTCTTCCTGAAGATCTGACCACGCTTGGGATACGCGGCGGGAGGTTTTAACGGTGAGCGCAAAAGATAATTTTTTTAAAGGCAAGTCCCGTCTGGTGCTTTTGCTTTTGATTGACATCGTTTGTCTGACCATATCCTATTGGTTCTTCTTATACCGTTTCCACGGCTTCAGCCCTGCGGCTCAGATCGGGGATCTTGCCGTCATTTATTTGATCATGCTGGTCAGCGTGCTGGTAAGCCGGCTGTTTTTTCGCGTATATCTGCAGATGTGGCGCTATGCGACCTCTGATGTATACCTGCGCATCGTGCTGGCAGATTTTATTGGCGGCATCCTGTATTTTGCGGTTGACCGGGTGATTTTCCCGGTTCATCTGCCTTTCCAGTATGCCGTGGCGGCGGTGAGCGTGGGGCTTCTGACCACCCTCAGCTCCCGTTTTATCTACCAGTTTGTCAGGCGCCGCCCGGACATTCTGCGTTTTACCAACAACCGCCTGCCAGCCCCCCAGAAAAACAAGATCAATGTGGCCATTGTGGGCGCCGGCGAGATGGGCGTGCTGCTGGCCAGCGAGCTTCTGATGAACCGCAACTCCCGCTATCAGCCCATCTTCTTCATTGACAATGACCAGCGCAAGATCGGTACCCGGATAGAGGGGGTGCCGGTGATCGGCCCGGATCATGAGGTGATTCAGGATATCGCCAAACTGCCCATCCAGGAGATCATCATCGCCCTGCCGGGCGTGGACATGTTAAAGCGCGAGCAGGTGTTTGACCAGTATATGAACACTGGCTGCAAGGTGATGATCTATGACTATCCGGTGGACAGGCTGCACGCCGAGCAGAAACAGGAAAAACGCCTGATCCGGGATATCAACATCGAGGACCTGCTGTTCCGGGATTCGGTGATGCTGGATGATCCCAACACCAAAGCCTATTACCGCGGGAAGCGGATTCTGGTGACCGGGGCTGGCGGCTCCATCGGCAGCGAGATCTGCAGGCAGCTGGCGCGGTGCGAGCCGGCAGAGCTTGTGCTGCTGGATGTATACGAAAACGGCGTCTATGATCTGGAGCAGGACCTGAAGCGCCGTTACGGCACCAGCCTCAACAGCAGCACGATCATCGCCAATGTCTGCGACCTGAACCGCCTGATGAAGGTTTTTGAGTCAAAGCGCCCCCAGGTGGTGTTCCACGCGGCCGCCCATAAACATGTGCCCCTGATGGAAAACAACTGTGATGAGGCCATCCTCAACAACGTCTTTGGCACCTATAACACGGCGCTGGCAGCCGAGAAGAACGAGGCCGACCGCTTTGTGATGATCTCCACCGACAAGGCCGTGAACCCCACCAACATCATGGGGGCGACCAAGCGGCTGTGTGAGATGATCATCCAAAGCCGCCAGGACAGCCCGACGGACTTTGTGGCCGTGCGCTTTGGCAATGTCCTGGGGTCCAACGGCTCCGTGGTGCCCCTGTTCAGGCGGCAGATTGCAGAGGGCGGGCCGGTGACCATCACCGACAAGCGCGTCATCCGCTATTTCATGACCATTCCCGAGGCCTCCCAGCTGGTGTTGCGCACAGGCACCCGGGCAGGGCGCTCGGATATCTATGTGCTGGACATGGGCAAGCCCATCAAAATCCTGGACCTGGCGAAAAAGCTGATCTCCCTGTCAGGTTTTGAGCCGGACAAGGACATCCTTATCAAGGAAATTGGCTTAAGGCCCGGCGAAAAGCTCTATGAGGAATTGCTGGTCAAAACCGAAACCTGCCGGAAGACCGAGGACGCGCGCATCTTTATTGAGCGTTTGCCCCCGCCGCCCCGGGAGGAGGTGGACCGGATGCTGCGGGCACTTCGTCAGGCGCTGGATATGAAGGCGGATGACGAACTCTTAAAGGAGCTGATGATGCGCATCGTGCCCAGCTACCGCAGTGCGCTTGAGGTCAATGCCAGGGCCTCTTTCACCGCTGAGTTCAAAGCCGCCGGCATCAGAAGCAGTGAATTGCCCGAGATCATCCTGGAGCCTCTGGGCATTCCCATATAAGTGTGGAAGGAATAAGAAGCAAATGAAAAAGTTACTGTCCCTCGCCCTGGTTGTCATCACCCTGGTCTCCCTGTCCATGGGAGGGCTGGCCAGTGAGCCTGAGTTCACTCAGGAGCAATTGGATGCGCTCAATGCCGCGCTGATAGATGACAACTCTGAGCTGACGATCGGAGAAGAGTTCAGGGTGCAGGTGTCGCCTGATGATCTGTCGGTGACATCAGGCCTTGACCCGGCCTGGTTCAATGTTTTGCTGCTGGGGACAGATACCGGCGGCAAGGTGCTCAACTACGGGCGCACGGACACCATGATGGTGCTGTCGATCAACAAGACGACCGGCGAAATGCGCCTGTCCTCCCTCGTCAGGGACATGTATGTCAATCTCCCCCACCTGAAGATCCCCAATCGCATCAACACCGCCAATGCCTTTGGAGGCCCGCTTTACGCCATCAAAGTGGTGAATGAAACGCTGGGGCTGAACATCAAGGATTATTTCTCTGTGAACTTCCAGGGCTTCAAAAGCATCATTGACTATCTGGGCGGCGTGACCATGAGCCTGAGCCTGGCTGAGGCCCGCATTGCGGGCGCCGCACTGACCACAGAGCCGCAGCTTTTAAACGGCGAACAGGCCCTTGCCTATGTGCGCATCCGGGAGCTGGATAACAACTTCGGCCGCAACACCCGCCAGCGCAAGCTGCTGGACGCCATGCTCAAGCAGCTTCTCAGCAGCAGCGACTTGAACCAGATCATGACCGCGCTGACTGAGTCGCTGAAGTATCTGAGCACCAATATGACCATCAGCGAGCTGCTGCAGCTGGTGCCGCCCGTGCTTAGAAACAAAATCGAGATGGAAATGGTCGGCTTCCCCATCACGGGAGACTGGCACAATGAGATGATCGGCGGGGTGATGAGCGTGGTCATCTTCGACCAGGAAAAGACCAAAGAAAAGCTGCACCACTTCATTTATGAAGGCATCATGCCCTGACCTGGGCTTACCATGACACGACCCAAACCCATCTAAGGAGGACCCATGAAGAGAATTCTCGTACTGATTCTGGCACTGGCATTGCTGCTGCCCATCTTCGCGATGGCTGAGATCACCATTGATCCCAACGCCAACCGCGGCATCAACCCCCAGCGTGACCTGCCCAACAACCCGGCCATCCCCGGGGAGAGCATGACCACGGGCCTGCCCACGGACCTGCCCTATATCCCCATCCTGGTCAACATCGATAACGTATCAGGTGCCTGGCCGCAGTGGGGCATCGGTGAGGCGGACATCATCTACGAAATGCCCATCCATGGCCTGAGCCTGACCCGCCTGATGGCGCTGTTTGGCTACAATCACCCCACCTCTGCAGGCCCTGTCCGCTCAGGCCGGGTGCTACACGCGGAGATGCGGGAGGAGTGGGACGCCGGCTGGGCCTTTGTGGGCGTTCAGACCAAAGCGGGCACCAACGTCAATGATGTTATCCGCGAGCTCGGCCTGCGGAAAAAGTCCGCCCCCTTGCTGATGAACCGTCTGCACATGGGCGATGTCAGCCACCATTATGGGCCGCACAACCACAGCATCAACCTGCAAAAAGCCGCTGCCACCATCACAGATTATGATTTCCCCCAGCGCCCCTTCCTGTTCACCGATGCGCTGCCCGAAGCGGGTGACCCCGCCACCTCCATCCGGCTGCTTTATGGCGGCGGGAATGAGAGCAGCTATACCAACTCCTCCTACACCTATGATGCCGCCACAAACCTCTATACCCGCCTGCGCAATAAGCAGCCCTTTGTGGATATGAACGCGGCAGACCCCAATGCCTCCCTCACCTTCAGCAATGTCATCGTCCAGTGGACCGACCTCCGGTTTAACGGCGCCGCCAATGCCCCCATCCTCAAGGAAGTGGGCGAGGGCAACGCGGACATCTTCACCGGCGGCAAGCACATCGCCGGCTACTGGGTGCGCAAGGACCTGGAATCCAGAACCATCTTCTATGATCAGGACGGCCAGGAAATCCAGCTCCAGCGCGGCAAAACCTGGATCAACATCACCACTGACCGCTCCACCACCGTGCGTTACGAGTAACCTTTCTCCTATCCAAACAAAGCCTGTGCCGCTGCGCACAGGCTTTTTCATGCCCAACAAACGGGCGGGCCCACCGCTGGGGCGGGGGCTTTTACGGCGCCAAGCCCAATAAAAAAGAAGCCTTGAGGCTTCGGATGTGCATGGTAGCGGCGGTCGGACTCGAACCAACGACACTCCGGGTATGAACCGAATGCTCTAGCCAACTGAGCTACGCCGCCAAAAAAATGGTTGCGGGGGAGGGACTTGAACCCTCGACCTCCGGGTTATGAGCCCGACGAGCTACC
>DHQX01000026.1:0-16862 GCA_002411105.1 Christensenella sp. UBA5327 | reverse complement strand
CGGGTTATGAGCCCGACGAGCTACCGAACTGCTCTACCCCGCGACATACGCCTTGCGACGCAAAAATAATTATAAGTCATGACCCGTGTTCTGTCAAGCCCTATTTTTCAACCCTTTCTTGGGAGCGTCTGAACGCCTCCTATTCCTTGCCTTTAACAGCCAGAGACATCTTGTACAGCCGGTAGGTGCGGTGGTGGCGGCCGCCGGCCATGCGGGTGTTGTTGACGGATACCTGGTGGGTTTCATCCACCGGTGAACCTTCCACGCGCCGGATGCCCAGCTGCTTAGCCCCTTTGACCGCCTCCGCCAGCATCAGGGCGTTCACCGCCATGTTCTGATAGTCCGGCACCACAAACTGCATCGGGCATCTGGAGGTGGCGGTGCGCCCGGTCTTGATGACCCGCCTCAACCAGTTCCAGGGTGTCCGCCTGCCATCTGTGCCGATCAGCGCGGGGGATGAATCCAGAAAGCCGATCACACAGCCGATGGGGCGCTCGCCCGCGTAGGCCAGCACCGCGGTCTCCCGCCTGAGGTAGGGCCGGATGCGCTTGAACAGGTACAGCAGGTCATCGGGCGTGGGCAACATCACACCGGTCTCCTCAGGCATCGCCTCGCAGATGACGGTGGAGATATCCTGGGCCACCCGGGCCAGGTTGCCCCGGGCAAAGTCCACATGCTCAATCACAAAGCCAAAGCGCTTGCGGATGCGGTCCCCCATGTCCATGATGCGCTCCACCGGGATCTCCTCGATGGGGATGTCATAGGCCAGATAATCCCGCGCTTTTGTAAAGCCATACCGCTCCAGCATCTGGGGCAGGTAGGGCTGGTTGTAGGGGCTCTCCAGCACCGGGGGGCCCTCAAAGCCCTGCACCAGAACGCCGGCTGAGAGCAGGTCAAAACGCGGCGGCAGGGGGCCTGCCACCTCCTTTACCCCGTGATCACGCAAAAAGCCCATGGCCGCATCCAGCACCGCCCGGGCATATTCAAAATCGTCATAGGAGTCAAACAGGCTGATGTAGCCCAGCGGATCGCCTGAGGGCCCATGCTGCCTGAGGGCAATGCCCGCCAGCACACGGGCCACCGGGCGCTCATTGTCATAGGCCAGGAAAAAACGCTGAATGCCCTGGGCGAAAAACTCATTGTCCTTCCCGGTCAGCGTGCGCATCAGCTCATGGCGCAGTGGCGGCACCCAGTTGGGGTCATCCTTGTAAATATCAAAGGGCAGCTGGACGAAGGGCCTCAAATCTTTCACGTTGGGCTTTATGATATCAACATGAATCATCCCATCTACCTCCGCTCATCCATTTACAGGAATTATACCATCAAGGACAACTCTTTACAATTATGGGGTTTTTGTCTAAGAATCCAGCCGCTTCTCAATCGCCTGGATCAACGCCTCACGGCCCTCCCCGGTCTGGGAGGAATAGGCGATGATCTCCCAGGGCTGCACCGCCAGCGCCCGGGCGATGGGCATCAGGTGCCGCTGCCGCTGGGCGCGGGAGAGCTTGTCCGCCTTGGTCGCCACCACCTGGAAGGGCAACCCGGTCTGGTATAAAAACGCGTTCATCTCCCGGTCCTGGGCGCTTGGCTCATGGCGGATGTCCACCAGGTGCAGCGCCAGCCTGAGGGTTTCCGCTTGGCTGAAATAGTCATTCATCATCTTGCCCCAGCTCTCCTGCTCGCGCTTTGACACCTTGGCATAGCCATAGCCGGGCAGGTCGATGAGGTGGAAGGCATTGTCAATCAGAAACACGTTGATCAGCCGGGTTTTTCCGGGTGTGCCGCTGGTTTTGGCCAGGCCATGCTTCCGGCAGAGGTTATTGATCAGGCTGCTTTTGCCCACATTGCTGCGCCCGCACACCGCCAATTGCGGCAGCCCCCGGCCCGGGAAATCCCCGTATCGCGGCAGGCTGGTAATGAACCTGGCATCCTTAAACACGCCGGCTACTCCTTTTCCTCAAGGGTCAGCCTGATGACTTCATTGATGTCATTCACATAGTGAATCTCAAACGCATCCCGGATGTACTCCGGCAGCTCCGCCACATCCTTGCGGTTCTCCCGGGGCAGGGCCAGGCGCTTGATCTTGCCGCGATAGGCAGCCAGCAGCTTCTCCTTGATGCCGCCAATGGGCAGCACACGCCCGCCCAGGGTGATCTCCCCGGTCATGGCGATATCCTGCAGCGCCTTGCGCCCACTTAAGGCAGACACCAGGGCCACGGTCATGGTGACACCGGCGGACGGCCCATCCTTGGGCACAGCACCCTCCGGCACATGGATATGGACATCCTGATGCTTGTGAAAATCCTGCTCAATGCCGTATTTCTCCGCATGGGCGCGCACCCAGGAGAGGGCGGCCTGCCCGCTTTCCTTCATCACGTCACCCAGATGCCCCGTAAGGGCCAGCTTGCCCGTGCCGGGCATCACCGCACACTCCACCTTGAGCATCTCACCCCCCACCTCGGTATAGGCTAAGCCATTGACCACGCCCACCAGGGGGGTCTGCTCGGGCTTATCCCGCAGGAATCTGGGCGGCCCCAGATACTTTTCCAGATTCGCAGCGGTGATCGCCAGCTTCTTCTCCCCGGTCTCCAGCATCTCCACCACCGCCTTGCGCACGGCTTTGGCCAGGGTGCGGGAGAGGGTGCGCACACCGGCCTCCCGGGTATAGCCCTCAATGGCCATGCGGATGGCCGCCTGGGTCATGGTGACGCTGTTCTTGTCCAGTCCGTTTTCAGCAATCTGCTGGCGCAGGAGATGGCGCTTGGCGATCTGCAGCTTCTCCTCCTCCGTATAGCTGGACACCTCGATCACTTCCATGCGGTCAAGCAAGGGCGCGGGGATCGATTCCCTCGTGTTGGCGGTGGTGATGAACAGCACCCGGGACAGGTCAAAGGGCACATCCAGGTAATGATCCCGGAAGGCAGCGTTCTGCGCCGGGTCAAGCACCTCAAGCATCGCGCTTGCCGGGTCACCCCGGTAGTCGTTGCCCATCTTGTCAATCTCATCAAACAGAAACACCGGGTTCATGGTGCCGGCCCGCTTGATGCCAGAGATAATGTGGCCCGGAATGGCGCCGATATAGGTGCGGCGATGCCCGTAAATCTCGGCCTCATCCCGCACGCCGCCCAGGGACAGCTTCACAAACTTGCGGCCCATGGCCTGGGCAATGGCCTGGACGATGGAGGTTTTGCCCACGCCCGGAGGCCCCACAAAGCAAAGGATTGGCCCCTTGGGCGTCACGCTGGCGTCCTTGGCCCGGCGCATGGAAAGCACCGCCAGGTATTCGATGATGCGCTCCTTCACCGGCTCCATGCCATAGTGGTCCTGATCCAGAACCCTGCGGGCGCGCTTTAAGGACAGCAGATCCTTGGTGTATTTCCCCCAGGGAAGCTCCGACAGCCAGTCCAGATAGTTTTCAGACACCGTGGACTCTGGGCTACCGGCCATCATGCGGGCCAGCTTTTCCAGCTCCTTGTCCGCTTTTTCCCGGGCTTCCTCGTTGAGCGGGATGTTCTTCAGCTTCTCCCGCATCTCATCCACATCATCAAAGTCGCCCTCACCCAGCTCGTCCTGAATGGCTTTTATCTGCTCCCTCAGGTAATAATCCCGCTGGGACTTGTCCACCTGCATGCGGATGCGCTGGTGCACCTCCCGGTCAATGTTGGCGTTGCGCACCTCCCGGGCCAGATAGACGCACAGCTGTTCCAGCCGGTCGGCCGGTTTCTCCAGCGCCAGCAAGGCATAGCGCTCCTCCACCTGAGGGATGAGGTTGGCGGCGATCACATCCACCAGCTCATGGGGATCCTCAATGCGCTTGAAGGTCTTGATCAGCTCTTCTGACAGGCGATTGCCAGCCTCGGCAAAGCCATCCAGGCTCTCCTTGGCCAGGCGCTTGAGGGCCTGCAGCTCCAGCGTGTCATCAGCCTTGTCAAAGGGCGGGATCACCCGGACCGCCGCGGTCCACACCGCGCTGTCATCCAGAATCCCCTTGATGACCGCCCGCTCCTCGCCCTCGATCAGCACGCGCATGTTGTTGCCCGGCAGGTGCAGCACCTGCTTGACCCGGGCGATGGTGCCGGCCTTGTACAGGTCCTTGAGCTCCGGCTCCTCGTTTTCCAGGTCCTTTTGCATCACCAAAAAGATGCGCTGGTCCCCCATCATGGCCTGGTTGATAGCGGCCACGCTCTTGCCGCGGCCCACATCCACATGCAGCACCATGTGCGGGAACACCAGGGTGCCCCGCAGCGGCAGAAAGGGAATGGTTAATATCGAAACAGATTTCTTGGGCATGGTTCTCCTTAAAATGCCTCCCCCCATCTGACTGGGAGGAGGCTTGGCTAAATTCCCTTTAGGAAGCGTCGCTCTCCAGAGGAAGGGCTTGCTTGGTTGCCGTCTTGGCGGTTGGTTTGATTGGTTTGGGTTGGCGCAGCGGCACCAGGGCCGCCCCCTCCTCCACCGTGTCCCGGGTCACCACGCACTTGAGCGGTTCAGTGGCGCCGGGCAGGTCAAACATGGTGTCAAGCAGCAGGTTTTCAATGATGGCGCGCAGCCCCCGGGCACCGGTTTTCCGGGCCACGGCCTGCCTGGCAATCGCCAGCAGCGCGTCCTCTTCAAAAGCCAGCTCCGCCCCGTCCAGCTCAAACAGATGCTGATACTGCTTGACCAGCGCGTTTTTGGGCTCGGTCAGGATGCGCACCAGGGCGTCTTCATCCAGTGTGTCAAGGGCCAGGGTCACCGGCAAGCGGCCCACCAATTCCGGAATCAAACCGAATTTCACCAGATCTTCCGGCTGAAGCGCTGAGAGCGTGCGGCTCGACCGTTCCGCCGGGCTGCCTTCCTGCTTGGCGCCAAAGCCCATCATCCTGCCCCCCATGCGGGTGGCGATGATGGATTCAAGCCCGTCAAAGGCGCCGCCGCAGATGAAGAGGATGTTGGTGGTATCGATGGGGATGGTCTCCTGTTGGGGATGCTTGCGCCCGCCCTGGGGCGGCACATGGGCCACCGTCCCCTCCAGGATCTTGAGCAGCGCCTGCTGCACGCCCTCGCCAGAGACATCCCGGGTGATGGACACGTTCTCGCTCTTGCGGCCGATTTTGTCCACCTCGTCCAGATAGATGATGCCCTGCTGGGCTGCCGTGACATCGCCGTCCGCCGCCTGGATGAGGCGCAGCAGGATGTTCTCCACGTCCTCCCCCACGTAGCCGGCCTCAGTCAGCGAGGTGGCGTCCGCGATGGCAAAGGGCACATTCAGCACCCGAGCCAGGGTCTGGGCCAGGTAGGTCTTGCCGGTGCCGGTCTGCCCCACCAGAAGGATGTTGGCCTTCTGCAGCTCCACCTCGTTTTTCTTGTTGTTGTTGGATAAAATGCGCTTATAGTGGTTGTACACCGCCACAGACAGCGCCCGCTTCACCCGTTCCTGGCCGATGACATAGTCATCCAGCGCCTGCTTGATCTCCCGGGGTTTTAACAGCTTGGGCGCCTTTTTGCTGCCCACGCCGGCTTTTTGGTCCAGCTCTGACACCATATCGGTGCACAGCGCCACGCATTCATCGCAGATGAAGGCATTTGGCCCTGCGATCAGCCGCCTGACCTCACTCTGGGATTTTCCGCAAAAGCCGCAGCGGGTCGCGCGCTTGGTGTCGGTTTCCTTAGGCATTTTTCTCCTCATCCTTGCGCGGGGCATAGATCTCGTCCACGATGCCGTAGGCCTTGGCCTCTTCGGCTGACATGAAGTAGTCCCGCTCCACATCACCCGCGATCTTTTCCTCCGGCTGTCCGGTCATCTCTGCCATCATGCGGTTCATCTTCTTCTTGGTCTTCAGCAGCCATTCAGCCCGGATGGTCACATCGGTGGCCTGGCCTTCAGCGCCGCCTGAGGGCTGGTGGATCATCACCTCGCTGTTGGGCAGCGCCATGCGCTTGCCCTTGGTGCCCGCCATCAGCAGGAAGGCGCCCATGGAGGCCGCCATGCCCACGCACACGGTGCGCACCGGGGCTTTGATGTGCTGCATGGTGTCAAAAATCGCCATGCCAGCGGTCACCGAGCCGCCCGGGGAATTGATGTACAGGGAAATATCCGCATTGGGGTTGTCCATGTCAAGGAACAGCAGCTGGGCGACCACGGTGTTGGCCAGCCCGTCAGTCACCGGGCCTGACAAGAAGACGATGCGGTCTTTCAGCAAACGGGAATAGATATCAAAGGAACGCTCGGAGTTGCCTGAACGCTCAATGACATATGGGATCAAATACTCTGCCATGTTTCCTCCTGGGGTAGGTTACCCGGTAAAAATTATTGGTCGGAAGCGTCCTGTTCGGTGTCGCTGTCCTTCTTCTTGGCCGCGCGCTTGGCGGGGGCCTTCTTCGCTTTGGGTTTCTCTTCGGCCTCAGCCTCCTGGGCATCGGCTTTCTTGGCCTTTTTGGCCTTGGGTGCGGGCTTCTCCTCCGCCTCCCCGTCATCCTGGGCCGCTTCTTCAAGGGCCTGGGTGGCCTGGGCGATGTCCTCCACCGTCAGCTCTTCATGGGCCTCCGTATGGTCGGTCACCTGGGCGTTTTCCTTGAGCAGGTTCACCACCTTGCGGTTGACGGCGATGTCCTTGAAGTTCTCAAGCTGGTTGTCATTCAGGCTGGCCTTGTAGCCCTCAAGCTCGCGCCCGGTCTCCTCTGCGTGGCGGCGGATCTCGCTGTCCACCTCGTCCTCGCTGGCCTCCAGGCCCTCCTGCTTGCGGATGGCATCCAGCACCAGGTCGGTTTTCACGTTGTTCTGGGCATCCTGGCGGAAGTTCTCCCGCAGCTGCTCCTGTGTGGTGTTGGTATATCTCATATAGTCTTCCATCCGCAGGCCCTGATACATCATGCGGATGCGCATGTTCTGCAGCAGATAATCCATCTGGCGCTGGATCATGGCCTCGGGGATGTCGCAGTCAGACTGGTCTACTGCCTGCTGCACCAGGTCATTTTCCAGATGGGTTTCGGCGTGCTGGTCCCGCTGCTTTGTCAGCTCTTCCTCAATCGCCGTCCGGTAGGCCTCGTATGTGCTGTGCTCAGACACGTCCTGGGCGAATTCGTCGTCCAGCTCCGGCTTCACCTCCCGGGTGGCAGCGTTGACCTTCACGTGGAAGACCGCCTCCTTGCCGGCCAGGTTTTCAGCATGATACTCCGCGGGGAAGGTCACGGTGATGTCCCTCTCCTCCCCTGCCTTCATGCCCACCACCTGCTCCTCAAAACCGGGGATAAAGGTGTTGGAGCCCAGGCGCAGCTTGTGCCCCTTGTCCTCGCCCCCCTCAAAAGGGGTGCCCTCCAGGGTGCCCAGATAGTCGATGTCAGCGGTGTCGCCCTCCTTAAGGGCCTCCTCGCCGATATCCTCTTGCGTTGTCACCTTCTCCATGTCCCGGGCGATGCGGGCATCGATCTGCTCCTGGGTGATGGGGTGCAGGTGCCGGGTGGCCGTCAGGCTCTTGTAATCGCCCAGGGTCACCTCCGGGCGCACAAACACCGTGGCGGTGAATTTCAGGTCCTTGCCTGCGCCGATCTCTTCCAGATCGATCTCCGGCTGATCCACGGGGAAAAGGTCTTCAGCCTCCACCGCTTCCTTATAGGCATCCGGGAAAACCAGGTCAAAGGCATCATCATAAAACACGCCTTCGCCATACATGTTCTCTATCAATTTCCGCGGGGCTTTGCCTTTTCTGAAGCCGGGGACGTTGATGCGCCCGCGGGTTTTCAGGTATGCTTTCTGCATCGCCTCATCAAATGCGGCTGCGGGAATCTCGAAGCTAATCTTCTGCTGGTTGCTGCTGACCCTTTCCACCTGGTAACTCATGCTTTTCCTCCTCTGTTTAGCGTATGGTTTCCCAAATACGCTATCATTTAGAATATCATATATACCCTTAAATCGCAACCGTCTGCGGGGGAAATTGCCCCATGGCACAGCCGCATCAAAAAGGGTATAATACATACAGCAATCAAAGATACTGTTTGGAGGAAAACATGAAGAAGGTAAAGGACAAGTATATCCTGGTTGGCGCTGACTTTGCTGGCTATCCGCTCAAGGAAGCGGTGGTGGATCACCTGAAGAAAAAGGGATGGCAGGTCACCGACATTGGCGTCAAATCCCCGGATGACAATGACCCGGACAACATGTTTCACCGCGTGGGGCTCAGGGCCGGCGCCAAAATCGCCGAAGGTGAGTTTGAGCGGGCACTGCTGTTTTGCGGCACCGGCATGGGCATCCACATCGCTGCCAGCAGGCTCCCCCGGGTGCATGCCGGCGTGGTGGAGAGCGTGCCCGCAGCGCTCAGGGCCATCACCGGAAACGGGGTCAACGTGCTGGCCATGGGCGCCTTCTATGTGGCGCCGCAGATGGGCATTGACATCGCCGAGGCCTATCTGAACGCGGAATTGGGCACCGGGTATGAGTGGTGGGAGAATTTTTATGAGTTCCACAAGCTGGCCATGGATGAGCTGGACGCCTTTGACTTTGAGGCGTATCAGGCCAATGGCCACAAACTTCAGCACCTGGGCGAGGTGCCGCTGAAGCTGGAGACCAAGCCGGAATAAGCGATGGCCCATCGATGATGTACAAAAATAACCCATTCCCTGCATGGACACAATGTGGAATTGATGTTATTTTGAAATCTATGCATGCAACAGCCATCCAATAGCGCATCATAGATGATTGGTAGATATCTCCGTGAATCGGAGTATCAATATATGGAGGTACAGTATGAAAAAAATCCTGTCTCTGATTCTGATATCTGTCCTGCTGCTCTCCCTGGCTGGCGGCGCCATTGCCCAGGAAAAAGACTGGGAAATCGTCGTCGTCCCCAAGGACGCTTCCAACCCCTGGTTTGTGCGCATGAAGGTGGGCGTGGATGAGTATGCCAAAGAAACCGGCCTGAACGCTTACCAGAAAGGCACCGCCGAGATCGATGCCACCCTGCAGGCCCAGCTGGTGCAGGACCTGATCGCCCAGGGCGTGGACGCCATCTGCGTGGTGCCGGTCAACCCCGAGTCCCTGGAGCCCGTGCTCAAGCAGGCCATGGACGCCGGCATCGTGGTCATCGCCCATGAGGGTGCCAGCCTGCAAAACGTCAACTATGACATCGAAGCCTTCTCCAACACCGGATATGGCGCTTTCATCATGGATAACCTGGCCGAGGCCATGGGCGAGGAAGGCCTGTATACCACCATGGTGGCCCATGTGACCAACGCTTCCCACAACGAGTGGGCGGATGCGGGCGTGGCGCACCAGAAAGAAAAATATCCCAACATGACCCTGCTGGCCGAGGAACCCCGCGTTGAGTCCGAGGACAACGGAGACGTGGCCTACAACAAAGCCAAGGAGCTGTTCAAAAAGTATCCTGAACTCAAGGGCATCATGGGCACCTCCTCCTACGACGCCCCCGGCGTGGCCCGCGCGATTGACGAGCTGGGCCTGGTGGGCAAGGTCTTCACCTCCGGCACCGGCATGCCCGCTGACAACAAGGCGCTGCTGGAGAGCGGATCTGTGAAATCCCTCACCCTGTGGGATCCCGCCCTTGCCGGCAAGGCCATGATCGCCCTGGCGGTCAAGGTACTAAACGGCGAAACCATCCAATCCCCCGTTGACCTGGGCGTTGACGGCTACGGCGCGCTCACCTTCAAGGAAGGCAGCGACAAGGTTCTGGAAGGCCAGGGCTGGATTGTGATCAACAAGGACAACGTTGACAGCTTTGGATTCTGATTCTCACTGACCCCTGCCGGTCACCGCCGGGCCCCCGGCGGTGACCGTATCCGTTTAAGCACATCGGAGGTTAATATGTCTGGCAGTTTGCTGCGGGCGGTGGACATCCACAAGTCCTTCGCCGGCGTCCACGCCCTCAAGGGAGTCAGCCTTGACATCGCCCCAGGAGAGATTCACTGCCTGGCCGGTGAAAACGGCTGCGGCAAGTCAACGCTGATCAAAATCATCTCCGGCGTTTACCAGCCGGATGCCGGGTACATCGAGTTTGACGGCAAAAAGCTTGAAAAAATCTCGCCCATTGACGCCATTCTCCTGGGCATTCAGGTGATATACCAGGATTTTTCTGTTTTCCCCAACCTCACTGTGATGGAAAACCTGGCCCTCAACAGCGAGCTGTCTGACAAGCGCAAGCTGGTGAACTGGCAGCGCATGCGCAAAATCGCCGAGGAAGCGGTGTCCAAAATCAACTTCCAGGTGGACCTGGACGCCCAGGTGGGATCGCTGAGCGTTGCGCAAAAGCAGATGGTGGCCATCAGCCGGGCGCTGATGACAGGCGCCCGCCTCATCATCATGGACGAGCCCACCACCGCCCTCACCCGCAAGGAGGTGCAGGCGCTGTTCAAGGTGATCATGCAGCTGAAGGCCCAGGGGATCGCCATTCTCTTTGTCAGCCACAAGCTCAATGAGGTTTTTGAGATATCAGACCGTTTCACCATTTTCAGAAACGGCGAGCTGGTGGTCACCGGCAACACCCGGGATCTGGACTCGGCCAAGTTCACCTATTACATGACCGGGCGCGAGTTCACCGATGATCAGTTCGCGGCTGAAAACCTGAGTGAAAATCCCCTGCTTGAGGTGAGGGATTTGGGGCTTACCGGTGCCTTTGAAAGCATCAGCTTCAAGCTCCACGGCGGCGAAATCCTGGGCATCACCGGGCTGCTGGACTCGGGGCGGAGTGAACTGGCCCTGGCGCTTTTTGGCATCAGAGAGGCGGACAGCGGGGAGATTCTCATCAAAGGCGAGAAGGTGAGGATCGCAAGCCCCCAGGACGCCATCGCCCATGGCCTGGGGTTGGTGCCGGAGGACCGGCTCTCTGAGGGGCTGTTTTTGCCCCGAAGCATCGCCGACAACCTGATCATCTCGGAGGTTGACCGCCTGGCCGGCCCCTTCAAGGTGTTTGATCGCAAAAAGCGGGAGGCGGAGGTGGAGCGCCTGGTCAGGGAGTTTGCCATTGCCACCCCCAACCCGCGCAACGCCGCCCAGACCCTCTCCGGCGGCAACCAGCAGCGGGTGGTGCTGGGCAAGTGGCTGGCCTGCGGCTTGGATGTGCTGGTTTTAAACGGCCCCACGGTGGGCGTTGACATCGGCTCCAAGCACGATATCCACACCATCCTTCAGGGCCTGGCCCGGGAGGGGATGGGCATCATCATCATCTCCGATGACCTGCCCGAGGTGATCCAGAACTGCTCCCGGGTGATCGTGCTCAAGGCCGGGCGCATCGTGCAGGAAATGGACGCGGCGGAGGCCACCGAGCAGGCCATCCTGTCGCAGATGATGTGAGGTGCGCACCATGCAAAAAAGCTTGAGAAAACTCACAAAAAGAAATGAACCCTACATCTTCCTGGTGGTGCTGGCACTGTGCCTCTTGATTGAGGTGCGCTCCGGCCAGTTTTTCACCGCCAACAACCTGGTGGACATCGCCAGCGCCATGGTGGTGCCGGGCCTGTTCGCCGTGGGGGCTTTTATGGTCATCGTGTCAGGGGGCATCGACGTGTCCTTTCCCGCGCTGGCCTCCCTCACCGCCTACACCACCACCAAGGTATTGCTGGACGCCGGGTACACCGGCGGTATCTGGCTGCCAATCCTGATTTCCCTGGCATTGGGCGCCCTGCTGGGTGCGTTCAACGGGGTGTTTATCGGTTTCCTGGGCCTGCCGGCCATGATCGTCACCCTGGGCTCTTCCAGCGTATTTAAAGGGATCATGCAGGGCGCTCTGGGCTCGGTGCAGCTGGCGGTCATCCCGCCGGGCATGCAGGAGTTTGGCACATCCGCTCTTTTCACCGCCACAAACCCGGTTTCGGGCCTCTCCTCACGGATGCCGGTCACCTTTCTGGTCTTTGCGGCGGTTCTGATCCTGGCCTTTTTCATCATGCGTTTCACCTTCTTCGGCCGGGGCATCTATGCCATCGGCGGCAACGAGGCAAGCGCCCACCGCGCGGGCTTCCACACCCGGCGCACCAAATTCATGCTCTATGTCTTTGTGGGCATGACCGCCAGCCTCGCCGGCCTCATGCGCACCTGCATGATGCAGCAAAATCACCCCACCAACATGCTGGGGATGGAGATGAACATCATCGCGGGCGTAGTGCTGGGCGGCACTGCCATCACCGGCGGTGCCGGCTCCCTCACCGGCTGCATGCTGGGAACGCTGCTGATCGTGATAGTGGAAAACTCCATGATTTTAATCGGCATCCCCACCATCTGGAAGAGCGTGTTTGTGGGCGCGCTCATCATCATCGGTACCGGGGTGAGCGCCTATCAGGTGGTCAGAGCAAACCGCGTCGGCGCCAGCCGCAGGTTTTTGAGGGAGGTGAAATCATGACCGCAAAATCAGTGCCAGGCAAGTCTGGCTTTCTGGGCAGGGTAGACAAGCACGTGATGCGCCTGCTCCTTGTCATGGCGGTTTGGATGGCCTTCATGGCGCTCACCAAGCCCACCAAGTTTTATACCCCCATCAACTTCCAGACCATGGCCTCCCAGTTCCCGGAATTTGGCCTGATGTCCCTGGGCGTCATGCTGTGCATGATCACCGGCGGCATCGACCTGTCCACCGTTGGGGTTGCCAACCTCGTGTCCATCGTGATGGCCTTTCTCCTCAAAGCGTTGACCCCGCCTGAGGGCGGGCTGCCAGGCTATGCGATCCCCCTGGTTTTTGTGCTGGGCGCTGCCCTGGGCGGCTTTTTGGGCGCTGTCAACGGGATTCTGGTCTCCAAGGTGCGCATCCCCCCCATCCTGGCCACCCTGGGGATGAGTGAGCTGCTCACCGGCGTTTCCATCGTGCTCACCGGCGGCGCCGCCGTCAGCAAGCTGCCGGTGGAATATGCCCTCACCATCAACAACAAAATCGCAGGGCTCATCCCTGTGCAGCTGGTGATCTTCGCCCTCATGTCGTTTATCGTCTGGTTCCTCCTCAACCGCACCACCTTTGGCACCAAGCTTTATATGCTGGGCACCAATGCCCAGGCTGCCAGATACAGCGGGCTGAAAAACGACCGGCTTCTCATCACCACCTATATGATCTCCGGCATCGCGGCAGCCCTGGGCGGGCTGATCATGCTGGCCAACTACAACTCCGCACGCGCCAACTATGGCTCCGTCTATGTCCTCCAGTGCATCCTGGTGGTGGTTCTGGGCGGTGTCAGCCCCACCGGCGGCCGCGGCAAAATCTCAGGCGTGGTGCTGGCCATCTTCCTGCTGCGTATGCTGGAAACCGGCATCAACCGCTTCCCGCAAATCAGCAGCTACTACATCTCCCTCATCTGGGGCGGCGTGCTGCTGCTGGTCATGGTGCTTGACTATTTCAGCGCCTATCGCGGACCGGGACGACGGCGCAGGGAAACATAAGAAGAACGTTTGGGGATTCCCTTCGGGCTTCAGCATTTGCACTTGTAAGCGCTTATCAAAAAATGAAACGGAATTGATGAAAAAACATGGGAAACTCTGTTGAAAAGGTTTCCCATGTCTCTATTGCGCTAGATGGTGTGAACACGAGTTTACGCCAGTAAATTTGTCCACAGGGCGATGCACCTGATTTGCACAGCGGCGACAATGGAGGAGGTGTTCTTTGCATAACGAGTAGCCATAATCCTATCTCCAGTCCTTTGTTGATACAATCACTATCTCAGAAACACTGCCTCGTGTTCACGCTAGCTAGTCTACCGCAGCTTCACCCGCGTCCAGGCGCCACCCTTGACCCGGAGGGCCAGGAGGTAATTGCGCAGCACCGCGTCCACCAAAAAGGCAAACCAGGGGCCAGTGGCGCTCAGCTGAAAGCTGGGAAACACATCCGACAGCGGAAAACAGAACAGCCAGGTGAGCAGCGGCCTCAGGATGCCCACGCCGATCAGTGATGTTGCCGCCACATACCGCACATCGCCCGCTCCCCTCAGACAGCCTGCATAGACCACCCGCCCGTTTTGCGGCATGATGGACAGCATCACAACCAGAAAACCCACGGAGGCCGCCGCGATCACCGCCGGATCCCCGGTGAACAGGCCCGCGAGCCCACGCCGCGCGATGGCGATCACCACCATCAGCGCAAAGGACAGCCACACCGACAGCCGCCTAGCCACATAGACAGAGCGCCTCGCTTTGGCGGTATCCTCTGCCCCCAGGCTCATCCCCACCATGGCCACGCCGGCTGACGCTACCCCATCCCCCAGCGTGAAGGACAGGGCGCTCACCTGGCTCACGATGTGATAGGCAGCCAGCGCCAGCGTTCCCAGGCTCGCAATGATCTTGTTGGTGATGAGGAAGCCAATCCTCAAAAAGCCGGACTCCATCGCCGCTGAGCCGCCCACCTTGAAAAGCCCTGACATCGTGTCCCGGTCAAATCGCGGCTTACGCAGTCGGTAGCCGAAGCCTGTCTCATGATCCACAGCAAACCAGATCGCCAGGATGCCCCCGGCGATGCTGCCCAGCACAGTGGCAATGGCAGCGCCGTTTACCTCAAGTCTGGGGAAACCCAGCCGGCCGCCGATCAGCAGGAAGTTAAACGCCACGTTGACCAGGTTTGCCAGCAGATGGGTATACATGGTAACCCTGGTTTTCCCCAGCCCTCTAAAGGCTGCACACACACACAGGTGCAGGCTCACAGGGATGAATCCCAAGGAAATAATGCGGAAATAGCTGGCCGCCAGCTGCAGCGTCTCGTCGTTGGCGCCGGCAAAGCGCATCAAGGGCTCCGCCAGGAAATACCCCGCCAGGGTGATCAGGATGCCGGTGAAAGCGCTCAAATACATCGCCTGGTCAAGGCAGGCGCGAACGCCTTTTTTGTTGCCCGCTCCCCGGCGCCTGGCCACCAAGGCGGTGGTGCCGATATTGAGCGCCTGGGAAAGAATCAGCAGGATCATGCGCGGTTGAGAGGTCAGCCCCACAGCAGCGATGGCGGCAGGGCTGATGGCGCCGACCATCATCATGTCAACTGCGCTGATGATGCTCACCAGCAGCCCTTCCAGCGCCGCCGGCCAGGCAATGCGGATGGCCTCGCGATAAAGCGCATTCAGCTCCGGCCCCGCTCCCAGGCCCGTGACTGCCACCATCCGATCCAGTAATTGCCTCACCTTCATGCGCAATGAAATCCTCCTGTATCCTAAGAAAATAATTGAGGCGCCCCTTCTGTCTGAGGCGCCGAAAAATCCGCCAAGCCAGAGACTTAGCGAATCACTCTGATCTGGTCCAGGGGCAGCACCACAAGGCTGGCGTGACCCACAATCATATCCCGGGTGATCGGCCCCACATCCCGGGCACGGCTGTCGTGGCTGGAGGCGCGGTTATCCCCCATCACCATGTATTCATCCTCCCCCAGCACCTGGCGCGGATAATCCGCCCAGCTGGGGTAGTCCACATAGTCTTCGTCCACCAGTGCGTCATTCACATACAACAGCCCATCCTGAACCGCCACCGCGTCTCCCGGCAGCGCCACCAGGCGTTTGACAAACAGCGTGCTGCCCACCGTTTCAATGTCCAGCACCGCGCCCAGTTTGATGGTCGTGCTTTTGCTGCGCCCTGGAAAGCGGCAGATCACCACATCACCCCGATTGAGATGCCCCAGCAGCACACCGGGCTTGGTCATGATGACCACTTCCCCATCCTGGAGGGTGTTGCACATGCTCTGCCCATCCACCTTGATGGGCTCAAATAGATAGGCACGCACCGGCAGCGCAATCACCACCGCCATCACCAAAAGGCTCAGCCAGCTTAATACCTCGCGGCTCAGGCTCTTTTTCGGTTTCTCTTTTTGCGTCATCCAGCGCTGCCCTTCTTGTGTCGCATTGATTATGTCAGCGGATGGGGCGCATGCGGTTGAGCGGGAAGAGCACATAGGCCGCATGGCCCACGATCATGTCTTTGGTGATGGGCCCCACATCCCGGGAGCGGCTGTCGTGGCTGGAGGCGCGGTTGTCCCCCATGACCATGTATTCATTCTCCCCCAGCGTGCGCCTGGGATAGTCAGCCCGGCTGGGAAAGTCAACATAGTCTTCCTCCACCAGGGCATCATTCACATACAGCTGACCGGACAGGATGGCCACGCTGTCACCGGGCAGCGCCACCAGGCGCTTCACAAACAGCTCATGCCCCACGATGCTCACATCCAGAGGCGCGCCCAGCCTGAAGGTCCTGACATTGTTGCGGCCAGGGAAGCGGCAGATCACCACATCCCCCCGCTTGAGCTTGTTCATCAGCACATCAGGCTTGGTCACCAGCACGATCTCCCCGTTTTGCAGAGTGTTGATCATGCTCTCTCCATCCACCTTGATCGGCTCAAACAGCAGGGCGCGGATGGTCATGGCGATGATAACGGCGAGCAGCAAGGTGCCCACCCAGCTCAAAATCTCCTGTCCCACTGTCTTTTTCTTTTTTTCTTTCTTTTTCTTTCCGGTTTTGGGGTCTATTTCCCCAGCCTTGGCTTCCTCTGATTCTCCCTGTTCAAGGCCGGCTTCAATCTCCTCAGGGGCGCTGTTTACCTGGTTGGTTTTCAAGTCCTTGTCGTGGTCAGTCATGGTCCTTCTCCTTTACAAGCCCTAAGGTAACTTCTGGCGCCACAGGCCCCGGTGTCAGCACCTTCTTGCGGCGGCGCAGAAACTCCGGCCGGTCAAGCATCACCACCCGGCCGCAACCGCTGCACTTCATCTTGATATCAGCGCCTATGCGCGTCACCGTCCAGACAAAGGAGCCGCAGGGATGCTTCTTGCGCATCTCCACCACGTCATGCAACCGGATTTCTTCTGACACCAGCGTCACCTCACCGCGCCATTATAGTCTAAAGGAACAACAGTATCAAGCAAAGATGGAAAAAACCAGCCTGCTGAGCCTGTTTTTCCAATACGAAAACCCCAAGTAAATTCACAGAGTAACTTCC
>DHQX01000023.1:124708-129661 GCA_002411105.1 Christensenella sp. UBA5327 | reverse complement strand
GGAGGGGTGTTCACCGGCACCGCGGCTGGGGTGCTGGACCCCTGGGGGGCTGCGGGCGCCTCCTCCTCATAAAACACGCTGTTCGAATCATCATATACGATCAGGTCGCCCAGGTCCTCTTCATCCACATGTCCCTCCGGGGCTGCCCAGGCGGCAGGGACAGTAAGCAGCAGCAGCATGGCCAGCGCCAGGGCTGTCAATCGTTTCATCCTCATCTCCAGGCCCTCCTTAATAAATCCTTAACACTTTAGCAATCCTTATGTAAACCATTTTACCGCTGATGGGCGATGATGTCAATGATATATGGAAAAATGGCTTGCCTTCCTGCAGACAAGCCTGTGGGGTCATTCCGCGGCGCCCTCCGGTGCCGGCAGCCTCAGGAAGGACGCCAATTCCGCCGGCTCCAGCCTGAAGGCCGAGCCCTTGCCCTGGAAAAAGGCATGCTGCTCAATCAGGTGAATGGACAGGTCACTCCAGCGCATCTCCCGGCCGGTCTGCTTGTCCACCGCCTGGGTGTTGCGCTTGGCGGCGCGGCGGTTGTCCTTAAAGGGGCATCCCAGCCAGCCCATATATTCCTCACTTTTCACCAGGTAATCCCCGGCGTCCACCACTTCCCCCATGCCCTCCATGCCCCGGCGGGTCAGCCTGCGCATAGCCCGGGCCAGCTCCACATGGCTCACCTCAAGTTCCGTCAGGGTGTCCAGGTCCGCGGAAATGATATCGGATATGGGGCGCTCATCCTCCCCCAAAAAGCCTTCTTTAATCAGCCTGCCGGCCTCCATGTCGATGCGCAGCAGGGCGTCTTTGGGATTTTCTTTCATGGCCCCTCCTTAGAATTTGTCAAAGAAGATGGTGTCGTCGGTGAAGCCCTTGTTCTTGAGGATGGTGATGCAGGCGTTGAGCATGCCGGGGCTGCCGCACAGGTAGGCTTCCTTCTTTTCGGCGTTGTCCACCTGCTCCTCCAGCGCCACCGTCACAAAGCCGGTCTGCCCCTGCCAGTTGTCCTCAGGCTCGGGCCGGGCCAGGCAGGGGATGAAGGTGAACTGGGGATAATCCTTCTCAATTTGGGCAAACTCGTCCATGTAGTACAGGTCCCTCAGGGTGTTGGCGCCAAAGAAGAAGCGCATCTTGTGGGGCAGGCCCTTTTCAATCACGTCATACACCAGGCTCCTGATGGGGGCCAGCCCCGAGCCCCCCGCGATCATGATCAGCTCGTCGCAGCCCTCGCCCCGCAGGTAGAAATCCCCGTAGGGGCCGGAAAGGCGCACCTTGTCCCCCACCTTCAGCGCCGTGTGCACATAGGTGGTGCAGATGCCCTCGGGCACCAGGCGAATCAGCAGCTCCAGGTGGTCATGCTCGGAGGCCTTGGAAGAGATGGAGTAGGCCCGGAACACCTCCTCCTTCACCTTGCCGTAGGGCTTGGTATAAAACTGCATGAACTGCCCGGCCTTGAAGTGGATCTCTTCCCCCAGGGGCAGCTTCATCCGCAGGCGCTTGATGTCATAGGTCATGTCGTCCATCCCGACCAGCTCGCAGATGTATTCCTTGATGTTGAACAGCTCATCGGGGATGAGCAGCTTCATATTGGTCTTGACCTTCACCTGGCAGGACAGCCGCATGTGCTGGGCGCGCTCCTCCTGGGTGATGTAGGGCTCCTCGGTCAAAAGCAGGGGGCCTGCGCCCTCCAGCACCGCCACCTTGCACAGCCCGCAGGTGGCCTTGCCGCCGCAGGCTGAGGGGATGAAGATCCTCTCATTGGCCAGGCTTGAAAGCAGGGAGGAGCCGCCCTTCACCGACAGCACCTTGCTGCCATTGTTGATGTCCAGCTCGCAGGTGCCGTAGTTGTTGAGCACGCTTTCCGAAATGGAGATAATCACCGACAGCGCCCCTGAGATGAGCGCCAGGCTGATCACGGCTTTGATGATGACGCCAAAATCCATGTTTCCTCCCCCTTACTGGATGGTGAAGATGCCGGAAAACCCGATGAAGGCCATGGCCATGATCCCGGTGATGATGAAAGAGAGGCCGGGGCCTTTTAAGCCCGGAGGCAGCTTGACATTGGCCATTTTCTCCCGGATGGCGGCCAGCATGTTGATCGCCAGCCACCAGCCAAGCCCGCTGCCCAGCGCGAACAGCAGGGACTGGATAAAGTTATAGTGGCGGATCACCATAAACAGCGTCACGCCCAGGATCGCGCAGTTGACGGTGATCAGCGGCAGGAAGATGCCCAATTTCGCGTGCAGGTCAGGCGTGTAGCGGTCCATGCCCATCTCCAGGATCTGGACCAAGGCAGCGATCACCATGATGAAGATGATGTACTGCAGGTAGACGATCTCAAGCGGCAGGATCACATAGGTGTACACCGCCCAGTTTAATACCGTGGTGAGCACCAGCACCAGGGTGACCGCCATGCCAAGGCCGTTGGCGGTCTTGTACTCGCTTGACACCGACAGGTAGGAGCACATGCCCAGGAAGTTGGACAACACCATGTTGCTGGTGATGATGGAAGCCAGGAAAATAATCAGCGGGTTGATGTTGGGTGCCATTGCGCTCCTCCTTACTCGCCGGTCAGGGCGGCTTTCTTGGCCGCGCGGGCAGACAGCCACCAGATGAGGCCGCCGATGATGAAGAAGGCCGCCGGCGGCATGATCATGATGGTCCAGGTTTCAAAGCCGATGAGGTTTACGTTCATGCCAAAGATGCTGCCAAAGCCCAGCACCTCCCGGATGAGGGAGATGATCATCAAAACCAGCGTATAGCCCAGACCCGCAAACAGGCCGTCCAGCATCGAGGGGACGGGCGGGTTCTTCTGGGCATAGGCCTCAGCCCGGCCCATGATGATGCAGTTGGTGATGATCAGCCCCACATAAGGGCCCAATTGCTTTGAGATATCCGGCAGATAGGCCTGAAGCAGCAGATCCACAAAGATCACGTACACCGCGATCACCAGGGTTTGCACCAGCATCCTCACCCGGTGGGGAATGGCATTGCGCATGGCAGACAGGGTGAGGCTGGACAGCGCCGTCACAAAGCTGAGCCCCAGCCCCATCACCAGGGAGTTTTTCATGGTGTTGGTAACCGCCAGGGAGGAGCAGATGCCCAGGATGCCCCTGAGCACCTGGTTTTCTGAAAACAGGTTCCGCTTGATGATGTCCCGTGGTTTTTCGCTCATTTATTTGCCCTCCCCGGGAAAGATTTCCTCTGCCAAGAGGTGGTTGAGCGTGCGCAGCACGGCGGCAGAGGTCTGGGTGGCACCGGTGACCGCGTCAAGGGTTTGCCCATCCTGGGTGCCGTAGCGCAGCTGGGTGCCAGGCGCTATGGCCAGCCCCCTGAACTGGGCCTTGTACGCGTCCTCGTCAATGCGCCCGCCCAGGCCCGGGGTCTCGTTCTGGTAGGTGAAGACCACGCCGGTCGTCTCACTCAGGTCTGCCTTTACCCCCAAATAGCCCCGCAAGGCGCCCCACAGAGCCGCCCCGTTAAAAGGCACCGCGTAGGCCACCTCCTGGCCGTCCGCAACCTGGGCCAGGACTGGGAGGCCCGCGATTTCGCTTTTGCCGTTGAGGTCGCCGGGCCTGATTGTCTCTTCATACAGGGCGGTCACCTCGCTGTCCTCAAGCCCCTCGTCAAGGCCCAGGGCGTAGAGCACGGCGCGCTGCTCCTGCAGGGTTTTGTTCTGGTTGATGGCGGGCTTGAAAGCCTCATAGGAGGCAGCCAGCGTAAAGGTGAGCGCCGCGCTTAACACCACCATGAACACCAGGGTATACACATGCCCTTTTTTCATGCCGCTGCCTCCTTCGGGCTCTTTTTGGCCTTGGCTGTGCGCTGCTTAAGCTGCAGCTCAATCAGCGGGGTCAGTGCGTTTACAATCAGGATGGCAAACATCATGCCCTCGGTAAACAGCGCAAAGCTGCGGATCACCACTGTGATCAGCCCGATCAAGGAGCCCGCGATCCACTGGGCGGTCTTGCTCCGGGGAGCCGAGACCGGGTCGGTGGCCATCAGCACCGCGCCAAACAGGAAGCCCCCGGTGAGCAGGGTAAACAGCGGCGGCGGCAGCGCCACGCCGTGGGCGCCCATCACGCCCGCATAGTGCAGGACGCTGGCCAGGATGCCGCCGGAGACCACGGTTGACACCATGATCTGCCAGGACGCCACCTTTTTATACACCAGATAAGCCCCCACCAGGATCAGCAGCAGCGCGCTGGTCTCCCCCAGGGAGCCGCCCACAAAGCCAAACAGCAGGTCGCTGTATGAGGCGGCAGCCCCCCCTGAGTTATAGGTGATGATGGGCGTCGCCGTGGTCACCGCGTCCACCCCCCAGGAGGCGAAGCCCCCCGGAAGCCCGCCAAAGGGCGTGGCCCAGGTCATGGTCATCTGGGTGGGGAAGGCGATGTAGATAAAGCAGCGCCCCACCAGCGCCGGGTTAAAGATGTTCCGGCCAAAGCCGCCAAAGGCCGCCTTGCCAAACACGATGCCAAACACAATGCCCACCACCGCGATCCAAAAAGGCGTCTGGGGCGGCAGTGTCAGCGTAAACAGTGCCGCTGATACCAGCGCCGCCTCCGACACCCGGGTTTTCTCCTTCTGAATGGTGCGCATCACCAGGTATTCGCTGATGACAGCGGCCAGCGCCACCACAAAAAATAGCGGCACCACCCGCCATCCAAACAGATAAACAGCCATCAGCGCCAGGGGAATCAGCGCCATGAGCACAGTCCGCATCATCTTTTGTTTTTGGAAAAGCCCTTTTATGTTCATAACATCACCTCTGTGTCATTATATCGAAATGCCCGGAGGACGCAAGGGGGAGTTGCGAACGGAAGCGGAAGGAGGGCGAAAAAGAAGAACACCGGGGATTTTCCTGAAAAGAAAATCCCCGGACCCCTTAAGAAGTTTGGAACGAAATAAAAAATATCGCCCTTTTTGTAGATTAAAGTTCTTTGAAGGTTTGGA
>DHQX01000023.1:124205-124598 GCA_002411105.1 Christensenella sp. UBA5327 | reverse complement strand
CTTTGAAGGTTTGGAAACTTTCTCGAAAGAAAGTTTCCAAGGTCCTCGTCCCCTACCGCTTTACAATATCATCCCTGAGCCTGTACAGCGTGGCCCCGCGGCCCCGCTGGCAGAAGGCGTCCACAAACCAGTCGATTTTCTTGACCGCATCAAACTGGACATAGCCATAGCGCAGGCCGTCTCGCTTGGTGCCGTTCATGTTGGAGTCGGTCCAGGTGACGGAATCCGTGCCCGGGTCATAGTCCTGGGTGAAGATCAGGCTGTGGGCGCCCACGCCGTACTGATAGTTGGCGGACATCTGAAAGAAATCCCCGCGCTTCACCTGGCGCATGAAGGCCAGCGCCCGCTCCCGGTTCTCCTGCTTGGACTGGTCGCTGTCGTAATAGAAGCTGT
>DHQX01000023.1:115541-124099 GCA_002411105.1 Christensenella sp. UBA5327 | reverse complement strand
CGCTGTCGTAATAGAAGCTGTGGGCGGCATAGAAGGGGTTGCCGGCTTCCGGGGCGATATCCTCCCAGGCGATGCCATAGCTGAAGGGCTTGGAGGCCTCCTTGGTCAGGTTGTTGGGAATGACCAGCGCCTGGTCCGGGAAAGCGGCGATGCGGAAGTCGGCGCTGTTCTCCTTGAACACGTGGACGGTGAAATTCTTGCACACATAGATATCGCCCGAATAGTGCGCCCGCTGGGGGCGGCCATTGGCCTTGTCGGAAAGCTGACGTGCCAGGGCGATGATGCGGTCGATCAGCTCCTCCCGCGCGCCTGGTTCAAGGGGCGCCGGGGAGGCTGGCGTCTCCTCCGGCATGGCGGCAGGCGCCGGCGTCGCCGCCGGGGCTGTGGCCGCGGAGCCCGGGGAAAACAGGGACACTTCCTCCTCATCCTGCGCCAGGCCAGGGAGGCTTAAAAGCACAAGAGCCAAAAGCAGCATCAGGCAGCGTTTCATGAAAAACTCCTTTGGTGGGTTGCGGGCAACCTTGCCCTGATCATATTGTACACAGTTGGATGTCCGGGGACAAGCAGGCCCGGGTTTTCATGTTGCCTGCACAGGGTATAATAGATCATGGCATCCGCCTATCAATGACAGGGGAGAATGAGATGGAACGAATCGTAACACAGACGGTCACCGGCAGCCGCGCCGTGGATGGCGCAGGGGTGCGCCTGGTGCGCGTATTGGGCAAGGAAACCACGGAGTCCTTTGACCCCTTTTTGATGCTGGACGCCTTTGACTCCAGCAACCCTGAGGACTATATCAAGGGCTTCCCCTGGCACCCCCACCGGGGCATTGAGACGGTGACCTATCTGATCCAAGGCGCCATTGAGCACCAGGACAGCCTGGGCAACGTCGGCATGATTTTGCCTGGCGGCTGCCAGTGGATGACGGCGGGCTCCGGCATCCTCCATCAGGAGATGCCCCAGGCCTCACCCCGGATGCTGGGGCTGCAGCTGTGGCTGAACCTGCCCGCAGAGGGCAAGATGACCGCCCCCAAATACCGTGATATCACGGCGGAGCAGGTGCCGGTGATCACCGGGGAGGGCGCCCAGGTGCGCGTGGTGGCAAGCGCCCATCAGGGATTGCCCGGCGGCGCGTCCGGCGATTTTGTGCCCCTCACCCTGCTTGACATCACGCTTGAACCAGGTGCGGAATACCAGTGGGAAACATCTGAGGACGCCACGCTCTTCGCCTATATCTTTGAGGGTGACGGCCGCTTTGGCGCCCAGGAGCATGCCATCCCCGCCAAGCACGCCCTGCTGACGGGCCCCGGGGAGCGCTTCCGCTTCACCGCCGGGGATCAGGGCCTGCACCTGGTGCTGTGTGAGAGCGAGGCACTCAAAGAGCCCATCGCCTGGGGCGGCCCCATCGTGATGAACACCAAGGAGGAGCTGCGCCGCGCCTTTGAGGAGCTGGAAGAGGGCACCTTCATCAAATAAACCCACTTCATTTAAGGAGGCTATTATGAAAACCAACCTGCGCAAAGAAGCAACCCTGGGCGTCATCCTGATTGTGGTCTACCTGATCATCAAGATTTTCTTCAAAGGCTCCGGTTTCTTTATGACGCTGCTGGGCATCGCGGGCCTGGTGCTGCTGGTGATCGGCTTCCTGCCCGAGGAACTGCACCAAAAGGTACTGGACCTGAAAAACAAGCTGATCAAAAAAAGCTGACCTTCAATATAAAAATTCCCCTGCTCGCCTTAAACAGCTGTTTTGCGGGTATAATACCGATGCAATGAAACGAAAAGGAAGGAACCCACCATGATTAACAAAGAAATCGCGAAAATGCTCAATCAGCAAATCAACCTGGAGCTGCACTCCGGCTACCTTTATATGGAGTTCGCCAACTACTACGAGGACAACAAGCTCTCCGGCTTTGCCCATTGGTATGTGCTGCAGGCGGGTGAGGAATACGGCCACGCGATGAAGATCCGCCAGTTCATGATCGACGCGGGCGAGCGGGTCATGTTCACCAAGCTGGAAGGCCCCGCCGTCAGCTTCAAGGATGCCAAGTCCCCCCTGCTGGAAGGCCTGAAGCATGAGCAGTTCATCACCCGCTCCATCTATGACATCTACGAAAAGGCCCTGGAAGTGAAGGATCACCTCACCGCCGAGTTCCTGCACTGGTTCATCGAGGAGCAGGGCGAGGAGGAGACCAACGCCCAGACAAACATCGACAAGTTCGAGCTTTCAGGCGGCACTGGCAGCGCCCTGTATCTGCTGGACAAGGAAATGGGCGGCCGGCAGGAGTAATCCGCCAAAGCATCCCTCCCCCCTCTCACTGCCCGCAGGCGAATGCCTGCGGGCACACTGTTTTGGAAGGCATCGGGCGGATGTGGTATGCTAAGACAAAATATCGGTTAAGGCGGTTGGAGATGCAGGAGATCAAGTGCCCCCATTGCGGCGAAGTATTTCAGGTGGATGAGTCGGGCTATGCCCAGATTGCACAGCAGATAAGAGACAGGGAGTTTGAAAAGGAGCTGGCGCGCCGGGAAACCGAGCTGGCAGAAAAAAGGGAAAGCGACCTGCGCATCGCCCGCATGGAACAGGAAAAAGAGCATGACAAAGCCCTCGCCAGAATAAACGCTGAAATCATGGATAAGCAGAGCCTCATCCAGCAGCTGCAGGCACAGGTGGCCAGCAGCGAGACCCAGCGCAAGTTGGCGGTGGCAGAGGTCACCCAGGCAAAGGACAAAGAGCTGTCCCAGAAGCTGACGGAAATCACCCAGCTGAAAGGGCAGCTGTCCAGCAAAGAAACCGAGAGCCAGCTGCGGCAAAAGTCCCTGCAGGATCAGTACGAGGGGCAGCTGAAATTAAAAGACGAGCAGATTGAGTACTACAAGGATTTCAAGGCCCGCCAATCCACCAAGATGATCGGCGAAAGCCTGGAGCAGCACTGCCTGAGCCAGTTCAACGCCATCCGGATGACCGCGTTCCCCTCCGCCTATTTTGAGAAGGACAACGACGCAAAAACCGGCAGCAAGGGCGACTTCATCTACCGGGAATCCGTGGACGGCATCGAATTTATCTCCATCATGTTCGAGATGAAAAACGAGATGGATGAAACCGCCGCCAAACGCAAAAATGAGGACTTCTTCAAGCAGCTGGACAAGGATCGCCGGGACAAGGGCTGTGAATACGCGGTGCTGGTGTCCCTGCTTGAAATCGACAGCGAGCTTTACAACAGCGGCATCGTGGATGTGTCCTACCGGTATGAGAAGATGTATGTGGTGCGCCCGCAGATGTTCATCCCCATCATCACCCTGCTCAGAAATGCCGCGCTGAACTCCCTGCAATACCAGCGGGAGCTGCAGGTGGTGAAAAACCAGCAGATTGACCTCATGCATTTTGAGGACAACATGAACGCCTTCAAGGACGGTTTCGCCCGGAACTACCGCCTGGCCAGCGAGCGGTTCAAAAAGGCGATTGATGAGATCGACAAAACCATCACCCACCTGCAAAAAACAAAAGAGGCCCTGCTGTCCTCTGAAAACAACCTCCGCCTGGCCAACAACAAGGCAGAGGACCTGACCATCAAAAAGCTGACCAAAAACGCCCCCTCAGTCCAGGCCATGTTTGATGCACGCAGCGGCGGTGAGGGCTGATTATTTCAGCCCCTGAACCACGTCCCAGCCCAGGGCCGCCAGCAGCATCCCCAACACCAAAAGGAGCAGCACCCGGATGAAGGGCGCTCCTTTTTTGATGGCCAGATTTGCGCCCAGGGCGTTGCCCAGGATGCTAAACAGCGCCGCCGGCAGGGCCAGGGCATACATCACCCTGCCCGCTAAGATCATGGTGATGGCGCTGCCCAGGTTGCTGCCCAGGTTGACAAGCCGCGCGGTGCCCGAGGCTGACAGCGCCGGCATCCCCAGGAGTGACACATAGCACAGCATCAAAAAGGTGCCCGTGCCCGGCCCCACCAGCCCGTCATAGGAGCCTATGAGAAGCCCGATCAGAAAGCTGGCGGGCAGGCTGAAGCGCTCCGGCACCAGCGCCCGGGAGACGCTCAGGTCCTTCTTCCGGATCACAAAGAAAGCCACCAGGGGCAGCGCCAGCAGCACGCCGGTCTTCACATACTGCCCCGGCAAAACGGTGAGCAGCCAGGAGCCCATGGCAGCCCCCGGCACCGAGCCCAAAAGCGAGGCGATACCGCAACGCCAGTCCACATGGCCTTTTTTGATGTATTTCCCGGCCGCCACCGCCGTGCCAAACACGGCAGACATCTTGTTGCTGCCCCCCGCCCAGGCCGGGTCAAGGCCCGCCAGATAATAGGCCGGCAGCGTCAGCAGCCCTCCGCCCCCCGCAATGGAATCAATGAACCCGCCCAGGAACACCAGGGGGAACACGATCAGATAGGCCTGAAAACTCAGCGAAATCATAATCCCTGCCTCAGTGATGATTGGCATATCCTATCACAGAGCCGACCCTGTCACAAGGGGCTGCTTCATTGACAGGGGTTTGGCGCCGGCCTATACTGGCCACAGCAAACGCAAAGGGGGATCAGGCATGATCAAGCTGGCGCTCTGGGGGGATTCCATCGGCCGGGCGGTGGGCTTTGACGAGGGTCGGGGCCGCTACGCGGTGATCAAGCCCAACTACCAGGAGATGCTGCTAGAGGACCAGACGGTGGATATCCTGAACCATGCCCGCTTTGGCGCCACCCTGTCCGAGGGGCTGGCGGACTTCGCGGACAGCCCCGACACCCCCGCCCAGGCCGTCGCCATCCAGTTTGGCGGCAACGACTGCAACATGGACTGGGCCGCGGTGTCAGAGGATCCCTCCCGCCCCCACAGCCCCAAGGTGCCGATTGAAGCCTTTGAAAAGGGGCTGCACCAGTTTGTGCGCCTGGTGCGGCAGCGGGGCAAGACCCCCATCCTGGTCTCCCCGCCGCCCCTTGAAGCCCAGCGTTTCTTCGCCTGGGTGTCCAAGGGGCTTGATCCCCAGGTCATCCTGCGCTTCCTGGGGGATGTCCAGCACATCTACCGCTGGCAGGAGCGCTACGCCACCGCGGTCTACCGCACGGCCCGGCTCACCCGCTGCCGGCTGTTTGACCTGAGGGACGCCTTTCTGGCCGCCGATGACTTCCCGGATTGCCTGTGCGTGGATGGCATGCACCCCAATGGCAAAGGCCAGCAGCTCATCGCGCAGGCCGTCCGGCAGGCGCTGCCCGGGCTGAGGCTGTCATAATCAAGGGCCACCGCCTTTTGCGATGGCCCGATCGGAGCTTCGTATGCTCTTCCTCTTCTCCCACAACAGGCCCTCAGTATTTCCTGCTGTAGTAAAGCTTCACCAGCAGTTGGTAGACGATCATGAATATGCCGCTGGCCATCACCGCCATGCTCACCGTGCGCTCAAAAAAGGCCAGGACGGCGCCAGCGCACACCAGGGTGGCGGCACCAATGGTCATGGCAGGGTAGCCGGCCTTGCTTCTGATAAAGGCCTGGCGCTCGTCTTGCTCCTCCCGGTAGAGCTTTTCCATCAGCTCCTGGCTGTTGGCGGCCCTGCGCACGCGCATGGCCTGGATCATATAGCCGACCGCCACCAGGGCCAAGCCCATGGCGGCGCCCTGGACAAAGCCCAGCACCAAATCCGAGGCTGCATTTTCCGTGGGCTTGAACACAAAGGTCGTCAGCACGCTGAGAATGGCCGCGATGATGGCGGCGGCCCTGCCCCACTTCACCCGTCTGTCCAGTTCCTTCTTAAACTGCTCCATGGTTGCCCTCCTCCTGTGAGAAATCGAACACCTCTTGAATCGCCAGCCCGAAGTGCCGGGCGATGCGGTAGGCCAGCGGCAGGGAGGCTGTGTACTTCCCCACCTCGATGGAGGTGATGGTCTGCCGGGTGGTGCCCACGGCCATGGCCAGCTCCTCTTGGGTCAGCTTGTGCGCCTTGCGCAGATCCTTGATCCTGTTTTTAACCTGACTCACCTCCGCCAATTAATGCAAAGTTCACTTTGCATAAAAAGAATAGAACGCTTGTCATTTTATGTCAAGCGCGCTTTGCAAATTATTTCCCCCAGGCTGGAAACCCGCTATCCCTTCAGCCCGCCCCGGGCCACGCCCCCCACGATCTGCTTGCGGGCAAACAGGAACAGCACGATGATGGGCAACACCACCACGGTGGAGGCGGCCATGAGCAGCTCAAAGTGCATGCCCCCTTCGGTCATGAAGGTATACAGCCCCAGGGGCAGGGTCCGCCTGGGGGTGGAGTTGATGACCAGCATCGGCCACATGAAAGAGTTCCAGGAGGCGATGGCGTTTAAGAGGATGATGGTGGTGAGCGCGGGCTTTGCGATGGGCACCATCACCTTCCAGAGGTATTTCCAGTTGCTGGCCCCGTCCACCCGGGCCGACCAGTAAAGCCCGTCGGGGATGGAGATGAAGAAATTGCGCAGGATATAGGTATAGAAAATGCTGCCCAAAAAGGGCAGCACCAGCGCCGTGCGGGTATCGATCAGCTTCCAGGCGGCGATGGTCTCATAGTTGGTAATGACCAGCATCTCAAAGGGGATCATCATCAGCGCCAAAAGCAGGGTGAACACCAGATCCCGCCCCTTGAACTTCAGCCGGGAAAAGGCAAAGGAGGCCAGGATGGTGACCAGCCCCGTGCCCACAACGCTGGCGGTGGTGATCACGACCGAATTGAAAAAATACACCGCAAAGGGCGCTTTTTCAAAGGCGATGGCGAAATTGCGCAGGCTGAGGCTGGCCGGCAGCCACCGGGGCGGGAAGGTGGCCACCTCCTGGGCGGTCTTGAAGGCGGAGGAGAACATCCAGAAAAAGGGAAACAGCATCACCCCGGCGCCCAGCGCCAGGAAGACATACAGCCCCGCCCGGGCAAGCCCCGCGCGCAGGCGGTGGGCACGGGCCAAGCCCTCGCGCTGACCGGCAAATTCTTTCGCAGTCATCTCACAGGCTCCATCTGCGCTGGATCACCTGCTGAAGCATGGTGACCACAAAGATAATCAGAAACAGGATCATGGCCGCGGCTGCCGCCCGCCCCAGCTTCCACTTGATATAGAACTGGTCATAGATATAGTACACCACCGTATACAGATTATAGCTGGGGCCGGGGCGGCCGTTGAAGAGCGGAAAAATCTCGTTGAAGACCTTGGAGGTGGAGATGGTGTTGATGGTCAGCACCAGGCCGATGGTGGGGGCCAGCATGGGCACGGTGATCCGGAAGAAAATGCGCCCGCTTTTTGCGCCGTCCACCCGGGCGGCGGTGTAGTAGGTCTCATCGATGTTCTGAAGGCCCGAGAGCATGAGGATGATGGTGAAGGGCAAAATGCTCCACACCCCGTAGATGATCAGCGCCCACAGGCTCCACTCCGGTGCCTGCAGCCAGTTGATCTTCCCCACCCCAAACCAGGAGAGGATCTGGTTGATCACGCCAAAGTCCCGGCTGAACATGAACTTCCAGGCCAGCCCCGCCGCCGTCACCGAGGTGACCATGGGCATGAAATAGGCGGTCTGGAACAGGGCCATGCCCTTCACCTTGCGGTTTAGAAGGTTGGCGATGAGGATGGACAGCACCGTGGAAAGCGGCACCACCACCGCCACATACAGCGAGGTGTTGCGAAGGGCGCTGATGAAGTAGCGGTCCCCCAGCACGTAGGCATAGTTGCCAAAGCCCACCTGGTCATAGGCACCGGTGAGCATGCGGTAGCCCTCTTTGAAGCTCATCATCACCACATTGATGACCGGGTAGAGTGTGAACACCGCCACCGCCGCCAGAAAGGGGGCCAGATAAGCCAGCGGCTCCAGCGCCCGGAGCACCGGCCGGTCACGGTATGCGTACTTTTTTTCCGCTTTCCGGCTCATAGGTAGCGCTCCCCGGTTTCCTTGTCAAACAGGAACGCGCCCCGGTTCTTAAAGGCGATGGGCAGTGCGGTCCCCGGACGGGGCAAGAGGTCTCCCTCCAGGTAGGCACGGAAGCTGTGCCCGCCGATGTCAAAATAGCCCAGCACCTCCTTGCCCATGGCGTAAACGCTCTCCACCCGCGCTTCAAACAGGGCCGGCTCATCAGGATCCGGCACATGGGCGCTTTCAGAGCGCACCGCCAGGATCAAATCCCGCCCTTCCGGCGCCCCTGCCCCCCTGGGGAAGGGGAAGCTGGCCTGGCCGCCCGCCAGGGTGAAAACGCCCCCTGACATCCGGCCCGGTAGGTGGTTGATGGGTGGCGTGCCCAAAAAGTCCGCCACAAACTGGTTCCGGGGCTCGTTATACAGCGTCTGGGGCTCCGCCTCCTGCTGGAGCCTGCCGGCGTTCATCAGCACGATCTTGTCGGAGATGCTCATGGCCTCCTCCTGGTCGTGGGTGACAAACACCGTGGTCACCCGGGTTTCCTGCTGGATGCGGCGAATCTCCTCGCGCATTTCAAGCCGTAGCCGGGCGTCCAGGTTTGACAGCGGCTCATCCAGCAGCAGCAGGTTGGGGTTTTTCACCAGCGCCCGGGCGATGGCCACCCGCTGCTGTTCGCCGCCCGACAGTTCGTGAGGCATCTTATAGGTTTTATTCTG
>DHQX01000023.1:53204-115460 GCA_002411105.1 Christensenella sp. UBA5327 | reverse complement strand
GCTGCTGGCCGCCGGAAAGTTCCTTGGGCTTCCGGTGCAAAAGCCGATCCACATGTACCAGGGCGGCCATGGCGCGGGCCCGCTCCTCCCGTTCGTTCCTTGGCACCTTCTGGATTTCCAGGGGAAAGGAGATATTGCCCATCACCGTCATGTGCGGGTAGAGGGCATAGTTCTGGAACACCAGGCCGATGCCCCGATGCTCCGGCGGCAGCCCTGTCACATCCTCGCCGTCAAAATAGATCCTCCCCGCCGTCACCGGCAAAATCCCCGCCAGAAGGTTGAGCACCGTGCTCTTCCCGCAGCCCGAAGGCCCCAGGATGGAGGTCAGCTCCCCGTCCTCCAGCGTCACCGTGAAGTCATCCACCGCCACGGTCGTGCCAAAGTGCTTGGTCAGCCCCTGCATGTCAACTTTCATCGCCGCTCCTGTTGCCTTGCTTTTTTTGTTAGTTTATCGGATTGGACTTGAGCTTTCAATAGGCATTCTCCTGATTGCCTGCCCATATACAATCCATATACCCAAACAAAATCAGATAACCTCATTGCTCATTTCAAACACCAAACAGATCTTTCTTGTTCCCATTCGATCAATGAAGTATACTCCTTATGGTGGTATCTGCTCCGTATCGCTCAGATACCGTCCTTTGAATGATGTTAACCAAAGGGAGTATTAATGAACAATATCACTAAAAAAGACCATTCCCGTTCTACTGAGAAGGCCTTGAAACTTCTGGACTGCTTTATTGCCAAGGAAGAATGGGGAATTTCAGAGCTGGCAAGAGAGCTTGATTTGGGCAAAGCATCCGTCTCCCGGCTTGTAGCCGCCTTTGAAGGTCACAAATTTTTGATGAAGAACGAGGCCACGGAAAAGTACAGGCTTGGCATCCGTTTGATGTTTTTCGGCTTGCTCTTTCAGGAGCGCAATGAGCTGACAAACGTGCTGGCGCCCATTATGCAGAATCTTGCCCAAAAATATCAGGCAACGGCTCATTTGGGAGTGCAGTATGGCACCGAAGTCCTGATCATCAGCAAAACCTCAGCAGGTTCTTTCTTTTATATGGTTTCACGAATAGGAGCGACCCTGTCATCCCATGCATCAGCAAGCGGGAAATGCTTGTTGGCTTATCAGGATCCGGAGCAAATCGAACAATACCTGAAAAAAGCTTCCTTGAATCCACTGACCGAGAAAACCATAACGGATCCGAAGTCTTTTATAGAAGAACTTGCTATTGTGCGCCAGCAGGGATATGCCTTGGATGATGAAGAATATACGGAGGGGCTTTACTGTCTGGCAGTCCCTCTCCTTGACATGAGCGGAAAACCGATCGCAGCACTTTCACTAAGCGGCAGCAAGGAGACGCTCAAAAAAAGAGAAAAAGAAATGGCAAAAGATCTTATCGCCGAAATAAAGCAACTCTCGTTCTGATTTACGCACCCCTTCCCTGTGATTTCCCTATTGACAACAATCTGAAAAAGAAATCCAGCACCGCACTTTTCAGGTGCCCGAAGACTCAGGCAATGGTTAATGCACCCTGCATGAGTCGGGATGGTTTGATGCTGCCTTTGTTTGCAAATCAATAATTACCTATATAAATGAAGTCACTATCGCAGAAGTTTTTTTGATGTATCCCCTGAAAAATTCTTCTTGACTTTCGAATTGCCGGGCTTTATAGTACGAGTTGAATGTGGAACGCCGTTCCTTTTATAGGAACGATTCCGATTGATCTCTCCCTCTATTGGCAGTGTTTGTCCGGGTTTTAGAGTATCCATCCCTTGTGATGGATAGCAAAACTTGAATGCATTTCATCTCATATTCTTACTATCACAGAAAGGACGTTTGTTTTATGAAAATCGTTAGCGCTCGTGAAGCTGCCGATCTGATACATGACGGAGCCAATGTAGGGCTATCCGCTTTTGGCGGCTGGCTTGGCACGGATGAACTCTACTCGGCTATTCGTCAGCAATATGAGACCCAAGGGCATCCCAGAAATCTGAGAATACATGGGGGTATCCTCCCCGGAGATCTTAGCCGGAAGCCTGTTGGCATGAATTTGCTTGCAAAAAGAGGGCTTATCTCCCATGTAACAGCTGCACATATCGGGATGGCTCCAGCTTTTGCAGAGATGATAGACGGACAAACGCTGTCGGCAACTTTATTGCCTCTTGGTGTTTTTGTGCAGCTTCTGCGTGCATCTGCCGGAAAAAAACCCGGTGTGTTTAGTAAAATTGGGCTTGGCACTTTTTGCGATCCGAGGGTTGAGGGCGGTTCATGCAGAGGCGACATGAAAACGGGCAAAAACCAAATGGTCGATCTGATCACCCTCAATGAGCAAAACTACCTTTTTTATAAATCGTTTGATTTGGACTTCTGCCTGTTGCGCGCTTCCATTGCAGATAGAGATGGAAATCTCTCGGTTGAAAAAGAGCCTATCATTGCGGATCAATTCGAAATGGCCTCCGTTGTCCACAACTGTGGCGGTATTGTCATTGCTCAAGTATCAAAAATCGTCGACAGAGGGGCTATTCACCCCAAGGACGTTGCGATTCATGGATCTATGGTGGATTATGTGGTCGTTGCGCCTGACGATCATTGTGCGCCTGGATATGATTGCCCTGATTTCAGACCCGAACTGGTTGGGGATGCAAAGGTTGCGCTCACATCACAGGCACCGCATAGCATTGATCACCGTTTGATATGTGCTCGCCGCGGAGCGCTTGAGCTTAAAGCCGGCAGCATCGTCAACCTTGGCATTGGCATTCCCGCCGGCATTGCTGCAGTTGCCCAAGTTGAGGGAATCGCAGATGATATCACATTGTCTGTGGAAAGCGGACCACTTGGCGGGATCCCTGTTTCTGGTGTCGGCTTTGGGGCATCAGTCAATCCACAGGCCATGTACACAATGGCAAATAATTTCGATTTTTATGACGGCGGCGGTTTGGACATCGCTTTCCTCGGCGCGGCGGAAATTGATAAGAACGGAAATGTGAACGTCTCTCAATTCAATGGGCGTGTCATTGGCCCGGGCGGATTTATCAATATTTCCCAGAGCACGCGCAATGTATGTTTTATGGGAACCTTTACAGCGGACAAGCTCAAAACGCGTGTGGAAAACGGACAACTGCGCATCATCAACGAAGGGACCTCCAAAAAATTTGTCAAGCAGGTTGAGCAGATCACCTTCTCTGCAAAAACTGCGCTGGACTCTGCTCAGAACGTTCTTTACATCACCGAGCGCGCGGTTTTCAAGCTGACTGCTGAGGGCCTGATGCTTACAGAGATTGCACCAGGAATGGATATTGAGAGGGATATATTGTCCCAGATGGATTTCTTGCCGATTGTTTCGGATGACTTGCGCGAGATGGATCCGAGAATTTTTCGTCAAGGTCTCATGGGAATTGCTGCCCCATGATATTTTCTGCAGACGTGAAGAATCATCATTGATGAAATTCCAAAACATTTGGGGAAGGAGGCATCGTTTCTACCAATTCGGAATTTAGTTCGTTATATCACATCATTAAAGGAGGAGAAAATGGACATTGTATCGCTGTTGGTTTTTGTTCTCATCATCGCTTTGGCTTTTTGGCGTAAGATGAACATCGGTGTGCTCGCTTTTGCTGCAGCCTTGATTCTCGGGCGTGCTGTTGGTGTGTCTGATAAGGATATCATCAAAGGCCTCAGTTCCTCGCTGTTTGTTACCTTGGCTGGCATCACCCTGCTTTTTGCTGCCGTAGGCTCTACAGGGGCCTTTGAAATGCTGTCGAAAAAGATAATCGCCATTGCAGGAAAACATATATGGGTTCTTCCAATTCTCGCTTATCTGCTTGGCTTCGTGCTCGCCGTCATAGGTCCAGGGGCCATTCCACCCACCACACTAACCATCACCATGTGCGTTTCTATCGCCTTGTCCTCTGGATATAACCCTTTGATGATGGGCATCATTGGTGGAATGGGGTTAATGGGCGGGCGGGTCACGCCCATTACGCCTGAAGGCTCTCTTGTTAGCAGCCTTGCGGCAGAACAAGGTATTACCGGGAATATCATCGCCCCCGTATTCGCATTCCAGGTGCTCACCACAGTTGTCTTTGCCATTGTCATATTCCTGGCTTTCAAAGGGCACAAAGTAAAGCCAAAGCTTGAAAAAGACGTGATTGAAAAAACACATGCTTCAAAAACTCAAATTATCGCTTTGCTTGCCATTGTCCTGATGCTTGCGATGGTCACGATATTCGGGATGGATGTGGGTCTTTCGGCTTTCCTCGTGGCTGGCCTGCTGTTTCTTTTTAGAATCGCAGCAGACGCTTCTTGTATCAAGCTGATTCCCTGGGGGACAATCTTGATGATTTTGGGCGTCGGCCTGTTGATGAAAGTCATCTCATCCGCCGGGGGCATCGACTTGCTGACCAATCTGTTGTCCTCTTTCATGAGCAAATCCACCGCCGCTGCGCTGACAGGCGTTATTGCCGGCGTCATGAGCCTGGTTAGTTCTGGTCTTGGCGTAGTGTATCCCACGCTGATCCCGATGGCCTCTCAACTTGCCGCATCAGTGGGTGGAGCCAACTCTGTGGCCATCATTTCTGCGATAGTGGCTGGTGGCTCACTTGCAGGATTCAGTCCGATGTCCACCTGCGGTGCCCTCACGATCAGCGCAACCAACTCTATCAGGACAAATTTGAGCCTGGAAGAGCAGAATAAGATGTTTGTGCAAATGTTTCTTATCGCAGTCATCGCCATTGTATGGGTTGGTGTCAGCGCTTTCCTGTTCTCAAATCTTATTGTGAACATCCTCGGATGACTTGAGAACACAAATCACGCCAGTCATTGAATGGAATGGCTGAGAAATACAGAAATAGACAAGGAGAACCATTATGAGAGAAATTCGCTTGCATGGGAAGGGAGGTCAGGGGGTCGTCAAGGCATCACAGATCGTTGTTCAAGCCGCAGAAAATTGTGGATTGTTCGGACAATTTATCCCTTTTTTCGGCGTAGAGCGCAAAGGATCAAAGGTATATGGCTATCTGAGAGTTGACCGTCAGGAAATAAGACAAAAGACGCAAATATACTATCCGGATATTGTTCTGATCCTGGATGATTCTCTGTTAAACATGCCCGAAACCTATGCCGGGCTCAAACAGGGAGGAACGGTCATCATCAACACGGCAAAAGACTTTGAAAGACTCAGCATCCCTGACAACGCAGGACAAGTCATTGCCGTAGACGGATCCAGCATATCCGAAACGCAACTGGGGAGAAACCTTCCCAACACCGCCATGCTCGGCGCTTTGGCCCATGCCCTCACCCTGATCGATAAAGAGCATCTGTTTAATGCGATTGAACAAGTATTTGACGTGAAAAACAGGCAGGCTGCTGAAATCGCCTACAACAGCGCAAGAGTATTCAATGGGGAGGGTGTAGCATGATGGACAAAAGAGCATTCAGAACGCCAGTCGGAGATGAAGGCCTGTACATCTTGGATACCGCCTCCTGGCGGACAACGCGTCCAATCATGGATAAATCCACATGTATCAACTGTGGTCTCTGTATGGCATACTGCCCGGTTAACGCAGTAAAATGGGCAAAAGACACCAAGTTCTTCTTGACATATGACTATTGCAAAGGTTGTGGAATCTGCGCTCAGGAATGTCCCAAGAATGCCATCATGATGGAAAAGGAGGGGGAAGACACTTGACAATGGAAAAAAGGCTTGTCCTTACCGGAAACTCCGCAGCAGCTGAGGCGGCAGCGCTTTGCCGTCCTGATGTGATTGCTGCATACCCTATCACACCCCAATCTTCTGTCGTGGAGCACCTGGCGCAGATGGTATATGATGGCGATTTGGACGCGGAACTGGTGCAGGTTGAATCGGAGCACACAGCGATGAGCGTTGTTCAAGGAGCAGCTGTTGGCGGCGGCCGTACATTCACCGCAACAAGCTCCCAAGGCCTGGCACTCATGTATGAACCGTATTTCCGTATGTCAACCTTGCGTTTGCCCACGGTCATGGCCATCGCATCACGCGAGATGACCTCCCCGGAAACAATCTGGAGCGGGCAGCAGGATGCAGTTTCCGTCAGAGAAGCCGGTTGGATCCAGATGTTTTGTGAAAGCAATCAGGAAATCGTCGACATGATCATCCAGGGATATAAAATCTCCGAACATCCCGATGTATGCATCCCTGTGAATGTGTGCTACGACGGCTTTTACAGCTCGCATTCCATTTCTGGGGTCAGCCTTCCGGGGCAGGCGGATGTGGATGCATTCCTCCCCAGCTACTCCAAAAACTATTCTGCCATTCTCGATCCCAACAAGGCCCTGGCACTTGATCCCATGACTCCCGGCAATCTTTTGATGAAGTATCGCCAGAATCATCTGGCCTCCATGCAAAATGCACTTGGGGTTATTGATCAAACGGATCAGGATTTTGCCAAAAAATTCGGCCGATCCTATGGTGGGCTGATAGAGGAATACCGTTGCGATGACGCAGACATCGTGATAGTGACCATGGGCAGCATGACGGGCGCTGGAAAAGATGCGATTGATGCTGCACGCGATGATGGCATCCGCGCAGGCCTTATCAAACTGCGATTCTATCGCCCCTTCCCAGCTGCCCGGATGGTGAACGCCCTCAAAGGCAAAAAGGCCTTTTGTGTGATGGATAGAAGCGTATGTTTTGGCTGGGATAAGGGGTCGATGTATGTTGAAATCCTGGCGGCCCTGTCAGCCTCAGCTGAGAAATACTCTTACTTCTCAGCAATAGGCGGTTTGGGCGGCGCCGACATATCCCTTGAGGATTTCCTCCAGCTTATTACCCAGCTGAACCGGATCAAAAACACACCTGGCGAGCACAAAACCCACTGACTCATTAAACAGTAGGGAGGTGATAGTATGAGCTATATTGATGTAATCAAAGAACGTGAGGATTTGGTTTCTCCGGGGATCTCAGCCTGTGCGGGATGCGGAGGCGAGCTTGTTCTTCGAAAAGTTCTGCAGGTCGCTGGCAGCAATACCATTGTTGCCGTTCCCCCAGGGTGTATGGCTGGTGCAGGGGTTATTGGCTGGAATTTTGATAGTGGGATGAAAGTGCCTGTATGCATCCCCCTGCTTGATAACACCGCTTCATTCCTGTCCGGCTTGAGCCATGTGTATCAGCGCAAAGGACGAGGTGATGTCAATATCGTTGCCTTCGCAGGCGATGGTGCCTCCGCAGATTGTGGCTTTCAAAGCCTTTCGGGAGCCGCTGAACGCAATGAAAAGATCCTCTATATCTGCTACGACAATGAAGGATATATGAATACAGGCTATCAGCGCAGCTCCACCTCTTCCTTGGGATCAATGACTTCCACCACACCCATCGGGTCAAAAACTGCAGGGAAGCAGCAGCATCAGAAGTATATGCCGCTGATCATGGCCATGCATCATATTGAGTATTGCGCCACGGCCTCACCCTCAAACATGTCAGACCTGATAGCAAAAGTGACAAAGGGCCTCGAGGCCAGCAAAAACGGCTTTGCATACCTGCATGTGTTTTCTCCCTGTCCCACTGGTTGGGGGTATGATCCAAACCTCAGCATAGAAGTGGCAAGACAGGCCGTTAGATCAAACCTGTTTCCGCTCTGGGAAATGGACAGCGCGGGAATGCGTTTGTCATATACCAACAGATCACCGGTTTCAGTTGCGCAGTTTGCAAAAAACATCCGGAAGTTTAGAGGCCTGACTGACGACAACCTGGCCTCACTCCAAGCTCTAGCTGACGCCCGATACCAGACCATATGCAATCTGGCAGGGGTTTCATAACGTTCAGTTCGATAATAATAAAGTTAGGAGATCAGGTATGTATATCGATCAAACAAAGTGCATCAAATGCAAACGCTGCATTCCATATTGCCCGCGGAATGCAATCATTGAGGCCGAGGGAAAAGTCACCATTGATTTAGACCTCTGTGTTGAGTGCGATGTGTGCAGAAAATGCGCAAAATGCCCAACAAGCGCCATTTATAACATTCAATTGGAACCTCCCAGAGCCTACCGCAAATCCTTTAGCGATCCATTTGGCAAGCATGAAAACACCACGCTAAAACACATGGGACGTGGCACGGAAGAGGTCAAGACAAATGACGTTACTGGCGTTGTCCATAGTCTGGACTATGTTTCCCTCGCTGTGGAGATGGGGCGCCCAAGCGTTGGGTCCACACTGGCCGATCTTGAAAAGATATCAATGACTGTTGCTCCATATGCCATCGCTTTTGAAGTCAACAACCCCGTTACATCATTGATGGTTGACAAAAAAACCGGGAAGCTAAACCCTGATGTGCTTGATGAGGTTGTGATGTCTGCCATTGTTGAATTCAGCTGTGCAATAGAAGATGTCAAAAATGTTCTGGAAGCACTGCAAAAAATATCCGATCAAGTCAGCACAGTATTCAGCCTCTGCCTCATTTGTCGGGTGGATGAAGAGAGCAACAGCATTCCTGCCCGCAAGATCATCGATGAACTTGGAATCGATGTAGACAAAACCTCAGCAAAAACCAATCTTGGCCTGGGTCGGCCGAGGTATGAAGACAGGGTTAAGGAGGGCATCTAAATGTCACATACATTGCACAGAATCAAAACTGAAAACAGGAAAACCGATGACTATGTTGTGTTGATTATGCCTGCTCGTGGCATCAACAATGAGAACAGCGTGGAGATCTTTAAAAAATACATGGATTTGCTGATCCAATATGATCCTGTCAATATGGGCGGCATCGCGATCGGCAATATGGCGGTGAATACGCTTGAAGAGATGAAAGCCAACATCACACCAGAGGCTCCCATGGTGCATGCTGTGTACAAGGATCGGGACACCCTCATCGAGGTAATGAAAGCGCTTAAGGAAGCTGACTATGGCTATTCAGTGGTGGTTTCCGGGCTTGTCGATGACGTGGATTGCTGCGCGAAAAAAGCAGGCATCCAAAGGCATTCTGTTGATCTTACCCTCGGCATCTGGGGGGATGTGTCAAAACTGCCACCAGAAAGTATTCTTGAAGTGACCACCATGTGCGGACATGCCATGATTTCTGCAAATCTGGTCAGCAAGATGGCGGAGGATATTAAAAAAGGGAGAACCACTCCCCGAAAAGCGGCCATCAAACTGGCGGAGCCTTGTGCTTGCGGCATATTTAATATTGATAAGGCAGAAGCGCTTCTAACGGAATTGGCTGAAAAAATCTAGTTAAACCAATTATAACCAAACCACGAAGCGTAATACGAACTGCACCCCCTCTGCTGGTTGATTCCTGGCTTTGGGGGTGCAGTTCATCATCCTGGGCAATTAATTTAAGGTTGGTTCACTGCTCAGATCAGCGGCACCCCGGTCATCTCAGGCGGGATGGGAATGCCCATGGCTTTGAGCATGGTGGGGGCGATGTCAGACAGCCTGCCGCCCTCCCGCAGTTCTTTTCCGATGAACTCCTCGCCGCAGGCGATGAAGGGCACAGGGTTGCTCGTATGGGCGGTGAAGGGCTCGCCGGTCTGGTAGTCGATCATCTGATCGGCGTTACCGTGGTCAGCGGTGACAAAGGCACGGCCGCCAAGGCTTAAGATCAGGTTCACCAGGCGGCCCACATCCTGGTCCACCTCCCGGACCGCGGCCACGGCCGCCGCCATCACGCCAGTGTGGCCCACCATGTCGCAGTTGGCAAAGTTGAGGATCAGCACATCATACTTGCCGGATGCGATCAGCTCCACCGCCTTTTCGGTCACCTCAGGGGCTGACATCTCGGGCTTCAGGTCAAAGGTGGCCACCTTGGAGGAGGGGATCAGCACCCGGTCCTCCCCGGCGTTGGAGCGCTCCACGCCGCCGTTAAAGAAGAAGGTGACGTGAGCGTATTTCTGCGTTTCCGCGATGCGCAGCTGGGTCAGGCCCAGTTCCGCCAGGTATTCCCCCAGGGTGCGGTTGATCTCCGACGGCGGGTTCACAATCTGCAGGCCGGTGAAGGTCTCGTCATACTGGGTCATGGTCACCACCTGCAGCGGCAGGAAGCCTTTGCCCCGGGCGAAGCCCAGGAAATCCTCCTGGATAAAGCTGCGCACCAGCTGGCGCATGCGGTCCGGTCTGAAGTTAAAGCAGATCAGGCTGTCACCGGCGTTGATGGCGCCCACAGGCTGGCCGCCATGAAGGATCACCACAGGCCTGACAAACTCGTCTGTCACCCCCGCGGCATAGCTCTCCGCCACCGCTTGCACAGGGTCGGCGGCAGGCACGCCCTGCCCCATCACCATGGCGTCATAGCCCAGCTTCACCCGCTCCCAGATGTTGTCCCGGTCCATGCCCCAGTAGCGGCCCTGGATGGTGGCGATCTGGCCGATGCCGGCATCCAGCAGCTTGTCCTGCAGTTGCTGGATATAGCCAGCGCCGCTGGTGGGGGGCACATCCCGGCCATCCAGCAAGCAGTGGATGAACACCTTGTGGAGCCCCCGCGCCTTGGCCATATCGATCAGGGCAAAGAGATGGTTGATGTGGCTGTGCACACCGCCGTCAGACACCAGGCCCATCAGGTGGAGCGCGGTGCCCTTCTCCCGGGCGCTGTCCATGGCCCAGATCAGAGGCTTTTTATCAAATAGCACGCCACTTTCAATGTCCCGGGTGATCTGCATCAGCTCCTGGTTCACCACGCGCCCGGCGCCGATGTTCAGGTGCCCCACCTCGGAGTTGCCCATCTGCCCCGGGGGCAGGCCCACATCGGGCCCGCTGGCGGATATCTGGGTGTGGGGATAGATGGCCATCAGCCGGTCCAGGTTGGGCGTGCCGGCGGCCAGGATGGCGTTGCCCTCAGGGTTGTTGTTGATGCCAAAGCCGTCCATGATGATCAGGGCGGTCAGTTTCTTGGACATGGTCTCTCCTTTGTGACGATTCAACGGTTAAATCTGAAAACCTTCTCAACGTTTTTGGGGCGGGTTCAGGAAGGGGCTTTGTGAAAAGCCCCTTTCCCCGCTCTCCATCAGGCTTCGTAGTTCACAACCTTGGCAAAGTCCTCGGCTTTCAGCGAGGCCCCGCCGATGAGCCCACCGTCGATCTCCGGCTGGGCCATCAAGCCTTTTACGTTTTTGGGGTTCATGCTGCCACCATACTGGATGCGCACCTGGTTGGCCACCCGCTTGCCATACACGCCTGCCACGGCCTGGCGGATGACGCCGATGGTGGCGTTGGCTTCCTCATCGCTGGCGGTCAGCCCGGTGCCGATGGCCCAGACTGGCTCATAGGCGATGATCACCTTTTTTACCTCATCAGCCGACAAGCCGGTGAGGGCGATCAGCGTCTGATAGCTCACCAGGGCGTTGGTGTAGCCCGCCTCCCGCTGGGCGCGGGTCTCGCCCACGCAGATGATGGGGATCAGGCCCCCGCGCAGGGCGGCGGTGGCGCGGCGGTTGACGGTCTCATCAGTCTCGCCGAAATAGCTACGCCGCTCGCTATGGCCAACGATCACATACTCCGCGCCCGCTTCCTTGAGCATGGCGGCTGACAGCTCGCCCGTATAGGCGCCGGCGGCCTCAAAGTGCACGTTCTGGGCGCCCAGCTTGATCTTGCTGCCGCGCAGGGCCTTTTTGGCCTCGGTCAGGTCCACCGCGGGCACGCAGACCACCACAGTGGGCTTGGCATCCTTCACCAGGGGCTTGAGGGCCTGGATCAGCTCCGCCGCCTCCTTGGGGGTTTTGTTCATCTTCCAGTTGCCGGCGATCACGGGTTTACGCATGATTTTGTCCCTTTCTATCTCTACGATGGTCGATTATTTGTCATTGAGCGCCGCCACACCGGGCAGCTCCAGCCCTTCCAGGAACTCCAGGGAGGCGCCGCCGCCTGTGGAAATATGGCTGATCTGATCCGCATAGCCCAGCTGGGCCACGGCCGCCGCGGAGTCGCCCCCGCCTACGATGGTAACCGCATCGCTTTGCGCCATGGCCTGGGCCACGGCCTTGGTGCCACTGGCAAAGGTGGGAAACTCAAACACGCCCATGGGGCCGTTCCACACCACGGTTTTGGCGCCCTTGATAGCCTGGGCAAAGGCTTCCTGCGCCTTGGGGCCGATGTCAAGGCCCTGCCAATCCTCCGGGATCTGGCCGATGGGCAGCACCTGGGTCCTGGCGTCGTTTGAAAAATTATCTGCCGCCAGCACGTCCTCAGGCAGCAGGAGGTTTACACCCTTGGCCTTGGCTTTTGCCAGCATCTCCCGGGCATAGTCCAGCTTGTCCTCTTCCAGCAGGCTCTTACCGATCTGCCCGCCCTGGGCCTTCACAAAAGTGTAGGCCATGCCGCCGCCGATGATGAGGGTGTCCACCTTGTCCAGAAGGTTGTTGATCACGCCCAGCTTGTCGGATACCTTGGCCCCGCCCAGCACCGCCACAAAGGGGCGCTCCGGGTTTTCCAGGGCCTTGCCCATGAACTGCAGCTCCTTTTCGATCAGGAAGCCGGACACTGAGGGCAAATAGTGGGCCACGCCCTCGGTGGAGGCATGGGCCCTGTGGGCGGTGCCGAAGGCATCGTTCACATACACATCGCCGTAGGAAGCCAGTTTCCTGGCGAAATCCGGGTCGTTCTTCTCCTCCTGGGCATGGAAGCGCAGGTTTTCCAGCAGGGCCACTTCCCCGTCATGAAGGGCCGCCACGGTCTTGTCGGCATCGGGGCCTATCACATCCCCCGCCATGTGCACGGGTTTTTCCAGCAGCTCACCCAGCCGCTTTGCCACAGGCGCCAGGGAATATTTGGCGTTCACAGCACCCTTGGGCCGGCCCATGTGGCTCATCAGGATCACCTTCGCCCCCTGATCCATCAGGTAACGGATGGTGGGCAGCGCCCCCAGGATGCGGTTGTCATCGGTGATGCCGCCCGCCTCGTCCATGGGCACGTTGAAGTCAACCCGGACCAGCGCCCGCTTGCCCTTCAAGGGGATGTCACGGATGGTTTTCTTGTTCATGGTTTTGCCTCCTGTATTGTTGCGCCGCCCTGCGGCTGATTGATCAGTTCAAGCATGGCCCTGGCAGCGCCCTCATCCAGCACCAGCACATGGGGCGGCCGGCTGCGCACCGAGGCCAGGATGGCCAGTGCCTTGCGGCTGCCGCTGGCGACCACGATCCGGGTGGCGTCAGGCTTGTCGGCCAGCAGATCGGCCGAGAGGGTGGCGCTGCGGTATACCACCTGCCCGTCCGCGCAGATGAAGTCCCCCAGCACCTCGCCCACGGCTTGTTTCTCGTCCAGGAGTTTCATCAGACCGGGCTCCAGGCCCCGCTTCTCAGCGGTTTCATCCGCCCGGCCCACGCCGTAGATGATCATGTCGGCGCTGCGCATCATCCGCAGGGTGTCAGCGACGCCGGGGAGCTTGGCGGCTTTTGACAGCGTCTCCTGATCCATGCCCTCGGGCAGGTGCATCAGCCGGCAGGCGGCCCCCATGCGCCGGGCCATCTCGCTGGCCACCGCATCCGCCTGGGTCTCCGCCAGGGAGCCAAATCCGCCCCGGGCGGGCACCACGGTCAGCCCCTGGGCCATGGGCTCCATGGCGCGGGCGGCAGCGGTCATGGTGGTGCCGCCTGACACCGCCAGGATCATCCCGTCCCGCACATACCGGCGCACAGCGGCGGCCACCGCCTGGCCCAGGGATCTGAGCACGTGAGGGTCCTGGTCCGAATCCCCGGGCACCACCGTGACCCCGGCCAGGCCCAGCGCCAGCTTCAGCTCATCCTCCACCTGGTGGAGGCCGGAAAAAATCTGGCAGATCGCCAGGATATCAGGCATCAGGCTGCGCCCGGCAGGGGTCAGCTGCATGCCGCTGGCAGTCAGCGTGATCAGCCCCTCGGCCTTGAGGGCGTCAGCGGCTTTGCGCACCTCCCGCTCCGGCAGCGCCAGGGCATCGGCCAGGGAACGCCGGCCGATGGGTTCGGATGCCTGGATGCGCTCCATCATCAGCGCCCGGTGGGCGATCTCCTCCGCCTGCCTGTCCGCAATGCGCCGTATGGTAGACCATGAAAATTCCTGCACGTCATCCTCCTGCTGTCTTCTAACGGGTCAAATTTTGCCCACATGGCTGGATTATACCCAATATCGCGGAGAAGAACAATGGCAGAATGGTCATAATGTCCATCGGGCATCAAATATTTTTATCTGCCAACGCGAATACGGGCTGTGGCTGCAGCATTTTTTCCAAAACGCCTGAAAAAACCTTGACAAGCCCAAACAAGTGTGATAACTGTATATATAGTTCATGAACAGTTGGGGGGAGCGGCCATGCGGATTGTCCTGTCCAATGCCTCGGGGCAAAACATCTACGAGCAGATCATCGACCAGATCAAGGATGCCATCATGAAGGGTGACCTGAACCCCGGCGACGCCCTGCCCTCCATCCGGGCGCTGGCGCGGGATCTGCGCATCTCTGTGGTGAGCACCAAGCGGGCCTATGACGAGTTGGAGGCGGAAGCCTTTATTGAGACCATCCCCGGCAAGGGCTCCTTTGTGGCCACTCAGGACACCGCGCTGATGCGGGAGAAGCGGCTGCACGGCATCGAGGTGAAGCTGTCGGAAGCGGTGCTGGAGGCCAGGCTGATGGGCCTTGCATTTGACGAAATCGCGCAGATGCTGCGCATATTGTGGGAGGAATGACCATGGAAAACGCGCTGGAAATCAAAAGCCTCAGGAAGGATTTCAAAACCTTTTCACTCAGGGACATCAGCTTTTCCCTGCCCAAGGGCTACATCATGGGCTTCATCGGCCCAAACGGCGCCGGGAAAACCACCACCCTCAAGCTCATCATGAACCTGATTGCCAAAGACGGTGGCAGCATCCAGGCCTTTGGCCTGGATCATGTGGCCTATGAGCGGGAGATCAAGCAGCGCATCGGCTTTGTGCACGATCAGCCTGTATATTATGAGCAGCTCTCCATCAAGCAGATGACAGGCCTTCTGCGCCCCTTTTATGAGTGCTGGGACGAGGGGAAGTATCAAGACTATATCAAACGCTTTGATCTAAACCCGGCCAAGAAAATCAAGGAGTTGTCCAAGGGCATGAAAACCAAGTATTCCCTGGCCCTGGCCCTCTCCCACGGGGCAGAGCTATTGATCATGGATGAGCCCACCTCCGGCCTTGACCCCATCTTCCGGCGGGAACTGCTGGACATCCTGTATGAGGTGATCCAACTGGAAGAGAACAGCATCCTTTTTTCCAGCCACATCACCTCAGACCTGGACCGGGTGGCCGATTACATCACCTTTTTGCACGGCGGCCAGCTGATCTTTTCAGAGGAGAAGGACAGCCTGCTCACCCGCTTCACGCTGGTCAAGGGCGGGCCAGAGGACTTGACCCAGGCGCTTAAAAAAGATCTCATTGGCTTCTCCCAGACGCCGGTGGGTTTTGAAGGGCTATCAAGCGGACGCTTGTCCGGCACCGATCTGGTGCAGGAGGCGCCCAGCCTGGAGGACATCATGTTCTACTACACCAAGGGGAGGGCCTATGTTAAGTAAACTCGTCATCAAACAGCTGAAGTATGTGGCCCTCACCCCCCAGCTTCTGGCCATGGTGTTGTTGATGCCCATCCTTCTGTATGTTGTTTTTCCCGGCTTCAACACCGCTGTGTTCCCGGCTTTTATGATTTGGTTTATCCTGCTCGCCCTGCAAAGTGGAGAAGTAGGCGTGAACCGGTCCCAGGTCACCCTGGCGCTTTTCCCAGTCACATGGAAAGACTATGCCATCAGTTTTTTTCTCTTCCAGGTGGTTGCCATCATCGTGGCGGGGTTGTTTGCGGCTGTCTTTACGCTGGTTGCCGGGCAATTGGGCGCCGGGCCATTCCCCCAGTTCATCCTGTCCAAGGGCCTGTCCCTGGGGATTGGGTTAGGCGGCATGATCGCCCTCCTGTTTCTGAGGGTTCCTGATGACATCGCCCGGCTTTTGGCAGTTGCCTTGATGATGGCGCTGTCCCTGCTGCCGGTGTTTTACCGGGGCCCTGAAAACGTTTTCCTGCCGGGGCTAAGCCTGCCCCTGTGCCTGGTGATTGGTTTGGCAGTCTTCCTACTTTCTCTGGTGCTGGCCCTGGGGCTGCCCCGGGCTCAGCAAAGGAGGCCCGCATGAAAGCGTTGATCTGTAAAGACTGCCTCCTCACCCGTTGGGTGCATGGTCTGGCCCTGGCCTTCGGGCTGCTCATCCTCCCCATCGGCCTGGACAAGCCAGAGGCCTTCCTGTTTTTCACTTTGTTTATGCAGTTGATGTATATCCACCTGATGTACAACCTCACCCGGCCGGGTCTGTGCGCGGGAAAGGAAAACCTGCTGCTGGGCAGCCTGCCCCTTAGGCGGGGGAATGTTGTCACGGCTAAATATGCCTTTTACTTCGGCTGTGTGCTGCTGTATCCGCTATATCAGTGCATACTCATCTGGGTGACGACGCTGTTTGGCGTGGCGCTGCCCTTCCCTTTATGGATACACTTTCTGATGCCTGCCATACTGGGGGTCTTGTACTGCGCCATCATGCTGCCAGCCGCCTATATCAGCCCCAAATGGAGCGGTGTGCTGTCGATGCTTATCTATCTGGCCATCATCATCCTGCCCCAGCGGCTGCCCCAGTGGTTGGGGATTGAGACGGATGTTAAAACCGCCCTGGCCTCTATGGCATCTGCCCTAAGAAGCTGGTCCCTGCCGGTGCTGTTTGTCATATGCCTGGGGCTGATGTGCATTTCCATGCAGACCAGCCGGCACTTCTATAAAAAGACGGAGTTTTAATCCATCCGGTCGCTGAGCTGTTTGCCGCCCAGCACATGGAAGTGCAGGTGGTTCACACTCTGACAGGCGTGGGGGCCGCAGTTGGACACCAGGCGGTAGCCGCTGTAGGCCACCCCCTCCTGGCTGGCGATGAGGTGGGCGGCGCGCAGGCAGGCCGCCAGGGTGTCATCCCCCGCCTCCTCCAGGCCGTCCAGCCCCGAAAGGTGCATTTTGGGCACAATCAGCACATGGGTGGGCGCCTGGGGGTTGATGTCCCGAAAGGCCAGCACCCGCTCATCCTCATACACCTTCTGGGAGGGAATCTCCCCGGCGATGATCTTGCAAAACAAACAATCCTTCATGTTTTCCTCCTTATCCTTTAGCACAGGTCTCCGGTCAATCCTTCATCCTCAAGCCCTGTAATCACCACATCCATCATCTCCCCCGGCACCCCGCCCCGGGCCTTGACCTCGATCATCTGGGGGCTGTGGCCCCGGGCCTCCTGCCCGTCTTGGGTTTCAAACAGCACCCGCAGCCGGGCGCCGATAAGCCGCTCGCGATACGCCCGGGATAATTCCCCTGAGAGCGCGATGGCCTCCCGGGCGCGCTGGGCCTTCACCGCCCGGGGCAATTGCCCCGGCATTTTGTCTGCCGCGGTGCCAGCCCGCCGGGAAAAGGGGAACACATGCATCTTGGCAAAGCCCACCGCCCGGCAAAAAGCCAGGGATTCCTCAAATTCACCTTGTGTTTCCCCGGGGAAGCCCACCATCAGATCGGTGGTGAGGGCGCAGCCGGGGAAAGCGGCTTGCAGGTGCCGGGCGGCCTCATGGTATTCTGCCGCCGTGTAGCGCCTGCGCATGCGGCCAAGCACCGTGTCGCTGCCTGACTGGAGCGACAGATGAAACTGAGGGCAGACCTGGGGGATTTCGGCTAGCGCCTGGGCAAAGCCCCGGTTTACAATCACAGGCTCCAAGGATCCCAGGCGGATGCGGTCAATGCCCGGTACCCCGGCGATGGCCCGCACCGCGTCAAGCAGCGTGGCGTCCGCCAGGTCCCGGCCATAGCTTGACAGGTGGATGCCGGTGAGCACCATTTCCCTGTAACCGGCCTCTGCCAGGCGCTGTGCCTCCGCCGCGATGTCCCCGGGCGTTCTGGAGCGGATGGTGCCCCTGACGTAGGGGATGATGCAATAGGCACAAAACCGGTCGCAACCTTCCTGGATTTTGAGGTTGGCACGGCTGCGCCCCTCCTGGCGGCTGATGGACAGCTGCTCATAGGGGATCTTGGTGATGCCCTCCACCGCCACCAGCTGCTGGTCCTTCTCCACCGCCTCCTGGAGCAGCTCCACCACCCTGGCCCGGTGCTGGTTGCCCACCACCAGGCGCACGCCCAAGCCCTTGAGCTTGTCCGCATCCTTTTGCGCCAGACAGCCCGCCGCCACCAGCTGGGCCGCAGGGTTCCTGCGCCGGGCCCTGCCCAGCATCTGGCGGCTCTTCTGCTCGCCAACCGCTGTCACCACGCAGGTGTTTACCACATATACATCGGCCATCCCGCCAAAATCCACCTGCTCATAGCCCGCCGCCTGAAACTTCTCCAGCATCGCCTGGCTGTCATACTGGTTCACCTTGCAGCCCAGGGTCAAAAAGGCCACGGTTTTTTTCGCTTGATCCATTCAGCCTATCCCCATCCGCGCCATCATCATCGCGATTGCCGCCGCCCCCGCTGTCTCCGTGCGCAGGATGCGGGGGCCAAGGCTCATGGGGGTGGCGGGCAGCCGGGCGATTTCATCCGCTGTGATGCCGCCCTCAGGGCCAATCACCAGGGCGATGTCATGGACATCGCCGTGCAGGCCGGGCATGAGCCCGCCCGCGGCCTCCTCCCAGGGCACCAGAGCCAGTTGGTGGGCTTTGAGCCGCTCACACAGCGCCTCAAAGCGCAGCAATTCCCCGATCTCAGGCAGCGCCGTGCGGTAAGACAGCATGGCCGCCTCCCGGGCAATTTTCTGCAGCCGCGCTTGCCTTTTCGTCTCCAGCCCCGCCGCTGTCTTCACCACACAGCGGGTGAACAAGCAGGGCACAATGGCGCAGGCTCCCAGCTCCGTGGCCGCGCGCACCACCGTTTCCAGCTTGTCCCCCTTGGGCAGGCCCTGGTAGAGCGTCACCCGGACGGGGGATTCGGTGGAGGGCAGCTCCTGGGCCAGCTTCACGCCGGCCAGCTCCCCCTGCAGCGTCAATTGCCCCGCGAAACGCTTGCCGCCAACCGCCGCCTGCACGGCGCTGCCCGGGCGCAGCCGCAACACCTTGATCGCGTGATGGCTGTCCTCTTTTGACAGCAGCGCCAGCCCGTTTTCTTCACGCTCAGGAAAAAATATCGGCATATCAGCACCCAAAGGCGAAGGCCAGCCACTCGCCCTCCTGCACCCGGTCCACCAATCTCCAGCCGCCCCTGGCAAGGGCCCGCTCCACATCCTCCCCCCGGTCCGCGATGATGCCGGAAGCCACAAAAACGCCGCCTTCCTGCATCAGCGGGCGCAGATCAGGCGCCAGCAGGATGATGGCATCCGCCAGGATGTTGGCACAGGCAAAGGCAAAGGGCCCGCTGACGCCCTGGGTCAGGTCCCCCTGGACCACGCGCACCGCCTCCTCAAGGCCATTTTTCGCCGCGTTGTCCCGGGCCGCCTTCACCGCCCCCGGGTCGATGTCCACCGCCAGCACCTCCCTGGCCCCCAGCTTCCCCATGGCCAGCGCCAGGATGCCCGATCCCGTGCCCACGTCCAGCACCCGTCCGCCCTGGTAGTGCCTTTCAATCAGCATCAGGCACAGCCGGGTGGTCTCATGCCAGCCGGTGCCAAAGGCCATGCCCGGGTCCATGTCGATCACCAGCTCCCCGGGCTTGGCCGCATAGGCCTCCCAACTGGGCTGGATCACAAAGCGCCCCACCTGGATGGGGTGAAAATGGCTCTTCCAGCTCTCCGCCCAGGCCTCGTCCTTGATGGCGCTGTGGCTTAATGCCAGGCTGCCCGCATCATAATCCGCGGTCTCTTTTAGCCTGGTCACAGCATCGGCAGCCTGCTGCGCCTCTTCAGGCGTCTGGAACCAGGCCTTTACCACCACAGCTTCCGGCATCTGCCGGATGAGGTCCTCATCCATCAGCGCCCAGGTCATCCTCAGCGCCTCCGGCCCCGGTACATCCGCCCGGTCGATGATCTGAGTGCCCAGGGCGCCCGCGTCCACCAACAGCGCCGATACCGCCTCGGCCCCCAGGCTTGTGGTCTCCACCGCCAGCTCCACCCAGTCCATTGTCCCCTCCAGCAATATAGATTGGCGCCATTATATCCCCGGACCGGGGTTTTGACAAATCAGCGCTTCCCCGGCGGAAGCAAAGCCCGGCCACCAATTGCAACGGCGCCGGCCTTTGCGTATAATGGGCATATCCTGATCAACGTTTTTCCTGACAACCGCAGATAAAGGAGCATTCCAATGAAAAAATGGCTTGGCATCATCACAGCCCTGTGCCTGTTGCTCTCTGCCGCTCCCGCGCTTTCTGAAGACAGCCTGGGCTATGCCTGCGGCAGCAACCACGCCGGTTTTATCACCGCCAAGGGCAATCTCTACATGGTGGGCTGGAACGCCTATGGGCAGGCGGGCGTCGCCCCCAATGAGGAGGGCCGGGGCGACAGCGTCTATGGGATGACCCGCGCCACCCTGTCTGTCACCCAGGTTTCCCTGGGCTTCTGGCACAGCCTGTCCTTAAACGCCCACGGCAACGTGTTCGCCTGGGGGCGCAACGCCTATGGCCAGGTGGGCAACGGCTTGGCGGACGGGCTGGATGTCCTTACCCCCACCCACCTGCCGCAGCTGCGCCATATCGTGCAGATTGCAGCCGGGGACGAGAGCAGCTTTGCCCTGGATCAAAACGGCACAGTCTGGGCCTGGGGCCGCAACGCCCGGGGGCAGCTGGCCCTGGGCCACATGAAAAACCAGTATGCACCCACGCCTGTGCCCTCCCTCACAAACGTCGCCCAGATCTTCGCCGGCGAGCGCAACAGCGCCTTTTTGCTGCAGGATGGCAGCTTCTGGATGGCGGGGGAAAACACCAAAGGTCAGCTCTGCCTTGATTGGAGCGTGGACTATGCCGCCACCCCCGTCCTGATGGGCCTGGAAAACGTGGTCACCATGGACATCGGGGACTTCCACGCGGCGGCTGTCACCACAGACGGCAGCCTCTATATGTGGGGGGACAACGCCTATGGCCAGTTGGGCATGGGCGACGCAGCGGTGGGCCAGTCCTTCAACACGCCCCAGCTCATCATGACCGGCGTGCGCAGCGTGGCGCTGGGCGACTACCAGACCTTTGTCATCACCCAGGACAACCTCCTCTACGCCTTTGGGCGCAACGACCTTGGGCAATTAGGCGTGGGTGACAAGGTGCAGCGCAACGCCCCCGTCCAGATGCTCAGCGATGTCCTTTCTGTCCGCTCCGGTTTCTCTTTCGCCATCGCCAAAACCCTGGGCGGTGAATACCTGGGCTGGGGCAAGGGTGACCTGGGCCAGCTGGGCCCGGGGGCCAAAAGCTTTAACCTGACGCCCATCATCGTCAAAGCCTATCAGTAATCAACTCCCGCACCTCCCCCGGGGGCGGTAACGCCCCCGGGATCCTTCCTTCATATCAAAAAAAGGGTGGGGCTGCCGGATTGTCTCGGCGGCCCCAACTTTTCATGGTCAAATGCGCCTTTATTGCAGCACAGCGCGCATCAGGTATTCCACCTTGTCCTTGGACACATTGCCCTCCAGCACCTTGCGCTCATCCACAAAGAAGGTGGGCACATACTGGAAGGGGGCGGGCGCCTTGAACCCGGGGGTTTTGTGCACATCCACCATCTCAATCACAGCGTTTTTCAGCTCCGGCTTCTCGGATTGCAGCTGGGCGATCCAGGCCTTGGCGTCCTGGCAGGCGGGGCAGCCTTCAAAATGATACAGGGTGATCTTCGCCATTTTTATGCCCCCTTGCGCAGGGGTTTTAGCGCCCCGCTCCAGGCTACAAGCTGATCCAACATTTCCTTGAGCGTGTCCAGATGCCTGGGGTCAGGCTTGAAGACCGTGCTGTTGTCGGTGAAGTCGGTGAACAGGCTCATCTGAACGCCGGTGCGCACATCGGCCAGCTGCAGCTCCCCCGCGATCTGGCGCAGGTGCTCCACCGCGCGCACGCCATAGGCGCTGCCATAGCTCACAAAGCCCACCGCCTTGTTGTTCCACTCGGCAAACAGATAATCCAGCGCGTTTTTAAGCGCGGAGCTGGTGGAGTGGTTATGCTCAGGCGTCACAAAGACAAAACCGTCAAAGGGCCTGATGGTATCCGCCCACTTCTTGGTATGCGCGTTGGCATACTGGCCATAGCCCGCAGGCAGCGCCTCGTCCAGCAGCGGCAGATCAAAGTCTTTGATGTCCACCAGCGTATATTCGGCGTCACCGCGCTTTTGCGCCTCTGTCAGCACCCACCTGGCCACCTGCTCGTTCACCCGGGTGGGCCTGACGCTGCCGGTGATGATTGCGATCTTCAACATAAAAAAAGTCTCCTTGGCATGGTAATCCCGGGCATTGCCCGGCAACCATTATATATCCATTTTTCTATATCCCTAAACAGCGGCCCGGGTATACTCTCACTATGCAGAAAGGAGTGTCAGCATGTCCAAAACCCTCAGCATTGTGCAGATCAACGACACCCATGCCAACCTGTTCCCCCACGGCGATGCGCGCTACACCCCCGGCGGCTTTCAGGTGGAAACCCTGGGCGGCTACCCCCGCATCCTCACCAAAATCAAGGCTTACCGCCAGCAATACCCGGAAGAAGTGCTGGTGTTTGACAACGGCGACACCCTTCACGGCAGCTATGAGGCGATTAAGACCAAAGGCCGGGTGATGCTGCCCTACCTGAAGGCCCTGGGCATTGACGCCATGACCTTCCACTGGGACGCCGCCTACACCCCCAGGCATCTCAAAGGCCTGGAGACAGAGCTGGGCTACCCCATCCTGGCGGCCAATGTGTACCACGCGGGAACAAAAAAGCTGTTTTTCAAGCCCACCGCCATGCTTGAAAAAAACGGGCTGAAGGTGGGCATCATCGGCATCGCCTCCAACATCATCCAGAAAAACATGCCCCCGGTGTTCTGGGAGGGGGCGGATTTCACCGATGGCATCGCCGAAGCCAAAAAGCATGCCCTGGCGCTGCGCAAAAGGGGCGCTGACCTGGTCATCCTGCTCTCCCACCTGGGCTATCCTCAGGACATCGCCCTGCTGGAGCAGGTGGCGGGCATCGACCTGTGCCTCTCCGGCCACACCCACAACCGGGTGCGCCACCCGCAGAAGGTGGGAAGCGCCTACATCATCCAGTCCGGGGCCCTGGCCTCCGCCATGGGCTTTTTGCGGCTTAGGGTGGAGAACAAAAGAATTGCCGATATTCAGCACGAGTACACCGTGCTTGACACCTCCGTCCCCCAGGACCGGGGCATGCTGGCCCAGCTGCACAAAGACCCGGTGCTCAACCAATACAAAGCCTTTCTGGATGAAACGGTGGGCCGCACAAAAATCGATCTGCACCGGGCCAGCTCCTTCTATGGCACGATGGACTATCTGCTGCTGGACGCCATGCGGCATACAACCGGCCTTCCCATCGCCTTTTCCAACGGCTGGCGCTATGGCGGCGCCATCAAAAAGGGCCGCCTCACCAGGCGGGACCTCTACCACATCGTGCCCATGGACCCCATGGTCATGACGGCGGAGATGACAGGCCAGGAGATGGTCCAGATGCTTGAGGACAACCTGGAGAGCACCTTCTCCCCCACGCCCTTCAAGCAGATGGGAGGCTACATCAAACGAAACAGCGGCCTTCTGATCTATTTCAAGTTGGAAAACCCCTATGGCCAGCGCATCCAGCGGGTTTTTGCCGGGGAGGATGAGGTGGCCCCGGACAAAACCTACCGGGTGGCCTATGTCACCCCCCAGGCGGTGCCCCAAAAGGTGGGCCGCCAGCACAGGGAAACCGGCACTCACGCGGTTTTCGCCATGGAGCAGCTATTGAAAACAGGCCCATATGACCGGAAGAATCTGGAGGGCTACATCCCGGTGTAGATCGGCAAGGCTTGTTCTGCCTGCGGAAAAAGCGTACAATGTGCTGCGCAGGCAACGCCTGCTATTCCACGCACCGGAAAGGGAACCATGAAAAGATACATCCGCGCCATCATCCTGATGCTGGCCCTCCTCACCCTGCTGCCAGGCGCTCATCCTGCCCAGGCGGCTGATGAGATCACGCCGGTTTCCGCCCTCACAGACCTCAGGGCCAATGCGCCTGAGGGCACCTTCCTGGAAGCCGGGGCCGCGCCCATCATCACGGACGACAGCTACCAGAGTGAGCATATCAACATCAAAATCACCAAATCCCGCCTGGAGGAGCACAAGACCGACATCGCGGTAGCGGAGATCTATGTCTCCTCCGTCCAGTACTTAAGGCGCGCCTTTGCCCTTGACAAATGGAAGGGCAACATGCGCTCGGTGAAAACCATCGCCGGGGACAGCAAGGCCATCCTGGCCATGACCGGGGACTATGCCAGCCTCCTTGACGCGGGCCTGGTGGTGGCCAACGGCACCCTCTACCGCAAAAGCGAGAACCGTGTGCGGGACAACTGCCTGATCCTCGCGGACGGCCGGATGGCCACCTACAAGCGCCGGGAGATGGACCTGAACGCGGTGCTTGAGACCGGCGGCATCTGGCATTCCTTCCTCTTTGGCCCCCAGCTGCTGGAATCAGGCGAGGTGATCACCAAGTCCGACTCCAAAATCCGCCAGGCCAACCCCCGCTCGGCCCTGGGCTACATCGCCCCGGGGCACTATGTGTTTGTGGTGGCTGATGGCCGCAGCGGCAAAAACCGCGGTCTGACCATCGAGGCCCTCAGCCAGCTGATGAAGGATCTGGGCTGCCAGACCGCCTACAATCTGGATGGGGGCCAGTCCGCCATCCTGTGGTTCAACGGCGAGGTCATCAACGCCCCCTACAAGGGCGGCAGGCGGCTGACGGATATTGTGTATATCGGCCTTGAATAATGCGGGCGCACCGGGAAAACTCCGCAGCCTCCTGAAAGCCGCGCTCTGGACGCTTGTCATCATCGCCTTCCCGGTTGTTTCAGGGGTGATCGCGGTCGTCAATCACCTGGACGGCCCCGCTTCCCGCCTGTTGCAGGCCGCCTTTATGCTGCTGAGCCTGATTCCCCTCCTCCTGTACGGCCGCTGGAAGCGGATCAGCAAACGGGATCTGCTTCTTCAGGGCGGATCCCGCGCGGGCTTCGCCGCTTTCTATTACGGCCTGCCGCTGCTGCTGGTTTTTCTGCCGGCGCTGGTGACCGGCATCGCCTTCACCGCCCCTGCCCTCTGCCTGGCCACCCTGTTTTTCACCCTCACGGTGGGCCTGGCAGAAGAGCTGTACTTCCGCGGCCTCATCCTGCACCTGCTGCAAAAATCCTTCAGCACCGGCGGCGCGGTGGTGGCTTCCAGCCTGCTGTTTGGGTTGGGACACGCCTCTTCGGCCCTGATGGCCCGCTCTGCCCTGATGGTGGCCCTCACAGTGCTCAGCGCCCTGATATTCGGCTGGCTGGCAGCGGAAATTGCTCTGCTGCTTGAGCATATTCCGGTGCTGATGCTTTTTCACGCCCTGTTCAACTTCATCGATTACCACATGACAGCCCAGGGCGATGCCCTTGCCGCCGCCTATTTCGCCCGGGGCGCCGTGATGCTGGCGCTGGCCTTGTGGCTCTTTCTGGGCCGAAGGCGGAAAGCCTCCCGGTCATAAGCAGGGGCATCAAACCAGCTGCTGTACAAAGGCCCTCGCGGGTTTATCCGCGAGGGCCTTTGCCTGCCATGGCCCGGGGCACATGTTCCCGCCGCCTCAAAATACAGCCCGGTCCTGCCCAAACAGGCTCCAGGCCGCCCCCTTGATCACCTCCATGTATCGCTGGGAAGGCTCGGTCTCTGGGGAAATCCGCTGGCCATGGGTCAGGGTGCGCACCTGAATTCCATGGTAGCTGCCCAGCAGAACATCCTCATGGTACCACCCGGGGCCTTCCTGCTGCTGGATATCCTGATATTGCTCTCGGGTGATCAGGTAGGCGCGGCCAGGGGTGTTTCCGGGCTGCGCCATGTCCAGAAAGGCGACGCCCTGCAAGCCCCAGCTGGGGGATCGCTTGGCAAAATAGCGCTCATAGCACAGGGTGACAGGCATGGTCTGGATGGGCGGGGCCTTGTCCCGGCAGCCTTTATAATGCTTGCCGTTCACCTCATATCTGCCCCCTTTGATGTAATAGCCCAGACGCTTTTCATCGATATTGGTGCCATAGGCAGCGTACCAGACCAGATCATCCCGAGGGGGGCCATAGGGCTGGCTGGCCTCATCAACCACCCGAGCACCCTGCGCCTCATCCGCATACAGGTACACCTCCGCATGCAGGATGAACCGTTCGCCGTGTACAAGCGCTGGATAACGGCGAAACAGCCGCCCCTCGCCTTCGATCTCATCCAGCCGCCCCAACGTCAGCCGGTGCACCTGATACACCTCTCCCTGCACGCTGCCATGACCCCCCTGCCTGGCTGCGGGGTAGGGCCCCAGATCGTAGAGGGTATAGCCCTGGATGTGCCCCTGGCCCTGGTATACGGCCATGTGCAGGGCTTGATGGCGTATCCCGGTGCTCATCAGGCTGCCGTAGACAAAGACCCGGGTCCATTCTTCCAGCAACTGCCGGGTCAGCTGGGTGAATTCCGGCGCCAGCTCCGGGTAGGACAGCAAAAAATCCTCCAGCCCGCAGGTCAAAAACCAGCCCATGGCCCGCTCCTCGCCCTGCTCGCTCTCAAACCCGTGCCCCTGAAGGCCCCGCCCGCAGCAAAAGGCCAGGCCGCGCTGCAGCGCCTTGCTCACCTCCTGATCCAGCGCGGGATGGCGCAGTGCCTCCCGCATCAGCAAGGCGCAGCACAGGTAGCTGGGCTCGTAATAGTAGCTCACCCGGGCATCGCTTTCAATCCGGGGGCTGTCCACCAGGGCAAAGCTGCCGTCTTCTGCCTGGAAGGCCAGGATTTCCCCCAGCCACAGGGCGGGCTGCTCGCCCTCCCACAGGTGGGGGTTGAACACCAGGCGCTTCAGCCGGTCGATCTGGGCGTCCATGCCGGGGAAGTCCGGCTGGTCGTGGGGGATGCGTTTCAAATTCAGTTTCTGTCTCATGGTTTTTCCCTCCTTGATTTATTAGCTAAATAATAACAAATCAAGGGGTAACAACACAGGCAACTCGCGTGCCGCTTTTCTATCTGGGGTATGATTCTGCATCAGTTAAAAGGGCGTTTTCTCAGCGGTAGTCCAGCTCCTCAATCGCCAGCAGATCCGCCTCCTTAATGGAGAAAGGGCTGCCCTGCCGGGGGTGAACCCGGTAGCTGTCCTGGCGCACCCACTCCAGCCGGGCCTGGCGGAAGGTTTGCTCTTCCCCATGCCGGTAGACCGAGAGGGTGGCGGGCTGGCCGGATTTCACCAGGTACAGTAGCCTGTTTGCCGCGCTTTTCCGGTGGGATTCCCACTCCGGCGTCATGCGCAGCCCCAGGGCTTCCAGCCGCGCCGCTTCTCGGGGCGCCTGCTCCCTGAGCCTGCTTTTGGCATAGTCGCTCAGCTGGGCATACACATTGGCTGCCAGCTGCTCATAAAAGGCGTACTGCTCGCTACCCGCTTCCAGCAGCTTCAGCAGGCCCACCGTGGCGGCATAGGCCTGGGACAGATTCATCACCACAAAGACCGGGTGGAGGGAGGAACGATAGCGCAAATCCCGGCCCGAGAACTCCGCCTTTAATTCCACGCCCAGAAACTGGGTGCCCTGGGCCAATTGCTGCAGGTCTTTCCGGATGGTGCGGGGCTCCATGCCAAAATGCCTGGCCACCTCGGCCCGGCTGCGGGGCTCGTGGAGGTATTTCACCATCTCGATCTGGCGCTGGGTGGGGTTGTCAATCAGCCGCACCCCCTCCAGAACGCTGTCAAAAGCATATCCATAGCGCCTGTCCAGATAGGCATAAAAGCGCATCACCATCTCGGCGCTGCGGCGCTTGTCGCCCTGGGAGGCCAGCACAAACTCGTCCAGACAAAACAAGGAGGACAGCCCGAGATCCCGGGCGTCCTCCTGCTGCAGGAATTTGGTCAGCCGGGCAGCAATCCGGTCCATGCCCTGCCCCGCATAGCGTTCCGCGCCGGTTTGCAGGTATTCCTCAAAGGCCGCGCGGATGGTGGGCCCTTCCTGGGGCCCGGGATCGGGATGCCTGTGCTGATGGGCGGGCTTATCCCCGCTTTGACGGCTGATGGCTTCCCTCCTTATGCCCTGTCCTGCACATACAGGACGCGCGGCCCCTGGTCAGTGGCGGCCGGGGCAGGTTTTGGAGCGCCGCCGGCGTTGCGCTCCCGGAGGAACTTCTCCGCCACCTGGGGGAAGAGGGCATAGCTGAGGACATCCTCCTCGCTCCTGGCAAACTCCCGGCTCTCCTCCCGGAACTTCTCCAGCTCCGGCCCGATCAGGTCAGCCGGACGCTGGGTGATCAGCGGTTCGTCGCCCAGCGCCATGCGCTGGATGTCCTGGTTGATCTCCCCCGGCAACCTGCCATATTCGCCTTTTAGCAGCGCTCGGGATTCCTTGGTGAAGGAGCGGTAGCGCTCCCCCTGCAGGACGTTGAGCACCGCCTGGGTGCCCACGATCTGGCTGGTGGGCGTCACCAGCGGCGGGTAGCCGAAGTCCGCCCGTACCCGCGGCACCTCCGCCAGCACCTCTTCATACTTGTCCATCGCATTGGCGTTTTTCATCTGGGAGAGCAGGTTTGACAGCATCCCGCCAGGCACCTGGTAGATCAGCGCCTTCACATCCGGCCTTAATACCTGCCCTGGCACAAAGAAGCCCTCATCCACCAGGCGCTGGGCCACGCCCTGGAAATAGGCGGCGGCCTGGGTGAGTTTCTTGAGATTCAGCCCCGTGTCCCGGGAGGTGCCCTGCAGGGCTGCCACCAGGGATTCGGTGGCGGGCTGGGAGGTGCCGCTGCCCAGGGGGGACAGCGCACAGTCCACAATGTCCACCCCTGCCCAGGCCGCCTCCATCAGGGTGAGGGTGCCGGTGCCGGCGGTGTTGTGGGTGTGCAGGTGGATGGGCACAGTGATGTGCTTTTTCAGCTCCTTCACCAGGCTTGCGGCAGCGCTGGGCAGCAGCAGCCCGGCCATGTCCTTGATGCAGATGGTGTCCGCCCCCGCCTCCTCCATCTCCCGGGCCAGGGCCACAAAATAGGCCTCATCGTGCACGGGGCTGGTGGTATAGCTGAAGCAGGCCTCGCAGATCCCGCCATATTTCTTCACGCTGCGGATGGCGGTCTCCAGGTTTCGCATGTCGTTGAGCGCGTCAAACACCCGCACCACGTCGATGCCGTTTTTAAGCGTCAGCCGCACGAACTCATCCACCACGTCGTCGGCGTAATGCTTGTAGCCCAGGAGGTTCTGCCCCCGCAGGAGCATCTGCAGCTTGGAGTTGGGCATGGCCTTTCTCAGCTGCCGCAGCCGCTCCCAGGGGTCCTCGTTCAAGAACCGCAGGCAGCTGTCAAAGGTGGCGCCGCCCCAGCACTCCAGGGACCAGTAGCCGATCTCGTCAAGCAGCCCTGCCACCGGCAGCATCTCCTCTGTGCGCATCCGGGTGGCCGCCAGCGACTGGTGGGCGTCCCGCAATATGGTCTCTGTCACAAACAGTTTTTTCTTTTCGCTCATCTCTGCCCTCCCTTAGCCAAACAGCGCGATAAACACGCCCGCCGCAATCGCGGAGCCGATCACGCCCGCCACGTTGGGGCCCATGGCGTGCATCAGCAGGAAGTTGCCAGGCCGGGCCCGCTGGCCCTCCACCTGGGACACCCGGGCGGCCATAGGCACCGCCGACACACCGGCTGAGCCGATGAGCGGGTTGATCTTCTCCTTCAGGAACAGGTTCATGAATTTGGTCAGCAGGACGCCGCCTGAGGTGCCCACGCTGAAGGCAAACACGCCCAGCAGCAGGATCTTGATGGTGGACCAGGTGAGAAACACGCTGGCCGTGGCCGTGGCGCCCACCGACAGGCCCAGGAAGATGGTGGTGATGTTCATCAGCTCGTTCTGCGCGGTTTTGTTGAGCCGCTCGGTCACCCCGCTCTCCCTGAGGAGGTTGCCAAACATCAGGCTGCCAATCAGCGGCGTGGCAGAGGGCAGCAGCAAGCCGACGAATATCGTCACCAGGATGGGGAAAACGATCTTTTCAAGCCGCGATACCTTCCGGAGCTCCTTCATCTGGATGGCCCGCTCATCCGGCGTGGTGAGCGCGCGCATGATGGGCGGCTGGATCACCGGCACCAGCGCCATATAGGAATAGGCCGCCACCGCGATAGGACCCAGCAATTCAGGCGCCAGGCGGGTGGCGATGAAGATCGCCGTGGGGCCGTCAGCCCCGCCGATGATGCCGATGGCGCCGCCCTGGTTGGGCGTGAAGCCCAGCAGCAGCACTGCACCCACATAGGTGATGAAAATGCCCACCTGGGCCGCGGCGCCCAGCATCAGGCTCTTGGGGTTGGCAAGCAGGGGCCCGAAGTCGGTCATCGCGCCCACGCCGATAAAGATCAGGCAGGGATAGATGCCCAGCTTGACCCCCAGGTACAGATAGTCCAGCAGCCCACCCAGGCGGGTGAAGTTCGCCCAGTCTATCTTGCCGTCCGCAAACAGCTCTGCATGGTAGACGCCCGCCCCCGGCAGGTTTGACAGCAGCATGCCCACGGCGATGGGCAGCAGCAGCAGCGGCTCAAACTTCTTCCCGATGGCCAGGTACAGCAGCAGGCAGGCCACGCCTACCATCAGGAGTGACTTCCACTCCGCTGCCAGCAAATAAAAACCGGTTTGCTTCAAAAACTCCAAAACTTTTTCCATTGGCTCGCCCTTAGCGCAATGTGCACAGGAGCGCCCCGGTGTCAACCGCGGCACCGCTGGCCACGCTGACGCTGGCCACCGTGGCGTCCCGGGGGGCGATGATCTCGTTTTCCATCTTCATCGCTTCCAGAACCATCAGCACCTCGCCCTTTTTAACGGCGCTTCCGGCCTTCACATTCACCGAGAGGATGTTGCCGGGCATGGGGCTTAATACCTGCTCATCCCCTGCCGCGGGCGCAGGTGCGGGGGCCGGGGCCGCAGCCGGTGCTGGCGCCTTTAATTCCGATTGGTCCAGCGGCTCGATGCCCACCTCATATTCCTGTCCGTCCACAATCACCCTGTACTTCTTCATGCCTGTTGTCTCCTCTCAAATGATACAATCCTAAACCCGGGGGCGTCCGTGCCCTCCGCCTCCGCGATGGCAGCTGTCACCGCCGCCAGCAGCTTCTGGCGCGCCGCGCCGGTCACCTCAGGCGCCGCGGTCGCCACAGCCTGGGGAGCGGCCTGTGCCGCCTCCTCCCGGTGCAAAACCAGGCGCATCAGGGTGCACAGCAGCACCAACAGCCCCAGGCCGATGAACACAATGCCCATCCCCAGCAGCACAACCATCCACCACGGTGTTTGATAGCCCAACTCCTGTCACCTCCACATGATAATAAAAAGTTACGCCAATAAAATGCGGGGGAACGCCCCGCCTTAACCAGAACGGTGCAGCCCGCTTTAGAGGCTGTTCACCAGGTCAAACAGATGCCTTTTGAACTGCGGCCTTACCTCCAGCGCCCGGTCAAGCCCCATATGGAAAACCCGGCCGTGCCGGACGCCGATGACCTCGTTGCCGATGCCGCTTTTGAGCAGCTCCACCGCCATGTTGCCCGCCTCAAAGGCGAAGGAGGCGTCCTGGGCGGTGGGCTCATGCCCGCGCTGGGTGTAGCCGATGACATTGGCCCTGACCTCGGCGTCGCACTTGCGCTTGAGGATGGAGGCGAAGCGGGCGGCCGTCATGGGCTCCCCCTCAAACACCTGCTTATAGGGCTTTAGAAAGGTGTAGACATCAAAGGGTTTCATCACCTTCCATGCGCCCTCAGCCACCACGATGGTGGCGCGGGTGTTGCCCCGGGCGATGAGGCTTGAAAGCCGCTGGGCGATCTGGTCCACTTCCCACCCGGCCACCTCGGGCACGATCACCACCTCAGCGCCGGTTGACATGGCGGTCTGCATGGCGATGTCGCCGCAGTTGCGCCCCATCACCTCCACCACCGCCGGCCTGTCATGGGAGCGGGAGGTGGCCCGGATGGCCCGCACCGCCTCCATGCACACGTTCACCGCCGTGTCAAAGCCCAGGGAGGTCTCGGAGTATTCCAGGTCGTTGTCAATGGTGCCGGGGATGCCGATGCAGGGCATGCCCAGCTGGCTGAGCTTCTGCGCGCCGTGAAAGGAGCCGTCCCCGCCGATGACCACCAGGCCCACCACGCCCAGCTTGGTCAGAAACTCAACCGCTTTTTGCTGATACTCCGGCTCATAAAACTCCTGGCAGCGGGCGGTGCGCAGGTAGGTGCCCGGCAGATCGGCGATGTCCAGCACCGTGTCCTGGGACAGGATGGTATAGTTATCAGATGGTTTGGCAAACTTGCCGATCAGGCCGTTGAAGCCATGCTTCACGCCCACCAGGTGCATGCCGGCCTTGGCGGCCGAGCGCGCCACCTCCATCACCGCGGCGTTCATGCCCGGGCTGTCGCCGCCGCTGGTCAAAACCGCGATTTTTTTCTGCATACATCCTCCCAAGGTCGCACTCCGGGCCATTATACATGATAAGAGGCGTTTTGGGAAATGAAAATGATCATCCCGCAGTATTTTTATTCGTGCTTGATGGCCTCCAGCGCCGAGATGCGCACGGCCTTTGAGGCCGGGTAATAGCCCGAGCCCAGGCCGATGAGAACCGAGAAAACCAGCGCAAAGCCAGTCAGCCACAGGGGGATCACCGAGATGCGGCTGCCGGGCACCACCAGGGCGTCGACAATACCCTCCCAGCTCTCAAGGCTCACGCCGCTTCGCGTCAGGTTCATGGCGACGGAGACCGAGAAACTGATGATGATGCCCAGGATGCCGCCGATGAGGCCGATGAAGCCGGCCTCCAACAGGAACACCGCCCGCACATCCTTCACAAAGCAGCCCAGTGCCTTCATGATGCCGATCTCCCGCATGCGCTCGGAGATGGACATGATCATGGTGTTGGTGATGCCCAGCGCCGCCACAAACAGGGAGATAGCCCCCAGGCCGCCCAGCATCATCTGCTTTTGCCTGGCCTCGTCCTCCATGGGCTTGCGGATGGACTCCATGGAGCTGGTGGAAAACCCCATGCCCTTGATGGCCTGCTCCACGCCGGCCACGGTGCCTATATCCCGGGCCTTCACCAATACCTGCTGATATCCGGATTTTTTATTGTCGTTCTTGGTGCCGGCAGCCCGGCGCGCCTCAGCCATGATGCGGCCCAGCTCCTGGATATTCATCACGATGCCGTCGCTGGTCTCGCTGCCCCGGCTCATGTCCTCCTTGAGCACCCCCACCACCTTGAGGCGGTGGGTGAGGGTTTTCATCTTCTCCCCCTCCCCCACCTCCACCACCATGTCAATGGGGGTGCTCATGGGGTCAAAGTAGGGCTCGGGCCTGGCGGCGGGCTCCTTCCCGCCCTCCGGGTACATGGAGGCGCCATAGATGTCCACCATGTTGGCGCCCTCGGGCCGCCTCTGGTCCTTGAACAGATAGGCAAAGGTGCCCCCCACGATCACCTCGCCGGGCTTGCCGGAAAGCGGGCTGCCTTGCGCGATCTGATAGCCCAGCTTCCCCGGCGCATCCGGCTCCATGCCAATGAGGGTGGCGTAGTCTGCGGCGTAGCGCCGGTCCCGCCCGGCGGTGAAACGGATCTGCAGCTCCTCGGGCTGCTGCTTGGGGGTGGCGAACACCGCCCCCGGGATCTGGCGCATCTCCTTGAGCGCCTGGCCGTCAAGCTTGGGCGCTTTGGGGTTAGAGCTGGCGGGGTAGACGGTGATGAGGGTGAGGTCGGTCATCTCGGAGAGCATCTTCTCCTGGCTCTCCCGCATGCCCACGCCGATGGAGATCATGATGATGATGGAACAGGCCCCCACCACCACACCCAGCACCGTCAGCAGCGTCCTGGTCTTGCGCCGTGCCAGGTTTTTCAGGCACATCATGAGCAGGTCCCTGGTTTTCATGCCTTGCCGCCCGGGAAATCATCCTCAAACTTGAACATGGCCTCCTGCTCGCGCAGCTTGCGCTTGCGGCGGCGCCGTGAGATCAGCCCCCCGGCCACCGTCGCCGCCCACAGGCCGCCCAGGCCATAGGTGATCAGGCGGTTGTTGTCCCCGCCAGTGGTTTCCGGGGGCTCGGGCAGGTTCATCTCCCCCTCCTCCCCCTCCGGAGGCAAATCCTCATAGGCCTGTGCCACGGAGATGGACAGCGGGAAGGCCTGCACGATGGGCTTGGTGCTGGCGTCCTCGTAGGACACCTGGATGGAAAACTGCTCCACCCCCTCCTTGTCCGGGGTGAGGATAAAGTCCAGGCTGCCGCTTTTGCCGCTTTCGATGTTGCCGGCGTTGATGACCTTCGCCAGGGCCTTCACCTTGCCCTCCAGGGTGGCGGAGAGGTTGGCCACCTCGCTTTTCCCTTTGTTCACATAGGGGATGGAGATCACCACTTCCTTGCCCACCTCGGCGTTTTCAGGGCCGGTGGGGGCGCTTAAGGTCATGCGGTCGGGCTGGTAGATGGGCACGAAAATCTTCTCGCTCACGGTGGTGCTGGAGCGCTTCTCCGGGTCCAGATACTCATACTTGAAGCCCACATCCACCCGGGCGGGCTCGGTCTTGGCGGCGGGCAGCGCCATCATGCGCAGCTGCACGCTCTGCTCAGCCCCCGGGGCCAGGGACTGGAAAAAGGCGGTGTTGGAGCTGGAGGTGATGGTGAGGGCCTCGCTGGTCTCCAGCGTCATCACGATGTTCTCCACCCCGCGCAGCTCGTTTGTGTTTTTGAAGGTGATGTTCAGCGGGAACTCGGCTCCCGCCGCCACCTGGCCCGCGCCAAAGTCATAGCGGCTGATGATGATATTGGGCACGGGCTTCTCCGGCTCCGGCTTTTTGCTGCCGCCGCCTCCGCCCCCGCCTGAGGAGCGCTGCTTCACCACAGCGGGCACCAGCACCTTTTCACTGGCGCTGCCCTGCTGGATCTGCCCGTTTTCCTGTCGATAGTCGTATTTCAGCTCCACCTGCACATGCTGCTGGGGCGCCGGAATCTCCTTGTTGGCCTTGAGCCTCAGCTGCATGGCCGCGGTCTCCCCCGGGGGGATATCGGGCAGGAGGGCTGAGGTGGTGGCCTCCATCAGGGTCAGCGCCTCGGAGGGCGAGAAGGAGGCCACCGGGCGCAGGAGGCTGACATTGCCGGTGTTCTTAAACCACAGCGTCAGCACCACATCCTGCCCGGCGGTGACCGGCCTTAAGAAATCGGTCCGCCCGATGACCACCCCCGCTGACACCTCCCGCTTCTCGGGGATCACGGCAGGGATGAGCAGCTTGTCAGAGGCGCTGCCCTGGGCCGCCTGCCCCTCCGTCTGGTACTCAAACTTCAGCGCCACCTCCACCGCGTACTGGCTGGCGGCAAGCTCCTTGCCGGCTTTCATATGCAGGCGCATGCTGTAGGCCTCTCCCGGCGCCATGCGCTCTAGGATGAAGGAAGGGCTGCGCTCGTCCAGGGCGATGCCCTCGGAGGCGGTGAAGGTGGCCACGGGGATTTCCACCGCTTCCTTTCCATAGTTTGTGAAAATGACCTCCACCGTAAACGGCTCCCCGGCCTGGATGGGGGCCATCTCCCCCCGGGTGATGTGCACCACCGGGGCCGGCACCGGCTCCTGGCTGGCCTGAGGATGTTCCGCCTCAGGGGTGGGGCTGGGCTTAGGCCTGGCTGTGGGTTTCACGCTCGGGGCGGGGGAATCGCTCACCGCGGGTGCGGGCGTCTGTGTATTCTCGGGCGCTGGCGTTCCCGTATCCTCGGGTGCTGGCGTCTGCGTATCCTCAGGCGCTGGCGTCTGCGTATCCTCAGGTGCTGGCGTCTGTGTATCCTCAGGTGCGGGCGTCTGCGTAACTTCAGGCGCCGGGGTCTCCGTATCCTCAGGCGCCGGGGTCTCCGTATCCTCGGGCGCCGGGGTCTCCGTATCCTCGGGCGCCGGGGTCTCCGTATCCTCAGGTGCGGGCGTCTGCGTATCTTCAGGCATGGGGGTTTCGGTCGCCTCCGGGGCGGGGGTTGCGGTTGGGGTTTCCTGGGTGATCACGCACTCGACCATCTCTGGCTCCCGCACACGCAGGGAGCCCTGGATCTCGCCCCGGTAGGCGACGGTGAAGTCAATTTCCCGCTTTTCGCCACTGTAGCGCATATGGGGAAAGGTCACCGTAAAGGCCAGGGGGCTGTCAGAAACCATCCGCACCACTGGGTAGCCAGTGTGGTTGGCGTTTTCCCGCCTGTTTTCAACCAGTGTGAAACTGCCCCCATGGAGGCTCACGCTGATGTCAGCCTCGCCCCCCGGCAGATGCGCCCGGGTGAGGCCCCTGTCCACCAGATGAAAGACGATGTTGGCGTATTCACCCTCCTTGAGGGTGCCGATGGAGCGGTCCCAGTCGTCCAGCATCTCATAGCTCCCGGACAGTTTCAGGGCGCTTTCCGGGCGCGGGGTGGGCTCAGCGGTGGGGCTGGGGCTGGGCGTCGCGCTGATGGCGGGCGTCGGATCCGGGGTCTGGGTGGGTTCGGCCGTCGCTTCTCTGGTCGCTTCCGGCGTTTGAGTGGGGGCTTCTTCCACCACGGGCGGCGCTTCCGGCGCCTGAGTGGGTTCACTCTCCCGCTCAGGCGTCGGCTCAGCTGTTGGTTCAGCTGTCGGCTCAGCCGTTGGCTCGGCCGTCGGTTCCGGTGTCGGCTCAGCCGTTGGCTCGGCTGTCGGCTCGGCCGTCGGTTCCGGTGTCGGCTCCGGTGTCGGCTCGGCCGTCGGTTCCGGTGTCGGCTCGGCCGTCGGCTCGGGCGTCTGTTCCGCTGCCTGCTCCGTCATCTGCTCCGGGGGCTGTGCCTCCGCCATCGCCCCGGGCATCCCCGGCAGCAGGGCTGTCACCATCGCCAGGATGGTCAGGATCAGGATGGTGCGCTTCATTTTCTTCATTGGATGTTTCCCTCACTGTGTTGCTGATGACCTCGCCGTCCTTGAGCGTGATCACGCGGTCGGCATAGGTCTTGATGCCCGGGTCGTGGGAGACCAGGATGATGGTCTCCTGGTAGGTGTGGGCGAAGCGCTGCATCATCGCCATCACCTCCTGGGTGGTTTTGGTGTCCAGGTTGCCGGTGGGCTCATCGGCAAAGATCACCGCGGGCCGGTTCACAAAGGCCCGGGCGATGCCCACCCGCTGTTGCTGGCCACCTGACATCTGGCCGGGGTAATGGTTCAAGCGGTGGGCCAGCCCCACCCGGTGGAGCATGGCCATGGCCGCGCGCCGGCGGCTGGCGCGCTCCATCCCGCAAAACACCAGGGGCAGCTCCACGTTTTCCAGCGCCGTCAGGTGGGGCAGAAGGTTGTAGGACTGGAAGATGAAGCCCAGGTGCCGCTGCCGGAACCTCGCCAGCTGGTCCTCATTCATCCGGGAGATGGAGGCCCCGCCGATGGTCACCTCGCCCCGGCTGGGCTTTTCCAGGCCCGCCAGCTGGTTGAGCAGCGTGCTCTTGCCCGAACCTGAGGTGCCAAAGATGCAGCAGATCTCTCCGCGCATCACCTGGGCGCTCACGTTGTTGAGCGCCCGCACCACCTCATCCCCCACCCGGTAGAGCTTGGAAAGCTTTTTCACCTGGATCAGGGGCTGCCTGTCCGGCCGCACTTGCTTCACCTGCCGCCTCCTTTCCCACGCCTGTCATGATACGCAGCAAATCCCAAGAAAAAGTCAGGATAATGCTTAAGGATTCTTAATTTCGCCCGGATGTCATGACAGAAAAGGTTCCTGTGTGTATACTGGGGCCAACACGAGGAGGGATGCAGCATGCAGGAGAAGCAGAGGATACTCGTCGCCGATGACGATGCGCAGATCCGGGAGGTGGTCCGGATTCTGCTTGAGAGCGAGGGCTATGAGGTGGTGGAGGCCGCGGACGGGCAGGAGGCCATCCGCCTGGCCGGGGGCGACATTGACCTGATGATCCTGGACATCATGATGCCCGGCGCCAGCGGCTTTTCCGCCTGCGCCCAGATCAGGAAGCAGTCCCAGGCGCCGGTGATCTTTTTAAGCGCCAAGTCCCAGGATTCTGACAAGACCATGGGCTTTTCCGTGGGTGGGGATGACTACCTGGCCAAGCCTTTTTCCGCCAGCGAGCTCATCGCCCGGGTGAAGGCGGCGCTGCGGCGCTACCTGGTCTACGGCGCCAAGCCCCAGACGCCGGCGGGGACGCTGCATTTTTCAGACATCATGATCGACCTGGAGAAAAACCGGGTCCTCAAGGCTGGCAGCGAGGTGTTCCTCACGGACATCGAGTATGGCATCCTGTTGCTTTTGGCCAAAAACCGCAAGAAGGTATTCTCTGTGCAGAACATCTATGAGAGCGTCTGGCAGGAGCCCTATTTCTATTCCGCCAACAACACCGTCATGGTGCACATGCGCAACATCCGCAAAAAGATCGGCGACAGCACCCAGAACAGCGAGATCATCCGCACCGTCTGGGGCCGGGGCTACCGCATTGATTAAGGCGCCGCGCTTCAACCGCCTCCTGGCGCTGCTGGTGGCGGCGGTGCTCCTGTCCCTGGCGGTGGCAGGCGGCGCATTTCTCCTGGCCCGGGGCATCCTCACCAGCCGGATTGAGCGGATGGTGGAGGCGGAGGACTATCAGGCCCGCCGGGCGGACGCCACCCGGCAGGACCTGCAGCAGTACATCCGTGATCAGGGCCTGCGCCTCCAGGATGTATTCACGCTCTCCCGCTGGGAGGCCAGCCACCCCTATGTCATCCTCAACCTCTATGCCGCCGGGCAGATGATCTATACCACGGGCCTGAGCCAGGAGGCGCTTGATGAGGCGCCGCCTGAGGCCTACCAGGAGAGCGACCAGGGCTATCTCAACGCCCTGCCGCGGCTGGATTTTGCCGGCGGTCAGGCCCGGGCCTTTATCTATGTGTATGACGAGGTGGTCTATTACAACATGGCGGACATCGCCGCCATCCTGCTGGCCGGGCTGTGCTTTGTGGTGATGCTGTTTGTGCTCATCCACCACAAGCTGCGCTATATCACCCTGCTCAAGGCCCAGACCGCCATTCTGGAGGGCGGCGACCTGGGCTTCCCCATCACGGTGAAGGGGCGGGATGAACTCAGCGACCTGGCCCGGCAGATAGACCAGATGCGCTTGTCCCTGCTGCGCCAGCAGGAGGAGGAGGACCAGGCACGCCAGGCGAACACCGAGCTGGTCACCGCCATGTCCCACGATCTGCGCACCCCGCTCACCTCGCTGCTTGGCTATATGGACCTGGTGCTCGCGGGCCGGGGCAAAACGCCGGAAGAAAAAGAGCGCTTCCTAAGGAGCGCCCACGCCAAGGCCTATCAGATCAAAGAGATGTCTGACGCCCTGTTTGATTATTTCTATGTCTATTCAAAACCCCAGGAGGGCGAGGCCTTTGAAACCGTCCAGGCCTCCGCGCTATTAAGCCAGGTGCTGGGTGAAAAGGCGTTGGAGCTGGAAAGCCAGGGCTTTCAGGTGGTGCAGAGGCTGTCGGATTTCCCCGGCAGCCTCCAGGTGCACTATCCGCTTCTGATCCGCGCCTTCGACAATCTGTTTTCCAACATCCTCAAGTACGCCGACCCGGCACAGCCGGTCATCCTCAGCTCCCGCCGGGAGGGGGATCAGGCCTTCATCACCCTGGAAAATGCCATCGACCCCAACCTCAAAGCCCGGGAGAGCACCAAAATCGGCCTCACCACCTGCCAGCGCGCCTTTGACTACCACGGCGGCAGCTTTAAGGCCGAGGAGGCCGTAAAATCCTTCAAAGCCCTGGTGCGCCTGCCATTGACCGGCCTTAACATCGCTCTTCGCACCTGAAAAAAGACAAACCTGTACATTTTCAGGATGTTTTTTCTACACTATTGTTACCTTCCACTCCCCAAGCCTGTGCTATATTAAATACATGAAAAAGTTCAAGCATCCGGGCTTTGTCCAGATGCAAACGCAGGGGCGTTCGTTTTCAAAACACGCTTGATGCCAGCTCACCAAGGCGCGCTGGCTTTTAATATGACGCTATGTCAATCATGGAAGGAGGATTCTGATGCACCCAATGACCATAACAAGACGCAGCTTCCTGAAACTGGTGGGAGTCAGCAGCGCTGGCTTTGCTGCCCTGGGCATGGGAAGTTTGCGATCTCCCGCCAAGGCAGATTCCAATGCAGATCAACTAAAACAGCGGGGACGCTGCCAGCCTGTTGAGGCCACCGTTGACCCCAAAACTGGCGCGGTCACCCCCAACCCCGACATTCTCATGCAAAACAGTGCCTGCCTAGGCTGCTATGCCTCCTGCGGCAACCGCATCAAAATCGACAAAAAAACCGAGCAGATCATGCGTGTGATGGGTAATCCCTATAACCCCATGTCCACCGAGCCTCACCTGAGCATGAAGGCCCCCCTGACCGATGCCTACCTGGCCTTTAGCCAATTTGAAAACCGCGGCAATGACCAACGTGCCATCCTCTGCCAGCGCGGCAATGCCACCCTCACGGCCCACCTGGATCCCAACCGCATTCTGGTACCGCTCAAGCGCACCGGCCCTCGGGGAAGCGGCAAATGGAAGCCCATTTCCTGGGAAACCCTGGTGGAAGAGACCGTCGAAGGCGGCAAGCTTTTCTCCGATATTGGCGAGGATCGAGAGATCGAAGGCTTCCGCGCCTGCCGAGATATTGAAACGCCTCTTGATCCGGACGCGCCCGAACTTGGCCCCAAATCCATGCAGGTGGTCGAAATGGGCGGGCGGGGCGATGGCCGCAGCGCTTTCACCGGACGCTTTATGGGGGCCTATGGCAGCATGAACTCCTATGGCCACGGCTATTCCTGTGGCGGCGCGTTCATCCCCACAGGCTCTCTCACCACTGGCGGCCAGTTTATGCGGCCTGACGTGATGCGCAACAAATACATCCTCTTTGAAGGCCAGTACCCCGGGCAATCGGGCAAGCCCCAAACGGCCATGGCCCGCCAGGTGGCGCTGCGCACCTCATCAGGTAACCTGCATATCGACGTGGTTGACCCGGCAATGCTTGGCGGCAACATCCAGCCTGTGGGCGAAAACACACGCTGGATTCCCATCAAACCCACCACCGACGCGGCCTTCCAGATGGGCCTGCTCAACTATATCATTGATAAGAAGCGCTACAACGAGGATTACCTCTCCTCGCCCACCCTGGATGCGGCCAAGGGCAAGGGGTTTGCCAGCTTCTGCAATGCCAGCTACTTGGTGAACACCGAAAACGGCAAGCTCATCACCTGCCAGGATCTAAATATCCCCACCGGCGAAGCCAAGCCCGAAACAGTCTATGTGGTGATTGACAAGGCCAGCGGCAAGCCCGTGGCTGTTAATGGAACCACCACCGCCGATATCGATTTTGACGGTGAGGTGGAAGGCTTCAAGGCGAAGACTTCCTTTGTCTATCTGAAGGAATCCGTCCTGGCCAGGCCCATTTCAGAGTATGCCGCCATCTGTGAGGTGCCAGAAGACATCATCATCGATGTGGCCACCAAGTGGACCTCTTTTGGCACCCAGGTGGCTTTCACCGGCCTTGGCTCCACAGCCGCTGCCAACGGCTCTGACCAGGTGCTGGGCGGCACGGCGCTTTGCTGCATGGTGGGCTGCTTTAACATGAAGGGCGGCATGATCCGTCGGCGCATCTCCTTTAGATCGGTGGCTGACGGGGCCAAATACAAGCTCAGCTCCTTTGCCGGCAAGCCCGACATCAAGGGTGCCCGCATCAGCCGCACCGGCTTTGCCTACGAAAAAACCAGCGAATACAAGCGGCATATCGACAAGGGCGAAAACGCCTATCCGGCCATTTTGCCCTGGTTTAGCTATGGCAGCGCCTCTGATAACCAGGCGGTGTTCTCCATCTGCAATAGCTACCCCTATGCGCCCAAGATCGTCTTCAACTGGATGGCCAACCCCTTCTTTGCGGTGCCGGCCGCATCCCGGGAGGATGTCAGGCAGGAGTTCTGCAAGCCTGAGCGCATCCCGCTGCTGATCACCATTGATGCCTTCATGGCCGAGGTGGCGGCAGTGAGTGACTATATCGTGCCTGACTACACCCAGTATGAAGCCTGGGGCTTCCCCAACATGGAAGGCAACACCACCGACAAGTGCACGGCCATCCGCTGGCCTGTGGTGGCGCCCAAAACCCAGAAAATCGACGATTTCCGTCATGCCTGCTATGAGAACTTCCTCATTGACGTGGCCAAGAAAATCGGCCTGCCCGGCTTTGGCGAAAAAGTTATTGAGGACGTGGACGGCAACCTCTACGACCTCAACAGCGCTGAGGATATTTTCCTGCGCGCAGCCGTGAACGAGGCATACGACGATGGAGAGCCGGTGCCCGAGATCTCCGATGAAGAACGGGCGCTGATGGACTTTGACAAGTACAAGGCGCGCTGGGCCCATATCAAGCTGAGTGAAGAGGAATGGAACCGCGTAGCCTACCTGCTTTCCCGCGGCGGCCGCTTCTCCGAGTATGGCTCAGGCTTTGACGGGGAAACCTACAAATTCCCTTACACCGGCATCAGCAACATCTACCTGGAGAAGGTGGCTACCAGCATTGATTCCTATACCGGAAAACCCTTCTCCGGCACCCTCAACTACAACGTCCAGCGCCTGGCTGACGGCACCCCGCTGACTGAAAAATTCCCGGAGGCGGACTTCCCCTTCCAGGGCATCTCCTATAAGGCCAAGTACCGCAGCGTGTCGATGCTGGACAACTCCATCCTTAGGGATTTGGCGCCTGAAAACGCAGTGGAGATCAACGATCTGGATGCCAAGGAACTGGGCCTTGAAACCGGAGACATGGTGCGGGTCACCTCCGCCACCGGCAGTGAAACCTTTGGCAAAATCCTGGCCCGCCCCGGTGTTGCCAGAAAGACCATTGCCGTGGCCTTTGGCTATGGGCACTGGGAGTACAACACCAATGCCTACCAGGTGGATGGCAAGGACGTGGCAGCCACCTCCCCCCGTGAAGTGGGGATGAACCTGGTGAAGGTCAGCCTGCTTGACCCCACCTTTGGTGACAAGATGTATGGGCTGGCTGAGATGCAGTCAGGCATGTGCGCTCGCAATGGCGGCGCCTACCGCATTGAAAAAGTATAAGGCAGCGTGCAGCAAGTGATGGATGAAAACACCCTCGGCACGCAGGCACGCCGCGACTGCTATGCCCTCATCGCCAACCTGCTGCTAAAAAGGCCGGAGAAGAAGGATTTTCCGGTCCTGGCAGAGGAATTGGCCGCCCTGGTCTCCGCATTTGACGAAAGCCGGGAAGAGCTTGAGCGCCTGATGACAGCGCGAGACTTTGTGGCAAAGACCGAACAGGAATATTACGATGTTTTCTTTGTGCCAAAGTCAGGGCATTATGTGCCGCCTTACGCCTCCTGCCTGCTTTCCTACAGCCCGGGGAAAAAGAAGCCTTTCGGCTTCCTTGACCCGGTACAAAGCGCCCGGGTGCAGGCCTCATACGACCGCTTCGGATTTGACCCGCACAGCCTGGACATCTTTAGCCCCTGGCGTCAGGCAGGCGCTGCGGATCACATCGGCTTCTGCTTTGCTTTTATGGCTAACCTCTGCGATGCCCAGCACCAGGAAAAGGAGCCCGAAGCGAAAGAAACCTGGCGAACAGCCCAAGTACAGTTTCTAAAGACAGAGCTTTTGCCCTGCCTGCCCAACTTTGAAACCGCCCTCTCCCAAGCCAGAGCACCATTTTACAGTGTGCTTGGCCGCGGAGCCAGGGCATGGGCGGAGTACGATATGGCGTGCCTTTTAGGCAACGCTCAGCAATGAAAGGAGAATAATAATGGCCCAACCCAGATATGGCATGGTGATTGATCTCAGGCGCTGCGTGGGCTGCCACGCATGCACCGTTGTATGCAAAATGGAAAATGACAGCCCCAAGGCGTTTTCCCGCTCCTGGGTGGAAGAGATAGACAAAGGCGCTTTCCCCAACGTGTCCCGCATCAAACTGCCCAGGCTATGCAACCAGTGCGCCAACCCACCCTGTGTGCCGGTATGTCCAGTGGCAGCCACCTATCAGGATGTGGGTGGCATCACCGTGGTGGACGAGGAGAAGTGCATCGGCTGCGGCGCTTGCGTCACCGCATGTCCTTACCACGCCCGCTATATTGACCCCCGCAACAACAAGGCCGACAAGTGCGATTTGTGCCTGGGCCGGGTAGAAGCAGGCCTGGTGCCTTCCTGCATCAGCACCTGCATTGCCAGCTCCCGCTTCTATGGTGATCTGAACGACCCGGACAGCGAGGTCAGCAAGCTGGTCAAAGAATACAACGCACTGCCCCTCTCCCCAGAGTTTGGCACAGACCCAACGGTATATTATATCGGCCTTGAGGAGTCGGGTGCCAAAGAACTCCTTCCTTCCCTGAAAACCAAAACCTGAAGGTCTGACACAAAAAGCCCGTGCCGCTTGACGACACGGGCTTTTTGGTATGAAGAGCTTACCCCACCCGCTCCCGGTAGCCGCTTTCATAGTCCACCCGGCTGACAAAAGGGCCCCTGGGCCAATGGCTCAGGTTGTGGATGGCGATGTCCACCACGTTTTCCCAGGTGATGTCCAGATTGAAAAGGCCTGAGACGTGCGGGGTGAGGAGGATCCTGGGCTCTTCCCACAGGGGGCTATCCTGGGGCAGGGGCTCGGGCGTGGTCACGTCGATGACAGCCCCTGAAAGCCGTCCAGAGCGGATGGCCTCCAGCATCGCGTCCTGATCGATGGCGCTGCCGCGCCCCACGTTCATGATGACCGCATCCTGCTTCATCAGGCCAAAGCGCCGGGCATCCATCACATGGGTGGTGTCCTTGGTGCCGGGCAGGGAGAGGGACACCACATCCGCCTGGGGCAGGAGCTCATCCAGCTGGTCCATGGTGTGCATCTGGTCAAAGGGCGGCATGGCCTCAGCCTGGCTGCGCCGGATGCCAATCACCCGGGCGCCCAGGGCCTTCACCAGGGCCGCAAACTCGCTCCCAATGGAGCCAGCCCCCACCACCAGCACCGTGGCATCCCGGATGGAACGCATGCGGCCCAGATCGGTCCAAACTTTCTTGTGCTGATTGTCCCGGTATTGGGGCAGCAGCTTATACACCGACAGCAGGCCAGCCAGCTGGTATTCCGCGATGGCCTGGCCATAGGCGCCCGAAGCGCTGCACAGGATGGCCTGGGGCTGCTTTTCCCGAAGGGCCAGAAAGCCCTCCATCACCCCTGAAAAGCTCAGCTGCAACAGCTTCAGGTTGGTCAGGGTGTGAAGCCGGTTGGGGTTCACATAGCCCACAATGGCGTCAAAGGGCGCCAGCTCGTCATCGGCCATGGTGTTGCTGTCCTGAAAGACGAAGTTGGCCTCCGGCATCGCCTGCTGAAAGCGCTCCCGGTGCCAGGGCCGGGTGGGCATGCTGACCAGTATATTCTCAAGGGCCATGATGTGTTCCTCCTTTTGCCAATAAAAATACGCTATGATGCTATAATATACCCAATCATCCGCCCACGGGGCAAGGAGGAGCCATGCTTGTTCTGGTGATGACGCTGCGCCTGCGGGCGCCCTGGTGCCACTCGCTCAAAGAAAAACGCGCCCTGCTGCGCCCGCTGATCAGCGGCCTCAGGCGGCAATTTGAGGCCGCGGTGGCGGAAAGCGGGCATCAGGATAGCCACCAGCTGATGGAAATCACCCTGGCGGTGCTGGTGCACCACAGCGCCCAGGGCGACAGCATCCGGGAGCAGGTGATAGACAGGGTGGCCCGCCTCACTGAGGCGGAGCTATATGAGGAGATGGCGGAATACCGCTGATAGCCGCCTCCTTTTCGATCAGTTCAAGGGCGATCTCAAGCGCCCTCACCCGGCGCTGGGTCAGGGTGCGCTGGGCCTGAAGCAGTCTGGGGCTTTCCAGCACCTTCTCACACTTTTTGAGGGTGGAGAGCAGGGCGCGGTGGGCCTCCGCCAGCTCCTGAGGTAAATACCGCGTCATGGGCGGCCCTCCTTGGATATATCGGAGCTTGGCGCATCCATCGCGGCGATGGTTTCAAGCAGCGCCGCCTCCATCTTCCCGCACTCCCGGGCGGCTATCAGCTCATAGGTTTCCCGCGCTTCCTCAAGCCCGGTCTGGTCATAGGCGAGTGCCGCAGCACCATAGTAGGCCAGCCCCAGGGCGTGCCCCGCCGCATGGCAGCAGGAGGCCGCCTGGCCGCAGGCCCGGGCAGCCGCCTGGGCGGCGGGGTCGTGATCCAGCTCCCGGGCGGCGGCGTGGCACTCGTCCAGGATGATGTGCTTCACCACGGGCAATTTCACCTGCCCCAAAAACCAGGCCCTGGAAGCCTTCAGCGCCCGGCGTGGGCGCGGGTCACCCGGGCGGCGGCGCTCATAAATGGGCAGAATATGCCCTTCCGCATAGCCCAGGCACCAGCGGGCAACGGTCTCTTTGGGCTGGGTGTCCATCAGCCGCTTCAGGCGCATGATCCAGGGCGCGTCCGGGCTGCCCAGGGTTTTACGCAGCTTATTTGCCATGCGGCTTTCCCGCCACGATAAAAAACCGGTGGGTGCGCCCTTCAATAACACCCTGCTCCTCCAAAACCCGCTGGGCCTTTTTCAGGTTGTTGAGGCAGCCGTCCACCGAAAAACCGATGAACTCCCAATCAATGATCCGGGCAAACCACACCAAGGCGCCCACATCAAAAAACCGGATGGGACCAAAGAATTCCGCGCTGTCCAGCACCTGAAAGCCTGCCGCCGGAAAAAGCGCAGCCTGATCGCTCAGGTTCATGCCCGGAAATTGCTTTTCAACCCCCGGGGTCAACAGCTCAACCAGCTCCCGGTCATTGTCCTCCCCCACCTGCTGGGTGATAAAAAGGCCGCCAGGCTTAAGCGTGCGGTAGATCTCAGCCAGATTCATGTGCCCGTGGCGGTTGATCACCACATCAAAAAAGCCATCCGCCCAGGGAAGGGCCTCGTCATCGGCCAGATAAGCCAGGTGGATGCCCTGGGGCACAAGGGTTTCCCAGCACAGCTCATAATTGGGCTGATAGCCTTCGGTCGCATAGGTGTTTTCCGGCCTGTGGCCCAGGGTCATTAAGAACTCGCCCCCGCCGGTGTCGATATCCAGGAGCCTGTCATCCTCCCTGAGATGCTGAAGGATGGTGTCCCGGTAATTCCAGGGCAGCTGGTTTTCCTCCTCATATCTGCCGCTGATGTGGGAAAAATTCCAGCCTTTGATATGGGCAGCGCGCTCCTCTTCCTTCCAGCGCTGGTATAGCTCCTGAGATATCATGATGCTCTTTCTCCTTCCAGTATCACTGGCACCGGGGCCCCCAGCGCCATCCCGTCCTCCGCCACCACACAGTCATAGGCCACCACCTCAACCCCCGCCTCAGCTGCCTGGCGCAGCGCCTGGCTAAAGGCCGGGTGCATCCGGTCATGGGGGGCGAAGACAGTCACAGGCCGCATCTGGATGATGAACAGCGCCAGGGCCTGGTGCCCCTCCGCCACCGCCTTTGTCAGCGTCTCCAGGTGCTTAAGCCCCCGCTGGGTGGGCGCGTCGGGGAAGAGGGCCAGGCCTTCCTCCTCCAGGGTGCAACCCTTTACCTCCACAAAAAGGCTCATCTCCCCATCCGTCACATGAAAATCCAGCCGTGAATGCCCGTACACCACCTCCCGGCGTATCACAGCCCCCGGGAAACGGGCCCGCAAATAATCCCAAGCTACCTGGTTGGGCGCCTGGGAGTCGATGTTCACCAGCATCTCCCCCTTGTATACCGCCACCAGGTCAAAGGCGGTCCTGCGGCCGGGGCGCTGGGCCCGGTTTAAAATCACCCGGCTACCCGGCCATAATAACTCCTCGCAGCGCCCGGTGTTCTTCACGTGGGCGGTCACCTCCTGCCCAGGCACCTGCACCTGGGCCACAAAACGGTTGGGCCTTGCAATAAAGCGCCCGGGCACCACCTGGTCATACAAAACGCTCATGGAGGGATTGTACCAAAAGGGTTTCCCGCTGAAAAGCCCGGGGAATTGTGCTATAATCGCCTTTGTTTATCTGAAGACCCTGGCAGAGGAGGATGACCATGACCATTCCCGTCACCAAAAACCCCACCCCCGGGCAAAAGCCGGCCCCAGGCCAGGCGCTGCCCTTTGGCCGCCTGTTCACCGACCATATGCTGCTGATGAACTATGAAAAGAATCAGGGCTGGCACAATCTGCGCATTGAGCCTTATGGCAATTTCTCCCTGGCGCCTTCCGCCATGGTGTTCCACTATGCCCAGGAGGTGTTTGAGGGCATGAAGGCCTACCCCGCCCCCGGCGGCGGCACGCTGCTGTTCAGGCCCATGGAGAACCTGCGCAGGCTCAACACCTCCTGCCATCGGCTGTGCATCCCGGAGCTGCCGCTGGATGATGTCTTTGAGGGGCTCAAAGCCCTGCTGAAGCTGGAGGGTGGCTGGGTGCCCCAGGACCCTGGCACCTCGCTGTATATCCGCCCCACCGTCATTGCCACTGAACCCGCCTTGGGGGTGAAAGCCTCCAGCAGCTATCTGTTTTTTGTCATCCTCTCGCCTGTGGGCGCTTACTATGCCAATGGTTTTAAGCCGGTGCGCATTGTGGTGGAGGAGGAATACACCAGGGCCGCCCCCGGGGGCACCGGGCGGGCCAAGTGCGGGGGCAACTACGCGGGAAGCATCCGCGCCGGCATGCAGGCCCATGAAAAGGGCTTTGACCAGGTGCTGTGGCTGGACGCGGCGGAGCGCAAAAACGTGGAGGAGGTCTCCTCCATGAACATTTTCTTTGTGATGGACGGTGAACTGGTCACCCCGGCGCTGGGGGACACCATCCTGCCGGGCATCACGCGGGATTCCATCCTGAAGCTGGCAGGCCAGATGGGCATCCCCGCCCGGCAGCGGCGCGTGCCCCTGAAGGAATTGGTGGAGGCCCACGCCGCGGGCACCCTGCAGGAGATCTTTGGCGCGGGCACCGCCGCGGTGGTCTCCCCGGTCGCCTCCCTGACGGTGGATGGCCGGGAACTGGTGGTGGGTGACGGCGAAGCCGGCCCTGTCACCATGAAGCTGCACGACACCCTCTCAGGCATCCAGCGGGGGGAGGCCGGGCTTGAGCATCCCTGGGTGGTGCACATTATTTAGTAGCTTGCCCGGTTAATTGGCTGATGTGATCAGGCGATGACATCAGCTCTTTTTTCTATCAGCGCTATGAGGCTTTGTTTCATCCCCGCTGGCAACAGGGATTGGGCAGTCATTTCTATATAGTTAGACTTTCGTGAAATGATATCGTCCAACATTTTCCCTGCTGGTTTTTTGTCAATCCCACAGGCCTGCACAAACACAAGGAAGTCCTTTCTGCGCAGTCCTCTTTTTTTGCCGTTCATCGTCAGCGCAAATTCCTCTGTATCCTCAGGCATCACGACATGAACCGGCAATAGATCATAGGCCGGGGACAGCACATACTGGCCCAACTCCTCCCGCCTCTCCAGCAGGGAGAAGTTTTTCAGGCGCATGTCAGAATTGCCAATGATAAAGGAAAAAACAAGGCGCAGGTCAAGCTGGCAGAAATCCTCCATCGCCAGCTGCCCCACGTCTCTTTTGGGTTTTTGGGTGCGGTCCACCCGGCGGGTGATATAAGCAAGCTCCTTTCCCATCCTCACCAGCACATGGGGCACGGTGCTGATGCCGGAATCCTCGGCCATTGACATGGCCAGCTGCTCGGCTTCCGCAAGGCAGGAGACTCCTTCATAGGATATAGCCTGCAGGGTAGTTGAACAGGGTGAGACGCGGCTTATCCCTGGATACCAGGTGCAGGGGCAACTTTTTTTGAACGCCGGGCACCGTGTAGCCCTTTCCGGCATTCTCCATGGCCAGGCGCTCAAAGCCCGCCTCAGACAGGTGGATATCAGGCATGGTGTCTGTGCCAAAAAACCGTTTGATACAGCGCTTGTGCCATCCGTCAAGCGCCTGGCTGTCCGGCAGAGCTTTCCCGCAGCACAGGCAGTTCATGGGGCCTCCTCATGGATGCTCACATTGCCCACGCAGTCCCGGCAGGCAACCAGCTAAAGGCCAAACCGGTCACTCCGGTCGATTTTCCAATTCCGGCTGACCACCGCCAGCAGCCAGCCCTCCGGGATGAGCCCGTCAAAAAAGGGGAACAGGGTGGGCGAGGCATAGGGCATCTCCCGCAGGGGCAGGGTCAGGGAGGCTGCCGCGGCCCCGTCTGAGGCAAGATAACCCGCATCATAGCAAAAATCATAGCCGCCCTCGGCCTCCCTCAGCAGCCCGGCAAAAACGCCCTTTACATCAATACGCGCGGTTCTATACGCCTGGCTCATCGCGTTCTCCTCTGCCGGGCACTGCTTTCATGCCAAACATGGCCAGGGCCTGGTTCACCTTGTCCATACGGACTGTTTCCTTGCCCTGCTCCAGCTCCCGGATAAACCGAAGCCCCAGGCCTGAACGCAAGGCAAAGGCCTCCTGGGTGAGCCCTGCGGCCTTCCTGCTTTTTTTCACAAACTCAGCAATCTCGTTCATGACAGCATTATATGCACTATCGGGGTGATTGTTAATGATTTCGATCGTTTTATACCTGATAGGGTGTAAATATCATATGACTCGATATTTTATACCCGATCGGGTTTTATTTGCGCTTTGTCACAACTATAGTATACTCCTTCATAGGAAATCTCGCAGGAGGTCATTTTGCAGCCAATCACCTACCTATTTGGCAAAATCCGCCGCTATGACCCGGGCATGTTCGGGGTGATGGCGGCGAATACCCTGTTGTCCGCCCTTTATCCCTTCATCTGGGTGGTGGTGCCGGCCTGGATCCTGCGTTTTGGGGCGGTGTGGGACAAAAGCACCCTCATCCTGGTGATCACAGGCGCCGGCATTCTGGCGGCGGGCTGCGGCTTTGCCATCAGCTTCTGGACCGGCAACTACCGCATGCGCATGAACGGCGTGCGCTACCACTTGATCCGGGATCTCATGGCCCACAGCCTCAGGATGCCTTATCAAAACACCCTGGACCCCCAGGTGCTGGACGACATCAACTTTGCCAACGAAACCGTCTCAAACCCCATGCGGGGGGCGGGCGGCATCATCTTAACCCTGCTGCGGCTGTTTGGCGGGCTATTGGCAAGCCTGGGCTTTGCGGGGCTCATCGCCACGCTATCCCCCTGGTTTATGCTGGTGATGGCGCTGCTGTTTGCGCTCACCTTCGCGCTTAGCCACCGGGCAGACCGGATTGAGACCGACAGCTGGGAAGAATACAAAGGACCAGAACGCCGCTGGTATCAAGTCAGCACCGTGGCCCGGGACGCAGCCTACAAAAAAGACATCCTGCTTTATGAAACAAGCCCTTTGATCATCCGATACATGCAGCATTTCCGCGCCCAGATGATGGCGATCATGGAGGGGGTGAGCAAAAAGCGCCTCCGCCTTGAAACCTGGGTCTGCCTGCTGAACCTACTGCGGGACATCGGCCTTTTCGCCTTCATCATCCACCGATTTCTGGCGGGCTCCCTTGATGCGGGCGGCTTTTTTCTGTATTCATCGGGGCTGGCCGGGTTTATGACCGTGGCCCAGGCCGCCATGGCCGATCTGTCTGCCATTAGGCGTGAGGGGGAGCGCTTTGCCGCCTATATCCGCCTGGTGGAACGAAAGAGTGAAGAGGAATCCAAAGCAACGCCCCACGCCCCCAAAAGGGAGGGCGCATTGGCGCTGGAAAACATCTCCTTCCGCTACCCCGGCGCATCGGAGGATACGCTGAAGAACATCTCCCTCACCCTGCCCCCCGGGCACAAGCTGGCCCTGGTGGGGGAGAATGGCGCGGGCAAAAGCACGCTCATCAAGCTGATCTGCCGGCTTTACAGGCCCACCTCTGGCCGCATCACCCTGGGCGGGGTGGACATCTGGGATATCCCTGAGGGGGATTATTTCAGCCGCCTGGAGGTGGTGTTTCAGGATGCGATGATCCTGCCCTTCAGCCTGAAAGAAAATGTGCTCATGGGAGCCGCCTGGGACGAGGCGCGCTACCAGCAGGTGATGGCGCTCTCCGGCCTTGACAGCATCGCGGCCACGCTGCCCCGGGGGGATGAGAGCACGCTGATGCGGGTGCTGGATGATGAAGGGATAGACCTCTCCGGCGGCCAGAAGCAGACCCTGTTCCTGGCCCGGGCGCTGTACAAAAACGCCGGGGCGATGCTGATATTGGATGAGCCCACCGCCGCCCTGGACTCTCTGGCGGAGCGGGCATTGTATGAGCACTATGGCAACATGGCGCAAGGTAAATCCAGCATTTTCGTCTCCCACCGCCTGGCCAGCACCCGGTTTTGTGATAGGGTGGTGTTCTTGAAGGACGGCGCCATCCTGGAGGAGGGCAGCCACGAGGCGCTGATCACCCGGGGCGGGGAATACGCGGCGCTGTTTGACATCCAGGCCAAATACTACCGCAAGGAGGAGAGCCATGCTTAAATCCCTGCGCTATATGCTAAACCTCGCCCTGCCCGTGGCCCCGGGCTACCGCCTGTGGCTCCTTGCATCGGTGCTGGCCACCGGGCTTTCGCCGCTGGTGAATGTCTACATCCCCAAATTGATTTTGGATGAATTGCTGGGCCCCCGCTACCTGCCCTCCTTCATCCTGTATGTGGGCATGCTGGCGGGGCTGAACCTGGTGTTCAGCCTGCTGCGCAGCGTTTGCCACCAGCGTCTGGGCCTGGGCATGGTGCGCATGTTCCATCAGATGAGCAACCTCATGGACCAAAAGGCCATGCACCTGCCCTATGCCCAGGGGGAGAGGAAATCCACCCTGGATTTGTTGGAGCGGGCAGACCATGGCAGTTATGCGCTGTACGATCTGGATATTCACCTTTCCCAAGCCGGCGGAGCCATCATCAGCCTCATCGGCAGCCTTGTTATGATTCTGGCCTATGACTGGCGCTTCCTCTTCCTGGCGCTCATCCCCAACCTCCTGGCCCTGCCCTGCTTCAGGCGGATCAAGGATCTGGAGGAGGACAACGCCAAACGCAATGTGCCTGAAAACCGGGCCTTCCGCTACTTTCTGAACGTGGCGGGAGACTACCGCTGGGCCAAGGATTTAAGGCTCTATCAGGGCCAGGGCATGATGCTGGGCAAGGCCCAGGCGGTGATGGACAAGATCCTCGCCATCAACCACAGCTTTTTCACCAAAAGCGGCTACTGGAATGGCCTGGTCAGGGTCTTGATCGAGGGGCAGACCGCGCTGATCTTTATCCTCCTGGGCTTGGCGCTGGCGGCTGGCCGCGTCACGGCGGGGGTGTTCGCGCTGCTGTATGGCGCCTGCCGCCAGTTTGGCGAGGCGATGAACACCCTCCTGCGCGTGGGCACGGAGCTGATCACCGCCAATGTCAACCTGAAACCACTGGAAGAGGTGATGCAACTTCCGGAGATGGACATGCGGCATGGTGTCCAGTTGCCCCGGGACGTGGCAGAGGCGCTTAACCAGGCCCGCGCCGGGCAGGTGGATTTCGCCATCCGGGACCTGTTGTTCCAGTACCCCACCGGGGATAAGCCAGTCTTAAGGGGCCTTCACCTGGACATCAAAACCGGGGAGACCCTGGCCCTGGTGGGCCGCAATGGGTCGGGCAAATCCACCTTGGTGAAGCTCTTGTGCAGGCTTTACACGCCCACCTCGGGCACCATCACCTTAAACGGCGTGGACATCGCCCGTTTTCCCCTGCCCCTTTACTATCGCCTGCTGGCGCCCACCTTTCAGGATTTCAAGCTGCTGCCTTTCCGGCTGTCCGAATTGTTGAGCGGCAAGGCCGCCAGCGATCTTTCCGCCGGGGAAGCAGAGGCCCTTGTGCAATCCATCACCCAGGCGGGCATGGGCGGGTGGCTGGCTGAACAGCCCCGGGGCATTGACAGTTTTTTCACCAAAAGCCTGGATGAGCATGGCATCGTCCCCTCCGGCGGACAGGAGCAGAAATTAGCCCTGGCCCGCTCTGTGGCAAGGCAAGGCCGCTTCCTGATAATGGACGAGCCCACCGCCGCCCTGGACCCCCGGAGCGAGGAGGAGGTGTTTTCCCAGATGCTCTCCATCACCCGGGGGCAAACCGCGCTGTTCATCTCCCACCGCCTCTCCAGCACCCGCTTTGCCGATCGCATCCTGGTGATGGATGGGGGCAATATCCTGCAGGAAGGCGATCACCGCCAGCTGATGGCCCAGCACTCCGGGCTTTACCGCCACATGTTCCTGGCCCAGGCGCAGCAGTACCAGCAGGCGGAAGACCAGCCATCACCGCGCTTGAGCACCGGATGAGGCCGGTTTGCATCACTGCATAAAATTTTTGCCACCCCCTTGCTATAATCCCTTTCTTCAGTTAGGATGCCATTGAAAGAACATAGTACACGCGCAACGATGAAAGGGGATGGTTTTATGATTTCAATCGCTTTGTATATCGTCCTGGGCGGGGGCTTGCTCGCGCTGATTTTCGCCTTCGCCAAAACCCGGTGGATCAAGCGCCAGGATTTGACAAACCCCATGCTCCGGGAGATCGGCGGCCACATCTCAGAGGGCGCCATGGCCTTCCTCACCCGGGAGTACAAGGTGTTAACGCCCTTCATCCTGCTGGTGGCCGCTTTCCTGGCCATTGGCAACCAGGGGGCGCTGCGCTATCAAAGCCTGGCCTTTGTGCTGGGGGCGCTGGCCAGCGCCCTGGCGGGCTTCTTTGGCATGCGGGTGGCCACCGCCGCCAACGCCCGCACCGCTCAGGCAGCCCAGGACAAGGGGCTCAACGAAGCCCTCCAGGTGGCCTTCTCCGGGGGCTCCGTGATGGGCATGAGCGTGGTGGGCCTGGCGCTGGCTGGGCTTTTTTTGGTGCTGTTCTTTGGGGTGAGCGCCTTTGGCATGGATGAGGCGACGCTCTCTGGCACCATCCTGCCGCTGGGCACCGCCTTCTCCCTGGGCGCCTCCTCCATCGCACTCTTCTCCCGGGTGGGCGGCGGCATCTTCACCAAGGCGGCCGACGTGGGTGCCGACCTGGTGGGCAAGGTGGAGGCCGGCATCCCCGAGGATGACCCGCGCAACCCCGCCACCATCGCCGACAACGTGGGCGACAACGTGGGCGACGTGGCCGGCATGGGGGCGGACCTGTTTGAGTCCTATGTGGGCTCCATCATCGGCGCCATGATCCTAGGGCTGACGGTGACCGGCGCCAGCGAAATCCGGGTGAAGCTGATGTTGCTCCCGCTATTGGTGGCGGCGGTGGGCGTGGTGGCCTCCATCGCGGGGACGCTCTTTGTGCGCACCAAGCACGATTCGGACCCGCAAAAGGCCCTCAACACCGGCTCCTTCGGCGCTGCCATCGCGGCCACGGTCTTTGTGTTCATCCTGCTGTATGTGCTCATCGGCAATGACACCTTCGGCAACGGCACCGGCATGTTCCATGTCTTTGGCGCCACCATCATCGGCCTTGCCGCGGGCGTTATCATCGGCCAGATCACCGAATACTACACCGGCACCGACAAAAGGCCGGTGGTGTCCATCCTCAAGGCCTGCGAGACCGGGCCCGCCACCACCATCATCACCGGCATCGGCGTGGGCATGCGCAGCGCGTTCCCCACGGTCATCGTCATCGCCGCCGGCATCCTGGGCAGCTTCCTCTTGGCGGGGCTTTACGGGGTTGGCATCGCGGCGGTTGGCATGCTGGTCACCCTGGGCATCCAGCTGGCGGTTGACGCCTACGGCCCCATCGCCGATAACGCCGGGGGCCTGGCCGAAATGGCGGAGTTGCCCCGGTCGGTGCGCAAGATCACCGACAGCCTGGACGCTGTGGGCAACACCACCGCCGCGATTGGCAAGGGCTTTGCCATCGGCTCCGCCGCGCTGACTGCCATCATCCTCTTCTCCTCCTTCAAGGACCAGTCGGGGCTTCAGATGGTTGACATCACCAGCACCAACGTGCTGGTGGGCATCCTCATCGGCTCGGTCATCCCCTTCCTGTTCTCCGCCCTGGCCATGAACGCCGTGGGCAAGGCCGCCCATGAGATGATCGCCGAGGTGCGCCGCCAATTCCGGGAGATGCCCGGCATCCTGGCCGGCCATGACAAGCCGGACTACCGCCGCTGCATCGACATCTCCACCCGTTCGGCCCTCCGGGAGATGCTGGCCCCCGGCCTCATCGCCCTCATCTCCCCCATCCTGGTGGGCTTCCTGGGGGGCACCCAGATGCTCATAGGCCTGCTCACCGGCGTCACCATCACGGGGGTGGGGCTGGCCATCTTCATGTCAAACTCCGGCGGCGCCTGGGACAACGCCAAGAAAATGGCCGAGGCCAACGTGGATGGCCGCAGCTCCGATGCCTACAAGGCAGCCGTCGTGGGCGACACGGTGGGCGATCCCTTCAAGGACACCGCCGGCCCCGCGCTTAACATCCTCATCAAACTCATGTCCATGGTGGCGCTGGTCATCGCGCCCATGCTAAAAGCCTTCTGGGGGTAAGAAAAATGAGCAACCAATACACACCGCATCTGTACATGATCTGCTATCCCAACTCCGCCCTGGTCTTAAGCCAGCTGTCGCCTGATGATTTCGGCTTCCGCTACAACTACGGCTCCGCCTCCTTCTATTCGGGCAAGCTGATCTTCGCCGAGATCGACATCAACTACCGCCACCCCTATTTCCAGATCGATGACGCCCTGGAGCGCCTGCGCGCCCACAAGGACGGCAGGCCCAAGGCCACCAAGTACATCTCCAGCTACCGGGTGCTGGAGCATATCGACATCGACGCCATTCAGACCCTGTATATCGCCAACGCCGACGGCGCCAGCTATCCCCTGCCGCCGGGGGACTTCAAGCACCTGCCCGGCGGCAATGACCTGAGGGTGTTTGCCGAGCTCACCCCGCTTAGCATGCTGACCCTGGCCAAATACGGCATGGTGGAGTTCGGCCGCTGGTTCACCGACCCGGCAAACCCCCTCAGCGTGCCGCGGCTGATGTTCCTGCAGGTCACCCTGGACATCGACACCTTCCTGCACGATTTTGAAACCAACCCCTTCATCACCCCGCCGCTGGAGGGCGTGCACCCCTCCAAGCTCCGGGACGCCATCCTGGACCTGCGCAAGCGGGAGGACAAGTTCATCAAGGGCATCACCCTGGACACCGCCTTCACCAAGGAGTCCTACCGCAAAATCCGCCACGGCTTCATGGTGGTGGATCAGCACAAGCAGAAGTTCTTCCCCATGCCGCCCATGAACGAGATCGAGAAGAACGACTTCAGGTTCTGGAAGGGGATGTAAAAGAGAGCTCCACAGGCCCAAGGGGCAGCATTGCCAATGTGCAGCGCAACATCCTAAGCAGGAGGGGCATTTCAGTGAAATGCCCCTCCTCAGGCTGTCAAAAGGCCACGGTTTTTTGACGGCTCGTTATGATCATCGGTTTACTGCACCACCTCATAGGGCCAGCTGATGATCCCGCCCAGATCATATAGGTTTGTGTAGCCCATCGCCACCATCTCCATGGCGCCATAGGCGCTGCGGTTGCCCGAGCGGCAGTAGAGGTAGATGAGGGCGTCCTTGTCGGGCAGCTCGGCCTTGGCCAGCTGGGTCAAGTCGCCCAGGGGCAGGTTGATGGCACCCGGGATGTGGCCGGATGCAAACTCATAGGGCTCGCGCACGTCCACGATGATGGGGTTTTTGCCCGCATCCATCGCAGCCTTGGCATCCTGGGGGCTGATGCGGCGGTATTCCGCGGTTTTTGTCCCGGCCGGGGCTTTGCCGGTGACCTTGGCGCGCTCAAAGTCCTCCTGGGTCAGGTGGCAGTAGCCGCCGGGGTTGTTCACCAGATAATCCTGGTGGTAGTCCTCCGCGTTCCAGAAGTTGTCCAGGGGCTTGATCTCCACCTCAAAGGCGCTGTGCTTCTGCTTTTCCTGATCGGCCAGGCCGCGGATCACGTCGCCGTCTGCTTCATTGTCGTAATAAATACCGGTCTGATACTGGCTGCCGATGTCGTTGCCCTGGCGGTTTTTCACCGTCGGGTCGATGGAAGAGAAGTACAGTTCGGTCAGCTCGCTGAGGGTCACCAGGCTGGGGTCATAGGTGACCTTCACCGTCTCCCGGTGCCCGGTGCTGCCTGAAACCACCTGGCGGTAGTCGGGGTTATCCACGGTGCCGTTGGCATAGCCGCTCACCGCGTCCTTCACCCCTGGCACCAGCGCCATCATGTGCTCCACACCCCAGAAACAGCCGCCTGCAAAGTAAATGGTCTTCATGCCTTCCGCCTCTGACAAGGCCGGCATCATCACCAGGGACAGCATCACAACCAGAATCATTAAGGCCGATAGCTGGCGCATTGTCATTCCTCCTTCAAGAAAGTCTTTGATATTATACCCGGTTTGCCTATAATGATGCTGATACACAGGAGGGCGGCATGAGGACAAGGACAACAGGAATATCAGCCTTGACAGCGCTGATGGCGGACCAGGCCCTGAAGACCGGGCTGCAGGATGCGGACCGGGTGCTGATCCCGGGATGGGTGGACCTGCACGGCATCCGCAACACTGGCGTGTCCTTTGGACTCCTCGCCGGGCAGCCGGGGATGGTGGCCTGGCTGACGCTGGCGCTGATCCTCGCGGCGGCGCTGTTTTTGCGGCAGCATCCCCTGCGGGGAATAGGCGCCCTGGGGGCCGGGCTGATGCTGGGCGGGGCTCTTGGCAACCTGACAGACCGGCTCATCTATGGCGCGGTGGTGGACTATGTGCGCCTTGCCTTCATCCACTTCCCGGTGTTCAACCTGGCGGATGTATGCATCATCCTGGGGGCAGGCATGCTGCTGATGGAAGCGTTGCTTGACAAGGATGGGAGGCTGGCATGAAAGAAATCCGCGCCCAGGGCGACGGGCAGACCCGGCTGGACCTGCTGCTCGCCTCAGGCTCCCTCTCCCGCTCCCAGGCCGCCCGGCTCATCAAGGAGGGCCAGGTCACCGTGGAGGGGAAAATCATCACCCAGCCCTCCTTCAAGCCCAGCGCCGGGGAAGCCGTGTGCCTCACATTGCCCAAAGCCACCCAAACCGCCAACCAGCCGGAAAACATTCCCCTTTCCCTGCTGTATGAGGATGAAGCCCTGGCGGTGGTGGTGAAGCCCGCGGGCCTGGTGGTGCACCCGGCAGCCGGGAACCCCACAGGCACCCTGGTCAACGCCCTGCTCTACCACCTGGACAGCCTCTCCGGCATCGGCGGGGAAAAGCGCCCGGGCATCGTACACCGCCTTGACAAGGACACCAGTGGGCTCATGCTGGTGGCCAAGAATGACCAAGCCCACCTGGCCCTCTCCCAGGCGCTGGCGAAGCGGCAGATCGAAAAGCACTACCTGGCCCGGGTGGCCGGGCAGATGAAGGAGGCACAAGGCCGGATGGATGGGCCTATCGCCAGAAGCCCCAAAGACCGCAAGAAGATGGCCGTGGTGCCGGATGGCAGGGAGGCCCTCACCCTGTGGCGGCTGGTCTCCCAGGATGAGAAGAGCGCCCTGGTGATGATCCGCCTGATCACCGGGCGCACCCACCAGATCAGGGTGCATTTTTCCCAGGCCCATCACCCGGTCCTGGGCGATCCCGTCTATGGCCACAAGGGCCTGCCCCCCGCCCCCCGGCTGATGCTCCACGCCTGGTCGCTGGGGTTTTCGCATCCGGTGACAGGCGAGCCTATGGCCTTTACAGCGCCGCCGGAGGCCTGCTTTGGGGCGCCTGGGAAAGAGGAGCTTCTCGCCATCACAAAGGAGGTCTGGGATGACGCGTTTGACATATGACCTGAGGGTGCTGGATGACCCGACTGCCAGGCAGCTGACGGTGTCAGGCAGCTGCCCTATCGGGGACTTTTCACAGGAGATTCCTTATCAGGCCATCGATTTCATGCCACAGGATATCTTTGTGGTCACAGACTTTTACCCCCAGCCGCTGGACCCAAGCCTGCCCTGTGATTTCACCGTCCGGCTTCACTCCCCCCGCAAAACCGCCCTGGCCACAGGGAAAATGACCGGGGGCGCGTTCAGCGAGCAAAACTTGCGCAGCTTTGCCCTGGTGCTGTCAGACTGCTTTGAGTATCTGACAGATCGTTATCAGGATATCGACCTGCGCTGCCTGTATTACCCGGAAAACCCCGCCCTTGCCCGCACGGTGCTGGACCACGCCAAAAAGGACCTGGCAGCCTGCGAAGCGCTGTTTGGGTTTTTCCCTTATCAAGCCCTCACCTTCACCCCCGCCGCCACCAAGTGGCGGGGCGGGTGCCCCTTGGCAACAGGCGTATTGGGCCTGCACCACAGGCCGGAGGATCAGGTGCTCATGGGGAACAACTGGATCATCACCCACGAGATCTGCCATGAATACTGGGGCGAATACGTCAAGGACGCCGAGCCCACAGGCTGGCTGGGCATCGGCCTGGGGCTGGCAACGGATCATGAGCTTTCCCAGGATAAAAACCTGCACCGGGCAGACCTGCAGATGTACCTGAAGGCCTGCGCGGATGGCAAGCGCACCGCCATTGACATCCCATTATCTGAGTTTGAACAGCTCATGGCCACCCCTGAGGTCTACGATTACAACTCTTCCGTCATCCACGGCAAATCCGGTGCCATCATGGCGAAAATCAAGGCCATGATCGGGAAGGAAGCCTTTTTCCGGGCGCTGTCAAAGCTGCTGCAGGGTTATGCCGGGCGCAGCATTGACCGGCACGCCTTCCTCAAAGCCATTCGGGATGAAAGCGGCAGGGACTATGCCAAAGAACTGCACCACTGGCTGAAAACTGACGACTGCATCACAGGAGACACGCCATGAACGCCACCGCCTACCGCCTCCGGGATGAAGCGAACATCCCAAGCCCGGCCCTGGTTTTTTACCTGGGGAAGATGGAAGAAAACATCCAGGCCGCTATCCAGATGGCGGGCAGCGCCAGCCGCCTCTGGCCCCACATCAAAACCCACAAATCCGCCGACATGACCCGCCTCCTCATGGCCCATGGCATCAGCCGCTTCAAGTGCGCCACCATCGCCGAGGCCCAGATGCTGGCCGAGGTGGGGGCAGAGCATATTCTGTTGGCCTATCCCCTGGTGGGGCCCAATGTCCGGCGCTTTCTCGCCCTGATTGACCGCTATCCAGACAGCGCCTTTTATGCCATCGGGGACGATGAGGGCAGCCTGCGCGCGCTCTCTGACGCTGCGGCAAGCCAAGGCAGAGCCGTCAACACCCTCTTGGACGTAAACATGGGCATGAACCGCACCGGCATTGCCACGGCCCAGGCCCCGGCGCTGTATGCCGCCTGCGCCAGGATGCCAGGGCTTACGCTGCGCGGCATCCACGGCTATGACGGCCACCACCTGAACCCGGACTTTGTAAAACGCTGTGAGCAGGTGAAGGAGGCCATGGCGGCGCTGAATGAGGCCATGGATCAGATAAAAGCCCAGGGCCTGCCCTGTGAGGTTCTGGTGCTGGCGGGCACGCCTTCCTTCCCCTGCCACGCCAGGCATCAGCAAGGCTACCTCTCCCCCGGCACGGTGTTCCTCATGGATCACGGCTATCACGCCAAATTTCCAGACCTGCCCTTCACCCCTGCCGCCGCTTTGCTAACCCGGGTGGTGAGCCACCCGGCGGAGGGCCTTTTCACGCTGGATTTGGGCAGCAAGGCCATCGCCACCGACCCGGCCGGCCAGCGGGGCATCATCCTGGGCCTGTCCCAGGCCCAGCCGGTGCTGCACAGCGAGGAGCACTGGGTCTGGCGCATGCCTGAGGGGGATGCGTGCCCCGCCATCGGACAGGTGCAGTACGTGATCCCCACCCACATCTGCCCCACGGTGGCGCTGTATGACCGGGCGCTGGTGGCAAAAGACGGGAAAATCATCACCGCCTGGCTCATCACCGCCCGGAACCGGCGGCTTGATATCTGATATTCTCCGCATTCACCTCGTAAAACACACGCGCGAGTTATTGACATTTGTCAAATACCTGATATGATGTAGTTGACATATGTCATTAACTTAAGGAGGTGTGCGATATGCCCAACAGAGACGGAACAGGCCCTATGGGCCATGGATTTGGCCAGGGCGGCCGCGGCAGCTGGCGTAGATGTCAGGCCGGCGGCCGGCAGAAGCGCCGGGATGGCAGCTGCCAGCGGCCCCTGGGCGCCCCGGACCGGGCGGCGTGGCTTAACAGCCGCAAGGCCCATCTGGAAGCGCGGCTGGCTGAAATCAACAGCGAGCTTGAAAACAACTGATTCAGGGGCCGGGGGACGCCCCGGCCCGCGACCCAATACAAGGAGAG
>DHQX01000023.1:52375-52987 GCA_002411105.1 Christensenella sp. UBA5327 | reverse complement strand
GGCCATCCGGCTTATCGACCTGATGGCCTTCAGCCAGGAGGAATGCGCCGCCCAGATGGGCGTTGCCCGCACCACCGTGCAGGCCATCTACCAAAGCGCCCGGCGCAAAATCGCCCAGGCGCTGGTGGAAGGCAGAGCCCTTGTGATCCAGGGCGGTGAATACAGCCTGTGTGAGGAATCCCCGGCCACCTGCGGCCCAGGCTGCGGCCGGGGGCGGGGGCGCCGCCGGGCTCAGGGAGGCCCTACAACAGGGTGATGGTGGGCCGGTCAAAGGTGACCAACCCCTCAGCCCGCATTTTCTGAAGCTCCCGGGACAGGGAGGTGCGCTGGACGCCAAACTGGGCGGCCAGCGCCTTTTTGCTGGTGGGCAACAGGATGTGGCGGCTGCCCTGCTTTTTCTGCTCGGCCTTGAGGAAGTTGAGGAGCCTTGCGCGGATGGGCAGGTTGGTGAAGTGGGTGAGCTTGTCCTCCAATAGCCCTGCGTTGTCGGCCACATAGGCCAGATAGCGCGCCAGGAAAACGCTGTTCTCCTGAAAGAGCCGGAAGGCCGCCTGACGGCTCATCTCCAGGATCCGGGTGGGCTGATGGGCGCTCACCGCCAGCCGGTAGACC
>DHQX01000023.1:49855-52295 GCA_002411105.1 Christensenella sp. UBA5327 | reverse complement strand
CGGGTGGGCTGATGGGCGCTCCCCGCCAGCCGGTAGACCGGGCGGGAGGAGAACAGCAGGTTTCCGCCCACACAGTCCCCCTGATGGAAGGCGGCGATGGTCATCAGGTCGCCCTCCTGGCTCACCCGCTCCACCGCCACCTGGCCTGAGAGGATGATCTCAAGGCGCCCGCAGGCATCCCCCTCCCCATGGATGAGCCGGCCCTTTTTATACTGCTGCCGCTTAAAGCCGCCCCCCGCCAGCTCCCGGCGGATCACGGCCTCCCCCAGGCAGCCCAGGAGGGGAATGCTCAGGATATCCTGGATGTCCATGATCCTCGCCCTCCCCCCCTAAAACTGTTACCATAGTAACACACTTTCAGGCGCGCAGCCAGTATCATCATGGCATCACACATTCAGGAGGGCGCTCATGAAAGGAAAGATCATGGCCATCAGGCTGCTGTTCGCGGCCTTGTTTTTAGTGCTGCTGCGGCTGGATAAGCTAATGCTCTGGCTGGTCATCTATTTGGCCAGCCTGATGGTGCCCCTGCTTTTGGGCAAGCGGGTGTACTGCATGGCGGTCTGCCCCATCAACACGCTGATGCTGGGGGTGGTAGCCCTTCAGAAAAAGCTGAACATCCCTACCCGCCCCATGCCCAAGTGGCTTAAAAGCGGCAAATGGGCCTACCTGGCCCTGGGGGTCACAGCAGCGCTGTTTGTGATCAGCCGCAAGGTGCTGGGCCGGACGCTGCCGGTGATGATCCTGTGGCTGGTGGCAGCCCTGCTCCTCACCCTGCGCTATCACCCGGATGTGTTCCATGACCTGCTCTGCCCCTATGGGGTGCTTCAGCGCCAGCTGTCAAAGCTCTCCCTGTTGTCTGAGGCGGGCAGGGCAGAAGCCCGCAGCTACCAGGGCTTCACCGCCTCGGTGCTGGGCGGCAACAAAAAAGGCCGGGGTGCAAAGACCCCGGCAGATGCGGCAGAATCAGCTTAACAGCATCCTGTCATTCATCACCTCGTCCCCGTCCTGCCGGGAGAAGCGCTGGATGAGCCCTTCCACGGTGAGGTGTCGCTTTTCCTCGCCGCTCACATCCAGGATAATGCGGCCCTGGCTCATCATGATGAGCCGGTTGCCATACTGGATGGCGTGGCGCATGTTGTGGGTGACCATCAGGCAAGTCAGCCCCATGTCCTTGATGAACTGATCGCTCAGTTCCAGCACCTTCTGGGCGGTTTTGGGGTCAAGGGCTGCGGTGTGCTCGTCCAGCAGCAAGAGTTTTGGCGCCCCAATGGTGGCCATGAGGAGGGTGAGCGCCTGGCGCTGGCCGCCGGAGAGCAGGCGCACCTTTTGGCTCATCCTGTCCTCAAGCCCCAGGCCCAAACTGGCGAGCAGCCCGTGGTAGCGCTCCCGCTCCTGGGCCTTTACGCCCCAGGCCAGGGTGCGTTTTTGCCCCCTTCTCAAGGCCAGGGCCAGGTTTTCCTCAATCTCCATGTCAGCGGCAGTGCCCATCAAGGGATCCTGAAACACCCGGCCCAGGTGCCTGGCCCTTTTATATTCAGGCAGCTTGTCAAGCACGGCGCCGTTTACGCGGATGGAGCCATGATCCTGCCGGAACACCCCCGCCACGCAGTTAAGCAGGGTGGATTTCCCGGCGCCGTTGCCGCCGATGACCGTCACAAAGTCACCCGGCTTCAAGTACAGGTTCACATCATCCAGCGCCAGTTTTTCATTGACGGTGCCGGGGTTGAAGGTTTTGGACAGGTGGCTAATGGTCAGCATGGTGGTTGTTCCCTTTCGTGATATGGCGGGCTTGGCTCCTCATCTCCTTAAGCCGGGGCAAGAACAGCGCCACCACCACGGTGAGTGCTGTGAAAAGCTTGAGGTCATCCGCCGGCATGCCCAAACGCAGCACCAGGGCGATGATGATGCGGTAGGTGACCGCCCCCAGGATCATGGACACCAGGCGGCTGAAAAAGTGGTTTCTGGCAAACAGCACCTCGCCGATGATGAGGCTGGCCAGCCCAATCACAATCGCGCCCACGCCCATCTGTACGTCCGCGTAGTTCTGGGCCTGGGCGATGAGGGAGCCGGAGAGGGCCACCAATCCGTTTGAGAGCATGAGGCCGATGATCACCGTGGTGTCGGTGTGAATGCCCTGGGCCCTGACCATGTTGGGGTTGTTGCCGGTGGCCCGGATGGCGCTGCCAAGTTCCGTCCCAAAAAACCAGTAGAGGATGAACACCAGGGCGGCTGACATCACCGCCCCCACCAGGATCACCGACCAGGTCTTGTCAAGCCCCAGCCCCTCCCCAATGCGGGTGTAGGCGGTTTCCAGGCGCAACAGGGACAGGTTGGCCTTGCCCATCACGCGCAGATTCACCGAATACAGCGCGATCATGGTGAGGATGCCCGAGAGCAGCGCCGGGATCTTGAGCTTGGTGTGGAGCAGCCCCGTCGCCAC
>DHQX01000023.1:49041-49697 GCA_002411105.1 Christensenella sp. UBA5327 | reverse complement strand
GGCCACCCCCGCCACAAGCCCCGCCCCAAAGGACACCAGCATCCCCAAAAAGGGGCTCTGCCCCCCATAGATCATCTGCGCCGTCACCGCAGCGCCCAGGGTGAGGGTGCCCTCCACCGACAGGTCTGCGATGTCCAGCACCCGGTAGGTGATGTACACCCCCAGGGCCATGATGGACCACAACAGCCCCAGTGACAGGGCACCCAGCAGCACTTGTTCCACGTTTTCCCTCCGCCCCCGCCAGGAAAATATCCTGGCGGGGCATGTTTATTTGCTCTTTATTTTACGTCAACCGCAAAGGCCGCCAAAACCTCGGGGATGGTGAGGCCCAGGGCCTCACAGGCGGTTTTATTGATGAGAAACTCAAAATCCGTCTGGCTCTGGATGGGCATCTCGCCCACCTTGGTTTCGCCCTTTAGGATCCGGGCCGCCATTTGCCCGGTCTGCTCCCCCAGGCGGAAGTAGCTCACCCCCAGGGTGAAGGTGCCGCCGCCCTTGACCTGGGCTTCCTCGCCGCAGGAGAGAGGGATGCCCGCCTTCATCGCCTCCTCGGCCACAATGGCGATGGAGGAGGAGATGATGTTGTCAGTGGGCAGGTAGATCACCTCACACCGCCCAGCCAGGCTCTGCACCGCCTGCTGCACATCGTTTGAGTT
>DHQX01000023.1:0-48955 GCA_002411105.1 Christensenella sp. UBA5327 | reverse complement strand
GCCTGCTGCACATCGTTTGAGTTGTTGACGGTGACCTCCACCGCCGCCATGCCCTGGGCCTTGATCTCCGCCAGCGCCAGCTTCACCTGGGTTTGGGAGTTGATCTCGCTGCCGGTATAGAGGATGCCCACGGTCTGGGCCTGCGGCATGAAGCGCTTGATGAGCCTGATCTGGTCGGCCACTGGGTTCATGTCGGTGGTGCCGGAAACGTTAAAGCCCGGCTTCTCATTGCTGTTGGCCAGGCGCGCGCCCACATAGTCGGTGACCGCGGTGCCCAGGATGGGGGTGGTGTCGGTTTTGCCCGCCAGGGCCAAAACCGCCGGGGTGGCGATGCCCAGCATCAAATCCACCTTGTCAGCCACAAACTTGTCGGCGATGGAAGCGCAGATGTCCTGGCTGGCCTGACCGTTTTGGTAGTCGATGGTCACATCCACCCCGTCCACAAAGCCCGCATCTGCCAGGCCCTTCAGAAAGCCCTCCCGGGCAGAGTCCAGCGCCGGGTGCTGCACATACTGAAGGATGCCCACCACAGGCTTGTCTTCTGCCAGGGCCAGGCCCGGCAGCATCAGCGCCAGCACCAACAGCGCCGCCAACAGGGTTCTTGTCCGTTTCATCCTAAAGTCCTCCTTGTTTGCTTCCTTTTTCATCAAAAACGCCCCCTGCTTGCGCAGAGGGCGATGTGATCGCGGTACCACCTCATGTTTCTGTCCGAAGACAGCTCAGGGCAACTAACATTGCCTTCCCCTGTAACGGAGGGAATCCGGCGCGGCCTACTCTGCGTTCAGCCTGCGGCTCCCAGGATGTACTCACTGCCCTGCCCCTTGCTCCCTCACACCAACCGGAAGCTCTCTTGAAGGGGTTCGTGGCGGCTACCTGTTCCTGATCATAGCCCTTGGGCAAATTGTATACAGGATTTGGCCAACCCTTCAATGTTTTTTCAGGTCGCTTTCTTTCCAAAAGCGTGGAATCTTGGCAAAGTGCAGCGTTAGTACAATTGTTTCCGTCCATGAGGGTGGGACCGGCCCGGCGCAAACAGGCGGCCGGGCAAAAGGGGCTTAGGCCCCGGTTTCCTCAGCGTAGGCGAGCATATCCTCGGGGATAGCCAGGCCGATGGCGTCGCACAGGGTCTTGTTCACATAGTAGGAGTAGTCGCTCTGGCGCTGGATGGGCATCTGGCTCACCTGGGCCTCGCCCCGGAGAATCTGCCCCGCCATGAGGCCGGTCTGCTCACCCAGCTTGTAATAATCAATCGCCAGGGTGAACTGGCCCCCCTCCTTCACCATGCCGGCATCCCCGCAGATGACCGGGCGCTTTTCAGCCAGCGCCACCTCGGCCACAATGGGCATGGAGGAGGCCAGCACGTTATCGGTGGGGATATAGATCACGTCACAGTTGTTCACCAGGGAGAGCATGGCCTGCTGCACATCGTTTGAGTTGTTGACGGTCACCTCAGTATAGGCCATGCCCAGGGCTTCGATCTCGGTTTTGGCGATGGCCGCCTGCAGCTGGGAGTTGATCTCGCTGCCGGTATAGATGAGGCCCACCGTCCTGGCCTGTGGCACAAAGCGCTGGATGAGCGCGATCTGGTCTTTGATGGGGTTCATGTCAGTGGTGCCTGAGATGTTAAAGCCGGGCGCCTCGTTGCTCTTCACCAGCCTGGCCTCCACATAGTCGGTGACCGCGGTGCCAAGGATCGGGACCGCATCGGTCTTCCCGGCCAGGGCCAAAACCGCCGGGGTGGCGATGCCCAGCATCAGGTCCACCTTGTCGGCCACAAACTTATCCGCCACCGAGGCGCAGGTGCTCTGGTCCGCCTGGCCGTTCTGGTAGTCAATGGTGATGGTTTCGCCGGGCACATAGCCCTGATCCTCCAAGGATTTCAGAAAACCTTCCCGGGCCAGGTCAAGCGCCCCGTGCTGCACATACTGGAGGATGCCGATGGCCGGAACCTTCTCCCCAGCAAAGGCAAAAAACGGCACCAGCAGGGCGATGGCCAGCAGCAGGGGAAGCAGGTGTTTGATCGGTTTCATGTGGGGTTCCTCCTTTTAATGTATGTTGGGATAAACAAAACCGCCCTCAGCGTTCGCTGAGGGCGGATAAACCGCGGTACCACCTCATTTTCTGTCCGAAGACAGCTCAGGGCAACATGCATTGCCTCCCCTGCTAACGGAGGGAAACCCGGCGCGGCCTACTACCCGGAGGATTCAGCCTGCGGCTTGCGGGATGAACTCACTGCCTGCGCCCCTTGCTTCTTCCCACCAACCGAAGCTCTCTTGAAGGTTTGCCTGGCGGCTACCTGTTCCCGGTCATTGCCGTTGTGGGCATCATAGCCCGGAACGGCGGGAGCTTCAATGTTGTTTTTGGTATTATTTTGGACATTGGAACCTTAAACATTCTTAATACAGCGCTTTGAGCGTTGACGGAGGTGTACGGTGCGGGTATTATCATTTCATGAAGATGATGTTTGTGGGGCGTTTGGCCCGTGTTCTCTCCCTGGCGTTGGCGCTGATAATCATCTCAGGGCTTATCATGCCTGTGGCCCTGGCCCAGGCGGGTGAGTTCACCGCCACGGTGACCGGGGGCGCGCTGCGCCTGCGGCAAAAACCTGATGACAACGCCAAGGTGCTGGGCCGCTACAAATCAGGCACGGTGGTGACCGCGCTGGCTGATGGCGAGCGCTATTGCCGGGTGCGCACCCCCGACGGCAAGGAAGGCTACATGATGAAGGAGTTTCTCACCTTCACAGGTGGCCTCCCCCCCATGGAGGACCCGGCCGCCTTGCCAGAGCCCGCCGGGCTGGCGGCTTCCCTGGCTAAGGTGCGCGAGGCAGCCCTGGCCCGGGGTGTTGATCCCACCAAACCCATGCTGGCCCTCACCTTTGATGACGGCCCCTCTCCGGTGACCCCGGAGATCCTCGATACCCTCAAGGCACACGGCGCCCGGGCCACCTTTTTCATCCTGGGCAAGAACATCGCCGGCCAAGAGGCCATTTTAAAGCGCACGGCTGAGGAAGGGCACGAGCTGGCCAACCACTCCTGGTCCCATCCCCACCTGACAAAAATATCAGATTCCGCGGTGCGCAGCCAGATAACCCGCACCAGCGACAAAATCCAGGAGGTCACCGGACAAACGGTCATCACCATGCGCCCGCCCTTTGGCGCCCTGAACCGGCTGTCACGCCGGGTGATCGCGGACATGGATCTGCCGGTCATCCTCTGGGGCATTGACACCCTGGACTGGAAGACCAAAAGCGCCTCCAAGACCGTCAGCGCCATGATGCAGGGCGCTGGCAACGGCGTGATCATCCTGTGCCATGACACCTGGCCCTCCACCGCCAAGGCGATGGAAACAGCAGTGCCCCAGCTGGTGGCCAAGGGTTTCCAGCTGGTGACGGTGTCCGAAATGATGTCCTTCCGCGAGGAGCCCATCAAGGCTGGCTGGGAATATAGCCACCTGGATCCCAAGAAGATCATCTCGGTCATCCCCTATGGCGAGGAAGCCCTGGACCCCTGAGGATCCCCATGAATGAGCATGCCTGCACCCAACATGATACCGCGCATACCCTCGCGCTTTGCACCGCCCGGATCAGCATTTTCCAGTCCCTTTCCATCAAGGAGCAGGAGCAGCTGGTAAAATCGGCGGGCCATCGCCATGTGGCCGCAGGCACCACCATCTTCAGCGAAGATGACCCGGCGGACCGCATCCTGGTGGTACACCGGGGCAAGATCAAGCTGTGCCACTTCTCCCCCGAGGGCAAGGAATATGTGCTGGACATCATCGGCCCCGGGGGCATCTATGGCGAGCAGCGGCTTTTCTCCGGCCTCAAGCAGGAGGTGAACGCCGTGGCGCTTGAAGCTTCCAGCTTCTGCGAGATTTATAAACGGGACATTGAGGCGCTCATCATGAAGCAGCCGGCGGTGGGCATCCGCATGCTGGAAGAGCTGGGCGCCAAGTATTCCCGCGTCAGCCGCCTTCACGAAATCCTCTCCATCAACGATGCCCGGGCCCGGCTGGCAGGCTTTTTGCTGCACACCAGCGGCGAATCCGGCGCTAAAACCCTGCGCCTGGCCCGGGAGACCATCTCCGGGTCCATCAACCTGCGCACCGAGACCATCAGCCGCAAGCTAAAAGAGATGGAGCAAGAAGGGCTGGTGGCGCTGGAAGGGCACAAGGTGATCCGCCTCCTTGACCCGGAGGGCCTGCGCGCGGTGTTTGATTCCGCCCAGTAGCAACAAACTGACAATTAAATGACCCCGATCAATATTTCCCCGCGCTTTCTGTTTATACTGTAGACAAAGAAGCGGCGGGGCTTGTTTTTACCCCAAAATGACGCCGCAAGGAAAAGGAGGCCGTTATGCGCAAACCAATCAAGAACAACGTGTCATGGGTGGGCAAGATCGACTGGGAACTCCAGGAATTTCACGGCGCTGACTACTCGGTGAACCACGGCTCCAGCCAGAACGCCTACCTGATTGAGGAAGAGAAGACCGTCCTGATCGACACGGTGTGGATGCCCCATTCAGACCAGTTTGTGGACAACCTGAAAAGCGAGATCGACCTGAACAAGATCGACATGATCGTCGTCAACCACGGCGAAGTGGACCACAGCGGCTCGCTGCCTGCGCTCATGGCGCTCATCCCTGACACCCCCATCTACTGCACCGCCAACGCCGTCAAATCCCTGGTGGGGCAGTACCACCACCCGGAGTGGAACTTCAAGGTGGTCAAAACCGGGGACAGCGTGGACATCGGCCATGGCAAGAAGCTGGTGTTTGTGGAAATGCGCATGCTCCACTGGCCGGACTCCATGGCCACCTACCTGACCGGGGACAACATCCTCTTTTCCAATGACGCCTTTGGCCAACACCTGGCAGTGGAAGAGCTGTTTGCCGACCTGGCCGACCCCTGTGAGCTGTGGAATGAAGCCATCAAGTACTACGCCAATATCCTAAACCCCTTCTCCCCCCTGGTGAAGCGGAAGATTGAGGAAGTGCTGGCGCTGAACCTCCCCATCGACATCATCGCCACCAGCCATGGCGCCATCTGGCGGGAAAACCCGGCCCAGATTGTGGAGGCCTACCTGAAATGGTCCCAGGATTATCAGGAGGACCAGGTGACCATCGTCTATGACAGCATGTGGGAGGCCACCGAAAAGCTGGCCCACCGCATCGGCCATGAGGTGTCCATCCTCTCGCCCCAAACCAAGGTGAAGGTCTTCAACATCGCCCGTTCTGACAAGAATGACATCATGACCCAGGTGTTCAAGTCCAAGGCCATTGCGGTGGGCTCCCCCACGGTGCATCAAAGCATCCTGTCCTCAGTCACAGGCTGGCTTGATTTTCTCAAGGAGCTGAAGTTCAAAAACAAAAAGGCCGCAGTCTTTGGCAGCTACGGCTGGAGCGGTGAGGGCAACAAGGTCTTGCGCGCGCATCTGGAGGAGGCGGGCTTTGAGACCGTGGCCCCCGAGATCAGGTGCAGCTGGAACCCAAGGCCTGAGGATTTTGACCAGGCGAAGGCCCTCGCCCGGGCGCTGATCGGCTGACCGGAAAAACAAGGAGGTTTCCCCATGACATTTGAAGAGGCAGTGGCACAGCATCTGAAACTGCTAAGCCAGTATGTGCCGGTGGTGGACAGGGTGCACGGCAAACAGCACCCGGAGTTCCACCAGGTGAAGGCGCTGTGGGAGCGCATGGCCCAAAAGATCCACACCGCAGGGGCCGCGCTTCCGCAGCTGAGCGAGGAGTTTGCAAAGCTCCGCGAAGTGACCAGCGATTACCAGGTGCCAGGGGACGTGTGTGAAAGCTATGAGGCCGTCTACCACATGCTGAAGGACCTGGATCAAGCCTACACAGCGTAAAGGAGAGAGCCACTTGCAGCGTTTTATCATCAAACAGAAAAGAACCATCACCTGGATTAGCGCCGCGCTGCTGGTGATCGCCTTTACAAGCCATTACGCCTTCCACAACGAGCTGGTGGCCAAGTGGGCGCTGATCACAGCCTCGGTCATTGGCGCGCTGCCCATCGCCCTTCAGGCCTTCCAGGCGCTGAGGATCAAGGTGGTGAGCATCGATGTTTTGGTCACCATCGCCGTCATTGGCGCCCTCCTCATCGGCAACTATGAGGAATCCGCCATCGTCACCTTCCTGTTCCTGTTTGGCGACTTTCTGGAGCAGCGCACCCTCAACAAAACCCGCAGCGCCATCCGGGAGCTGACCGAAATGGCGCCGGAGAGCGCGTTGAAGCTGATGGCAGACGGCGAGTTTGTCGAGGTGGGCATTGAGGACGTGGACGTGGGCGATGTGCTGATGGTGAAAACCGGGGCCAAGGTGCCGGTGGACGGCACGGTGCTCTCAGGCGAAGCCCACATCAACGAGGCCTCCATCACCGGCGAGCCGGTGCCAGCAGGCAAGGAGACCGGCTCCAAGGTGTTTGCTGGCACCACCCTCGACAACGGCACCATCCGCATCCAGGCGGACCGGGTGGGCGAGGACACCACCTTTGGCAAGATCATCGAGCTGGTGGAGGAGGCCCAGGACGCCAAGTCAGAGGCTGAGCGCTTCATCGACCGCTTCTCCAAGTGGTACACCCCGGCTGTGCTGGCGCTGGGGGCTATTGTGTGGCTGATCTCCCGGAACATCGAGCTGGCCATCACCATCCTGGTGCTGGGCTGCCCGGGGGCGCTGGTGATCGGCGTTCCTGTCTCAAACGTGGCGGGCATTGGCAATGGCGCCCGGCACGGCGTGCTGCTAAAGGGCAGCGAAGTCATCCACGACTTTAGCCGCGTTGACACGGTGGTGTTTGACAAAACCGGCACCCTCACCCAGGGCCGCCCCCAGGTGGCTGACACGGTGGTGTATGCCGATGATGCACAAGCGGTCAAGGGCTACCTTGCCAGCGTTGAAAAGCAGTCCGACCATCCCCTGGCCCGGGCCATTGTGGAATACCTGGGCGAAACCCCCGCCCACGAGGTGTCAAAGACCGATGTCATCAAAGGCGGCGGCATCGTGGCCCTGGTGGCAGGCCACCGGGTGGCGGTGGGCAACGTGGCGCTGATGGAAAAAGAGAATGTCCCCCTGGGCGAAAAAGCGCTGAGGGACATCGACGCCTTCCAGAAAAATGGCAACTCCATCGTGCTGACCGCCCTTGACGGCAGCCTGGTGGCCCTAATGGGCATCCGCGACCAGATCCGCACCGGTGTGAAAGAGGACCTGGCAAAGCTTAAGAAGCTGGGCGTTAAGCACCTGGTGGTGCTCTCTGGCGACAACCAGGGCACGGTTGACCTGGTGGCGCGTGAACTGGGCCTCACCGAAGCCCACGGCCACATGCTGCCGGAGGACAAGGCCGCCTACATTGAAAAACTCCAGGCCCAGGGGCGCATGGTGGCCTTTGTGGGCGACGGGATCAACGACAGCCCCTCCCTGGCCCGGGCGCAAATCGGCATCGCCATGGGCAGCGGCACCGACGTGGCGATAGAAACCAGCGACGTGGTGCTGATGAACTCCGACTTTAGCCGCCTGCCCCATGCCCTGGGCCTGGCCCGCGCCACCGCCCGCAACATGCTGCAAAACATCCTGATCGCCGTGGGCGTAGTACTGGTGCTTTTGGCCAGCGTGTTTTTCAGCTCCTGGATGAACATGTCCATCGGCATGCTGGTGCATGAAGGCAGCATCCTGGTGGTCATTTTAAACGGCATGCGCCTGCTGCGCTACAAACTAAAAACATAAATCAAAGGAGAAACATCATGAAAAAAGCGACTTTACAGCTGGAAACCCTCACCTGCCCCTCCTGTGCCACCAAGATTGAAAAAGCAGTGGGCAGCCTGCCAGGCGTCAACAAGGACAGCCTCAGCGTGCTGTTCAACGCCAGCAAGGTAAAGGTGGACTTTGACGAGAGCAAGCTAACGGTGGAGGATATCCAAAAGAGCATCACCACCCTGGGCTACGAGGTCCTGAAAACCCAGGTGAAGGATCGATAGGAGATCTCACCTTCCCATCACGAAATCAGCCACTTTTTCCCCGGCGGCCCATAGGGAACATGGGTCGCCTTGTTGAACGCGGGGGTGTGAGAGCGCCACGCTGTCCCAGCCCTGCGCAGGGGTGAAGGACATCAGACTTTCCCCCGCCTGGTTTTTGAGAATGACCTCATGGCCACCGGCCACCTGTTTCTTCAGCAGGATCAGGGACGCGCTCTGTCCCGCGTCCCGGGGAGCTTCCGCCTCCCCCGCCGCGCCAAAGGCCATCAGCGTGCCCCCGGAGATGGTGATGTCCCTGTGGGCGTCCAGGGCGCCGTCCCGGGCACTGGCGGGGCTTGAGATGCGGATGTCACCGCCTGAAATTATCAGGTCGCCGTTGGCGTCCATGCCGTCACCCCGGGCGGTGATGGTAAGGCTCCCGCCGGTGACCTTAATCCAGTGGTTTTCCCCGCTGGGGTCAGGCAGCTGCCGCAGGTCAACCTCTTGGGCGCTGGAGGCGTTGATGCCGTCATCCCGGGCGTTGATGCGAATATCGCCGCCTGAAATGAGCACCGTGTGTCCTTCCAGGCCCTCCTGGCAGTCTGCCACCTCATGGCTTCCCCCCAGGATGCTCAGCGCCCCATCCGCTTTGATGCCATCCTTTTTTGCATGGATGCGGGTGCTGCCGCCCATGATGGACAAGTCCCTTTTGCCCTGGATGCCGTGTCCGTCCAGGGCTTCAATATCAAGCGTGCCTGTGCCCTCAACCTTCAGATCCGCTTTGGACAAAAGAGCCGCTCTGGCCCCCTTCCCCACGCGCAAGGTGTTCAGGCTGCCCTCTTCCAGAACAATCCGCACCTGCCCCGCTCGCCTCACCTCAATGGCCGGGAAGTCAGAGGAGCGCACATCCACCCCATCCAGAATCAGGGTGACTGCGTCCTCCTTCCCCGCGTCAATGAGCACCTGCCCGCCGGACAGGCGCCCCCGTAGCCGGTAGCTGCCCGGACGGGTGATAACGGCCTGCCCCGGCAGGGCAATCAGGCTCTCCCCCCGGGCCAGGCCACAGGCCAGCAGCAGCAGCAGGATGAGCGCCGCCAGTTTTCTTGTTTTAATCAACGATCTGGGTGCCTCGAGCCCCCTCCAGGCTCTCAAGGGCCAAGTCCAGCCGGGTGATGATGGCCAGGCGGCCTTTGTGCCCCGATACGAAGCGCAGCGCCGCCTCGGCCTTGGGGCCCATGGAACCGGCGGCAAAATGCCCCTGGTTCAAGTATTCCTGCAATTCATCAGCGCTCACCCGCCCCAGGGTTTGCTGACCCGGCTTGCCATAGTGGAGGCAGGCGTGCTCCACCTCGGTGAGGATGAGGAGGGCGTCAGCGTTCAGGTCATCCGCCAGGCGGCAGGCGGCCAGGTCCTTGTCAATCACCGCGTCAACGCCGTACAGTTTTCCAGCGCTATCCCTTGCCACCGGGATGCCGCCCCCACCCGCCGCGATGGGCACAAATCCCTGGTTCATCAGGGTTTTCACCTGGTTTAATTCCACAATCTCCACCGGCATGGGGGAGGGCACCACCCGCCGCCAGCCGCGCCCGGCATCCTCCTTGAAGGTGTAACCCTTTTCCTGGGCAATGCGCCCTGCCTCATCCTGATGATAAAACAGGCCGATGGGCTTGGTGGGGTTTTTGAAAGCCGGGTCGCCCGGGTCCACCACCACCTGGCTGACCAGGGTGACAGGACGCTGGGGCAAGCCCTCCTCCGCCAGCAGCTCGCCCAAAGCCTGCTGGATGTGGTAGCCGATCATCCCCTGGCTCATGGCGCCACACACATCAAAGGGCATGGCGGGGGTCAGGTGGCTGGCCGCCTCATTTTGCATCAGAATCCGGCCCACCTGGGGGCCGTTGCCATGGACAATCACCAGCTGCCACCCGGCCTTGACAAGGCCCACCAGGGATTTTGCGGTGTCATGCACCACAGATAATTGTTCCTGGGCGGTGGCTTCGCCGCCTTTTCTTTGCAGGGCATTGCCACCCAGGGCTACCACGATGGTTTTCATGATGCGTTCTCCTTTGTCACATAAGGGCTGGTGTAGGCCTTGAGCAGGGCGCCATAATCAGGCGTAAAAGCCAGCAGGTCCCCCACCTGGTATTCCGGGGCCCCGGTCAGGTCCACAATCAGATGATCGGAGCTGGCGCCGATTATTTTGACGCGCTCATCCTTTGGTGTCAAGCCGTCCGCGTCGGTATCCTGCCGGCCAATGGCCAAAATGCCCCGGCGCATGGGCCCCAGGTCGGGGAAGGTGACATACTCGCCAAAGGCGTTGGGGCCGGAATGGCCCTCCGGCTTTGAGGGTTTGTCCTTCACCTCGATGAGGCGGGCGTGCAGCGTAAAGGCATCCTGATGCAGCTGCGGAAAGGGCTTGCCCACGGCGGTGTCCATGCCCAGCAGCAGGCCTTCACCCACGCGCAGGTGGTTGATGCCCTGGGGCAGCCTGCCCTCAAACAGCAGATGAAGGGAGCTGGAGTTGCCGCCTGAAATCAGGGGGATGGGCAGGTCAAGGGCCTCCCTGAGGCGCTTGGTGATGTCAAGCAGCACCCCCATGTTGTGTTCATCCGGCAGGATGCCCCCAAAGCAGGTGAGGTTGGTGCCCGTGCCCGCCAGCTCCAAAAAGCGCTGCTGTTTAACCGCCTGGGCGGTTGCCAGGATCCTGTCAAAATCCCGGTGGTACAGCCCCTCCCTGAGGTCGCCCAGGTCAATCATCAGGATCACCTGGTGGCGCTTTTGCAGTTTTTCTGCCGCTTGACCCAGGGCCAGGGTGGCCTCCATGCCGCTTTGCAGGCTATAGTCCGCCTCCCTGACTGTTTCCTCGGCCAGCAGGGGGTCACTTAGCCTCAGGCTAAGCCTGGGCGTGCCCCCAGGCAGGCGTGCCAGGTTTAAGGCCCTGGCATCCGCCAGCATGGGCACCCCCGCCTCCACCAGCGCCTGCACCACCGAAACATCGGCACACACCACCTTGGTGACCGCCGCCAGCGTCACGCCGTGCTTATCGCAGGCCTTCAGAATATAAGCCGCGTTTTCCTTGATTTTGCGCAGGTTTGCGCTGATTGTGGGGGCTTTCATGCCATCTCCTCCTTAAAGCTCTGTTGCATCAGACGAAGCGCTGCCGCCTGATGGGTTCTGCTGAGCACCCCCAGGCTGGCCATCAGGTAAGCCTGATCCACCAGCACCCGCATCTTGCCAGGCGCAGGGAACAGCATGTCACCAGCGGTGTTCATGTCCCGCAGGTTTCGCAGAATGTTCATGTTTCCAGGCAGGCGGGTGAGCGCCCCGCCGGTGGCAATGAGGGTGGTGACCTCACTTAAGTCCTTGCCGGTGGCATAGGTTTTGCGGCCCTCCGGCAAATACACCTGGCGCAGGGTGCCCGCATGCCGCCTGATCGCAAGGCGCCCGGCCTCAAGCGCCAGAAGGCCCGCTAATTTGATTTGGTTTTCGGTCTGGGGAATGGGCTGCCAGGTGGCGAGCTCATTTTCTGTGTCCAGGCCCAGCAATTGATTGATATTGGCCATGCCCATGCGCTGTGCCATGTGGCGGGCATTGAGGTATAGCCCCAAATCCCCCTCCACGGTGCGCTTGAAGAAGGGCTCCGGCTGGGTCTGGATGAGGGATATGGCCTCTGCCCCTTCAGCACCGGAGTGCACATCGGTGGTGGCCCCGCCGATATCAAGGGCCATGCAGTCGCCAATCACCGGCTGAAGCAGCCGCAGCGCCTCCATCACAGCACCCGGCGTGGGCAGGATGGGGCCGTCCACCATCTCCCTGATGCGGGCCATGCCCGGGGCTTTGATGATATGGGTTTCAAACAGGTTTTGAATTTCCCGGCGGGCGGGCTCGATGTTGAGCGCATCAAGCTGGGGGTAGACGTTCTCCGTCAGGGTGATGGCCTGACCCTCCCGGTCAAACACCCGTTTGACCGCCTCCTGGGCCTGGATGTTCCCGGCGTAGAGCACGGGGATGCCCAGTTTCAGGGAGGCGATGGCCCGGGCGTTGTGGAGCACGGTTTCCCGGTCACCAAAGTCAGTGCCGCCAGCCAGCAGGATCATGCCCGGGCGCAGCGCCTGCAAATCCTCCAGGTCATCCTGGCTCATTTTGCCGGCGGTTACGCTGCGCACCACGGCCCCGGCCCCAAGCGCCGCCATCTGGGCGGCCCGGGCGGTCATCTCATACACCAGGCCATGAACGCTCATGGACAGGCCCCCGGCGGCGCTGGAGGCAGCGTACATGGCCCGCCAGCCAAGCTCTGGCGCGTTCAGGCGGGTTTTCAGGTCGGCTACCGCCCCTTCAAGCCCCGGCAGCACATCCCCATCCTGGGCGGTGGTGGGGGCCATGCCCTGGCCTAAAAAGACCGGGGCAGCGTCCAGATGATGAAAAGCGCTGACCACCGTGGTGGTGGAGCCAATCTCCGCCACCACCGCGTCAATCATGTTCAGGGGTTCGGGGTTCACTTTTTGGCGTCCCGCAGTTTGACCAGGGCGGTTGCCACGTGCATGCCCTTTGATCCTCTGCCAAAGCCCTCATCGGCTCCGGCTTCGCGGGCCAGTTCAGGGGTCACCTGGGTGCCGCCGGAGAGGAACATCAATTTGTCCCTGACGCCCATTTCCCGGGCGATGCGGTCCACCAGGGCGATGTTTTTGTAGTGGATGTTGTCATGGCTGATGATGACAGAGGCCAGCATGGCGTCAGCGCCCAGTTCAATGGCGGCGTTCACCAGCTTCTCTGGCGGAACGGAAGTGCCCAGGTAGTGCACCTGGATGCCGTATTTCTCAATGCCGCCGTGCTTGATGTCGATGATTTCGCGCAGGCCCACGGAGTGCTCATCCTCGCCCACCGTGCCGCAGACCACCTTCATGGGCTTTTTCTCAATGGCGGCTCGGATCTCGTCATCGCTTAAGACATCAGGCTCCGGCGGGATCACCAATTCGTCCACTGCGATCTTGAAGGGCACCTTGCCCTTGAGTTCGATGCGGGTGCCGTCAACCGGGTGCATCACCTCAACGGAGATCACCTCCGCCTCCTCCAGGTTCATGCGGCGGGCGGCTTCCAGCGCCGCTGCCTGGGCCACCTTGGCCTCCACGGGGAAGAAGAGGGTGAGCATCACCGTGCCGTCCCCCAGCCACTCCATCTCGGGCTTCACATATTTTGCCCCAGGCTGGCGCAGGTCTTCGGTTTCGGCCATGCGGGTGGCGGCATTGTCAGTTTCGTCCAGCTCGTCAATGTACTGGATCAGTTCGGGTTTTTCCAGCGTACAGCCGCCAATGAGGCTGGCCGGGTTTTCGCCCTCCTTCAAGCCATACTGGGCCACGTTGTTGTAGCCGTAGTGGGCGGTGACAGGGGCCAGATAATCCTTTTTGCGGGGGATGAGGGTGCCAGCGCCGATGCCGCCAGCAAGCTGCCTGGCAATGCCGTCGCCGTTGCGCTCGGGGTAGTTGCCCGAGTCCACAAAGAAGCCGTCCTCCACGGATTGGAAGTAGCCGCCTTTTTCCAGCATCTCCTCCATAAACAGGATGGCGCGCTCTTTTAATTCCCGGGCGTCCTCCCGCAGGGGCCCGTCTTTTTTCAGCTCCACCATGTCCATCAGCCCGTCAAGGCCAATGAGGGTTTGCTTGGCGGTGTCGCAGGCTTCGATGTTGAAGATGTGCCAGGGCACATTGCGGCCCTCGTCCGGCGTGATGGTGGACTGGATATCCGCCGAGGTGAGCTTTGAGATGAACATGTTGAGCACATGGGTCACCGTGGCTTCCCGGGTGGATGACTGGATGTATTTGGTGTTCATCTGCGCCCGCATGCGGTAACCTTTGAACAGCTCCCGCAGCGCCACCGCGTAGGGCAGGTCCATGTATACGCAGGGTGCAGGTGTTGCTGTGGGGGGCACGGTGGACAGGCAGATCAGGTCTTTTGCCATGCCGCAAGAGGCTGAGAACTGCGCGTTGATGGCGTGCTGCACCATGAGTTCAGGCATCACCTTCCAGGCTTCCCGGGCGGTGGCGTTGGCGTTGTGGGCGCCGTCAATCTGGGCCATGCCCGCCCAGGCCATCACGGTTTTTGATTCGCAGGCGTCAACAAATGAGCGCACCATGTTGATGTTGCGGTAGAGCACGTTGTACTGGGGGTCCTGGTGGGCGCCGTTGACGCCTTCCTCGGCAAACAGCACCGCGATTTCAGGCCCCGCCACGCCTGACACATAGGAGTGGTAGTTGATGGGGCGGCCCACTTCATCCTCGATCATGTCAAGGGCCTTGCGCTGGGCGCGGATCTGTTTTCTGGTGATGGGCACGCCGCCCACCCCCTGGGGGGTGCCTTCGATGAGGCCGTCAAAGTGGCTTTGCCCGGCGGTGCGGATGACCATGATGTGGTCAGCCCCGTGGTGGGCGGCCATGCGCATGCGCCGGATGTCATCCTCAAATCGTCCTGAGGCGATCTCCGTGGTGATGACAGGCGCCGGCTGGGGGTCGATGCCCCCAAAGTGATGGGCCGGGGGCAGAGGCACGGAGCGCTTCAGGGGCTCCGCGGCATCCTTGAAGGTGAAGCTGTGCATCTTCAGCCCCGGCACTTCCTTGCGCCAGGTCCATCCCCGGCGGCGGGGGCGATAGCTGGCCAGGTCCTTTAACACTTCCCGCACATCAAGGGGGCTGTCAGGGTTTAAACGGTAGTTGCTCATGACAATTCCTCCTTTGAAAAGTGCTCGGCCAGGCCGTCCCAGCCCTTCCCCTCAATGAGGGCAAGCCCGGTTTCCCGGATGCTTTTGCCGCCAAGTTGGCTGGCTTTATACACCACATGGCCTGCTCCGTGGCCCAGCAGCTCCCGCTCCAGGCAGCCATCCACCAGGGCCTTGGCCTCGGTGGAGGAAAAGCCCATGCGCAGCAGCACGCTGCGCTCAATGGATGGGCTGGTGTACTTGCGCCCCATTTCAAGCAGCGGGCTTGTCAGCTCCCCTGCCAGCGCCCAGAAGCGCTCATGGAGCGCCTCATCGCTGAGGCCTTTCAAATGCTCCCGGCGGCTGGCGAAATCGTCTTGCCGTTTCATGATGATCCCTCCTGAATATGATTGATGACGCCTTTTACATAGGCGGCATCCGAGCGGGTTTCCTCCGCTAAGAACTGAAGGTCGTCCTCCCCAAGGGGCAGCGCTGCCCCCTCAATGGCTTTGCTGATCAGGCTTTTCCGCAGGTGGTTGAGGTCCACCTCCTGGCAGGCCATTTGCCCCGGGTTTTGGGGCAGGATGATGCTCTCGCCGGGCACCTCGTCCCGGGGGTTACCGCTCATGATGCGCACGCCATTGGCCCGGGCAAAGGAGAGCTGGGCATTGGGATGCTTGCCAGCACCTGTGTATTCGGTCTCCTGCACCACCAGGAGGGCGTCCTCCGGCATCTCCTGGGCAAGGCAGAAGGCGGCGGCCAGGCTGGTGTTGCCAGCAGGCCCGCGCTCCATGCCCTCCAGCACCGATAGCATCTCGGTGGTGTAAAACACCTCGCCCTGGGTGAGGGTGACATAGCGGGACATGTACCGAAGCGGCCTGGCAGCGCTCCTGGGCACATCACTGCGGTCAGGCCAGGTGGTATAGGGCATGCCAAAGCCGGTATGCCCGGTGGTGAAGGATTTGCGGTTGAAGGCCTGGTCGCTTGCCATGTGCAGGCCTTTGAGGTTGACGCTGGCGGCGATCACCGGGCTTTCACAGCCCGCTTTTTGCATGCCCCGGGCGGTGCCGGTGAGGTTGCCGCCCCCGGCGTTGGTGGCCACCACCGCCGAAGGCCATGCGCCGTAGCGCTCCTTGCACTGCGAGGACAATTCATAGCCCAGGGTTTCCACCCCTAAGATGGCGTAGGGCGTATAGAGGGAGGCGTTGAAGTAGCCGGTTTCTTCGAGCAATAGCAGGAAGGTGTAGAACAGCTCGGGCCCCACGGTCAGCTGCACCACCTCTGCGCCAAAAGCCTCGCACTTGCGGGCTTTCTCAACAATTTCGGGCTGGCCCAGGCCGCGGCTGTCAAAGCATTCCTGCACCACGATGCACTTAAGCCCCGCCTTGGCGCAGCAGGAGGCCACAGCAGCGCCGTAGTTGCCGCTGGTGGCGGTGACCACGCCCTGATAGCCCATTTCCTTTGCCATGTGCACCGACAGCGCCGCCCGGCGTGCCTTAAAGGAGCCGGAGGGGTTGGCCGCCTCGTCCTTCAGCAGGATTCTGGCGCCGAAGCCCGGCTTCGCGTATTTGCGGGAGAGGGCGGTGATGTGCTTTAGCTCATGCAGGGGGGTATTCCCCACGCCGTATTCCCGCTGGATGACGCTGATTTTTTTAATGTCAAGGCCGGGGGCCGCCATCATCGCCTCATAGTCAAAGGCGATGCGCCCGCTTTCAAACTGGCTGTAGTCCAGGCCCACGGCGGATTTCATGATGGCATTTTTCCTTGCCATTACCGCCTGATAGCTGTTGTCACGCATGGCTGTCCTCCCCTCTTGAGGCCCTGAGGATGCTCTCCTGGGCTTCCAGCAGCTCCGGCACAAAGCCGCCAAAGCCGTGGTCAAAGGCGGGGTTTTCTTTCACCAGGGTGCCCGTCACGGTGCGCCCGGTGCGGGTCTTCACCTGGGCGGGTTGGCCAATTTCGGCGTCTGCCAGCAGCCAGCCCTTCACCCACTGCTCAAGGGGTGCCTGGGCGGTGTCCTGGGGCACCTGGGGAGCACGCTCCCCAGGTTTTAATACCACGCTGTGCAGCTGCACCCACGTTCCTTTTTTAACCATCTCAATCGTCCTCAGGGAAGGCGATGGTCCGGTAGTCCCCCATCACGCAGCGGGGCACGGGCAAGTCAAGCATGGACAGCAGGCCCGGCTTTGCCGCCACCACAAAGGGCAGGAGGTTGCAAACCATGGCGATGGTGCCAAGGCCGCCATCCACCTCAGGCTTGATCGCCATGGCAATGGGGGGCGTGCCCGTGAGGGTGATGTAATCCCCGGTGTCAACGCCCACCAGCTGGGGCTCAATCTGCTGGGGATGGCGCATGGTGAGCTTTTCCTCGCCGTTTACAATGCCCTGGCCGGTCATGTTGACGCCAGCCACCTGGCCCGCCTTGGCCTCGCCGTGGGGGGCTTTGCGGTCGATGTCGGTGATGATGGGCAGCATCTGGGTTTTCACTGCATCCACCGGCCAGCCAAAGGCGGAGGCCATCATGTGGATGGACTCCTCAAAGCCCACGTGCCCCGCCAGGGTGCCGTCAGAAACGCCCTGGTCAAAGGCCTCAGGCGTGATGCCAATGCCCTGCTCCTCCATGACGGCCTTGCCAAAGGGGGAAAGGCTGTTCACCCGCTCGCAGCATACATGGTGAAGCTCGGTCTGTGCGCCCGAGAGGCACACGGCCAACAGGTCCATCATCAGCCCCGGGTTAATGCCGGTGCCCAGCACCGATACCTTGTGCTGCTTGGCCACATTGTGCATGTCAAGCGCCATGTCAGGCGACTGGGCATAGGGCCAGGCCATTTCCTCAGCGATGGTGATCACATTGACCCCCTGCCTGAGCACCTGCAACACCTTGGGGTAGACATCCTTCACAAAGGAGTTGGTGGCGATCACGCAGATGTCAACCGGTTTGTGGCTCAGCGCCTCCAGGATGTCACCATGCACCGGGGCATCCGGCCTCCCTTCCTGGGGGATGCCCAGCACGTCATAGGCGTTTTTGCCCACATAGGCCGGGTTGATGTCGCAGGCGCCCACCACATGAACGCCCTTGCGCTTGCCCAAAACCCTGGCGATGCCAGAGCCCATGGCACCCAGCCCCCACAGAACAACCCTTACTTCACGCATGTCTCTTCTCCTCCTTATTGGCGGCCGATGGTGGCGACCATGACGGCCTTGATGGTGTGCAGGCGGTTTTCAGCCTGATCAAATACCTTGGAGGCGGCAGAGCGGAACACCTCGTCTGATACCTCCATCTCTTTGAGGCCATATTTCTCCAGCACTTCACGCCCGGTTTCGGTTTCCAGGTCGTGGAAGGCGGGCAGGCAGTGCAGGAAGATGGCGTCAGGGTTGCCGGTTTTCTCCATCAGGGCACGGTCCACCCGGTAGCCTTTCAGGAGCTTGATGCGGCTTTCAAACTGGGCTTCCTCGCCCATGGAAACCCACACATCAGTATACACAGCGTCAGCATCTTTGACCCCTGAAAGATCGCTGGTAATTTCAATCTCGCCGCCTGTTTCACGGGCCAGGGCTTTCATTTCTTTCAGCAGGCCCTCCTCCGGGAACAGCTCCTTGGGCGACACCGCTGCATAGCGCAGGCCCAGCTTGGCGCAGATGATCATGAGGGAGTTGGCCACGTTGTTGCGGGCATCCCCCACATACACCAATTTGCACTGGGAGAGGGGCTTTTTCGCGTGCTCCTCAAGGGTCAATAGGTCTGCCAGCGCCTGGGTGGGGTGGTAGAGGTCGGTGAGCCCGTTCCACACGGGCACGCCGGAGTATTTGGCCAGGTCTTCCACCGTTTTCTGGGCAAAGCCCCGAAACTCGATGCCGTCATAAAAGCGGCCCAGCACCTTGGCGGTGTCCTCCAGGGATTCCTTCTTGCCCATCTGGGAGTTACTCAGGAAGGTGGCGTTGCCCCCCTCATCCCAGCAGGCGGTTTCAAAGGCGCAGCGGGTGCGGGTGGAGGTTTTTTCAAACAGCAGCACGATGTTGCGGCCCTGGAGCAGATCTCCCCGGATCCCGGCGCGCTTTTTGCGCTTCAGGTCATGGGCGAGGTCGAGGAAGTAGCGGATCTCCTGGGGGGTAAAGTCCTTCAATGTCAGGAAACTGCGGCCTTTCAGGTTGACGGGCATGGGAAACCTCCTTATATGTGGTGATATTAATTTCTTGATTGAATGGGGGTATCAGCGCGCTGCCTGGCGTCCTCCGGCCTGCGCTCCTCCAGGTTTTCCACCAGTCTCCCGAAGTTTGTCGCTGTTTTCGCGGTAAACCCAGGCTTGCCGGCGCCCTGCTCGGTGGATTCCCCGGCAGCCGCCGCCAGCATGCACACAGCGTGACCAGGTGTCGCGGTTGCGCTTCTCTTAGCTGATCTCTTCACGCCTCAGCGGCATGGACATGCACCGGGGGCCGCCCCGGCCCCGGGCCAGCTCGCTGCCGGCCACCTGGATGGTCTTGATGCCGTGATCCTCCAGGATGCGGTTGGTGACCAGGTTCCGATCATAGACGATGACGGCCCCTGGCCGGATGCACAGCGTGTTGCTGCCATCGTTCCACTGCTCCCGCTGGGCGGCGATCATGTCCTGCCCGCCGCAGCGGATGAGGGTCACCTCCGGCACGCCCATGGCGGTCTGCAGCACTTCCTCAAGCTGGCCTTTCAGCTCCCGGATTTTCATGCCGTCGCCGTTTTTCTCCAGCAGGAAGCAGCGCAGCACCGGCAGGATGCCGGGATGCACGGTGAACACCGTCCTGTCCAGCTGCGTAAACACCGTGTCCAGGTGCATATAGGCCCTGATGCTAGGGATGTCCATGGCCAGCACCCGGTCAATGCGGCTTTGGGGATCTGCCATCAGGCGCCTGGCCAGAATCTCTATTGCCTCGGTGTCTGTGCGCAGGGAGATGCCCACGCACAACAGCCCGTCGCCCACCATCAGAATGTCCCCGCCTTCCAGGCTATAGGGAATGTCCTGGTGATACCATGCCGGGGCGCGGCCTGCAAACTCGGGGTGGTGCGCCATGATATAGCGGCCATAGATGGTCTCCCGCTGCCTGGCGGGAGCCCGCATGTGGCTGAAAGCCACGCCCGACTGGATCACCGAGAAGGGATCCCGGGTGAAATACAGGTTGGGGATGGGATCCAGCAGGAACCGGGTCTCATGCCGCGCCAGGCGTGTCAGGGGATGGTTTTCCAGCAGCCCCGCGTCCTGGTCGGTGACGCCTGACATGGTCTTTTCCACCAGGGCCTTGGGGTCCTTGATGGCCCCCAGCATCTCCTGGAGCGCCTCCTGGTTGTACTGGGCCATGGGGCCGCCTTCCTGGATAAACTCGTTGATGAACTGGGTGCGCACGCCCTCGACCACCAGGGTGTCCGCCACCATGTCGGTGAGGTAGCGCACGCTGGCGCCCTCATTGCGCAGGGCCTGGACGAACTGGTCATGCTCCCGCTGCGCCCCTGCCAGATAGGGGATATCGTCAAACAGCATCCGCCCCAGATGCGGCGGGGTCAGCTGCTCCAACTCCTGTCCCGGACGGTGCACGAGCACCTCCTTGAGGGGGCCGATTTCACTGGATACTGATAAGCGCATATAGTTCTCCTGTTTTCTATTCTAGGATTTCAGTATATCACGTTTATGCAGAGATGTATATATTATATATCCGGCGCTCTTTCTGGCCAAAACCCTTTGATAACCTTGCGAAAAACGGGTTATGGATGCTATACTTTGAAAAAGAACAATGGCAGGCAGGAGGGCATCATGGACAATATTTGGAAGAGCATCGAGACCTTCTTTGTTTCCTTCACGGCAGACGCGGCGCTGAAGCTGCTGGGCGCCCTGGTGATGCTGCTGGTGGGGCTCAAGGCGATCAAGGTGCTGATGCGGCTGCTCACCCGATCCATGGAAAAAAGCAAGCTGGACCGGGGGCTTTTGGGCTTTATCAACAACCTCCTGTCCTTTTTGCTGCGCTTCACGCTGGTGGTGAGCCTTCTGATTTACCTGGGGGTACCTGCCACCTCGTTTATCGCCATCCTGTCCTCTGCCGGCCTGGCCATCGGCCTCGCCCTCCAGGGGAGCCTGAGCAACTTCGCGGGCGGGCTGATGCTCTTGTTCTTCCACCCCTTCCGCGTGGGGGACTATATCATCACCCAGAGCGGCTATGAGGGCACGGTCAAGGACATCTCCATGATGTATACCACCCTTGAAACCCTGGACCGCAGGCGGGTGGTGCTGCCCAACGCCGGGCTTTCAAACGGGGCCATCACCAACAACTCCGCCAACGCCATCCGGCGCATCGACATCTCCCTCACCACCGATTTTTCAGCCGATGTGCCCACGGTCCGCCGCCTCATGGAGGAGGCCGCCGCCATTCCCCCGGGCGTCCTGGCCGACCCGCCCCCCGCCGCCACCCTGGACAAGATCCAGGATGGCCTGCTGGTCTTCACCCTGCGCTGCTTCGCCAAAACGCCGGAGTGGTGGGCCACCCTGCTGCTGGTCACCGAAACTGTCAAGGCCCGGCTGGATCAGCACCAGGTCCCCGTGCGCGGCCCGCTGCGGGATATCCGGCAGGTGTAAACCAAAGGGGCTTCCTCATAGAAGAAGCCCCTTTGGTCTGGTTGATGATCATCAGCGCCCCGCGAAATCCCTCGCCGCCTTCTGCATGGCAAAGAGGTTTTTGGGGGGCAGGTATTCCGGTACGCTGTTGCCGGTGCCCACGGCCCAGCCGCCCCGGTCTGCCGTGCGCTCCAGCATGTTCATCGTCCGGTCATAGACCTCCTGCTCGCTGCGAATGCACATGAAGTCCATATCAAGGCCGCCCAACAGCGCGATGCGGCTGTGGTAGGCCTCATAGGCCTGCTCAATGGGCTGGATCTTGTCCTCAAAGGAATGCTTGGCGTCGTAGCCCAGGGCGATGATGTCATCCATCACCGTCGCCAGGTTTCCGCAGGAGTGCAGAAACACCGGCCGCCCCGCCTGGTGCACCGTGTCCACGATCTTCTGATGCCAGGGGAAGATAAACCGGCGCAGCATGGGCGGGGAGAGAAAGGTCTGGGTGTTGAAGCCCCAGTCATCGTTGGATGAAATAAAGCCCACTGTGTCATACTGCAGGGCGATCTCATAATAGCGCACCAGGCGCTTGCCCACCTCATCCACGATCCGCCCCACCAGGCCTGGATCATCGTAGAGCATCAGGCAGAGGTTGTCATAGCCAGTGAGGGCGATGAGAATTTCCAGGATGCCCCCCGGCCCCATCACGCACAACTTCATGCCATCGGGCAGGTCTCTGGCCACCTCGCCCAGGTGGGAGGAGTCAAAGTCATCCGGCTCCGGCCACAGGAACTTCTCAAAGCTCTCCTCATCCACCAGCCCCTCCCCCTCGTTTAAGGAGTGGGTTTCAAGCGCGTGGGGATCATGGGTGAAGCGGAACTGGGAGGTGTACAGCGTCGCATAGTCATAGCCCATGTTCTTGAAGGCTTCAATGGTAAACCGGGCCCGGGTGAGCTGGTCGCCGGCGGGCAGTTTTCGCCCGTTCACCTGCTCATACAGAGGCATGTTCATATACAACTCAAACAGCACCGGGCGATCGGGCGCCTGGTTGCGGAGCACCTTCAAAAGCTGTTCAAAATCAGGCTGAAAACCGGGCATGTCCGCCTCCTTATTCTGCCATTGTCTGGGCTGATTATAAGCGCCCTGATGCCAGGGTGTCAATTGCGCGGTGCCTGGGGAGCGCAACGGCAAACTGCCGCCCTTTCGGGCGGCAGCGGTTGTCAGGCTGTCATAGGTCTCAGGGTTTTGCTGTCTCGGCAGGGGCCTCGGTCTCCACGGGGGCTGCTGTCTCATCAGCAGGAGCTTCCGTTTCCGCGGGTTCCTCTGTCTGCACAGGCTCCTGCGTGTCCTCGGTCGCTTCTACGACCACCGTCTCCTCCTCAACCATTCCGTCTTCCTGGGGGGACAGGATCTGGGTGATGAGCATCACCAGCGCGGGGCCTTCCTGGGGCAGCGCCTTGTTCAGGTTTTCCATCAGCAGCGGCAGGCCCTTCTGGAGGCTGTTCATCACCGCCGCTTCATCGCTGAGGACCATTTCGCCATTGTCACCGGTCTTCAGCGTCACCACCTGGAGGCCGTCCAGCGCAGGGGCCACCGGCTTCTCAGCCGTTTCAAAGATCTTGCCGGTCAGGGTGAGCATCGGGTTGGGGCCGCCCATGCCCAGGCGGAGCACCGTCTGGGAGAACAGCTTCTCCATCTGGCTGCTGCCCTCGCCATCCAGCGTGATGTTCATGCCGGTGGCCACCAGGTTCGCCTTGAAGGTGGAGGTCATCTCCTTTTCACCGGGCTTCACATTGGTTTCAACGGTCACCAGGACATCCCGCATATTCTGGCCGCCCAGGATATCCGCTTCAAGGGCCAGCCAGTCAGGGGCCGCGGCCACGGGGGCGGGCTCCGTCGCTTCAGGGGCCGGGTAGGTGGCCGGCTCGGGGTTTTTCACCAGCACCTTCACCTTCACATCAGCGCCTGTGGCCTCATCGTTGTTGACCAGGACGGTGATGTGGGCCTTTTCCTTCTCAGTGTCAGGGGTGTCCATCACAAAGTACACGGTGTTATTGTCCTGGGTGCCGTAGGCGGTACCTGTAAGCAGCAGCACTTCCTCCGCCTGCTTGAGCTTGGCCACCTCTTCTTCCATTTGCTTCAGGTCAAAGGCTGCCTTCACGTTCTCCTGCCCGCTCTCATTGGCGGCTTTCTGAACCAGGGACTGGAGCTTCTGATCTTTCTCGAAGACCTCAAAGAGCTTCTCCACCAGCTCAGCCACATCCTTGCTGGTGAGGCGGTACTCGGTCATGTGGTGGAACTGGCCAATGCCGGCGATGTCGTAGGGGCTTGCCCCTGCCTCAGGCTTGGGGCCCAGCTTGCTGTTGAAAAAGGAGATCAGCACCTCGCTGTAGGGGGCGAGCATCTCCATCACCTTCTCAGGCGTGACGTCCGCCCGCTGCTGGCCCATGGCGGCCTTGAGCATCTGGGGGTCCATCTGCAGCGCGATGCCCGGCAGCAGGTTGGTGGTGATGGAATTCGCCATGGAGGCCTCATTGGCCGCCACCTGGAAGGTGATCAGCTCGCCCGCATCCGTGCCCAGAACGCCTGAAACGGTGGTCTTGTCATACACGGAGGTGAAGCGCAGCTTGTTCACCGCACCAAAGAGCGCATCCACCACCGCGGAGGCGGATTCATCAGCGGGGCTTGTGCCCAGGGTCATCATCAGCAATCCCTTCAGGGAAGCCGCGTCCAGGTTCAGCGAACCCTCAAAACCGATGGCTCCGCCAGCCTCCAGCACCTTATAGGGTACCGGCACATCCACCTTGGGTGTTTCTGCCAGCGCTGCGCCTGCGCCGATGAGCAGCATCAGCACGGTCATGAACGCGATCAAGCGTTTGGACATTTCTCTCATTCTTTGTCTTCCTCCATTACTTCTCAGTCGGGCAATCATGCCACTGCTTAGATTGTATCATAAAATCCCGGCCATAAACCTCAGCAGGCGTAAAGATTAAGTAATGTTTTACCATTCGTTCACAACACCGTGTCGGTTTTACATCCGCTCCCTGTATCCCCGCTCATACTGCTTGGGCACCAGATCGCCCCGTCCGTAGCGCCAGGCCAGGTCGACCGCCCGGTTGGGGTTGCGCAGCAACCCCCGGCCCATGGCCACCAGGTCGCAGGCGCCTGATTCCAGGGCCTGCATAATCAGCTGATCCTCGTCCAGAAAGCCCACCCCGGTCACCGGAAGCCCGGTGCCCTCCCGGATCTGCCTGGCCAGGGGCAGCATATAGCCAGGGTAGAGGGTGACCTGCGCTTTTTGCAGGCCGCCGCTGGAGACATGCACCATGTCCATCCCCCGGGGCAGCTGAGAAAGCCACCTGATCCAATCTGCAGGGGTGATGCCCCCTTCTATCCAGTCGGTGGCCGAGATGCGGACCCACAGCGCCTTGTCCTCCGGCCAGGCGTCTGCCACCGCCTCCACGGCCTGATTCAAAAACAGCGCGCGGTCCTGCCCATAGGCGTCCTGCCTGAGGTTTGACAGCGGGCTTAAAAACTGATGGATCAAATAGCCATGGGCGGCGTGGATCTCCAGGCCCTCAAAGCCCGCCTCATGGGCCCTTCGGGCGGCCTGCCGGTAGCCTTCTATCACCCGGGTGAGGTCAGCGCTTGTCATCTCCTCATAGCGCACCGGGTGGTTGTTATAAGGGATGGCTGAGGGGGCCAGGCACCGGGTGCCTGTGGTGAGGGATTTGCGCCCGGCGTGGTTGATCTGCAGCGCCGGCACCGCCCCCTGGGCCTTGATGCACCGGGCCAATTGTCTCAGCCCCTCGGTCTGCCCGTCTTCCCAGATCCCCAGGCACTCATCAGAAATGCGCCCCTCAGGCAGGATGCCTGTGGCCTCCACGATGACAAGCCCCACCCCGCCTATGGCCCGGGCCTGATAATGCGCCAGGTGGAACTCCCCCACCCGGCCATCCCGGTTGAAGGCGGAATACATGCACATGGGCGGCATGACCAGGCGGTTTTTCAGCTGCATGTTTCTGATCTGGATGGGCTCAAAGGCTTTCATGGCAAAGGTCCTTTCCGGCTGATATGCCTGTATCATCGCACAATCCACCCCCTCAGGCAAGCACCTGCCGCCCGGGCGCAAACTGTGATATGATAAGCCCAACAAGCGGTTTCAAGGCCATGATCGGAGGAGAAGCAAATGAAATACAGGGAACTGGGCAACACCGGCCTCGTGGTGAGCGAGGTGGGGCTGGGCTGCGAGGGCATGATCGGCGCCACCCCTGACCTGGTGAAGGAGCTGGTCACATCAGCCCTTGACTGCGGGATGAACTTCTTTGATCTGTTCTGCGCCGAGCCGGATGTGCGCAGCAACCTGGGCAATTGCCTCAAGGGCCGCCGGGACAAAGTCTTTATCCAGGGGCATATCGGCGCCTGCTGGCAGAACAGCCAGTACCTGCGCACCCGGGATGAGGCGCTGGTCCCCGCCGGCTTTGAGGATCTGCTCAAGCGCCTTGATACCGATTATCTGGACATCGGCATGATCCACTATGTGGACAACGACGCGGATTTTGACACCGTGTTTGGCGGCTGGATGATCGATTATGTCCTGGAGCTGAAAAAAGCCGGCCGCATCCGCCACACCGGCATGAGCTCCCACAACCCGGAGATGGCGCTGAAAGCGGCGGAAACCGGGCTCATTGACGTGCTGCTCTTCAGCGTCAACCCCTGCTACGACCTGCAGCCTCCCCGGGAGGATTTTGACGAGGTCTGGACGCCCAGGAACTATGAGCAGCCCCTCACCAACATAGACCCGGTGAGGGACCAGCTGTACAAAACCTGTGAGGCAAAGGGCGTTGGCATCGTGGTGATGAAGGCCTTTGGCGGGGGCGATCTGCTAAGTGACAAATGGTCGCCCTTTGGAAGGGCGATGAAGCCGGAGCACTGCATCCACTATGCCCTCACCCGGCCAGCCGCGGCCTGCGTGGTGGGCGGCTTCCGAAGCGCTGAGGAGGTGCTTAAGGCCGGGCGGTATTCCGATTTGACAGACCAGGAGCGGGACTATGCCCCCTTCCTCAAGGACCTGCCGCTTCACAGCTATAAGGGCAAATGCATCTACTGCGGCCACTGCGCCCCCTGCCCTGTGGGCATCAACATCGCCATGGTCAACAAGTTCCACGACCTGGCCCTGGTCCAGGGCTCAGTCCCCGACTCGGTGCGCAGCCACTATGAGCTGCTGGAGCACCACGCCGGCGAGTGCATCGCCTGCGGCCAGTGCCTGGAAAACTGCCCCTTTGAGGTGCCCATCATCCAGAAAATGGCGGAGGCGGCGGAGACCTTCGGGCGCTGAACAGGGACATATCTGGTTATGCGGGCTGGATGGCCCAGTCCAGCCCAAAGTCCAGCAGCGTGGCCTCCCTGGGCACCCCCTGCTCATCCCAGCCCATCATGGCGTAATAGGTTTTGACGCAGTCCTCAAATGCCGCTTCATCCAGCTTCACGCCCTGGTGCAGCCCGAAGTCTATCGCTTCCTCAAAAAACCTGCGGGGCAGCGTATCATCCTGTGATGTCAGCCCCTCCCTGCAGTTATAGAGCCTGAACATGGTCAGCCGCAGCTCGCCCAGGCGCATGATTTCATAGTCCGAGGTCTCCCACCCGGTCACCGCGGCAATTAAGCCCGCAAGCTTGCGCAGGCTGAGGGTCCGGGTGGGGGCCGTCGCAAACAGGCAGATCCCCAGCGCGTCCACAGCCGACCAGAGCGTGCTCAGGGCCTTGTAGTTGCGGACTTTTCTTTTCCCCAGGTAGTCCATGGGGATGCGCTCCAGGATGCCGATGGTGCGGCAGAAATCCAAGGTATGCTCCCATCCCACCCGCGTGTCAAAGTCCCAGTCATGCTCGCACACCTCATACCGGGGGCCTGTGTGCCCCAGGGCATAGCCCAGGGCCAGGTTTGTCTGGCTGCGCGGCTCAAAGGGCACCATCTCATTCCCTTTGACGTGAAGCGCATAGCGTTGCGCGTTCCCGCCCATTTTTTGCGCGGCCCTCCGGGTGCCTTCCGCCAGCAGGTCACCTATCCCCTTGCGGCGGGCGATCAGGTCAATCAGCTTGAGTGTCTCATTGCCCTCGCCAAAGGCTATCCTGACCTCATCCGGTTCCTCCAGCATGTTTCTCTGGGCCAGCTCCTGGATGAAGGAGATCACATACCCTGTTGAATTGGGGTCCAGCCCCATTTCGTTGCACAGGATATTCGCCTGAATGACAGTCATGGGGCTGTCATTGCCGATGTTGGGCCCCATGGCCCCTGCTATCTCCTGATGCAGCCCGCCTGACATCGCGGATGCCTCATCATCAGCGTAGCGCTTGATGCAGTCCATGGCGCAGCCAGGGCATTGCGCCACCCCCCTGTAGAAGGGGTCAAAGGCTGCCGGCTGGTAATGGTCCAGATAGTCACATGTGGCTGATTGATAGTTGTTCACGCAAACCGAGGCGTCAATCCCGTGGGTGTGGATCCAGACGCCAAAGCCCGGGCGCTGATGCTGCCAGGTCGCCAGGGGATTCCCCGCGATCCGGGCTTCAAAGTCCCGGGCGATCTGCGCCATCGCCTGGCTGTCCGCGGTTTCCGGCAGCTTGCCGCCTGTGATCACCAGCGCTTTGAGGTTCTTTGACCCCATCACAGCCCCCATGCCGCTCCGGGAGGCATGATGGCATTTTTCGCTGACGATGTTGGCAAATCTCACCAGGTTTTCCCCCGCCGGGCCGATTGCCGCGACGCTGGCTTCCGGATAGGCTTCCCTGAGGGCATCGGTCGCCTCAGAGACGGTTTTTCCCCATAGCGCTTCAGCGCTTTTGATGCCGGGCTTGCCGTCTTGTATCACGACAATGCCTGGCTTTTCCAGCTTTCCGGAGATGATGATCCCGTCATATCCGCTTTTTTTCAGGGCAACTGCAAACGGGCCTTCGCTCCTGGCCTCCCCCATGCCGCCGGTCAAGGGGGATTTTCCGCACACCGTGAACCGGGCAAGCCCCGGCCCCTCCTGCCCGTTAACCGCGCCGCTCAAAAACATCAGGAGGCTGTCCGGGTCAAAGGCGTCCATCCCGGCCCTGGTCCTGGTGAGCATGATGTATGCCCCCAGAATGCCGTTCCCGACATACCTCCTGTAGAAATTCTCATCCGGCCGCTCAACCCGCGTCTGGCCGCTGCCCAAATCAATGAAAAGGAGTTTGCCATTGTATCCAAACATGCCGCACCTCTCAATATTCAACCCAGACGTTCCCGTTTCTTGAGCTCTCAAGGCAGGCCTCGACAAACCTGATCCCCTCCGCGCCGTCCTCCACCGTGGGGAAATCAATCATGCCCCTGCTGAATGTGCCCTCTTTTTTCGCCTTGACGCATTTGATGAAGCTGGCGTACAGGTTGGCCATCGCCTCAAACCAGCCCTCCGGATGCCCGCTGGGCAGGCGGGAGTAAGCCGCTGCGCCGGGGGTAATCGCCGGGTAGCCCCGGTGCTGCTCGGTCAGGGAGCCATCCTTCCTGATGACCGTGATCTTTTCCGGCTCCTCCTGGAACCACAGGATCGTGCCTTCATCACCGTAGACCCTCACCCTCAGGCTGTTGTCATGCCCTATGGCGATCTGGCTGGTCCAGTAAAGCCCGGTGGCGCCGCCCTCATACTCCACCATGACAAAGTCGTTATCATCCAGCACCCTGCCCGGCACCACCACATCCATCTTCGCCAGCACGCGCTTGATCTTCAGCCCCGTCATGGTGGCTACGATGTTCTCCACATGGGTGCCCAGGTCTCCCAGGCAGTTGGTGTTGCCCGACTGGGCGGGGTCGCGCCGCCATTCCCCCTGCTTGCCGCCGCCCGAGTCCACATCGGCCAGCCAGCCCTGGGGGTATTCCGCCATCACCGTGCGCACCTGGCCAATCTGGCCTGACTTGATCAGGTCGGCGGCGTATTTGGCCGTCACATGCCCGGCATAGGTATAGGTCACCAAAAAGAGCAGGTCTTTCTCCCTGGCCAGCCGCTCCAGCTCAAAAGCCTGCCCGGTGTTCACGGCCAAGGGCTTGTCGCAGGAAACATGAATCCCCGCTTCAAGAAACGCTTTGCAAATAGCGTAGTGGGTGTGGTTGGGGGTGACGACCACCACAAAGTCAATGCCGTCTTCCCGCTGCGCTTCCGCTTTTGCCATCCCGGCATAGGATTTGTACAGCCTGTCTTCCGCTATGCCCAGCTCTCTCCCGGTCGCCAGGGTGTTCTCATAATCCCTGGAAAAGCTGCCTGCCACCAGCACAGCCTCGCCATCCAGGTTGATGGAACGCCGGTGCGCGCCGCCGATGAAGGAGCCAGCTCCTCCGCCAACCATCCCGTACTTTAACCTCATGCCCCATCTCTCCTCACTGTGTATTAACGCATCAATCGCTGCCTGTCATTGGTATGATAGCACAGGACAGGAGCGATAACCAAACCGGCGCCTGGCTTTTCCTCAGGCTGTTGCAGCGCGGCGATATGTGACTTTATGCCCTGGTTTATGCTAATATAAGGCTGGATAAAAAGCCATGGCCTGGTTTCCCGCGCTTGGCGCGGGCGGATGCAGGCGATGGGTTGGCCTGTGCCGGGTCACAGACGCAAAATGCGGAATAAAGGAGAAGGTCAATGAACATTCACGAAAAAACCATCAACACCCTGCGCATCCTGTCGGCAGAAATGGTGCAGAAGGCCAACAGCGGCCATCCCGGCGCACCCATGGGCATGGCGCCCATGGCCTACGCGCTGTGGCTGAAAACCATGAAGCACGACCCGGCCAAGCCCGGCTGGGTCAATCGGGACCGTTTTGTGCTCTCAAACGGCCACGCCAGCGCGCTTTTGTATTCGCTCCTCCACCTGGGCGGCTATGAAGCCATGCCCATGGATGAAATCAAGCGGTTCCGCCAATGGCAGTCCAAAACCCCCGGCCACCCGGAGCATGGCGTCCCAGGGGTTGAGACCACCACCGGGCCTTTGGGCCAGGGCATCGCCAACGCCGTGGGCTTTGCGATTGCGGAGAGCATGCTGGCCGCCCGGTTCAACCGGCCGGGCTTTCCCGTGGTTGATCACCACACCTATGTGTTTGCCGGGGATGGCTGCATGATGGAGGGCATCGCCAGCGAGGCCGCCTCCCTGGCGGGGACGCTGAAGCTGAACAAGCTGACCGTGCTTTATGATGACAACGAGATCTCGATTGAGGGCGACACCGACCTGGCCTTCCGTGAGGATGTGGGCAAGCGCTTTGAGGCCTATGGCTGGCAGGTTATCCGGGTACAAGACGGCAACGACTATGCCCAGGTGCTTTCGGCCCTGGAAAAGGCGCAGGGGAGCGAGCTGCCCACCCTCATCGTCTGCCCCACCTACATCGGCTACGGCAGCGCTGCCAAGCAGGGCAAGGCCAGCGCCCATGGCGAGCCGCTGGGCGCAGAGGAGCTTGAAAAAACCAAGCAGGCCCTGGGCATGGCGGGTGAGCCCTTCCAGGTGGATGAGGCGGTGTATGCCCACGCAGCACAGTGCCTGAGTCAGGGCAAAAAAGCCCGGGAGGCCTGGGAGACGCTGTTTGAAGCCTACGAAGCGGCTCATCCGGACCTGGCCCGCCAGTGGAAGCAGTGGCATGCCGGGCTGAACCTTAAGGACCTGCTGCAGGGCGGCAGCCTCATGCCCCAAAAGGAAAAGGCAGAGGCCACCCGCGCCAGCTCCGGCGATATGATCGGAAAACTCGCAAAGCTGGTGCCCAACCTGGTGGGCGGCTCTGCCGACCTGGCCCCCTCCAACAAATCCTACATCGCGGACGGCGGAGACTTCAGCTCCGAAAACCGCCTGGGGCGCAACCTGCGCTTTGGCGTCAGGGAGCATGCCATGGCCGCCATCTCAAACGGCATCGCCCTGCACGGCGGCCTCAGGGTCTTTTGCGCCACCTTCTTCGTGTTCACCGATTATATGAAGGCCGCCATGCGGCTGTCGGCCATCATGCGCCTGCCGGTCATCTATGTTTTGACCCATGATTCCATCGGCGTGGGCGAAGATGGCGAGACCCACCAGCCCATTGAGCATTTGGCGGCGCTCAGGGCCACCCCCGGCATGCGGGTGATCAGGCCCTGTGACGCCAATGAAACCGCCCAGGCCTGGCTCACCGCGCTCACCAGCCCGGGCCCCACCAGCCTGGTGCTCACCCGGCAAAACCTGCCCCAATACACACAAACCGCGCAGGGCAGCGAAAAGGGCGGCTATGTGCTGTCCCCGTCAGACAAAGCGCAGCCCGACCTGATTTTGATGGCATCCGGGAGCGAGGTGAGCCTGGCCGTGGAAGTCCAGGCGCTGCTTAAAGACAAGGGCAAAGACGCCAGCGTGGTGTCCATGCCCTGTATGGAGCTGTTTTTGGCCCAGCCCCAGGCATATCAGAACCAGGTGCTGCCGCCCCAGGTGAGAAAGCGCCTGGCCATTGAGGCCGGGGCCACCATGCCGTGGTACCGCTTTGTGGGCTTGGATGGCCGGGTGCTGGGCCTTGATCATTTTGGCGCCTCCGCACCGGCCGAAGTCCTGTTCAATGAGTTTGGCCTCACCGCAGAAAACGCTGCCCGCATCGCCGGGGAACTATAAAGCATAGAGGGTAAATGGCTTGAGGATGCCCTTAGAAAGCATCCTCAAGCCCAAACTGCGTTTCATAAAGCCTGGCATATAGCCCGCCTTGGGCCAGGAGCGCCTGGTGGGTGCCTCTTTGCACAATCCGCCCTGCCTCCAGCACCAGGATCTCATCCGCCGCCAACACCGTAGACAGGCGGTGGGCGATGACGATGCTGGTGCGCTGGGCCAACAGGGGCCCCACTGCATCCTGGATGAGGCGCTCGGCGATAGAGTCCAGGGAGGAGGTGGCCTCGTCAAACACCACCACCGCCGGATCCTTCAGCAGCACCCGGGCGATGGACAGGCGCTGCTTTTCGCCGCCTGAGAGCTTCAGCCCCCGGTTGCCCACCAGGCTGTCATAGCCCCGGGGCAGGCTCATGATAAAATCATGGATATTAGCCTTCTTGCCAGCGGCCTCCAACTCCGCCTGGCTGGCCGTTGGCGCCGCGTAAAGCAGGTTCTCCCGGATGGTGGCGTTAAACAGGTAGGTGTCCTGGGTGACCAGGCCAATGCTGCGCCGCAGATAACCCAGATCCAACTGCCGCAGGTCGATGCCGTCCACCGTAATGCTGCCACTGGAGACATCATACAGCCGCAGCAGGAGGCTGATGATGGTGCTCTTGCCGGCGCCCGAGGGCCCCACGATGGCGATGCTGCGGCCGCTGTCCAGGCTGAAGGAGATGTCCTGGAGGATTTCCCTGTCTGGCTCATAATGAAAAGAAACGTTCCTGAAGACAATATCGCCCTCCATCCCCACTGGCGTGATGGCGTCCGGAGCGCTGCGCACCTCATGGCGCAGGTCAAAATACTCAAAGATGCGGGCGAAAAGCGCCATGGACCGGATCCAGTCCACCTGCATGTTCATCAGGGTGTTCACAGGCCCATACATGCGCCCCAGCAGCGCCACCAGCACCGTGATGTCCCCGACGGTGAGATCCGCCTTGTGCCGCATCATCAGAATGCCGCCCACCAGGTAGATCAGCATGGGGCCAATGCTGGAAAAGGTGCCCAGCAGCACCCGGAACCAACGCCCTGCCATGCCCTGGCGGATGTTGAGCCTGACCATCTCCCGGTTGGCCTTCTCATAGCGGGCATATTCATAGGCCTCCCGGCCAAAGAGCTTCACCAGCAGCTGGCCGGACACCGACAGGGTCTCGTTGAGAATGTCATTGACCTCGTCCTGGCGCTGCTGGGCCTCCCGGGTGAGGGTCCAGCGGGTTTTGCCGGCGCGCCGGGTGGGCAGCGCAAACAGCGGCACGATGATCAGCCCTGCCGTGGCCAGAATCCAGTTTTTCTGATACATGGCGATGGCCGCCACCACCAGGGTGAGGATGTTGGAGATGATGCTGGTGAAGGTGCCGGCGATGATCTGCTGAACGCCTGAGATGTCGCTGGTCATCCGGGTGATCAGATCCCCCTGGTGGCTGGAGGTGAAAAACCGCTGGTTCATCCCCTGCAGGTGGCTGAACATGCGGTTGCGCATGTTGAAGGTGATGTGCTGAGCCACCCAGGTGTTCAGGTAGCTCTCCAGCAGCCCCACCAAATTGGACAGCAGCGTAACCCCCAGGGACAACAGGATCAGCGTCACAAGCCTGCCGAGGTCCCGCCCGATCAGGCCCTCATCGATGATGCGGCCGGTGAGAATGGCCGGCAAAAGGCGCAGCACCGTGGCCAGCAAAATGGCCAGCAGCGCCAGCACCAGCTGCTTCCAGAAGGGCTTCAGGTAGGACAGGATGCGCGCCAGGAAGGCCCGGGTGATCTGCGGACGGTCCGCCTTCTCCTCCTCGGTCAGAAAACCACTGCGCCCGCGCCCCCACCCCTGCTGCATCCACCGCTCCTTGTGCCGCCTGATCGCTCAGGCCTGTTTTCCCTATCATACCCCATCTGCGTCTGCGCCCCTGATCCACCTGCCAAACGCAGCAATCGCCGGGATCCCTTGACTCATATAAAGCCCTGGCCTGGCGTAGGCGAAGGGATTCTCAGCTTGCGCAGTCTATATATTGTGTTTTTTTCCTCGCGCCCATGTTTTTTATACCATATTTTGTGTTATAGTATTTAGACCGCAGCAAGAGGCCGGAGGGCCTCGGGAATATAAATGGGAGAATGGGCATGAGAGTACAAAAGCGAAACTACATGATTGTAGACTATAAGGAGGGCACCATCGCCAAGGCCATCCGCAAAGCGATGTCGGAGACCCTGGCCGGGGTGGACGAGGCGCTCTCGCACGAGCTGGCCGCCCGCGTGACCGAAACCCTGATGAAAAAGGACCCGGAAATCGTCTCGGTGGACGAGATCCAGAACATCGTGGAAGACCTGCTGATGCAGCATCGCAGGGACGCGGCAAAGGAATACATCATCTACCGCTACGAGCGTGACAAGGAGCGCAAGAAGGACGCCCTCCAGGCCGCGGAGGCGGAAGAGGAGGCAGGGCTGCCTGTGCTGCGGGATGAATTCATCTCCCGCTACAAGCACCTGCCCAACCCCATGGGCCCCCTGGGCAGCTTTGTCTACTACCGCACCTATTCGCGCTGGCTGGGCGATGACATGCGGCGCGAATACTGGTGGGAGACCGTGCGCCGCGCGGTGGAGTACAACTGCAACATCGTGCCGGGCACCTCCCGCGCTGAGGCAGAAGAGCTGTTTGACAACGTGTACAACATGAAGCAGTTCCTCTCCGGCCGCACCTTCTGGTCGGGCGGGACAGAGGCCAGCCTGCGCTATCCCATGAGCAACTTCAACTGCGCGGGCCAGGTGATTGATGATTTCACCTCTTTTGACGAGCTGTTCTACCTGCTGATGGTGGGCGCGGGCGTGGGCGTGCGGGTGACCATGGATGATGTGGCCAAGCTGCCCTCCATCCGCGCGGACATTCAGGTGGTGCACCGGGCCTATGAGCCTGTGCTGCGCGATGAGCGCAAGGACATGACCACGCTTGACTTCACCGGCAAGAAAAACGTGGCAGAAATCGTGGTGGGCGATAGCAAGGAAGGCTGGCAGGACGCGCTGAACTACTTCTTCAAACTGCACTATGCCAAGCGCTACCGCGACACCGACACCATCTACATCAACTACAACAATGTGCGCCCCAAGGGGGAGAAGCTCAAGGTCTTCGGGGGCACGGCCAGCGGGCATGACAGCCTGAAGAACATGTTCCTGAAAATCAAGGGCGTCTTTAACCGCGGCGGCGAGGGCCCCTGCAAGCTCAAGCCCATCGATTGCCTGGACATCGCCAACATCATCGGCGAAAACGTGGTTTCAGGCGGCGTGCGCCGCACGGCCGAGATGGTCATGATTGACCCCAGGGATCAGGACGCGATTGACGCCAAGAGCAACCTCTATCTCCGCACAGAGGACGGCAACTGGGTGATAGACCCGGAGATCGCCCATCGCCAGGTGAGCAACAACTCCATCTACTTCACCAACAAGCCCAGCCGCGAGGAGCTCAAGGGCATGCTGCAGGCGATGCGCAACTCCGGCGAGCCGGGCTTTGTCAACCAGGTGGCCGCCGCCAAACGGCGGGACAACTTCAACGCGGTCAATCCCTGCGGTGAAATCCTCCTGGACTCAAACGGCCTGTGCAACCTGACCACCGTCAATGTGATGAGCTTTGTCAAGGATGACAACAGCCTGGACATGAATGGCCTGCTGCGCGCGATGTGGCTGTCAGCCCGGGCGGGCCTGCGCATGACCTGCCTGGAGCTGGAGCTGGACCGCTGGGATACCGTCCAAAAGCGCGACCGGCTGCTGGGCTGCTCCCTGACCGGCTGGCAGGACGCGATGAACGCCATCGGCTACGGCATCGCCGATCAGGCGCGCCTGCTGCGCACCCTGCGCGAGGCGGTGCATGCCGCGGGCATGGGCTACGCCAAGGAGATGGGCATCAACAGCCCGCTGTTGATGACAACGGTGAAGCCCGAGGGCACGCTCTCCCAGCTGCCGGGCGTCAGCTCCGGCGTCCACTTCTCCCACGCGCCCTACTATGTGCGCCGCGTGCGCATCTCCGCGGATGACCCGCTGGCCAAAGTGGTGCTGAAGCTGGACTGGCCCGTGCACCCGGAGGTCAACCAGACCTGGGAGAACGCCAAGACCTATGTGGTGGAGTTCCCCATCAAAGCGCCGGAGGGCAAGACCAAGTCCGATGTGTCGGCGGTTGAGCAGCTGGAAATCTACAAGATGTTCATGCACAGCTATGTGGACCACAACTGCTCCATCACCGTGCATGTGCGCGACCATGAGTGGGAGCTGGTGGAGGACTGGCTATGGAACAACTGGGATGACTGCATCGCCCTCTCCTTCCTGCCCTATGACGACAGCTTCTATGAGCTGCTGCCCTATGAGGCCATCACCAAGGAGGAGTACGAGCAGCGCCTGGCGCAGATGAAGCCCTTTGTGCCTTCACTGCTCAAGCAGTTTGAGTCCGGAGAGGACGACCGCGAGCTGGACCAGGAGTGCGCCAACGGGATCTGCCCGATCAGATAGCGGGCATCGGGCATCGGCCGGGCTTTTCTTCAGCCGGTCCGGCGTTCCATTCCCAAGGCCTTCAACCCTTCAGGCATCATTCTTCCTTGCTCAATGAGCTGCTCCACCAGTTGGCGGTTGCGGGAAGAAAGGGTGCCTGTTTTCTTTCGCGGAGCAAAACGCTGCAGATAGGAAACCCCATCATATGCATGCCGCAGGCTCTCACTCCACCCCCAGATGAGGCCCGCCGTCAGCACGTCCTCGAAGCTCACAGTTTTTTCCCCGCTGTTCTTGCGATAGATTCGCAGCCAGATGCCCGGCGAGCGCGCGTGATTCCTGCTCAGCCAACTTTCAAGAGCCGACGCATCTTTGAACGACAGCACTTCGCTTCCTTCATGTTCCATCGGGGCCTCCTTTTGCTCCAGCCCGGGCCGCCCTGTGGCGATTGATTCTGTGTTCCTGCGCCATGTGCTTGTGTTTCCAGCCGGTCTTTCTCATTCCAGGCGCACGCGGCGCTGCGCCTGCAAAGCCAGGATTTCGCGCAAAATTTCCTGCTGCCGGGCTTCCCGGTCCGCGTCATGGTCCAGGGCAGCCGTTTCTGCCAGCGCCATCGCCTTTTGTTGGAGGGCCGCGGCAGTGGCTTGGGCGGCTTCCCGGTACTGTTCCAGCGCATCGCGCTGTGTTTTCAGGTTTCGCCCCAGCGCCAACTGCTGCTGCCAAAGCGGCAAAACCACGGTGAGCACATCCCGCAGCCTGTCGGCCATCAGCCGCTGGCTGTGCTGAATCAACCGGATCTGCGCTGCCATCTGCAGGCTGAGGGTTTTTGATATCCGCAGCTGCCCCAGCCGCCTGCCGAAGGTTTCCCTGATGCTGTCATCCATGGACGCAGCCAGCGCCAGCGCGGCATCCCCGGCCTGCAATTGCCGGTTTAAGGCATGGTAAAGCGTCCTGTTCTGAAGGTACAGGGCATCCAGCAGGGCGGACTCCTTGAGGAGGTCCAGCCTGGCCTGGTCCAGGCGGGACGCCAGACGGTCCACCATGAGCCCAGTCTGCTCCAGGTCATCCAGCATTGGCTTGTCCCTTTGGCCGGCGCCAAACAGCCCGCTGAAAAACCCTGTCCGGGGTGGCGCCGGGCTGAGGGATTCAATTTGCCCCAGCAGCTGGTTCACCACCCTGTGCGCCTGTTCCTGGGTGCCCTTTCCCGCGCGTTCCAGCAGGTACTCTGAAACCTCTGACAGCCCCCGCTGCGTGCCCGCGCCATAGGCGGTCGCAGCCAAAGGGTCCTTCAGGTCAATGGCGCGCGCCATTTCGCGAACCTGGCTCCTCTCCTCCGCTGTATCCATCGCCGCGGCGTCAAAGTCCGCGGCGATGGCTTTTGGGTCAAACAGGGCTTGTGTCATCAGTCCTCCAGGGCTTTGATCAGGCTTTCCATCACCTGGGAATCCGGCATCTGGATAATTCTGGAAATCACCGGCGCGACCCCGGGCACGGAGAGGCCCGAGACATCCACATTGGCGGCGTTATAGCCGGTGCGGAAGCCATGCTTTTCCCAGGCCAGCTCCTGGATGTCGGGCAGCATCAGCGCCTGCAGGCCCTTCTTCCCCTGTTCGTTCAAGGCGATGTAGACATGGCTGGACCAGACGGTGGGCACCGGATACAGCAGCACGATGTCATCCTTGATTTTGGCATAGTCTTCGGGGTTGGTGTGGGCAAACTCAATCAGCTGGCTTTCATAGCCCGCCACCAGCGGCCGGGCGCCCACGCCGGTTTTGAGGAACTGGCTGAAGATATCCGCCGAGCTGGTTTCCATGTAGCCCAGGCGTTCAATCAAGGCCTGCAGCCGGGGGATGACGGCCTGCGCGGTTTCCGGGGTCACCACTCGCCCCTCGTTGATCATGTTGGCCAGGAGGCCTGCGAACATGTTCCCGGAGTTGGACTTGGTGGGGTTGGTGGTGGACACCAGGATGGAGCCATACAAGGGCAGGCCCAGGTCTTCCCAGCGCCGGCCCTCTTCCAACGCCGGCAAAAAGGCTTTCATGTCCAGAAAATGCACGCCGTCGGTCTTGGTGACAAAGCCAGCCTTGACCAGCGCCTCTGCCACGATGCCCCGTGTATACAGCACGATGGGGGTATTGAAGACAATCTCGCTTTGCGGCGGCTTGCCAAAGGTCTTCTCGTACAGGTCCAGCGCTGTCTGGCTGGAGGGCCACAGGTAATCCCGGCCTGCATGGTCCAGCTTGATCATGTCCAGCGATCCGGCTTTCTGGTAGTTGAGCGTCAGGTTCATTTTATCCAGCAGGATTTTTTTGACCTCCGGGTCATCCACCAGGCCGATTTTTTCGCCGCCGATATAGCCGGTGATGGCTGTCCGCTCCACCTTGCGGCTATCCATGTAGGTGTACACACCCGCCACCACGATGACCAGCGCCAGTAAAATCAATCCCCAATGCTTGGCTTTCACAGTCCGCCCTCCATCTGCAAGGTTTTCTCCAACAAATCAATGTCCGCCTCCACATCCATCACCTCATTTTGCACCAGTTTGTTGAACTGCTCCATGAAGGCCTTGTGCAGGATGTCCAGCGCCCGGCCGGTTTCCGGGGTCAGGCGCTGCACGCGCTCGCTGTCAGGGTTTGAGGCCATCAGGTTCATGTATTTGGTGAGGATGTTGGCACCAGTATCCAGGTAGAAGCTGAAGAAGCGCCGGGCAGAGGATATCTTCTGCGGGTTCTGGCCCAGGTAGGCCAGGATGCGGTTGCCCAGCTCATGCAGCTTCAAGGCTTTCTCCTTGATGGCGGCGTCCCCCACCTGCTGGGAAGCGCGGTAGATGGCCTGCATGTCCTCATGGGCATCGCTCATGATCTGCAGCAGCTCCGGCCCGCCCTTGAGGCTGTCCACCTTCGTAGAGCCAATGCGCCTTGTCGGTTTGGTCAGGAGGAACACCGCCCCATACAGCAGCAGCGCGATGACGGCGGACACCAGGATGTGCCATTTTGCCAGCAAAAACAGCGCCAGGAAGGCGATGGCCCCCGCCAGGAAGGCAAGAATGGTTCGCAGACCTTCTTTCATGCGCATCAGTTGTACCCCTTGGCCTTGCGGAAGGCATCCACCAGGTCACGGTCCCCGTCAAACACCCGGGCATGGGTCAGCGCTGCCAGTTCGCCCAGGGCATCCAGATCGGCGTTTCCAAAGGAAATGGAGAAGATGGGGATACCCCCTCCCTTGCTTTCATAACTGCGCTTGAAGTCATTCAGGTTCATGTTGCCGTTGGCCATGCCATCGGTCATCAGGATGATGGCAGGGGTGTACTGGCCAAGGTCATAGGCGGCCAGCTGATCCAGGGCTGCGTCAAGCGCCTCGTACATCGCGGTGCCGCCAGCCGGGCTTTCCCGCTCAATGGTGCGGTAAAGGTCCTCAATGGCCACATTGCCCGCCGCTTTTTCGGTTTTTCTCAGCTCATCGCTGAACAGCAGAATCAGGTTTTCCTCATGCTGGGATGCTTGCAGCAGGTTCTTTGCCGCGCGCTCCTGCAGGAGGATTTCTGCCATGGCTCCCTTGAGCTGCTCGCTGGGACCGCCCCTCATGGAGCCGGAGAAGTCCAGCACATAGGCGGTGAGGGACGGCTTTTTGAACTGGGTCTGGTACAAGCCCAGGGCTTCCCAGAGCACCTCGCTGTCTGGCATGCGGATCGGGGAGAGAATGGTATCGGTTTGCGCGCCCCATGCCTCGCGCCAGACCTCCTTGTTTTCCGGCAGGATGCCTTCAAAGCCGGTGCGCCTGCCATAGCGCTGGATTTCCGCCTGAACCTCCCGGGACATCAGGAAATCCCGCAGCTTCAAAAACGCTTCTTCCTTTTTGCCGTCGCCCTGATCCACATAGCCCAGGGGCGCGTCGGAGATGGAGAGGCCATCGTAAGGATAGACCATGTACAGCGGCTCCCTGCCTTGTTTGACCAGCTCTTCATTGGTGCTCAGAATCAGGCTTTCATAGTTGACCATGGCGTCAAAATCGCCCTCCAGGAACAGGGTCTTCAACCATTCGCTGGAGCCGGAAGAGCGGTCCACGCCCGACAGCAAGGCCTGGATGTCTTTTTGCAGCCCGGGGTTTTGCAGGCTTTCAGAGGTGATGATGTCCGGGCTGCCCAAAAGCGCATAGAGAAAACCAATATAGGCGGAGCACCCGGAGTTGGACTGGGTGGCGCTGGTCATGCAGAAGGTGAGCTCGCCGGACTGGATTTTTCCCAGGATATCCCGCACGGATACCCGGCTGCCCACAAAGCCCAGGCTGCGGGCCAGGCTTTCCCGGATGCCAAACACCACCGGGGTGATGGAAACCGACTCCGTGTACTTGACCTTGTGCCCGGTGTCGCCAATGGAAATCCACATGCTGCTGGCTGGCCAGACCGCGTCATAGGGCACCTTGGAAAGCCCCAGGTCGCGGGAAATATCAACCGAGCCTTTATAATGCATCTCCAGGCTGATACGGTTGTCCTTGGCAAACCTGGCAAGCAGAGGCTCAAGCTCCTTGTTTTCAGAGCCTGAGGCGATGCGCAGCGTGACCGGATAGGATGAATGGACCAATTCATTGTTGGTCCCTGATGACACCGGCTGTTGCCTGCCGCAGGCGGATATCATCAGCGCGACAGCCAGCAGCAGGCACAGCAGGCTCAGTTTTTTAGCTCTCCGATTCATCATACTCTCCATTCTCCCTGGTGCTCGGGCAGGGCGGTATTCCCCACAAAAGTGTAGCAGAAGCCCACCCACGCTGCCGCCAGCGGCGTGTAAAGTCCAGGTAATTTTTATGTAAAATTTTCACTGCCTGTGGCAGCAACCGGCCGTGCCAAAGGGTTGCTTCAGCCGGATTTGCGGCAGATATAAAACTGCATTGGAATGGGGAACATCGGATAGAGAACGCTGTCCTGAATGTGGAATCCCTGCCCCTCCACAAAGCCCCGGAAGCTGCCCGCGTTCCAGCGCTGGGGGTCACGGTAGCCGCCCAGGCTCATCAGGGCGTTTCCCGCCCGGCTGAGGGCGGACTGGCCGGCCAGGTAGGCCGAGAGGAAGAGCAGCCCACCGGGCCTGATCACCCTGCGCAGCTCCGCCATGGCCTGGTCCGGATGATCCATCAGGTGCACAACCGCCAGGGACAGCGCCGCGTCAAAGGCTTCATCGGCGAAATCCAGCGCAGCAGCGTCCTGCAGGCTGAAGGTGATGTTGGGTATATCCCGTTCCCGGGCGTGCGCTGCCGCGATGTCCAGCATGTTGGGGGCCAGGTCGCAGGCCTGAACGGACCGGACAGCGCCCGCCAGCACACAGGCCGCCTGGCCGCTGCCGCAGCCCAGGTCCAGCAGCCTGTCGGAGCGCTTCAGCAGCGCCCGGCAGCGGGGCAGGAGGTCCCGGTAGGCGGCTGGCAGTGCGCTGAGGCGGCGGTCATAGCTCTGGGCGCGGGCGTTCCAGAACGCAGCGGCGGATTTCCTGCCTTTCATCCGGCAAACCATCCTTTCTCGGGTTCAAAAAGCGGACAGGGCCTTGATCCCCCGGGTGGCCCGGCGATCATGTCGGTGGCCGATCCCTGAGGTATGCGTTGGGCGCGTTCGGGTCATGGCCATGCTGGCGGATGCGCTTTTCGGCCATGCGGGTCAGCAGCTTGGCCATCAGCAGGGTCAACAGCCTGCCCAAGGGCTTCTGGGCATCCTCATACAGGTTGTCCGGGGAAGGGCTCCCAGCCTTGATATGCTGAATAAAACGGTCAAAAGCCGGCACAAGCCTCCGCCGGCTCAGGTGCTTTTCCAGCTCTTTGCCATCCAGCATCGCCCCGCCGCCCAGCACAAACCCGCCCTGCCAGGTGAGGGCACAGCCCCCGGCGAACAGGGACAGCATGTCCAGGCCGTGCCGGTGGGTATGGGTATAGGGCATGCCTCCGTTGATGATGCCGTAGAGCTTCTGCCCGGCAAACCCGCCTTCCCGCGCCGCGGCCTCCACCAGCTGGTAGAGCCTGGCCGGATAGCTATTCACATAGCATGGCCCTGAGATGACCATGCTGTCCGCCCGGCGCATGGCGGCCAGGACCTCCGTGAAATCCCCCTGCTGGGGCAGGAAAACCAGGTCCCCGCCCGCGCTTTTTTGGATGCGCCTGAGCAGCATGGCGCTGGTGCCCTGCTTGCGCGGGCTGGCGCACAGCAGCAGGAGCCTGTTGGCCTTATCCATGGGCGATCTCCTCCGCCACCTTGGCCATTGCGTCATCGCTTGCCCACGCCCCCAGCAGAAAGGCCCGGCCTTCCCTGCCCATGATGTGGCTGTTCTCCCTGTGCAAATAGCGGAAGGCCTCCTGCTCGGCTGTGCTTAAGCCATCACCAACACCAACCAGGTAATAGCGGAATCCTTCCCCAGCCATGCCCTTGACCAACTCCCCATGCTTCAGGCCATACCGCGGATCGCCCACAGACGCCATGCGGTCGATGACTTTTTTGATGTGAAAGCCCGGGCCGCCAAAGACCACCGGGCCCACCAGCACCAGCCTCTGGCAGCGCACAATCAGGGGCAACACTTTTTGCATGTCGTCCGGGATCACACAGCGGCCATAGGTTTTGCCGCTGCAGCTGCCGCAGGCGCTGCAGGGACGGATGTCCAGCTTGTCCGCAGCCAGGCAGAGGGTCTGCCCCTCCAGCTCGGTCAGGGCCTTTTGCAGGGACAGCCCTGGGCCGGGGTGGCTTTCATCGGTGATGATCAGGTTCATGGCTTCTTCCTTTCCGCCATCATCCGCAGGTTGCCGTCCAATTGGGCCAGCACCCGCCGGGCCGCGGCCAGGTCCTCAGCCGCGATGCCTGAAAAAAAATCCTCCATCAGCCCCGCGCTGCGCTCCCGGTAGCGCAGCTCAAACTCCATCGCGGCCGGCGTCTGGCGCACCAGGGTCCGCCGCTGATCCGCCGCGTCATTTTCCAGGCGGATCAAGCCGGCATCCTGCAGGCGCAGCAGCAGCTGCTTCATGTTCTGGCGGGAAGTGCCCACAAAGCCCGCCACCTGGGAGACCGAGGGAGCAGACTGAAAGACGCTGGTGCCCAGCAGCGCAAACCACTGCTTCCAGGTCAGTTCCTCAAACACCGTGTCCCCGAAGGCCTGCATGCGGTTGGCCAGGGTGCTCAGCATGGTGAACAGGAAATAGCGGTCATCAATGCCTGCCGGGTCCACCATCGCGGCTTCGGGCTGGGAAACGGCTGGTTTTTGTGTCATGGCTGCGCCTCCGGCATATAGGTAATGTGTTACCTATATGAGAATAGACCTGCCGCTGCGCCCTGTCAAGAGGTCTTTTCATGCGCTTAGTCACATAATTGTAAAATTTTCCATATTCCGCGTTAAATATGTTTGACATTAAAAAGGCGGGTATGATATGGTGTGTACAAAATCTTTAACACCATGTTTGAAGATTTTGATACACAAAAGGAACGATGAAAAAGCCGCCGACAGGCGCAAGGAGGACCACATGCACAACCGTTCAAAGGCAGCCATTCTCTCCGCTCTCACCAACCTGGTCTGGTTCATCCTGACCTATTTCTGGAACCGTCCCCGGGTGATCAGCCTGACCGGCGAGGAGCTGGCCCGCGCCTGGGGTGTCTATTTCCTGGTGCTGGTCCTGGGCTTTCTGGTGCTGAACATCCTCAGCGTCATCCTGGTCATGCTGTATGAAAAACGCCAGGGCGGCCAGGGCTTTGAGGAAAAAACCGATGAGCGCGACCGCCACATCGAAGGCTTTGCCATGAAGGCCTTTGGCCTGGTTTTCTCCCTGGGGTTCCTCGTGTCCGCGGTTTTGCTGGCTTCGGGCCTGGGCCTGCAAACCTTCTTCCATGCCCTGGCCTTTATGGTGCTGCTGTCCGGGCTGGCCATGTGGCTCACCTACCTGGTCGGCTATGAAAGGGGGCTGTGAGCATGGCGAAAAAAACCCGCGTCACCAATACCATCCGCACCCTGCGCTTCATGACCGGGGAAATGACCCAGCAGCAGCTGGCTGACCGGGTGGGCGTCACCCGCCAGACCATCCTGGCGGTGGAGAACGGCAAATACTCACCCACCCTGGAGCTGGCCTTTGCCATCGCCAAGGTCTTTGACAAGCCGCTGGAAGATGTGTTTTCCATGCCGGAAGAAGAATGAAAGGGGAATAAACCATGAAAAGCAAAGCCGATGCTTTGCCCCGCCTGATGCAGGCAGCCCTGGCCACGCGCTACGGCGGGCCGGAAGTGATTGAGTTCAAAGAAGTCCCCCTGCCGGCCTGTGGGCCCGGCATGGTCTTGGTCAAAGTGGAAGCCAGCGCGGTCAACGCCGGGGATGCCCGTGCCCGTGGCCTGCAGGTGGCGCAGCCCATGAGAACCCTGATGCGCCTGGTGTTGGGCGTCAGGCGCCTGCGCAAGCCCATCCTGGGCACGGTCTACGCGGGCACCGTTGTTGCCCTGGGGGAGGGCGCCACTGCTTTTAGGATCGGAGACCGGGTCTTTGGCGCCACACCGGGAATGAGCTTTGGCGGCCACGCCCGCTACGCCGCGGTGCCCCAGGACAGCGCCATCGCCCGGATGCCGCAAGGCGCGGACGCAGGTGACCTGGTCAGCCTGGTCTTTGGCGGCGCCACCGCGCTCTTCTTCCTGGAGAAGGCCGGGGCAGCGCCAGGGAAAAAGGCGCTCATCTACGGCGCTTCAGGCGCGGTGGGCAGCATGGCGGTGCAGATCGCCAACATCCAGGGCATGACAGTCACCGCGGTGGCCAGCGGAAAGAACCGGGAGCTGGTCACCTCCCTGGGCGCGGACAACTTTCTGGCCTATGACGCGCCGGGTTTCACGCTGCCGGCTGCGGCATTCGACCTGGTGCTGGACGCGGTGGGCAAACTGCCCGGGAAGTTGGCGCAGGCAGCCCTCAAGCCCGGCGGACAATCCGCTACCGTCGGCGGAACCACGGTATCCAAGGAAACAGCGGCGCACATGCAAACGCTGGCCGAATGGTTCAAAGCAGGCAAGCTCAAGCCGGTCATCCAGCAGCGCTTCGCCTTTGAAGACATCATCAAGGCCCATGAATTGGTCGACAGCGGGCGCAAGGTTGGCAGCGCTGTCCTGATGATGGGCAGCGGGGAATGAGCGGGCCCCCATCCATTCAGCGCCTTGCACCCCCGGCCGGGAAACCAGCCGGGGGTTTTTGATGAGGACCCAAACCAGGCCGCTGGCATATGGCAGATAAGCCGATGGGGCCGGCATGGCTCCCTTCCTCGCCTGCAATTTATCCGATTTCGTTGGCGATGCTTTGACGCTTTCTGGCACGCATCACAGCAGCGTACGCTGTCCCGCCAGTTTGACCAGCCCATCAATTCGCATCGCCACTTGCCATCTCACGCTGCCTGGCCGCCTGATGAAATAAATCCAGAAAGTCCTGCTTGTCCATTTCTCCTGACAACACACTGAACACCTGGTTCAAGATCAGATCGAACTGTTGATCACTCCAGAGCAGGTTGGGAATTTCAATGGATTGCCCGGCGCTTTGAACCGTCTCAACGGCCTGGTAGAACCTTGGGAAGCTGTCGGCGTATTTTTTGATATCGATGTTTGGGTTAGCCGGCACCTGCTGTGTCTGCTTCAAAATGCGCTCCTGCACCTGAGGGCTGAGCATGTACTTTAAGAAACGCACGCTCGCCTGTTCACGAACGGGGTCTCCGGTTTTCCCCAGCAAAAATCCCTGGCCGGAGGAGATGCAGGACAGGCTGCCTTCTGAAAAAGGGATCAGTGCGTAGGCCACATTTTTCTTGGGATGAATCATGGGGGCCCCCCACACCCCATTGATGGAGATGGCCAGTTTCCCCTGGTTGAACAAGCTTGTTTCATCCAGATAGCTGTAGTGCCCGTTTCCAGAAAAAGACTGATCATACAGCGCTTCGAGGGCTTCAAATGCGCGCAATATTTGCGCGTCATCAGGCGTTGTGTGGCGGCTTGGAAACCCGGGATCATGATCAGCCAACAGATGCCCCAAAAAGTAGAGATATCCCTCAGAGGAGGGCTGAAGTGCTTTGATGTCCTTCTTCTCATGCAGCGCCCATGTGTTGATGGCCCTGCACATTTCCACAAAACCCTCCCAGGTGCTTGGTGCCTGGTTGAAGCCTGCCGCAGCCAGGATATCAACATCATACCAATAGCCACCGCTGAGCGAGAGCACATCTGAGATGTTGTACAAAGCGCCGTTTTCAGTTGTCCAATACTTTAAATTGGTGGGCGATATGTTCTTCAAAAAGGCCGGATCCTGCTCAAGAAAGGGCATCATATCCAAGGCCAGGTGCTTTTTCGCCATGTGCTCGTACAGGGTGTTTTTTTTGCCGCCGCCCAGAAAGAGGATGTCTGGTATTTTCCCCACCATCACCATGTCCTCCACCTTGCTGATGGCCTCGGTGCTGGTGGGCATAGAGATCAGGTTCAAACGGATATCGGGGTTTTCCTTTGCAAAGTTTCCGTATATTTCACGCATCACCACATGGTCATTTTCGGTGCTGCCCCAGCCGTGAATCAGCGTGATCTCAGTTGGCAAACCCGCCTCCTTTGAGCAGGCGCTCAATAGCACGCAAGCGCCCAGCACCAGGAAAAGGCTCATCAGCTTACGCATTGCTCTCTCTGGCATGTTTGAACTCCTTTGGCGATAATCCGGTCTTCTTTTTGAACACTCTGGAAAAATACCCCGGGTCATCAAACCCTACATAGTTGGCCACTTCGTGAATCCGCCAATTGGATGCAAGCAGACACTCCTTCGCCTTGTCAATGCGCCGGCGCAGGATGTCATCAAAAAGATTGATGCCACTGTAACACTTATACAGCCTGCTCAAGTAACTGGGGTTGGCATGCAGGGCTTCGGCGATTGAGGTCAAGGTGATGTTTGTACGATAGTTGCAGGCCACATGGTGCACCATTTTATCATACAGCGCATCCACACTGCCCACGCCTGCCTGCGCGGGAAAATCGTTCTGTATGTTGCTGTTTTGAAGCACAAGCGTGTCTTTTGCTTTCCCGATCGCCCGGGGAAGCTCCTCCAGAACATCAATTTTCAGGACATATTCGCAGGCACCATAGCGCAGCGCCTGCTGGGCATAAGAGAAATCCGAATAGGCGCTGAGAATGATCACCTGCGCTTCAGGGCAGCGTTCATACAGGTAGCGGCAAACCTCCAGCCCATCCATTTCCGGCATTCGGATATCCGTAATGACAATGTCAGGATGGCCGTTTTCCATGGCCTCAATCAGCGCTTTGCCGTCAGGGTAAATGCCGGTGATGTTACAGCCCAGCTCACGCCATGGAATCATCTGCATGAGCGCTTCGCGCATGTAGGATTCATCCTCTGCCAGCATCACTGTCCACATTGCTTCTGCTCCTCCATGGGGATCGCGATGGCGATATGCGTCCCCCGGTCCTTCTGGCCGTTGATGGTCATCTCAAAATTGTCCTGATACAAAATGTCCAGCAGCCTTCTGGTATTGGCAAGGCTGGTGTGCGTATGGGAGGAGCCCTCGCGGGGAGAGGCTGTTTCGATGCACTGGGAATCAAAGCCCACGCCATTATCCGATACGCTGATGACCAGCTTGTCATCCCGGGAATCTATATGAATATCGATTTTCCCCTGCCCGCCCTTTGGCTCAAGCCCGTGGGCCACTGCGTTTTCAACCAGCGGCTCAATGAGCAGCTTGGGGATGAGGCAATCCAGCAGCCTCTCCTCACTGCAATGGATTTCGTAATCCAGTGCCTCTTGGAAACGCCCTTTTTGAAGCTGGAGATAGAAGTTCACCAGCTCCAATTCGCCTCGAACAGGGATTTTGATTTCCCGGTCGCGGAAGATTTTTCCCTGAATTAACTTGGAAAAGGCATGGAGATAGGCATATAGGTCCTCGTTGCCCGCTTTTTTGGCGGTCAGGCTAAGCATGGAGAGGACATTGAACTGAAAATGGGGGTTGATTTGTGCCTGCAAAAATTTAACCTGCGAGCGCGTCGCCAGAATTTGTTTTTCATACACCTGGGTGATGAGATGATCAATGCGGGTGGCCATCTTGTTGAATGCGACGCTGATCTGGTGAAACTCATCAATCGGAAAATCCTGCATGCGGGCGGAGAGGTTCTCCCGCCCAAAGGTGCTGATCTCTGCCGTCATTCTTTCAAAGGGGCGGGTAAATCGGCGTCCGGCTGCCAGAATCAACAGCACAATAAGCGATAGAACAATCACCATCGTGACAATCAGCGCCATGATGGTTGGCTGCAACAGCAAATAGATGTTGTTTTTATCAACACATATATGGGTTTGCAGGCCAAACCCGCTGGCAGACTGGTGGCATAGCAAATGCGCGTTCTCATCAGGGGGGCTGATGGATGCAGCCGAGGGGCCAATCAATGGCTGCTCCCCGCCGCCGATTAAAAACTCCCCATCCCCTGACAAAATGCTCCACGAGAAGCCGTGGTATTTTTCACCTTCGGAAAACATCTCCTGCAGGGCGCTGATTTCAATGACAACCACGCAAATCCCCATCTGCTCCATCTGCGCATCAAAAATGCGCAAGCACAGGTTCATCTTCATCCCCTCCACCTGGCTGGCGTAGGGGGCGGGGCTTTGGTCAAAGCGCTGCTTCAAATCCAGAAAGGTGACCTGCCCCCCGATCCTTG
>DHQX01000034.1 GCA_002411105.1 Christensenella sp. UBA5327 | reverse complement strand
GCGGGCTATAATTCTGGCGGAGAAAGAGAGATTTGAACTCTCGCGCCGGTTACCCGTCCTACTCCCTTAGCAGGGGAGCCCCTTCGGCCACTTGGGTACTTCTCCAAATGCGGCAGGATGGCGGAGAGAGAGGGATTCGAACCCCCGGTGCCTTTCGACATCACTAGTTTTCAAGACTAGCGCCTTCAACCGCTCGGCCATCTCTCCGGATTGCAGATATACTGCAAAACGCTTGAGTAGTATAGCAAGGGCCCGGTCTGATGTCAAACAAAACTTGTGCAATGGAACTGCAATGGCATCAATCCCCGTCTTTTTGGCTTGCACCGCATTAAAAACCACCTGCCGCAAGATACAGCGCAGGCTATGTCGGCTGCTTCCCTCCACGCTGTGGCGCCGGCAGGCTCGCGCCAATCAGGGGAAACACCATGTGATGGCTTGCTATTCCTGGCCTTTGTTGTATAATGCCATCAGGCAATCCAAGGAATTCATGGAGGCATTTAGATGGCAATTCTCGCGGCGGTAGCGGATCAGCAACTCACTTCCAAGTCGGACATCGTGCTTAGCAACTGGTGGAGCGAGCAGTTCGCCCGCTATACCCCCATTGATGTGGCACAGGTTCTCTTTTTCGCGCTGATAGCAAGCGTCATTATCTCCCTGGTCTATCGCAAGACCTATCGGGGCGTGCTGTACAACCCCTCGTTTTCAACCACGCTCATTCTGCTCACCCTGGTCACCTCCCCTGTGGTGATGGCCATCGGCTCCAACGTAGCGCTGTCCATGGGCATGGTGGGCGCGCTGTCCATCGTGCGCTTCAGAACGGCTGTGAAGGACCCCATTGACACCGCCTACATGTTCTGGTCCATCACCATGGGCATTCTCATTGGTACCCGCTCCTACATCATCTCCCTCATCGTGGTGGCCCTCATCAGTGCCATCATGATCGGGCTTTCTTTTGTCAGGATGCGCACCAATGAGAACTATCTGCTGGTGCTCCACTATGACCCAGCGGCAGAGCAGGAAATTGACGCGGAACTGCACCGGGGGGTGAAATCCTACCGGGTCAGGAGCAAGACCATCACCCGCGCCGGCGCTGAGATGACCGTTGACCTCAGGCTCAGCCAGCGGGCGGACATCGTCAGCCACATGCTGGATATCCGCGGGGTGTATGACGCCACGCTGGTCTCCGTCCAGAGCGAGAATGCCGTTTAACCGATATGGCGGCACTTGTCAGGCATGAACTGAAGTACTACATCAGCCAGAGCCAGTATCAGATACTGGCCCGGCTTTTGCGCACCTTTCTGACGCCTGATGAACACGCGGATGAAAACGCAGAGTATCACATCCGCTCCCTCTATTTTGATACTATCTTTGACCACGCCCTGCACGATAAGATCGCTGGCGTCAGAGACCGGAACAAATACCGCATCCGCATCTACAACCTCTCTGACAGCTTCATCCGCATGGAATGCAAAACCAAACTGGGCGACTACATTTCCAAGCGTCAGGCAGTGATCAGCCGTGACCTGAGCGAACAGCTGATGACCGGTGACCCCAGCGGACTGGAGAACACCTCCTCTGGCCTCTTGCGAGAGATATTCCGGGAGATGCGCATCAACCTCCTTCGCCCGGTGGTGATTGTGGACTATGTGCGGGAAGCCTACATGCACCCGGCGGAGGATGTGCGGATCACCTTTGACAAACAGCTGCGCTCCGGGCTTTTCTCCCATGACCTGTTCAACCCGCGTCTGCCCACCGTCTCGCCCCTGGACTCCCCCGATCAGGTGATTCTGGAAGTGAAGTTTAACCGCGTGATCCCGGACTATATCTCCGAGATTTTGAGCCTTGCCGCCGGTTGGTCCGCCCGCAGCGCCATTTCCAAGTATGTCCTGTGCCGCCGTTTTGAGGGCAAGGAGTTTTAGCGATGGCTGAGGAAAAACCCATTGACAGACTTATCAAGAATCAGGAGGTCACCTGCCTGATCGATGCCCTGGGCACACAGGGAGAGGGAATCTGCCGTGAACTGGGGCAGGTTCTTTTTATCCCCTTTGCCCTGCCCGGGGAAACCGTCAGGGCGCGGGTGCAGAAGGTCACCAAGTCCCTGGCCTTCGGCAAGCTGCTGGAAGTGCTCTCCCCCAGCCCCCAGCGGGTCACAGCGCCCTGCCCGCACTTTGGCATCTGCGGCGGCTGCGCTCTGCAGCACTTGGATTATCAGGCCCACCTCGCCCATAAAACCAGCCAGGTGGCAAGCTGCATGCAGCGCATCGGCAAACTGGCGGTGGATGTGCCGCTCACCCGGGGGATGGATATCCCCTGGCGATACCGCAACAAGACGGCTCTGCCCGTTCAGGAGATAAACGGCCAGCCCGAAGCCGGGTATTATGCGCCCCGCAGCCACCGCCTGGTGCCGGTTGCCCAATGCCTCATTGCCCACCCCTCGTGCGATCAGGCCACAGCGGCCGTCATCGCCTGGATGCGGGCGCATGATGTGCCTGCTTTTCAGGAGGAGACCAACCAAGGCCTGGTGCGCCACATCATCACCCGGGTGAATGTGCGGGATGAGGCGATGATCACCCTGGCCATCAACGGGGCGTCCCTCCCCCACACCCCGGCGCTGATAGAGGTTCTGAAAGTGGCACTCCCCGGCTTTCACTCCCTTCACCTCACCCGGCAAACAGCTGGTGACAACGTGATTCTGGGCGAAGGCCATGAACGGCTTTATGGCAGCACCCCTTTTACCGATGAGGCCTGCGGGCTGAGCTTTGAACTGTCCCCGCTGTCCTTCTCCCAGGTCAACAGTCTCATCAGCCAGCAGCTGTATCAGGATGCTCTGGCCTTGGCGGAGCTTAAGCCCGGGGAAACGGTGATTGATGTTTACTCCGGCGCCGGTGCCATCGCCCTGATGGCAGCAGGCCGGTGCAGGGAGGCCATCGGCATTGAGCTGTCCCCCCAGGCAGTGGAAAACGCGAAAGCAAATGCCGTCAGAAATGGCATCCCCAACGCCACCTTCCATCAGGGAGAGGCTGAAAAGCTCCTGCCCCGGATGCAGGCCCAGGGCCTGTCCGCTGATGTGATCTTTTTGGATCCGCCCCGCAAAGGCGCCCACCAGGATGTGCTGGAGGCGGTCGCAGCGGCAGGGCCCCGGCGCATTCTCTACATCAGCTGCCACCCGGCCAGCCAGGCACGGGACGCGGCGGTTTTATGCAGCCTTGGCTACCGCATCAGCCATTGTCAGCCCTATGACATGTTCTGCCAGACCGCAGAGGTGGAAAACCTCCTGTGCTTTGACAGGGAGAAAAAGGAGTAAGCCAATGGAAACTGCCCTTGACCGTTTTTTGCGCTATGCGAGGCTGGATACCACCAGCGATGAAACCACCGGCACCACCCCCAGCTCCCAGGGACAGTGGGCGCTTGCGCGCCTGCTGCGGGATGAGATGGCTGCCCTGGGGCTTCAGAAAGTGCTGCTGGATGAGCATTGCTATGCCTATGGCCTGATCCCCGCCAGCGCGGATCATCAGCCCACCATCGCCCTGATTGCCCATCTGGACACGGTGGCGGCGGTACCGGGCCGGGCTTTTAACCCCAGCGTCAAGCGCTACACCGGAGATCCGCTGGTGCTAAACGAGGCGCTGGGTCTCACCCTGTCTGAGGCGGACTTCCCGGCGCTGGCCAAGTTCCGCGGCCAGGACCTGGTGGTGACCGATGGCACCACGGTATTGGGCGCGGATGACAAGGCTGGCATCGCCCAGATCATGACGCTGGCTGAAAGGCTGATGGAGGATGCCACCATCCCCCACGGGGATATCTGGCTGGTGTTCACACCGGATGAGGAGATCGGCAGCGGCGCTGACCTGCTTGATCTGGACCGTATCAGCGCTGATTTTGCCTACACAGTCGACGGCGGGGCGCTTCAAATCATCTCCTATGAAACTTTCAACGCCGCCTCAGCCACTGTGCGCATCAAAGGCCGCAACATCCACCCCGGCTCTGCCAAGGGAAAGATGAAAAACGCTGTCACCATCGCCATGCGTTTTCACAGCCTGCTGCCCGAAAGGGAAGTCCCCGAGCAGACCGAAGGCTACGAGGGCTTCTACCATCTAAGCAAAATAGCCGGCGAAGAGGAGGAGGCCTCGCTCTCCTACATCTTAAGAGACCATGATGCAGACAAACTGGAGGAGAAAAAGCAGCGCATGCTGCAGGCAGCCGAGGAAATCAACCGGCAGCATGGTGCCGGCACTGCGTTGGTTTCTCTCAGGGATTCCTACCGCAACATGGGCGAGATCATCACCCGGTATCCACAGGTCATGGATCGTGCAAAGCGGGCAATTGCCAGCTGCGGCATGACCCCTGAAACCGTGCCCATCCGCGGAGGCACGGACGGCGCCCGGCTGTCCTTCCGCGGGCTGCCCTGCCCAAATCTGGGCACCGGGGGCGAAAATGCCCACGGCATCTATGAGTTTCTGCCGGTCCAGGCGCTTCAAAAAATGGTCGAGGTGCTGATAGAAATTGTCCGAGCATAACACGCTGTTTACTCCGAATAAAATCAAGAAACTGCTCATCCCGCTGATCTTTGAGCAGTTCATGATCGTGCTGGTGGGGCTGATGGATACCATGCTCCTCTCCCACGTGTCAGAATCGGCGCTGTCCGCCTTTTCCCTGGTGGACAATCTGAACCTGCTGCTGATGCAGGTGTTTATGGCCGTGGGAGCCGGCGGCTCCATCATCGCGGCGCAGTACATCGGCAAAAGAGACCGCCAGGGCGCCGAGGGCGCCGCCAATCAGACAGCCATCATGGTGGTGGCGATTTCGCTGTTTATTGCCGCCATCGCCATCATCTTCAACCGCGGCATCCTGGGCCTTATCTATCCCGCGGTAAGCCCTTCGATCATGGGCTTTGCTCGGCAGTATTTCTTCCTCTGCGCCCTGTCCTACCCCTTTTATGCGCTGTATAACGGGGGCATCGGGCTTTTATACGCCCAGGGCCTCAGCAAGCTGTCCATGATGACCTCGGTGGTGATGAACGTGGCGAAAATCGCCCTCAACTATCTGTTCATCAACATCTTCCACATGCAGGTGCAGGGAGCGGGGCTGGCCACCATCATCTCCCGGATGATCGGTGCGGGCATGGTGGTGATGTTCCTGAGGGACCTGCACATCCCCATCCACTTCAGCCGTCCTTTCAAAATCAAGTTTGATCTGGACATCGACCACCGCATCCTCACCGTGGCGCTGCCCAGCGGCCTGGAAAACATCTTTTTCCTCACCAGCAAGCTGTTTATCGGCATCATCATTGCGGGATACTCTGCCACCATGATTGCGGTGAACGCCGCCGCCAACACCATCTCCACCTATATCAGCATCCCTGCCAATGCCATCAACCTGGCCACCATTACCATCATCAGCCAGTGTGTGGGGGCCGGGCGAAGGGATGAAGCCAGAAGCTCTGCGCGGCACCTGCTTTTGCTCACCACAGGCTCCCTGATAGCAATGGGTATTCTGATGATTATTTTCATTGACCCCATTGTGGGCATGCTGCGGCTCAGCCCTGAAGCCAGCGCCATCACCCGGGAGATGATCATCGTCTATTGCTGTGTGTCCTTTGTGGCCTGGGCGCCCGCCTTTGGCCTTCCCAACAGCCTGAGGGCTGCCGGTGACAACCGCTTTGTGATGTACGCGGCCTCCCTGACAGTGGTGCTGCTCCGCGTGGCTTTCTCCTATATCCTGGGAACGGTGATGGGCATGCAGGTGCGCGGCATCTGGTATGCGATGTACCTTGACTGGATTGGCCGGAGCGCCTTCTTCATCTGGCGCTACCGCAGCGGCAGGTGGCTGAAGCATCACCTGGTTTAAACCAGCAGAAAGCACAAACCCCGCGTCCAGCACGCTTGCCGGCCGCGGGGTTTGCTGATGCAATCCATTATTCGACGAATATCCGGTTCAGATCCTGCCCCAGGTTGGGCGCCTCCTCCCCCACCAGACCCACCAGCAGATAGCTTTCGTCCACGTTATCATACTGCAGGTCGCTGAGGAAGCGGAAGTTCTCCACCTTGCCGGTAGATGACACATGCATTCTGGGGCCCGTGCAGCGGTGCAGGATGCTGCCGATGTAAATATGCTGGTTATCCTTGTAAGCAATGGGCATGTCGCTGTCGATCATCTCCTGCACCTCCCGCCGGATATCCGGGATGTCCAGGCTCACCGCCCGGTCAAAGCGCAAAAGGAAGCCGCGGCGCACGTCACCGTGGGTGTATTTGCCCACCATCCGGTTCATCAGCACATGCTCGGTCAGGTCCTCCGCCGTGTGGGCCATGCGCCGGTATTTGATGGAGGCAAACACTGTGCGGGCGATGTCATTGGGCTCCGGCCCAAAGATGGTAGGCCTGCACACGATGATCTCGTCCCCTATGCCGATGAGCAGGGAAGCGTTGATCTGGAGCAAGGGGTAGATCAGTTCGAAATGCTCGACGATCACCCGCTTGCCCTTCTCCAGTGCCACCAGCACCGCCTCCGCCAGCTGGGGCATCTGGGTGAAAGCGGATTCAAAGCGCACATCGATATGATAGGTGTGCGCCTGGTAGAATCCGGTCTCGTCAATATCCAGTAGCGGCAGCGGCCGGATGTTGACGCCGTTGTCATCGTTGGTCAGCTCAAGCCCCGGGAACATCCCGCGGATGAGCAGGCTTTTGCCGCTGCCGGCATCCCCGATAACGCCGATGAGGTTATCCATGGCGGTGAGGTGGCGCTGGGCAATGACGCGGCCAAGCTGCACCATGCGGGCATAGCCCCTTGGCGCAAAGTATACGCTATACAGCGGATCCTGTTCCGTTGGCCGCATGCCGCCTCCTTAGGCTAAAGTGCTTATCCTTGGTATACCCCGATGCCTGCCTTGCGAAGCGCCAGGATGCGCTGCATCTCATTGAAGCAAATCATCATCCCCTCGTCCACGCCCATGCCGGGCTTGCCCAGGATCTGGTCGGCGTTGGTGGCCATGGCGCAGTGGATGCAGACCTGGGCAGAGCGATCGGTCTCGTTGCAGGTGCCGCCCATGTAGGCGCCCATGCCGGTGTTTTCACAATACAGCAGGGCTTCCACGGTGTTGTGGATGGAGCCCAGGTCAGGCGTTTTCACCTGGATCATGTGGCCTGCCTTGTTGTCACAGAAGTAAATCACGTCGTCCAGCGTGTTGCACCATTCGTCTGCCACCAGCTCCACATTGACCCCCCGACGGTCCAGCTCTTCCCGCAAGCCCCGCATGTCCCGCATCTGGGATTCACGGTCGTCAGAATCCATGGGCCCCTCTATCCGCAGATGGAAGGGGGATGCGGCCTGCTCCAGCTCAGTGAGGTAATCCGCCATGGCGGTGTAGTTGTCCGGCCCAAAAAGCTGGCCAATGGTGCCGTAGCAATCGATGTGCAGCACCGGATGGTAACCCTCATAGGGCGAATGGGTTTCAATGCGGTCTTTAAGCCACCGCACATAATCCAGCAGCTTCTCACCCTTCTCCCCGGTTTTCTTGACGCTGTTGAACAGCCCGTGGGGAAGCACCGAAGCGCCCTTCATGATCATCTTGTCCGCGTTGAGCATACGGTCATCGCCTGACTGGGAGAAGATGGGCAGCGCCTTTTCTGACACTTTGGTGCCATACTCCTTGGCCAGCACGTCGCATTTGTTCAGGTTATGCACCTTGGCCACCGCGTCAAGGATGGCCTGAGAGACGCCGTAGCGGATGGCGGTGTGCAACCGCTTGCCGTCCACCACCATGCGGTCGATATCGCTGGCCAGGCGCCTGAAGTTGTCCGCCTCCTGGCCTACTAGATGTGAAGCCACCTGGTTTTCAATGATGGGGATGAAGGCATCGGCCAGGAACAGCGGGTCCCGGCCGCCGGCGCCGGAATACTGCACCGCGGCGCAGTCGCCCCAGCCGATCTCACCGTTTTCCAGCACGATCATGACCATGATCGCCTCCCCCGCCTGACGTATGCGGCTAAAGCCCGGGGTCATCGGATCCCCCACATACAGCACCCCGTCTTGAGTCGCCCCAGCCTTGATGGCGCGCTGATCGTCGAAGTAGAAACCCGTGAGCCCCTTGGCGCAGATGATTTTGCTGATCTTCATGTCCCTCTCCTTAATCTATTACCGGGGCCTGCCAACCAGGCGGCCCTTTGAAATCGCGTAAATATCGTCAATCACCATCTGGAAGGAAACGCCGCGGTTCTCGTGCCTGCCGCGCTTGGCGATCTTCTCCTGGTGGAATTTTTTGAGCTCATCTGTCAGCGGCAGCATCCCGGTGCCCAACAGCCGCACCGCACCCTCGTCATCCCGGGCGGGCATGATCTTGCCCAGGTTATAGCGGCTGGGCGCAAAGGGCACATCAATCACCCCGGCCTCAAAGGCGCGCACGGTGCCAAGCGCCAGGTCACCATCGCCCAGCTCCAGCGTGCGCTCCAGGATGCAGCGGGTTTCTTCATCGGTCACCCGGATTTCCTCTTCCAGCGCCTCACCCTCTGCCATCTGCTGGTCAGCCAGCATCATGATCATTTGCTTGGTCGCCCGGAGCCCCGCCGCATTGGCTTCCTTGGTGGGAACACCCATGGCCTCGTGGGGGGATTTGATGATCACCTTGGTGGCTTTCGCCAGCGCCGCCACAGCGCTCCCCCAGCAGATCACCGCAAAGGCTTTGGCCTCGTCCTGGGGGAAGCCGCCCATCCACTGGTGCAGCACCGTGGTGACCGTCACCCCCTCATAGCCAAAGCGGTCCAGATAATAGGCCACTTGTTTTTCAAGGCTCTTGATAGCCGCCACATCCTGCACCAGGTTTCCGCACTGGCCATAGCCCACGGTGATGTTCTTCACCCCTTGCTCGGCGGCCAGCAGCGCCTCAATCACCGCCACAGAGTTTGAGATGCTGGGCGGCACCAAAGTGCCGGTGAGGGGGCCGAAGGGCTCCCGGTTGATGCTGATGCCCCGCTCCTCATAAAGGCCGATGAGCCGGTCGCAATACTGCCAGTTGTACAGCGTCTCCTGCAAGGTGGCGTTTTTGGCATAGGGGATGTTGTAGGAGATACCGCCGCCTTCAAAGCTGGTGAAGCCGCCCGCCAGGGTGATCTCGCACAGCAGCCGGGCATCAGGGGTGCCGTGGCGCACCTGGACGGGAGCTGAAAGGGCAGAGGTCACCATGCGGCAACCCTTGACGCCGTGGTTCACGGCGGGAAAGCCGTTGAGCATGGCTTTGCCGGTGGCCTTTGACTCCTCAATGCCCCGCTGGGCCTCCTCATAGCGGTTGAGCCGGGTATAGGAGTCGATGGTGGTGGGCAGCAGGTCAGCTTCCCCCTCGCTCTCCAGATGCTTGAGCAGCTCTATATGCTCGTTTATCAGCGGCACGCCCGCCCGGGGCTGCACCAGGGTTACCCGCTGGGCCTTGGCCTCCGCCAGCCGGGTCACAAAACGCTGTTTTGCGGGAATTTTTTGCTGATAAGCGATACCCTCCTCCAGATCCACCTCAGCGCCCGTGGGCCAGGCGCCAAGCACTGCCTGACGCTGTGCCATGAATTGATCCAGGGTCCATTTTTTGTTAGCCAGCTGCATCTTATTCTTCCTTTCCAAATGCTCCCAGCAGGAGTTCTAAGGCGGTGTCCTCGTCATATTTTGATAACAACCCCATGGCGGAGAGGATGTACCCCCGGTCGCACCGGAAGCTCGCCTCCCTGGGGGTCAGGATCAGGGGGTCATCACAGGCAAGGGCCAGGTCAATCACCTCATCCAGGCGCTTGTTGTAAATCAGGGCGCCACCGGTGATGATCAGGTGCTTCACCTCCCGCAGGTCCTTCCCGGTCTGCTGATACATGGGGCCCACCGGGGTGTAGACCATCTCCAGGCTACCTGCATGGCGCGCAAGCGCCGTGCGGATGGCCAGGGCGGCAAGGGCAAAATCCATCTGCTCCTGATCCGGGGTTTCCGGCAGGGCAGATGGGTTCATCGCAAATCCTTCGATGATCTGCGTGATCCGGTCCTCGCTAAGCCCGGTAAGCCGGATGAAGGCATCCATCCCGGCTGCCTCCAGCACCCCCCGGGCGCTGAAGCGCATGCCGATATCCCCCTCCACGGTGCGCTTCACCCGGGGTTCTGTCAGCCCCCGCAGCACGGTGTTGGCCCCGGCGGGAAAGCCGTCAGCGATGGAGTAAATATCCGTCGTCGCCCCGCCCAGGTCCACCGCCACCAGGTCACCCACCCCGGGTTTCGCGCGGTTTCCACGGGAGAGCAAGGTCAGCCCGTCAAGCACGGCTGATGGGGTGGGCATCATGATGCCATCAAGCAGCGCTTTGGTTTTGCTCAGGCCCTTGGCCCCGATGATGCGCTCAAGAAACACCTGGCGGATCACCCGCTGCACCGGCTCTGTCACCAGACGGTTCATCTCAGGCATGACGTTGTCCGCCTGAAAGACCGGGTGGCTGCTCCCCGCGAGGGCATTGGCGCAGGCTCCCTGGGCCTGGCGGTTGCCCGCCAGCACCACCGGAAACGTCCCGGGGATGCCTGCAACCCGCCTGGCATTATGGAGGATGACCTCGCTGTTGCCCCCATCGGTGCCGCCGGTGAGCAGCAGGATATCCGGCTTGATCCGGGCGATCTCCTGCGCGTCTTCCTCTGTCAGCTGGAAGGAGAAGGTTTTGATCACCTTGGCCCCGGCGCCAAAGGCCGCCAGCTTCGCCGCCTTGGCAGTGAGGCCAGGCACCAGGCCCGAGGCCACCATGTTCAGCCCGCCGGCAGCAGAGGAGCAGGCCAGCCGCGCCTCATACTGCAGAGAACCTGCCTGTGCTTCCAACACCTCAAGGCCCTTAGACAGCCCGGCTGACAGGTCGATATCCGCCGTGGTGCGGGTCTGGGCATGGGCGATCACCCGGGGCGCATCCAGGTCCACCGCGGTCAGCTTGGTGTATGTGGAGCCGAAATCAATCAGCAGAACCGGACGCATCAGATGACCCTCAGGTCTTCTTTCAGCGCTTCTATCCCCGCCTCTGGCGTTGTGCCAGGGCCAAAGACCCGGTCAAAGCCCATGTTCTTAAACCGTGCTTCCACCTCTTCAAAGGGCTGCTTGCCCACCACGATGTTGCCGCCAACATACAGCAGGATGCCCCCAAGCCCAGCCTCGTCACACTTGTCCCTGAGGCCCTGGCAATCCAGCTCCCCATGGCCGTATAACGAGGAAACGACGATTGCATCGGCTGCCGATTCAATCGCCGCTTCGATAAACTCCTCCTGCGATACCATGACCCCCAGGTTCACCACATTGAAGCCTGCGTCCGTAAAGGCGTAATTGAGAATCTGATTGCCCACTGCATGCACATCTGCCCCAATGACGCCCAGGACGATGGTTTTCCCATTCATATATGAAGTACCCTCCATAATCTGCTGTGTTTAGCATAGCGTCAGGAAGGGCGCTTGTCAACCACTCAGCACCGATTGTTCTAATAATGTTTTCTCTTGCCCAGCACTCCCGCCTTGTCATCAGGAGCCCTTGACCCTATAATGAAGCCATGAAGAGGCAGACGACAGAAACAGGAGGTTTCCCATGCGCATTGCCCAGGTGACCGATACCTTCCTCCCGGTGGTGGATGGCGTTGGCCGGGTGGCGGTGGCCTATGCAGAGACGCTCGCCAAATTAGGGCATGAGGTCACGGTGTCGGCCCCCCTGCATGACACGGGGCACCGGGGCGGCTTTCCCTATGAACTGGTGGACTACACCGGCTTTAAGGTGCCCACCGCGCCCCAGTACAAGACTGGCTCCCCCATCATGGATGATCACTACCGCAGGCGCATGGCCATGCTTGACTTTGACATTGTTCATGCCCACAGCCCCTTTGCTTCGGGGCGTGAGGCCCTGAGGCTTGCCAAGGAGCGGGACATTCCCCAGGTTGCCACCTTCCACTCCAAGTTCTATGACGATTTCCTCAAAATCACCAAAAGCAAGACCATCGCCAAGGTGGTGGTTGCCAACATCGTGAAGTATTTTGAGCGCTGTGACGAGGTGTGGGCGGTGTCGGCCACCAGCGGCGAGGTTCTGCGCGGCTATGGCTACCAGGGCCCCCTGCGGGTGATGACAAACGGCACCACCTTAAGGCCCGGGAATCCGGAGGCCGCCATGCGTGCCCGGGAAAAGTGGCAGCTGGGCGATCTGCCGGTGCTGCTGTTCGTGGGCCAGATGGACTGGAAGAAGAACATCAGACGCATTCTGGAGGCAGCGGCACAGCTGAAACAGACGCGCCCCCTCTTCCACCTGGTGCTGACAGGCCAGGGAGCGGACATGGAGGCCATCCGCGAAATGGCACATGACCTGGGGCTTGGGGAGCATGCGGTTTTGACCGGCCATGTAGGCTCCACAGAGGAGCTGGACGCGCTGTACAAGGCGGCCTCCCTGTTTGTCTTTCCCTCCCTGTATGACACCTTCTCCTTGGTGGTGCGGGAAGCCGCGGCCATGGGCACCCCTTCGGTGGTGGTGCGGGGCAGTTGCGCCAGTGAAAGCATCCAGGACCAGCACAACGGCTTTCTCTGCGAGGATGACACTAACGACCTGTGCCGGGTGATTGAGGCTGCCCTCGGTGACCCAAACCATACACGAAAAGTGGGCGAAGCCGCCCGGCAGACCATCCCTGTCACCTGGGAAGAGGTGATGGCGGAGGTGATCAGCCGTTACGAGGCGCTGATTGCGGCCCACAAGCCCAGAAAACGCATTCCGGCGGCCAGACGCCACCTGGAAAACAGCAAAAGAAAGAATCTATGAGCGAAAAAACAACCTATGACCTGGTGGTCATCGGCGCCGGCCACGCCGGCTGCGAGGCGGCGCTTGCCGCAGCCCGGCTTGGGCATGAGACGCTGCTGATGACACTGAACATGGACGCAGTGGCCCTCATGCCCTGCAATCCTTCCATCGGCGGCACCGGCAAAAGCCAGCTGGTGCGGGAAGTGGACGCCCTGGGAGGTGAAATGGCCCTGGCCATTGACGACGCCACGCTTCAAAGCCGTTTGCTCAATACTGGCAAGGGCCCTGCCGTCCACTCCCTGCGCGCACAGGCGGACAAGCGCCGCTATCAGTCCCGGATGATCCAGGCCCTGTTTTCCCAGCCCCGCCTCACCATCAGGCAGGGCGAGATCACCGATATACTGACACAGAATGCCACCGTCACTGCGGTCAAAACCCTCACCGGGGATGTGATCCCTTGCCGGGCAGTGGTGGTCGCCACCGGCGTGTACCTTAAAAGCCGCATCATCATCGGCCCCGCCCACTGGGAATGCGGCCCCCAGGGCCTGATGGCAGCCAGCCGCTTTTCTGAAGCGATAGCTGGCCTGGGCTTTGCCCTGCGCCGGTTTAAAACCGGGACCCCTGCCCGCATTGACGCCCGCAGCATCGATTTTTCGCGGATGACCCAGCAGCCGGGCGATGAGCCGACGAGCCCCTTTTCCTATATGGCGCTGACCAGGCCCCGGAACCTGACCGCCTGCTACCTCACCTGGACCAATGAGACAACCCACGCCATCATCCGGGAAAACCTGCACCGTTCCCCCATGTTCACAGGCGACATCAAGGGCACTGGCGCCCGATATTGCCCCTCCATCGAGGACAAGATCCACCGCTTTGCCGACAAGGACCGCCACCAGGTGTTCCTGGAGCCGGAGGGGCTGGACAGCCCCGAGTGGTATGCCCAGGGCCTGTCATCCAGCCTGCCTGAGGAGGTGCAGCGTGCCCTGTACCGGACGGTGAAGGGGCTTGAAAAGGCAGAGCTCATCCGGCTGGCCTACGCCATCGAATATGACTGCATCGACCCCACGGAGCTGGCCCCCACCATGGCGGCCAACCGCTTCAAGGGGCTGTATTTCGCAGGGCAGATCAACGGCACCTCTGGCTATGAGGAGGCGGCGGCCCAGGGCCTTGTCGCCGGCATCAACGCCAGCCACTACCTGAAAAATCAAGAGCCCTTCATCATCTCCCGCAGCCAGGGCTATATCGGGGTGCTCACCGATGACCTGAGCAGCAAGGGCACTGACGAGCCCTATCGCATGATGACAGGGCGGGCGGAGTTCCGCCTGTCCCTCAGGCAGGACAACGCTGACCTGCGCCTGACAGCACTGGGCCACCAACTCGGCCTGGCGACCGATGCACGGCTGCGCCGGATGGAGGCAAAGGCACGGGATACCCAAAGCATCCTTGATGCTGTCCGGGAGCGCCAGCTGATCCCGGCGCTCAAGCGCGCTGATCTCAGCCTGGAGGACACCGGCCTGACCCAGGGCATGGATGAAGACGCCATCCGCCAGGCGGAGATCCAGATCCTCTATGATGGCTACCTGCAAAAGGAAATGGCCCAGGTCAAGCAGGCCCAGGCCATGGAAAACCACCGTTTGCCCCCCAACATCCCCTATGGGGATATCCAGGCACTTCGCATTGAGGCGCGCCAGAAGCTCAGCCGCCACCAGCCCCTTTCCCTGGGCCAGGCCGCCCGCATCCCGGGCGTGTCACCGGCTGATGTGGCGGTCCTCAGCGTGTGGCTCAAGCGTTATCAGGCCGCCTTATCCCGCGATTTGTGACACAAAGGCCTTCAGCCGCCTGATGGCCTCGTCAATCCGCGCTTCAGAAACCGCATAGGACAGCCTGCAGGTGCCCGGGGCAAAGAAAGGCCCGCCCGGCACCACGGAAACCCCCTGATGCTCCAGCAGCAGCTCCGCAAACACCATCTCATCGGCAATATCCTGCCCCTGATAGCTTTTCCCGATCAGCCCGCTCACATCAAGCAGCACATAGAAGGCCCCCTGGGGCGGAAAAAACCTGGTGCCGGGGATGCCTTCAAGCCCCGCCAGCAACCTTTTGCGCCGGGCGGCAAAAGCCGCCACGATGCCCTGTGCCATGTGGCTGTCCTCAAGCGCTGCCAGCCCAGCATACTGGGCAAGGGAGTTGGGGTTGCCCGCGGCGTGGCTCTGATAGGCGTCCATGGCCGCGATCAGGCCCTTGGGCCCCGCGGCATAGCCCAGCCGCCAGCCAGTCATGGCAAAGGATTTGCTAAAGCCATTGACGATCACCGTGCGGTTTTTCGCGTCCTCGCTGAGGCTTGCTACAGATACATGGCACACACCCTCATACACAAAGGCGTCGTAGATCTCATCGCTGATGATGGCCAGATCATGGGTTTTGGCAAAAGCGGCGATCTCCTCCAGCTCAGCGCGGTTATACACAGCGCCCGTGGGGTTGTTGGGGGAATTGATGAGGACGGCCCGGGTCTTGCCGGTCAGCTTCGCCTGAAGGGATTTGGTATCCGGCACATAGCCGGTGCCAACAGTGGTCTCAACCAAAACCGGCACGCCATCCGCCATGCGGATCAGTTCCGGATAGCTCAGCCAGCAGGGGCTGGGCAGCAGCACCTCGTCCCCTGGGTTCAGGACTGCGGTCAGGCAGCCGATGAGCGCCTGTTTGGCCCCGCTTGACACCATCACCTCAGAGGGGGCATAGGCCAGCCCATGATGCTTGTTAAGCGCGTCAGCAATGGCCTGGCGAAGGGCAGGGATGCCGGCAGTGGCGGTGTATTTGGTCTTGCCCTCCTCCAGCGCCCTGATGGCAGCTGCCTTGATGGCTTCCGGGGTATCCATGTCCGGCTCCCCCGCTGCCATGCTGATCACATCCTGCCCCTGGGCACGCTTCTCAGCCACCAGGGCGTTCAGCCGGAGGGTGGCAGAAGGGCTGATGCCCCGGCATTTGTCAGAAATTCTGATCCCCATATGATTCTCCCCCAGCTTTCACGCTGCTGATTTCCTCTTTGGCGGCCGCCAGCATGATCGCGCACTCCATGCGCTTTTTGAAGAGCTTGCACCCATAGTCATACACCCCATGGATGCTGCCCTGGGCATGGCAGGCATTGGCGGCGCAGCCCCCGGCGCAGTAGAGCTTTGCCCAGCAGTCGCCGCAGGCCGTGTGCTCGTACACCGTGTTGTGCTGGAAAGCTTCCTGAAGCTCACGGTTCGTGATGCCCTCCTTGAGGCTGCCCAGCCTGTACGCCTCCCCATCCCCCACAAACTGGTGGCAGGGATAAAGCGCTCCCGCAGGGGTGACCGCCAGGTATTCCGTGCCCGAGCCGCAGCCGGAAAGACGCTTGTACACACAGGGGCCATGGGCCAGGTCCAGCATGTAGTGATAAAACTGGAAACCCTTTCCCTGTTTTTCCCGCGCCAGCATCTCCCGTGCCAGCTCCTCATACTGCTGAAAGATCACTGGCAGATCCTCCTCCCGCAGCGCTTCAGGGCTGTCTGGCGCGGTCACCACAGGCTCCATGCTGAGCTTATCAAAGCCCAGATCCGCCATGTGGCGGATGTCCTCCAGAAAATCCAGGTTGCGCCTGGTGAAGGTGCCGCGGATGTAGTACTCCTTGTCGCCCCTCAGCTTGACAAAGCGCTGGAACTTGGGCACCACCGTGTGATAGCTGCCCCGGCCCTGATGGTCCTTGCGGTAGTGGTCATGCACCTCTGGACGCCCGTCCAAACTCAGCACCACATTGTGCATTTCCTGATTGCAAAACGCCGTCACTTCGTCATCCAGCAACACGCCATTGGTGGTGAGGGTGAAGCGAAAGACCTTGCCGGTTTGTTTTTCCAGCTCCCGGCCATGGGCCACCGTGTCCTTCACCGTCTGCCAGTTGAGCAGCGGCTCCCCGCCAAAGAAGTCAACCTCCAGATGCCTTCTGCTGCCGGAGTGTTTCACCAGGAAATCCAGCGCCTGTTTCGCTGTTGACAGCGGCATCAGCGCCGCCTCACCCTGATAATGGCCCTGGCCGGCGAAGCAGTAGCTGCAGGTCAGGTTGCAGGCATGGGCCACATGCAGGCACAGGGCCTTCACCAGATTCGGGTCTTTTTTCAGATGCAGGGCGCTGTTTTGGTAGATATCCCGGGTGTACAGCTTGCCCTGGGCCTGGAGCTCATCCAGCGTGTCCAGAAGCTCTGTCACCGCCTGTGCCGTCACCTCCGGGTTGTCCGGATGGTCAGCAAGCAGCCGCCCCATGACCGTTTCCAGGGGCTGTGTCTCATACATCCGGATGGCCTCCAGGGACACCGGGTCACACACATGCACAGAGCCGGAGTACACGTCAAGGGCGATATCAAATCCATTCAGGGAAAAGGTATGAACCATGCTCTCTCCAAAAAAGCCGCCTCAAGGGCGGCTTTGAAGCGGATATCCCGCTTGATCAGGCCTGTTCCTTGTTCTCACAGGGCTGGTTTGCCACGCCGCAGGAGGTTTTGCATGCGGACTGGCAGGATGTCTGGCACTCGCCGCAGCCGCCGTTTTTGAGGCTGGCGGCCAGGTCGCGGGTGTTAAGCGTTTTAATCTTCATGATGATCCCCTCTTTCCTGTCTTTTCAGCGCTTATTCTATCCCCCGCGCCATATCCTGTCAAGGTTTGCAAGGGCTGCCTTGATGATGGTATAATCAGCCGGATTGATGAAGGAGGTTGTGCTGTGAATCCCTTTGTTTTTTATAGTCCCACGCGCTACGTGTTCGGCCCGGAAGCTGAGACAAATACCGGCAGCCACGCCAGGGAGCTTGGCATCAGCAGCGTTTTAATCGTCTATGGCCAGGGCTCCGTGGTGCGCTCCGGCCTGCTTGATCGGGTCAAAGCCTCGCTTTCAGGCAGCGGCATCGCGGTGAGGGAGCTTTCCGGCATCGTGCCCAATCCTCTCTCCACCCCTGTGTATGAGGGGATTGCCATTGCCCGGGAGATGAAGGCCGAGGCTGTTTTGGGCTTGGGCGGTGCCAGCGCCATGGACACCGCCAAGGCCATCGCCGTGGGCGTGCCTTACGGCGGGGACTTCTGGGATTTTTATTCCGCCAAGGCAGCGCCTGAGAAGGCGCTGAAGCTGATCGCTGTGCCTACCCTGTCTGCGGCCGGCAGCGAGGGCAGCAACTCCAGCGTCATCACCAATGATCAACTCACCCTGAAACGGGGGCTGCGCAGTGCCCTCATCCGCCCACAGCTGGCGATGATGAACCCGGCCCTCACCTTTACCGTGCCCCAGGATCAAAAAGCCTATGGCGCGGCGGATATCCTCTCTCATGTCTTTGAGCGTTATTTCACCAACACCCGGGATGTGGCCCTCACGGATGCCCTGGGGGAGGCGCTGATGCGCCAGGTGATGCGCTCAGCCCCCATCATGCTGTTGCATCCTGAGGACTACGCCTCCCATGCTGACATCATGTGGGCAGGCACCCTGGCCCATAATGACACGGTGGGCGTGGGCCGGGAGCAGGACTGGGGCTGCCATGCCCTCACCAACGCCATCTCGGCCCGCTTTGGCGCCCCCCACGGCGCGGCGCTGGCGGTGCTCTTCCCCAGCTGGCTGGAAGAGCAGCTTCCCCATGACCCGGCCCGCTTTGCCCAGTTTGCAGTCAATGTGATGGGGGTGCCCAATGACTTTCAGGATCAGGCCGCCACAGGCCTGGCCGGCATCCGCCGCCTGCGCGCCTTTTTTGACAGCCTGGGCCTGCCTGACTCGCTCAAGGCCTTCGGCATCAAAGAAAGCGACCTGATCCCGCTATCGGACCAGGCCCCCTACAATGCCGCTGGCAAAATCGGCTTCTTCCGCCCGCTTGCGCGCGAGAATGTGCTATCCATCTACCGCAGGGCCTTTAAATAGGGCCCTGTTCCCTGTGACGGCTGAAAAAAGCATTCAGCAGCGCCTCTGACTCACTGGCCAAAAGCCCCCCCTCGCAGGCCACCCGGTGATGAAAGGCCGGATCCATGGGCAGGGCATAGCGGCTTCCGCAGCAGCCATACTGGCTGTCAAAGGCGGCGAACACCAGCCGGGACAGGCGGGCCAGGATGAGGGCCCCGGCGCACATGGGGCAGGGCTCCAGGGTGACATACATGGTGCAGCCCTCAAGCCTTCTGGTTTTCAGCTTCGCCTGGGCGCGGGTGATAGCCAGCACCTCCGCATGGTGCAGCGCGCCGCCCAGCCGCTCCCGCTGGTTGTGGGCAGCCGAAATCAGGGTATCATCCTTCATGATGACAGCGCCCACCGGCACCTCATCCGGGTCCATTACGGCCCATTCCAGCGCCAGGCGCATAAACTCCGCGTCCTTCACTCTCTCCCTCCTTGATGGCATCATACCATAAAACCCCCGAAAGGAGACCTTGACATGCAGCACAATACCCTCGACCTGATCCAGAGCCGACGCAGCCACCGGAAGTATAAACCGGACCAGCTGACCCAGGCACAGCTTGACGCCATCCTGGACGCTGCGCTGGCCTCCCCCTCCGCCAACAACCGCCAGCCCTGGTATTTTTCAGTGGTGCAGGATTCTGCACTCCTGGACCGTTTACATCAGGAGGCGGCCAGGATGGCCCTCGCCCGGGAGCCCTCACAGCGCAGCCCCCGCTATCGTGATCCGGCTTTCCAGGTCTTCTATCATGCGCCCACGGTGATCTTCCTCTCAGCGCCCCAGGATAACCATTACGCCATGGTTGACTGCGGCATCGCGGTATATGGCATCGCCCTGGCGGCGGAAGCCCAGGGGCTGGGCAGCGTGATTCTGGGCTTGCCCCGGGACGCGTTTTCAGGCTCAGCCCGGGAAGAGCTGGAGCGCGCGCTGCACTTTCCCGAAGGACACCAGTTTGTCATCGCCATTGCCCTGGGATACCCGGAGGATGACAAGCCTGCCCATGACAAGCACCCGGAAAAAATCAGCATCATCCGTTAATCAAGTGATCGGAGGAAACCATGAACCATTCGTCCGCCCTTAAATCCCTGCTCCTGGCGCTGCTTCTTGTCCTGACCCTGATGACGCCAGCCGCCGCCTCAAGCACTGCGACGCTTGGCGGCGTCGTGTTTGTAGACATCAACCTTGACGGCCTCTTCACCAGCAATGAACGCCTTCTGGACGGGGCGGAGGTTGCCCTGGTGATGCTGGATGGCGGCAGCGAGAAGATCGTTGCCACCGCCCTCACAGGGGCGGACGGCGCCTACCGGTTTGACCAGCTGGCGCCGGGTGAGTATCAGCTGACAGCATCCCTGCCCAAGGGCTTTGTTTTTGGCCCCTATGATGCCGCTGGCAGCGCCATGCTCCCCGCTTCAGGCCGAACCAGCAAGTCACCGCCCTTCCGCCTGGAAGGCGGCAGTATGGAAAAACACATCGGCGCCACAGCCAAGAGCGTCTATATCAGTGCCGTGGCCTTTGGGGACGAGAACATGAACGGCGGGCGCTTCAGCAGCGAGCCGCTGATCCGGGATGTGCTGGTGGAGGTGCTGTTCGATCTGGACGGCCAGACCTATGTCATCGGCAGCGACACGACCAATAAGGACGGCAACGCCCGCATCCAGGACCTCACCCCCGGCACATACCGCATTGCGGCCACCATGCCGGAGCCCTATATCATCGGCCCTCTGGGCGCCAAGGTGAGTGCGTTTTACAACGTGGTCAACCCCTCCGAATCCAACCGCGGGGAATCAAACCCCTTCACCGTCACCGGCAGCATCGGCCTGGGGATTGGCGGTGTCAAATCAGGCACCCTCAAGGGTTCAACCTGGTTTGACCAGAACATGAACGGCGTGAAGGACGCGGATGAGTCCGGCGCCAGCGGCCTGGTCCTCACCCTCACCAACCCCGAGCTGGGCGTCACCCGCACCTATACCGCTGACACCCAGACAGAATATGAGTTTGGCCAGCTTCAGGCTGGGGACTATGTCCTCACCGCCACGCTGCCTGATGGGCAGATGTTCACCCTCCCCGGCGGCGACTCTCTGTTTCATGACGGCTTCAAAAGCCAGCAGGAATTCAAGCAGTCCGTGTCTGAAGGTCTGACCGCCGTTATCGCCCCCATCGGCGTGATGCCATCCACCAGCCTTGAGGTGATCGCTTTTCATGACAGCAACTACAACGGCCTGCTTGATGCGGGCGAATTGCCCTTTGCGGGCGCTGTGATCGAGGTGATGGAAGGCGGCAAAGCCCTTGCCAGCGTCCAGACTGATGCCCAGGGCATGGCGCTTGTCCCCCGGGTTCGGGGCGGCACCGTCCAACTGCGGGCCAAGCTGCCTTCGGATCAGGTGTTCTCCGTCGCCGGCGGCGAGGGAGGAAACGCCTTTTCAGCGGTGACCGCCACCAACGACATCACCATTGACACAAGCCTCGCCCACGGGGAGAAGACCACGCTGCATGCCGGCGTCACCCTGCCCTCGGTGATCACAGGCTCGCTTTTTGAGGACAACAACACCTCCGGCGTCTTTGATGCCGGCGAGGGAATGCTCGCGGGTTTCACCGTGCAGGCCATTGACAAGGACGGCAATACCGCCGCTGAAACAACAACCAATGAGGCAGGCGCTTTTGAGCTGCAGCCCCTTTTGCCCGGGGATTACAAGGTGCGCGTCATGCTCCAGTCCCCCTATATCTTCTCCAGCCCTTCCCAGACCGGCGCAGGGATGGAGAACAAAATCACCGCCCAGACCCCGGAATACGGCGAGACCGCGATGATTCACGTCACCCCTGGCCAGAGGGCTGAAAACCTGGACGCCGGCGCCTTCAAATCAGGCGTTGTGAACGGCCAGGTGCTCCTGGGGGATGAACGCGAGGGCTTTGGCGGCAGCCTTGGCGGGCTGCCCGGCGTGCTGGTGGAGCTGACCGACGAAAACGATGACCCGGTGAGCGACTTCACCATCGCCACCACCGATGAAGCCGGCGCTTTCTCCCTGAAAGGCGCGTTGCCCGGCACCTACAAGCTGCGCTACACGCTGCCCGCACACGCCAAGTTTAGCCAGCCACTCCAGGAGGAGACCGTCTGGCTCACACAACCCTTTGCTGTGGCCGCGGGTGAAGTGATCTCATCCGAAGCGCTCTTTGCGGTTAAGACGGTGATCTTCTCGGGCACCGCATTCAAGGATGTGAACTTCAACGGCCTGGAAGACGAGGGCGACAGCAAGCTGCCCGGTGTCACTGTGCAGCTGAACACGCCCGAAGGCCCCGCCCATACGGCCACCACTGATGAAAACGGCGCCTACACGCTGGACGGGGTCCGCCCGGGCGTGTATACGCTTGCAGTCAGCCTGCCTGAAGGGCTTGCCATTGGCACCACCGCCTCTGCCCCTGTGCCGCCTCATATCACCGGCCAATCCAGCCAGGAGGTTGACTTCGCCATGGGCGAGGTGAAAGAGGACAACCTCATCGCCGCCATCAGCCCCATCGCTGTATCCGGCACCGCTTTTTATGACAACAACATGAACGGCACCTTTGACCCGGACGCCGATAAACCCTATGCGGCCAAGGCCGTCATCCGGCACATCGCCACCGGCGCTGAATACGCCCTTGACACCGGCACCAACGGCAGCTTTGCCCTGCCCGCTGTCTTCCCCGGGGAATACCTGGTCATGGCGGAACTGCCTGAGGATCATCTGCTCACCCAGCCTCAGGACGCTGTGGGCGCTGATGGGCACTGGCAGGTGAACGTCAGCCTGACGGCTGAGAATCCGCTGCTGAACCTGGGCTTTGTGCAGTACGGTGCCATCAGCGGCAGCGTATGGAACATGGACGGCAGCCAAAGTAGTGTTGCCGGGCTCACCATTGCCCTGAAAAACGCCCAGGGAGCCCCGGTGGCAAGCGCCGTCAGCGCAAATGACGGCAGCTTCACCTTTGACAAGCTCTACCCCGGCGACTATAGCCTCTCAAGCACTTTGCCCGAGGGCTACCGTTTCGCCCGCAGCATGGACACCGAAACCCGCCCCAGCCTCATCACCTCTGACTCCTCCCCCACAGCTGGGGACAGCAAAACCATCACCCTCGCTATGGGCGAAAAGAAAAGCGCCCAGGACATCGGCATGGGCGCCATGGGCAAGCTGGGCGACGTGGCCTGGCTTGACCTGAACGGCAACGGCATGCAGGATGCCGATGAACCCGGCGTGCCCGGGATCGGCATCACCCTCTATCAGTACAATCAGCCCATCACCCAGGCCACCACTGACGAATATGGCCGCTACCTCATCGATGACCTCTTCCCCGGCACCTACACCGTGGTGGTTTCCATGCCTGCGGAGCTCAAACCCACCACCATCCAGACCCAGTTTCCCCTGGTTGCCAGCGTCATCGTGCCCGCTGAGGGCGGCACCGGCCGTGCCGACAACATCCTGGTGCCCAGCGGCGGCCGCAACCTCAACTGCGACTTTGGCTTTGTCCTGGTCACCCCTGGCCGCTATCCCGCCTCCATGCAGCACCTGCCCACCAAGGACTGGAGCCCGGTGGTGGACGTAGTCCCCCAGCGGTAGAACCGGAGCGGAGAACGATGTTGGGGGCTTTCTTTTAAGAAAGCCCCCAAACTTCAAAGAATTTTATTATTGGTCCGGATAGTACGCTGCAAAAACTAAAAAGGATAAAGTTTTTGAAGTCCTGGACGCTTTTTCAAAAAAGGTTTCCAGGCTTTTTCATTCCTCCTCCGCCTCTTCCGGCAGCTCCGCGTTGTGATACACTTCCATCACATCGTCGTTGTCATCCAGCATTTCCAGCAGCTTCTGCACCTTCTGAAGCGTTTCCTCATCGGTCAGCTCAACGGTGGTCTGGGGGATCTTGGGGCGCTCGGCAGAGAGGAAGGTGTAGCCGGCATTCTCAAGGTTTTCCCTGACAGCGGAGAAGTCTCCAGGCGCGGTATAGACTTCAAACACCTCTTCAGTCACCACCACATCCTCAGCGCCAGCTTCCAGCGCATGCATAAGCACCTCATCCTCCACCAGGGCTGCGCTCTGCTCGATGAGGATCAGGCCCTTCAGGTCAAACAGGTAACCTACAGAGCCGGTGGTGCCCAGGGAGCCGCCGTTTTTGTCAAAAACATGGCGCACATCAGAGGCGGTGCGGTTGCGGTTGTCGGTCACCACCTCCACGATCACCGCCACGCCACCGGGGGCATAGCCCTCATAGGTGATCTCCTCATAGTTGACGTTTTCGCTCTCCCCCGCCGCTTTTTTGATGCTGCGGTTGATATTGTCATTGGGCATGTTGCTGGCTTTCGCCTTGGCGATGACATCGCGCAGCTTGCCGTTGGTGCTGGGATCCGGCCCGCCTTCGCGCACCGCGATGGCGATCTCCCGCCCGATTTTGGTGAAGATCTTGCCCCGCTGCGCGTCCGCCTTGCCCTTCTTATGTTTGATATTTGCCCATTTGGAATGACCTGCCATCTGAAAACCTCTCTATTTCTTGTGTTTTGTCAATTTTATCATGCTCTGGAATGCGCGTCAAACCGCGCGCTCAGGCATCGCGCACCGCCAGGGCGCGGTCAGGGTAGTTGGTGATGAGCATATCCGCCTTGAGCTGGATGACCTTTTTCATGTCCCGGTCATCGTTCACCGTCCAGGTGTTTACCTGAAGGCCGGCCTTATGCGCCTCCTCACACTCCACGGGATTTAGCAATAGCTCCGAATAGTGTGGGTGCAGCGCTTCAATCCCCAGGCGTTTGGCATAGTCCCAGGGGTCGATCATACAGCAGTCATACAACAGGCCGCATACAGCATCGGGCTTGATGGCCTTGACCCGCAGCAGGGAGTGATGGTTAAAGGAGGAATAGATCACCCGCCCGGACATCCCCTTGCGGTGGGCCAGGTCGATGCACTTTTCCTCCATCCCCTCGTAGGGGATGCGGCTGTTTTTCAGCTCCACGTTGATGAGCAGGTCTGTCTCCATCAACAGGTCAAACACCTCTTCCAGGGTGGGCGCCTTCGCCTCCTGGTAGGCGGGCTGGGTGGCATTGAAGATATGCTTTTTGATATCCCTCAGGGACAATTGGCTGATCAGCCCGCTGCCGTTTGACACCCGGTCAATCCTCTCGTCATGGGCGACGATCAGCTCTTTGTCGCGTGTGAGGTGGACATCCAGCTCCACCGCTTCCGCCTTCAGCTCCACCGCCAGCTGAAAAGCCTCCAGTGTGTTCTCCGGTGCGTAGCCGGATGCGCCCCGGTGAGCGCAAATCAATGTCTTCAAGTCTTCCTCCCTGTGTTCTCAGTGCGGCTGGCGCGGCATGGATCATACCATGCTGATGACGCCTGCACAAGATCTGGTATAATGTGGGCAACAAAGCGATAAAGGCAGGCAAGTGATGGACAATCCCCGGCTAAGCGTTGATCAGTTCACCCGGCTTTTGGAAGAGGCAGTTAGCCAGCTCCCCCAGGAGATCTTCAAAGACCTCAACCTGGGCATCGGCGTTGTGGAGAGCCACCGTTTGAATCGAGGCACCGGATCCGGAAACCCGGCCTACACCCTGGGTGAATATCGGGCCAGCCACAGCATGGGCCGGGGCATCGTGCTGTTTTATGGTTCCTTTATGCGCGTTTACCCCGACATGGCGGATGACGCCCGGAGCAAGGCCCGCATCATGGCGGTTCTCAAGCATGAGCTCACCCACCACCTGGAGTCCCTGGCCGGCGCCCGGGACCTGGAGATCACCGATGCCAAGCGGCTGCTTGAGATGTAACCGGCGCCTGACATCTCACGGCTTTGCACTCCACCCTGTCGCCGGCGGTCCCTTATCCCGGTGCCTTCTGGCATAGGTCTGGTCAATCACCACGGCAAAGAAGCCAACGATGATGAACAGATAATAGGAGATAAACCGCCAGATCAACAGCGCTGCAAACAAGGTGCCATCCGGGAAAAAGGACTTGAAAAACAAATAGAAGCCACCCTCCTGGGCGCCGGAGGCCCCGGGCAGCGGGGTGAATGATGCGGTGATATAAAGAAGAAACTGGATGGTGAGCAGCCTCATGTAGGGCGTTTCCGCCAGGCCAAAGCCCCGGTAGACGAAGTAGATCACGCTCATGAGCGCGGTCACCTGCAGCACCGAAAGCCCCAGCAGCGACAAAAACTGCAAGGGCTGTTTGGTGAGGATTTCCACACTGGCGTGAAAATCATTCAGCGCCGCGTCCATGCGGGAAGAGGTCTTGGCCACATCCTTCACCAGCTTCACCTTGTGCGCCAGGTTGACCAGAAAAATGATGATCGCGCGCACAAGGTTGCGGCTGATGGCCAGCATGATGACCGCCGCCACCATCAGTGAGTTTAAAAAAAAGCCCACCACCACCAGCCATACCGTTCTACCCAGCACCTGATGGACAAAGGAGCCAAACAACGCCCACAGCACCGCCCCCACCGCCAGAAGCGCGCACTGCCAGCAGAAGAACTTCACCGCCAGGGCAGAGGTGCCCACCCCCGGCGGCACGCCCCGCTTTTTAAGGGCAAAGACCTGCATAGGCTGCCCGCCGGTCGCTGCCGGGGTGATGTTGGAATAGAAGATGCCGATCAGGCCAACCAGCGAGCAGGAGCCAAGCCCCACCTTCACCTGCTGATAGCGAAAAAAAAGAAAGATCGACAAGCCTTCGATCAGCACATGGAGTGAAAAACAGGCCACTGCCCCCACCAGCCAGAGGAGGTTGATCGTTTGAAAAGCCTGGGCCATTTGCCCCAGGTCTCCTGCCTGGCTGATCAGGTAGAGCATCAACAGCAATGTGCCGATGATAAACGCGATGTTGATTATCATCCTCCGCTGTGATTTGCTCAACCGCTTCATAATCCCTTTCAGAAAAAGGCGCATGCCTTCCACATAATCTGGCCGGATTATACCATAGCCGCCTGCCTTTGTCACCAAAGCGGTTTGACAGGCCAACTCCCGCAGCGCTACAATGGCAAGACATCTATTTTGTGAGGTACAGGCGATGATCGTGGCAAAGTTCGGCGGCTCCTCCCTGTCTGACGCGGCGCAGTTTGAAAAAGTGCGCCGAATTTTGAATGCAGACCTTGACCGTCAGTTTATCGTGGTGTCCGCCCCGGGCAAGCGGGATGACTCTGACCAGAAGATCACCGATCTGCTCATCGCCTGCCACCAGCTGGCAGCCAAGCAGGCACCCATTGATCCGGTGTATGCCAACATCACCCAGCGCTTCCAGCAGATCGCAAGCCTCCTGGGTGAGGCGGGCTTTCTTGATGAGGATCTGCATGCCATTTATCATGCCATCAGGGAGGGGGCGACGCTTCCCTTCACCGTCAGCCGGGGGGAATACCTCTGCGCCAAGCTTCTGGCCAGGTGGCTCAACCGCCCTTTTGTTGACGCGGCCAACCTTTTGCGCTTCCACCAAAGCGACAAGCTGGATGATGATGCCACCATCCAGGCCGTGCGCACGGCGCTTTTGCCGCTGCCAGGTGCTGTCATTCCCGGCTTTTACGGGGCTGACAGCCGGGGGGGTATCCATACCCTCTCCCGCGGCGGGAGCGATACCTCTGCCGCCCTTATCGCGGGCGCTCTTGATGCAGAGCTGCTGGAGATATGGACCGATGTGACCGGCTTTCGCGCTGCTGATCCGCGGATTGTGCCAGATGCCCAGTACATCGCCTCCCTGACCTATCGGGAGCTGCGGGAACTGAGCTACATGGGCGCCACGGTGCTGCATGAAGAGGCGGTGTTTCCGGTACGCAAGGCGGGCATCCCCACCAGCATTCGCAACACCAATGACCCGCTGCACCCGGGGACGCTGATCACCTACCGCTCCCAGGCAAAGATCCCGGTGGTCACTGGCATCGCCGGCAAAAAGGGCTTTTCCATGGTGGTGGTTGAGAAAAACCAGATGAACAACGAGGTGGGGTTTGGCCGGAGGGTGCTGACAATATTTGAGAACCACGGCATCAACTTCGAGCACCTGCCCACAGGCATCGATGCCCTGTGCGTGCTGGTGGCCACAAAGGCCTTGGAAGCCCAGCGCGAGGTGATCCTGCGGGAGATTGAGCAGACCGTGGCCCCTGACACCCTCCATACCGAGGACAACATCGCCCTGGTCGCCTGCGTGGGGGTCGGAATGTTCCGGCAATACGGCACGGCGGCGCGGCTGATCACTGCCGTTAGCGAACAGGGCATCGGCATCCGCACGATGCTCCAGGCACCCAGCGAACTGTCCATTATCCTGGGGGTGGATGACGCAAACCTGGATAACACCGTCAGCGCCATCTACGATGCCTTTATCAGAACCTGATTTGGCCTAAATTGCAAGAAACGCTCCTTGTTCTGCGTTTTATTGATAGAACACCACCAAGGAGGGGTTTATTATATGAAAAGAACTGTTGGCATCCTGATCGCAGCCCTGCTGTTTCTGGCTCTCACGCCCCTGGCCCTGGCCCAGCAGGCTAGCTCCCTGCCGCCTGACCGCCTGGTGAGCCTCACCCACAACGCCCCCAATACCGGCATCATGCTGCCGGATCGCTTTGATCCCTGGCAAAACACTTACCTTCTCACCGTCGCCCACTGGGTGTCCCGCATCACCTTCACCCCGGTCACCTCATCCCCCACTTCCCAGGTCACAGTGAACGGCCAACCGGTTGCCAGCGGGCAGAAGTCCCAGATCATCAACATGACCGATAAGCCCCAGGCTGTTCAGATCCTCGTATCAGCGTATGAAAATGGCGCCCTCACCACCCAGAACGCTTACACCGTTTACCTGCAGCGCCGCCCCAGCGAATACCGCACCCGGGTATCTGCCGGCTATATCACCCAGATAGATATGAAGGCGGGCGGTGTCGCCACCATCAGCGCTGACCTGGTCACCCTCACCTACCAGGGCAACACCAACCTGTCCACCTTCTATAACGACACCGTCTATCTCTATAAGTACGACACCAGCCCCAACTGCCTGTTCTACTATGGCACCAAGCAAAATCCCGTGCGCGCGGCTGACGCCCAGGATTTCAGCAACAATTATATGATGAATGGTTCAAACCTTTACTATATCGTCTATATTGAGAATGAAATCGTGGCGATGCTACCCTACGCGGCGGATTGACAAAGCCATAACAAGACCGCGGCTGCCGATTGTCCCGGCAGCCGCGGTGTTTTATCTGTTGAGCAACGCCCGGGCGTTGTCATGCAGCACCATCCGGCCAAAGCGCCTGGCATCATCTGCCCGCATCAGACCCGTCTCAACGCGCCCGGTCAGCACCCGGGTCAATACCTCCAGAAAGGCGAGCCGGGCAGCGTAGCTCTCCTCCCCCGTCCAGTTGTCGCAGCCCCAGATGATGCGGTCAGCGTTGCACACATCGATCAGCTCATCCAGGAAGCGCACTGCCGCAGAGGTTGAGATCAGCGGCAGCCAGCACAGGTCTACCCATACGTTGGCATACACATGGCACAGCCCCGGGATGTCGCTTGTCCAGGGATAGCCACCATGCATCATCAGGAAGGTGACCTGGGGGTACCGGGCAATGAGGGGCTGAAGCACCATGGCGCGGCTTTGATTCATCAGGCCAAGGCCCGTGTGCATCTGCATGGGGATGTTGATCTCCTCTGCCACCTGGCAGATCTTGTCCATCACCAGGTTCTGGAAAGCCCGGATATCCGCTGCCTCCGGGTGCTGTCCCATGGCTTTTTGCGCCTGTGCCCGATTGCCTGGTCCAAAATCAAGCCCCCGGTCATAGGCCAGGGCACACTTGAAGGCTACGCAGCCCGCCCTTTTCTTTTCCCGGAGCACACGTTCCATCGTCTGCAAGTACTCATCAATATCGGCAATATGTGTGCCTTCAAGCCGCTGAAAATTGTTTCCGTTATGGTCCATAGCACTCTGGTTGTAGCCATAGAACAGGCTGTTCACCCGGTAGACCGGCTTGAACAGCTCCGGATGCCCGTGGTCGTCCCCCGGCGCCCAATAGGCATCCATAAAGACTGCCTCGTAGCGGCACTTGTCCCGCAGCAGCTTCAAGTGCCAGTCCGGATCCTGATGTGCCAGGCGGATGGCCCGGTCAAAACTCTCCCAGGAGCTGGCTGAAATCCGCTCAGATATGCCATAGATATCCATCAGTGCCTTTTCAAGCCACACAAAATAGCCGCGGGTGCCCACGGCGCGCAGCCAGTTTTCTATGGCCTTCGGGTCATCCCCTTCCGGCACCGGCACATGGCACCAGTTCACATAGCTTTGCCGCAAGAGCCCTGACAGCCCCATCCCTTGATGCTCATCCGCTTTCAAATGGTGGCAGTGGGAGCTGATCACCGGCTGTTCCTCCAGGTAGGCACGGAACGCCTGTTGGTCTATGGTTACCCCCATATCAATGAAATCATGGGCACCACCTGCTTTTTCCGGCTCATCACGCCCGGGAGGAAAAACTGATTGTTTTCGCCCACCATGTTGAAGGCCTGCTCCACCATGGCCTCATTGCCCACATAGACCAATTCCGTCCCGCTGCGCAGAACGTCTGTCACCATCAACAGCACCATCTCATAATCCTTCTCTTTTTTCATCTCCTTCATGAGGCTGAGAAAATCCTCCAGCCTCGCGTCCAGCAGCTCTCTTGAGTTGATGCAGGTGATCTGGGAGATGCCCACCAGGTGGTCAGCGATGTGGAACTCCTTATAATCGCCGAAAAACAGGTCGCGGGTGCTCTTGTTTTGCAGGTTGGTGGCGCTGAACATGATCTCCCCCAGCTCCTGGATGGTGACCCGGCCAATGCGGGCCATGCTCTCCGCCATCAGCCGGTCCTTCTCGGTGCAGGTGGGGGATTTGAGCATCACGGTGTCAGACAGGATGGCGGCTGCCATCAACCCCGCCAGCTTGCGGGAGGGGGTGATGCCCCGCTCCTGGAACATCCCTGCGATGATGGCGGTGGTGGAGCCGATGGGCTCATTGCGCACCAGAATGGGCGAGGATGTCTGCACATCCGCCAGGCGGTGATGGTCAATGATCTCCAGGATTTCCGCCTGGTCAAGGCCGGCCACTGACTGGGCCACCTCGTTATGGTCAACCAGCACCACGCGCTTGCGCCGGGGGCGGATGAGCTGGTAGCGGGTGAGCACGCCCACCACCCGATTATCTTCATCCAGCACCGGATAGGCGTTGTGCCGGTTTTGGAGCATGGTCTCCTTCACATCATCCAGATAATCATCCAGGTGGAAGCTCACCAGGTTGTCCCGCCGGCACAGCCTGCCCACGGGCACCGCGTGCATGATGCTGCGGGCGGCACGGTAGGCGTCAAAGGGGGTTGAAATCACCAGCGTCCCCCCGATCAAGCTTTCCAATTCCTCCGGTAATTTCCCCTCGCTGATGATCAGCGCCCTTGCGCCCTGCTCCAGCGCGTACTCAATAGCCTCAGGCTGATTCCCGCAGATGACGATGCTGTCCTCATGCAGCACGGTCTTGTGCAGGTGGGTATGGGGCAGGGCGATGGCGATTTCGCCGGATACCACCTCCACCTCCCTGTCAGCCCCCGGGCAGATGCTGCCTTCCAGCACCCCGATCAGGTTAAACAGCGGGATGTCATCCACCACGGGATGCTGGATGGTCTTGATGTCATAGTCAAAGATGTCGGAGTGGGAAAGGATGCCAAACAGCGTTCCGTCATCCTTGATGATGGGGAGGCTGCCGATCTCCCGGTTATCCTGGAAAATGCTCCAGGCATGGGCCAGGGCAGCGCCGGAGCCGATGGAGGGCGGCGTATCAAAGTTCAGGTCCTGCACCTGGGTTCTGACGTTGAAAATCTGTTCCGGCGCTTCAAAATCAAAGCGGTCAAGCAGCAGCGCCGTCTCATCGCTCACCGGACCCAGGCGCGCGGCCTGATACTGACGGTCCCCCAGCTGGTTTCTCAGGTAGGCGTAGGCAATGGCGGACACAATGGAGTCGGTATCCGGATTCCGGTGTCCCACGACGTAGATTTTCTGCATGCTCATCCTTCTGCCTAAAGGCTTTGCTTATTGTGTTCCACAGGCATTATAATAAGGCATCAGATAGAATGCAAGCAAGGTTAGGGGAGGTGGATCGTGTATTATTTGGTTGACGGCCTGCCCATCCGGCTCAAAGCTCCTCATGACCTGAGCTGGACAGGCCGCTTTGGGCGGGTGTTCTGCGTGTTTGACCAATTGATCTCCGGGCACCTGGGCCTGGGGACAGAGGATGAGGGTCAGCGTTATTTCATCAAATATGCCGGCGCCTCCACCCTGGGCTATGCGGGGGATCCGCGCCAGGCGGTTGCCCGGCTCAGGGAAGCTGATGAGGTCTATCAATCCCTCAGGCATCGCTGCCTCACCCCTCACCTTGACGCCTTTGAAACCGCTCAGGGCTTTGGCATCGTCTTCCCCTGGTTCCCTGGCTTCGCCCTGGCGCCCATGGATGTGCACATGCACCGCTTGCGCGCGCTTCCGCCTGGCAAACGCTTCGCGCTTTTTGACGGCCTGGCGGAGTTTATTACCATGGCGTCAGGCCTTGACTATATCACCTCAGGCATTGCTGATCAGAACATCCTGGTTGATTTTGAACAGGAGCGGGCTATTTTCTCCTCGGTGGATCATTTCATGCGCATGCCCGCTGTCAACCACCGGGGCCGGCTGCCCGGCTCCCCTTGGTTTTTGGCGCCAGAGGCATACAAGGCCGGCGCCAAACTGGATGAAGCCACCAATGTCTATCAGTTGGGCATGCTGGCCCATACCTTCTTTGGTCACCGCGATGCGCCCTCTCCCCGGCAATGGGAGGGGACACCAGCGCTTTACGCTGTGGCGGAACGGGCCACCCAGCCCGACCCCGCCAAGCGCTTTCAGGGAGCGGCCCAGTTTCTGGCTGCCTGGCGCCAGGCGGTGATGGATATTCCCAGCCGCTGGTTCATGGGCTGATCACCTGTCCGTCCTTCACCTGGAGCACACAGTCAGGCTTCATGCCGGCCAGGGTATCCAGATCGGTGGTGGTCAGCAAGGTTTGCATATTGCCAAGCCTGCCCATAAGCCTGGCCCGGCGGCCCTCATCCAGCTCGCTGAGCACGTCATCCAGCAGCAGCAGCGGCGCATCCCGGTGCGCCCGGGTGAGGATGTTGATCTCCGCCAGGCGCATGGCCAGCACCGCTGTTCTCATCTGCCCCTGGGAAGCAAAGCTGCGCATCTCCTGCCCTGCAAGCACCAGGCGCAGGTCATCCCGGTGGGGTCCAAAGCTGGTGGTGAGGCGGCGGATATCATCCAGCCTGGAGGTGGCCAATTGATCCATCAGCATCTCCCCCGGGTCCTTGGGGCCTGAAAGGCTGCCCTGATAGCGGAGTACAAATACCTCCGGCTCATGGCCGGAAATAAAGCTGTAATGCTCCTTGGCCAGGTCGCTCAAGGTCATGGCTGCTTCCTGGCGCATGCGCACAATGGGGGCGGCGGCCTTGGCCAACTGCTCATCCCAAACCTCCAGCTGTTTGGGGCTGCCCCGGTCCCGGGCCAGGAGCCTCAGCAGCGCGTTGCGTTGTTTCAGCGCTGTATGATAGGTCTGGATGGCATAAAAATAGGCCGGCTGGCACTGGGACAGGAGCATATCCAGAAAGCTGCGGCGCACCTGGGGCGCCCCCTTCACAATCGCCATGTCCTCAGGCGAGAACATCACGCAGGTCATGTGCCCCATGAGCTCCCCAATCCGGGGCACGGTCTTGCCGTTGACATAGATGGTCTTGCGCATGTTCTGCTGGCTGAACAGCCGCACTCCCACCTCGTCCTTGGTCAGATGGCGCTGCACCCGGGCATAGACAGCGCTGGTTTTGCAGCCGATGCGTATCATATCCCGGTCAAAGGGGGTGCGGTGGCTCTTCCCCAGGCAGCACAGGTGGATGGCCTCCAGCAAATTGGTCTTTCCCGCGCCATTTTCGCCCACAAACACAGTAACCCCCCCAGGCGGCATGATGGTCACCTGGGAATAGCTCCTAAAATCGTGCAGGCGCAACTGTGTGAGGTGCACTATTTATGATACCTCTCATTTGCCAGGATCTTGAAGGCGCGGTAGAGCTGCTCCAGCAGCACCACCCGTGCCAGCTGATGGGGAAAGGTGAGGCTGGACAGGGAAAGCCGCTCATCAGCCCGCCTTAAGACATCATCCGACAGTCCCAGGGAACCGCCGATCACAAACACTGCGTCATCCGGCGCCTCGTGCAGCCTTCTCACCCGCTGGCTGAAGACAACGCTGTCCTCCTGTGCGCCATCAATAGACAGCGCCACCACCCGGTCCCTGGGGCGGATGAGTTTCAATATGCGCTCCCCCTCTGCTCGTTTCACCTTGTCCTCAAGGGCAGCCGAAGGGCGGTCCGGCTCCTTTTCGTCCGGAAGCTCAGTGATTTTTAGCGCCGTAAAGCGGCCCAGGCGCTTTTCATATTCCGCCGCCGCCTGCCGGTAATGCGTTTCCTTCAGCCTGCCCACTGCGATGATATGGATCAATCCCGCCCTCCTGTGAATGTACCTCTGAAGTATACCAAATCCGCGCAGCCGCCACAACAAGCGGGCACGGTTCGATTTTACATTGTTCAGCCTGTCAAAATGGCTTGCATGATATCATGAATATCCACATGGCATCCCCAATCAAAATCCCTGCATCAACGCATAATGTTTACCATTCATTACTATTTATGCACCTTCAAAAGGCGCTTTGGCCGGGCTTCACGCCATCCCAGCGGCATGTATATGCAGAGGGGCCCTATGAAAGGCAAACATGCATTCTATCCACAATATCCACAGGCTTATCCACAGAAAAAGCTCAAAATCCCTTGCAAAACCCCCTTCAGGGGGAATGAATATGTACATTGTGTAAAATCACCCCAGACTTATCCACAGGGAAAACCCGGCTCTTATCCCAGCCTCTGTCCACAGGAACAGGCATTCATACCAAAGTCTGTTATTGATGAAACGTAATATATTACAAGAAAGTGAATTCCCCTGGATCTGTGCCAAACCCAAGACAGAAGGACGGAAAAAACTGATGAGGAGCGCGCTTATATCAACGCTCTCCCCATCAGAATCAGGCAAAAACAGGCTTTCCGCCGCCATCAGCGGCTCAGCAGCGTCTCCTCGGTGTCCTTGTCGAAGAAGTGCAGGCGGCTGGTGTCCATCACCACCTGGATATCGTCGCCGATGTGAGTCTTGGTGCGCGGGTCAACCCGGGCGATAACATTATCAGCTTTGCCAGTGGTGGAGAGGTAGAGATAGGTTTCTGAACCCATCTGCTCGGTAACCTCCACGTGCACCTTGAAGGCGGCGTTGGGATGGGCGGCAACCTCGGCCGGGTCATCGGAGATGTTCTCAGGCCGGATGCCCATCACCACTTCCTTGCCGATGACGCTCTCATCCTTGAACTTCCTGAGTTTTTCATCCGGCACCACGATTTTGTTCTCACCAAACACGGCCACCACCTGGCTGCCCTCTTTCTCCAGCTTCACATCAAAGAAGTTCATCTGGGGGCTGCCGATGAAGCCGGCCACAAACTTGTTGTTGGGGAAATCATAGTTGTTCTGCGGGGTATCCACCTGCTGGATGAAGCCGTCCTTCATGATGACGATGCGGGAACCCATGGTCATGGCCTCGGTCTGGTCATGGGTGACGTAGATGAAGGTGGTCTGCAGGCGCTGGTGGAGCTTGGTGATCTCCGTGCGCATGGCCACGCGCAGCTTGGCGTCCAGGTTTGACAGCGGCTCGTCCATCAGGAAGACCTTGGGCTCCCGCACGATGGCACGGCCCAGGGCCACGCGCTGGCGCTGTCCGCCGGAGAGCGCCTTGGGTTTGCGGTTGAGCAGGTATTCGATGTCGAGGATCATGGCAGCGGCTTCCACCCGGCGCTTGATCTCATCCTTGGGGGTTTTGCGCAGCTTCAGCCCAAAGGCCATGTTGTCATACACCGTCATATGGGGATAAAGGGCATAGTTCTGGAACACCATGGCGATGTCCCGGTCCTTGGGGGCCACGTCGTTGACCAGGCGCTCACCGATGTAGAGCTCACCGTCTGAAATCTCCTCAAGGCCCGCCACCATCCTCAGCGTGGTGGACTTGCCGCAGCCTGAAGGGCCAACCAGCACGATAAATTCCTTGTCCTCGATGTCCAGGGTGAAATCGCTCACCGCGGTCACATTGCCGGGGTAGATTTTGTAGATGTGCTTCAGAGATACACTGGCCATATCTTAACCTCCTCATCAATCAACTGGCATATTGCTCTGCCCATATTATAGGCCATCAAGCCCCCATATTCCTACTGGGAGTTTCGCCAAAGTTTTTTTGGTGTGCTTGTGCAGATTTGATACAGGGGTCGGTTTTGCTATACTGGGGACAAGCAGCATAGAAAGGAGTCTGAATATGGACATCAATGCTATCAAACAGCTGGCGCGGATGATCAGTGCCTCAAAATATCCAGTGTTCTTCGGCGGCGCCGGGGTATCCACCCAAAGCGGCATCCCGGACTTCCGCAGCGACCAGGGGCTGTATCAGGAGAAGGGGCGTATCCCGCCGGAGGAGATCATCAGCCATTCCTTCTTCCTGAGCAATCCTGAGATGTTCTACGAGTTTTACACGACCAAGATGGTCTATCCCCAGGCCAAACCAAACGCCTGCCACCTGGCACTGGCAAGGCTTGAGGAGATGGGCAGGATGAAGGCGGTCATCACCCAGAACATCGATGGCCTGCACCAGGCGGCAGGGTCCAAAAACGTGCTGGAGCTGCACGGCAGCGTCCTGCGCAACCGCTGCATGTGCTGCGGCAAGGCGTATAGCCTGGAGAGGGTGATGGCAAGCGCGGGCGCTCCACGGTGTGATTGCGGCGGGCTTATCAAGCCCGATGTGGTGCTGTATGAGGAGGCGCTGGACCCGGACGTGACCCACCGCGCCATCCGGGAGATTGAAAAAAGCGATCTGCTCATCATCGGCGGCACCTCCCTCACCGTCTATCCCGCCGCATCCTATGTCACCCTGTGTTCAGGGAAAATCGTCATCATCAACAAATCCCCCACCATGATGGATCGTCAGGCGGATCTGCTGATCACCGGGTCCATCGGCGAGGCCTTTGACGCGGTGATGAAGGCCATTGAGGAACAGGCGTCTAAGGAGCCTTGATCACAAACACCAGGTCGGCCCGCTCCCGGGCCGCGTCTTCAAACACCCGGATCAGCTGCTGCGCGTAAACCCCCAGAGCGTTGCGCAGGGCGTTGGCATAGCGCAGCGTGATGTGGGCACCCGCCATCTCCCCCAAACAGTCGTGCAGGGCATCCAGGTTGGAGCCATAATACTCAGGCAGACCCAGCGCCTCCTTGATGTGTTGATGGGCCATGGCCCGGGTATCCATCTTGCGCCCGTCCAGTTCAATCCGTCGCATGGCCACCCTCCCCATAAAGCATCGTGAAGGACTCGTAATGATCCTTCGTGTAATAGATCAGGCCATCGTTTGAATACACCAAGCGTTTGGCTCCCCGGGAGGCCTTTCCCAGGGTGTCGATATCACATTCATAATACACACGGCCCTTCTTGTCCGGCAGCAAACCCTCATAATTGCCAAAACGGTCACCCCCGATGGCGCGGTCCTTGGCATAGGGCCTCAGGTCACCTCCGGGCCAGCCCAGTTTTCTCGCCTCCGCCTTGGTGATGAAGTTGCGGGGCAGCTTTTGATAGGCCACCAGATAGGCCGCCACATCCTCCGCGGTGGTATAAAAGCCTGCCTCATCCGGAAGGTCGGCCTTGTTCTCTTCGGCGGGAACTGCGGTCACAGCGGCCGTGGGCGCAGGTTTCGGCTGCGCGGTGGCAGCGGGCTTTAGCGCCTGGCAGCCCGCCAGGAGGAGCGCCATCAGAATCAGCAGCAGACAGATAAATTTCTTCATGAAGCCGGTTGACCTCTTTTCCCACGGTTGTGGTATATTAACAAGCAGCGCCTGCAGGGGCGTCAGAATGCAAGACAAGGACTGCCGATGCTTAAACACCTCGCCCGCACCCTCCTCACCCCGGTTTTGAAGCGCATCCCCACAGACCAGAGGTGGCTGCGCCCCTTCTATCAGGCCACCCGCCTGCAGACAAGGGAAGAGGCTTATGCCTCTGCCAAGCTGCCTGCGGCTTTTTCAGGCCTGACCCTCACCTACGCCTCTGATATCCACTACGGCAGCTACATGGACAGCGCCCGGGCGCTTGAGGTAGCCCATCTCATCGCCGGGCTTGGCAGCGACCTGATCTTGCTGGGCGGCGACTATGGCGAAGACGCCCTGACAGCCGAAGCCTTTTTTGACCTGATCCCGCCCTTCCCCGCGGATACGCCGGTCCTGGCCGCCATCGGCAACCACGACCATATGGGCAGGGGAGCCAACATCACCCGGCTGAAGGACAAGATGCGCGCCAAAGGAATAACCCCGCTGCGCAACGAAACCTGGCGGATGGTGCGGGAAGGCAAGACCATGGCCTTCTGCGCCCCCGATGACATCCTGGCGGGCTTCCCCAACTTCAGGCCCCTGATTGAGGAAACCCGGGATGCCGACTTTGTTGTCTTCATGCCCCACTCCCCGGACCTGATCCCCGTGGCCAGGGAGGCGGGCTTTGCTTTTGACTTGGCGCTGTGCGGCCACACCCACGGCGGGCAGATAGCGCCCAGGGGCCGCAGCCTGCACGCTTCCAGCCGCTATGGAGATCGCTACCGCATGGGCTGGGTCAGGGAGAATGGGGCTGACATCTTCGTCTCCTGCGGGGTGGGCACCTCTGTACTTCCCATGCGCATCGGCACCCTGCCTGAAATTCACCGCATCACCCTATCCACCGAATAGCCGGAGCCCCGGCTCAGCGTTCACATCAGGCGCTGCAACCTCAAGCCTTTTTAGCATCCCATAGCCCGCTGCCCCGATCATGGCAGCATTGTCCCCGCACAGGAACAGCGGTGGCATCACCAGACGGATGTCCTCTTTTTCGCAGCGCGCAGCTAGCTCCCGGCGCAGCAGCCGGTTGGCCGACACACCCCCGGCCAGGGCCAGGGCGCGCCAGCCTTTGTCCCGGCAGGCCTGCATGGTGCGCTCACACAGGTGGGTTACCACCGTGTGGCGAAAGCTGGCGGCCAGGTCTGCGGGGTTCGCTGCCTCCCCTTTCTGGCCCAGGTTGTGTACAAGGTTGATAAACGCGGTTTTCAGCCCCGAAAAGCTGAAGTCATACTGCCCCGGTGGATGGGGCAAGGGCAGCAAATGGCTCTGCGGGTTCCCCTGCTCCGCCAGGTCATCCAGATGCGGGCCCCCCGGATAGGGAAGCCCCAGCACCCGTGCCGCCTTGTCAAAGGCCTCTCCGGCGGCGTCGTCCTGGGTGCAGCCCAGGAGGGTAAAGCCATGCTCCCCCACCTCCGCCAGGTGGCTGTGGCCGCCGGATACCACCAGGCACAAAAAAGGCGGTTTTAGATCCTGATGGGCCAGATAGTTGGCGCAGATATGCCCATCGATGTGGTTGACCGCCAGGAGGGGCTTATCCAGCCCAAAGGCCAGCCCCTTGGCGTAGCTAAGCCCGGTCAGCAGCGCCCCCACCAGCCCCGGCCCCTGGGTGACGGCCACCGCGTCAACATCCTGCAGTGAGAGATCCGCTTCCTCAAGCGCCCTGGTCGTCACCGCGTCCAGTTTTTCAATGTGGGAGCGGCTGGCGATCTCCGGCACCACCCCGCCATAGGGGATGTGCATGGCGATCTGAGAATACACTTGATTGGATCGGATTATCCGGCCATTCTCCACCACCGCTGCCGCTGTCTCATCGCAGGAGCTTTCGATTGCCAGGATACGCAGAGGTTCTTTCTTCACCAGCTGTGCGGCCTGAAGCTTCATCCGCTCAAAATACTTCATGCTGCCCCCTTCGCCTTGGGCAAGCGCAGCAATATGATCGCCGCCGGAAACACCAGCAGCAGCCAGGCCAGGCGCTTGATGGCTGCCAGGGCATAATCCACAAAAAAACCCTCCGGCATCAGCTGAATCATCAGGTGATGCATGGGGTCCAATTGCCACAGGTCATTGGGGAAAAGCCAGTGGTGCAGCTGATAAAACAGGCCCGTGAAGTCAGCCAATGCCCACACCACAAAAAGGGCCATCAGCCCCAAAAACACAAGCCCCGCTGCCAGCATGGCCTTGCCCGCGATGTTGGGGTAATCCCCATCCTTGTCACTGGCCGCGCGCAGGGCATCAGCCCCCAGCAAAGCCACCGCTACCAGGCCGATGCGCCAGATAAACCTGCCCCAATCGGTCAGCCGCTTCACATCGGGCATGTGGCGGACCTCCCGCTCAGAAAAGGCATCCTGGGCCAGGCCATGCCGCGTCACCTGCACCTGAGGTGTGGCATTGTCCCCCCGCAGGTAGCCAGCGAGGCCTTCACCCACCCTCTGCAGGTCTTTTTCCGAAATCCCGGCCGCATCCAAATCCCCAAAACGCGCAAAACCGGCCACCAGCGCATCAGCCCGGTAGGCAGGCGCTGTGAAAGCCCAGGCCGTATAGGCAATCAGGCCAATGAAAATCATCAGCCCCAACATCCAGGCTGCCCTTTTCTTCTTTCTGGCGGGGATCATTGCATTTTCAGATACGCGGTGACAAAGCCGTCCAGGTTGCCGTTCATCACGTCGTCAATATTGCCGGACTCAAAGCCCGTGCGATGGTCTTTGACCATGGTATAGGGCTGGAACACGTAGGAGCGAATCTGGCTGCCCCACTCGATCTTCTTCATCTCGCCCTTGATCTGGGCCATCTGCTCCTCCTTCTCCCGCTCGCGCAACTCCAGGAGCTTTGAACGCAGCATGCGCATGCACATCTCCCGGTTTTGCACCTGGGAGCGCTCATTCTGGCAGGACACCACGATGCCGGTGGGCATGTGGGTCATGCGCACGGCAGAGTCAGTCTTGTTGACATGCTGGCCGCCAGCGCCGGTTGAGCGGTAGGTGTCCACCCGCACCTCTTCCATGTTGATCTCAATGGCCCCGGCTTCCTCCAGCATCGGGGCCACGTCCAGGGAGGAAAAGGAGGTGTGCCGCCTGGCGTTTGAATCAAAGGGGCTGATGCGCACCAGCCGGTGCACGCCCTTTTCGCCGCGCAGGTAACCATAGGCGTTGTCACCGTCCACCTCAAAGGTGACCGACTTGACCCCCGCCTCGTCACCATCCAGATAGTCCAGCACCGTCACCTTGAACCCCATCCGCTCGCAATAGCGGGTGTACATGCGGTAGAGCATGCTGGTCCAGTCCTGGGCCTCAGTGCCGCCAGCCCCGGCGTGGAGGGAGAGCACCGCGTTTGACTGGTCATAGTCTCCCCGCATCAGGGTTTCAAGGGCCAGGGCCTCGGCCTTTTCAGCAAGGGCGTCCAACTCCTGGGTCACCTCATTGGCGGTGCTTTCGTCGTTTTCCTCCTGGGCCAGCTCAACCATCACTTCCAGGTCTTCCCGCTGGTTTACCAGGTCCTCAAAATGGCCGATTTTGTTCTCAATGGCCGCAATGCGCTTGTTCACCTGGGTGGAGCGCTCCAGGTCATCCCAGAAGCCAGGGGCGCCCATCTCCTCTTTCAACTCCACCAGCTCCCGCTGCATCTGCTCGATGTGCAGGCCGCCGCGGATCTCCTCCAGCTGGTTTTTCAGCGCCTCCAGGCGCAGTTTGATATCCTCTAGCAAAATGATCATCTGTCTGTTGTTCCCTTATTCGGTCCGCCCGGCCATGCCATGGCAGTGCTTGTACTTTTTCCCGCTGCCACAGGGACAGGGGCTGTTGCGGCCCACTTTCTCACCCGGTTTTTTCACCACCGGCTGGCTGCCCTTGGCGCCGGCCCCTGTGGCAGTGCCCTCGGCCATGGGTCTGGCCACCTGGCGGCGCTCAGGCGCGCGCTGGATGCGCAGCTGGAAGAGCTGACGCACCGTGTCCTCCTGGATGAGCCGGGACATCTCGTCAAACATGTCATAGCTCTCCAATTTATACTCGTTGACCGGGTTGCGCTGGGCATAGGCCCTCAGCCCGATGCCGTCCCGCAGCTGGTCCATGGCGTCGATGTGATCCATCCACCGGGTGTCAACCGAGCGCAGGAGCACTGAACGCTCCAGCTCCCGCATGTCAATGCCCAGAGCCCCGATCTCCTGTTCCCGCTTGAAATAGAAATCCGCGGCTGTCTTTCTCAGGAAGGCGGTCAGCCCCTCCTTGTCAAAGCCCGCGATGGCATCCTGGTTGGCCTTGATCGTCCCGTGGGGGATGCACAGCCGCTCCACATACTCCGCAAGCCCCGGAACATCCCAGTCCTTGTTCTCCCCGGCGCAAAAACGGGTCACCGCCTCCTCCAGCAGTTTATCCACCATGCCGGTGATGGCGCCCTGCATATCCTCACCTTCCAGCACCTGGCCGCGCTGGCGGTAGATCACCTCGCGCTGCTGGTTCATCACGTCGTCGTACTGCAGCACGTGTTTTCTGATCTCATAGTTGCGGCTTTCAATGCGCTTCTGGGCGTTTTCGATCTGCTTGGTGAGCATGCCGGCGGCCAGCGGCTCGTTCTCATCCATGCCCATCTTGGCGATGAGGGGCTCAATCCGCTCCCCGCCAAACAGGCGCATCAGGTCATCCTCCAGGGAGATGAAAAACTGGCTGGAGCCCGGGTCGCCCTGGCGCCCGGCGCGGCCGCGCAGCTGGTTATCAATGCGGCGGCTCTCATGCCGCTCGGTGCCGATGATGTGCAGGCCGCCCAGAGCCACCACCTTGTCATGCTCCACATCGGTGGTTTTTTTATACTCTTCCTTCAGCTGGTTATAGCGCTTTCGCACTTCCAGCACTTCTTCACTCACCTGTTCGCTGCGGCCGGAGGCTTCCTCAATGATCTCCTCGGGCACTTCCTCCTGGCGGAGTGTGCGACGGGCCAGATAATCCGGGTTGCCGCCCAGCAGAATGTCGGTGCCGCGGCCAGCCATGTTGGTGGCGATGGTCACCGCGCCAAAGTGTCCGGCCTGGGCAACAATGGAGGCCTCCCGGGCATGGTGCTTGGCATTGAGCACCTCGTGGGACACGCCCCGGCGGCTGAGCATGGTGCTGAGCAGCTCCGATACCTCAACGGAGATCGTGCCCACAAGCAGCGGTTGTCCGGTTTTGTGCCGGGCCTCAATCTCATCCACCACGGCACCATATTTCCCTTTCACGCCCCGGTAGACCATGTCATTTAAATCCTGGCGGATCATGGGCATGTTGGTGGGCACCTGCACCACGTCCAGGGCATAAATGCCCTGGAACTCCTCCTCCTCGGTCTTGGCGGTGCCGGTCATGCCGGAGAGTTTTTTATACATGCGGAAATAGTTCTGGAAGGTGATGGTGGCCAGGGTCTTGCTCTCCCGCTCCACCTGCACATGCTCCTTGGCCTCGATGGCCTGGTGCAGGCCGTCAGAATAGCGGCGCCCAACCATCAGGCGGCCGGTGAATTCATCCACGATCACCACTTCGCCGTTTTGCACCACATAGTCCACGTCCCGCTTAAACAGCGCATTGGCCTTCAGCGCCTGGATCAGGTGGTGGTTCAGCTCGTTGTTCTCGGGGTCTGAGAGGTTGTCGATGGAGAAGGCCTGTTCAGCCTTGCGCGTGCCCTCCTCGGTGAAGACCGCCGTGCGCTCCTTCTCCTCCACAGTGTAGTCGCTTTCTGCCCTGAGCCTGCTCACAAAACGATCAGCCCGCTCATACAGGTCGGTGGATTTCTCGCCCTGGCCTGAGATGATCAGCGGCGTTCTCGCCTCGTCGATGAGGATGGAGTCCACCTCGTCCACAATCGCGTAAATGTGCCCCCGCTGCACCCGCTCCTTCTCATAGATCACCATGTTGTCACGCAGGTAGTCAAATCCCATCTCGTTGTTGGTGCCATAGGTGATGTCACAGGCATAGGCAGCCCGACGCTGGTCGTTGTCCAGGTCATGGACGATCACCCCCACCGTCATCCCCAGGAAGCGAAAGAGCTTGCCCATGTCCTCTCCCTGGAACTTGGCCAGGTAGTCATTGACAGTCACGATATGCACGCCCTGGCCGGTGAGGGCGTTGAGGTAGGCCGGCAGGCAGGCGGTGAGGGTCTTGCCCTCACCGGTTTTCATCTCAGCGATGCGCCCCTGATGCAGCACAATGCCGCCGATGAGCTGCACATTGAAGGGCCTCAGGCCAAGGGTTCGCCTTGAGGCCTCCCTGACCACCGCAAAAGCCTCGGGCAGCAGGTCATCCAGCGTCTCGCCTTTGGCATAGCGCTCCTTGAACAGCGCGGTCTGCGCCTTGAGCTGGTCATCGGTCATCTTTTCATAGGTGGGCTCCAGCAGCTCTATCTCATCCGCCTGCTTGCGCAGCGGCTTGAGCTGCGCCTCTGTTCCCATCCCAAACAGTTCCTTCAGCTTGTTTAACATAAAGTCTCCTTTGGCAGTAGCCTTAAGGATTATACCATGGGCATACCCGGCGGGCAAGAAATTGCCCGCCGAATCCGGGTTTGATATACTTGTCTCACTGCCATGATGAAAGGAACAGGCCATGCCCATCGCCCACCCCTTCCCGCCCTTTATCAGCCGCAACAGCCGGGTTCTGATTCTTGGCTCTTTTCCTTCAGTGCGCTCCCGGGCGGAGGGCTTTTATTATGGGCATCCGCAAAACCGCTTCTGGCAAGTGCTTGCGGCACTGCTTGAAGAAGAACTGCCGGCTGACCTTGTCAGCAAGCAGCGCCTGCTTGAAAAACACCGCATTGCGCTGTGGGATGTGATCGCCAGCTGTGAGATCACAGGCTCCAGCGATCTCTCCATCAAAAACGCGCAGGTAAACCCCATTGCTGATATCATCGCAGCAACAGGCATCCGGGTCATCCTGCTAAACGGCGGCACAGCGACCAGGCTCTATGAGAAAAGGGCAGCGCCCAAGCCGGATATCCCGGCCCTTGCGCTGCCCTCCACCAGCGCCGCCAATGCGGCCTGGCGCCTGCCCCAGCTGATTGCCTCCTGGGGCGTCATCAGAAATTTCTTATAGGATATACTTGTGCAGGTCGCTCTCCTTGGCGGCTTTCACATGCTCCCTGACATATTGCCCGGTGATTTTCATCTCCACCTCGGGCATCTCACCCCCGCTGGCGTTAAAGGAGATATCTTCCAGCAAATCCTCAAACACGGCGTGCAGACGCCTGGCGCCGATGTTCTCCCCCGCGTCGTTCATGTTGCAGGCGGCCTGGGCGATGGCCTCCAGGGCGTCCTCATCAAAGGTGAGGCGCACCTTATCCACCGCCAGCAGCGCAGAATACTGCAGCGTCAGCGCGTTGTCCGGCTGGCTCAGGATGCGGACAAAGTCCTCCTTGGTCAGGCTCTTAAGCTGCACCTGCACAGGGAATCGCCCCTGCAGCTCCGGGATCAGATCGGTCACCTTGGCCACGTGGAAGGCGCCGGCAGCGATAAAGAGCATGAAATCCGTGCGCACGCTGCCGTGCTTGGTGTTCACCACGCTGCCCTCAACAATCGGCAGAATATCCCGCTGCACCCCCTCCCGGGAGACATCAGGGCCTGCGCCGCCGATGGAGCGGCCGGCAATCTTGTCAATCTCGTCGATGAAAACGATGCCGTCCTGCTCAGCCCGCTTGATGGCCTCCTCCTTGACAGCATCCATGTCGATCAGCTTCTGGGCCTCTTCCTCAACCAGGATGCGGCGGGCCTCCTTCACCTTCACCCGGCGCAGCTTCATGCGCTTGGGCATCATGCCGCCCATCATATCGCCGATGTTAATGGAAGAACCCCCCACCTCCAGCTGCGGGGCGGTTTCCTCCACCTCGATCTCCAACTCCCGGTCTTCCAGTTGTCCTTCCCTAAGCTGGGTGAGCAGATCCCCGCGCCTTGAGGTGAGGCGCTGGCGCTCCTCCTCGCTCTGCTCCGGCTCCTTTTGCCTGCCCCGTAGCAGGATGTCAATGGGGTTTGAGGCCTGCTTGGGCGGGTCGGCCAGCAGCTGCACCAGGCGGTCTTCCGCCAGCACCTCAGCCCTGAGGCGCACCCGGTCCTGGTGCTCCTGCTTCACCATGCGGATGGCGTTTTCCACCAGGTCACGGATGATGCTCTCCACATCACGCCCCACATAGCCCACCTCAGTGAACTTGGTGGCCTCCACCTTCACAAAGGGCGCGTTCACCAGCTTCGCCAGGCGGCGGGCGATCTCGGTCTTGCCCACGCCCGTGGGGCCAATCATCAGGATGTTTTTGGGGAAGATCTCATCCCGCAGGGGTTCCTCCACCTGGGCGCGGCGGTAGCGGTTGCGAAGGGCAATGGCCACCTGGCGCTTGGCCTCCGTCTGCCCGATGATATAGCGGTCCAGCTCCCGCACGGTTTCCCGCGGGGTCAGCGCAATTTTCGTCATACGTCCTCCACGGTGATGTTGTCGTTGGTAAACACGCAGATGGAAGCGGCGATGCGCAATGCCTTTTCGGCAATCTCCCGCGCCGGCAGCTGGGTGTTTTGCACCAGTGCCCGGGCGGCGGCCAGGGCGTAATTGCCGCCGGAGCCAATGGCGCAGACCCCGTCATCCGGGTCTATCACCTCGCCGGTGCCTGAAATCATCAGCATCTGGCTGTCATTGGCAGCGATCATGAGGGCCTGTAGCTGGCGGAGCACCTTGTCCCCGCGCCATTCCTGGGCCAGGTTCACAGCCGCCCGCTCCAGGTTGCCGCCGGCCTGCTGAAGCTTTTCCTCAAAGCGGTCGCTCAGGGTGAAGGCATCGGCCACTGAGCCGGCAAAGCCAATCACCACCTGGTCGTTATAGATGCGCCGCACCTTCCTGGCGGTGCTTTTAAAGATGGTGTTCTCCCCCATCGTCACCTGGCCATCGCCGGCGATGGCCACATGGCCGTCCCGCTTGACCGCGCAGATGGTGGTTCCCTTAAACGCCATGGCTCCTCCTTTTACTGCCGGTCAAACAGCTCCGGCCTGGATGAAATGAAGTGGTCAATATCGGAAAGCGCGCGCTCTGACAGCGCCAGGTAGCGCTTCTCCTTGCCTTTGACGCGCTGGGGCAAGGGCTGCATGATGCCAAAGTTGATGTTCATGGGCTGGAAGTGCCGGTTATCGGCGGCGATGTAGCGCCCCAAAGAGGCAATGGCGCTGCTCTCAGGCAGCCCGGCCTCTGGCAGTTCATGGAGCCTGGCATACATGGAAAGCCCCGCCGCAAGCCCTGAGGCCGCGCTCTCCACATAGCCCTCCACGCCGGTCATCTGCCCTGCGAAGTAAAGCGTCTTCCGTTCCCTCACCGCAAAAAACCTGTCCAAAAAACCTGGGCTGTGCAAAAAAGTGTTGCGGTGCATTACGCCAAAGCGTGCAAACTCGGCGTTTCCCAGCCCGGGGATCATCCCGAACACCCGCTTTTGCTCCGGAAACTTGAGCCGGGTCTGAAAGCCCACCAGGTTGTAGAGCGTCCCTGCCGCATCATCCTGGCGCAATTGTACCACAGCAAAGGGCATCCTGCCCGTGCGGGGGTCTGTGAGCCCAACCGGCTTCATGGGACCAAAAGCCGGGGCCATTCGCCCCCGCCTGGCGATGGATTCAATGGGCATGCAACCCTCAAACAGCAGCCCTTCTTCAAAGCCGTGGACAGGGGCTGACTGTGCCTCCAAAAGGGCATCGATAAAGGCATTGTACTCCGCCTCATCAAGGGGACAGTTGACATAATCATCCCCGCGGTCATAGCGGGATTGCCGGAAGGCGACCGTCATATCGACGCTTTCTGCGGTCACAATGGGCGCCGCTGCGTCAAAAAAGTGGAGAGTACCCGACAGCTTTGCTATCTCATCGCCCAGCCTGCCCGCCGTCAAGGGGCCGGTGGCGATGATTGCCGGCTCTCCAGGGATGGCCTCCACCAACCGGGACTCAATGCTGATCTGCGGATGCTCTTTCAGTTTTTCAGTGATATGGCCAGAAAAAATATCCCGGTCCACCGCCAGGGCACCCCCGGCAGGCACACGGGCATGGTCTGCGGCCTGGATCACCAGGGATCCCAGGCGGCGCATTTCCTCTTTGAGCAGGCCCGAGGCATTTTGCAGCCGGTCGCTTTTAAGCGAGTTGCTGCACACCAGTTCTGCAAAGCCGTCCGTCTCATGGGCGGGGGTTTTATGCCTGGGTTTCATGTCTACCAGCTGGACCTGAACGCCGCGGCTGGCCAGCTGCCAGGCCGCCTCGCTCCCCGCCAGCCCCGCGCCCAGCACGGTGACAGGCCCATTAGTCTTCACCGGTCTCCTCAATGGGCTCATGATAGCGGCAGTTGGGGTTGGCGCACAGGCGCGTGGCGCCGCTCTTCTTGCGCTTCACGGTCATATGGCTTTTGCAGCGGGGACAGGGTTTTTCATCCACCAACTCCCAAGAGGTGAAGTCACACTCCGGATAGCGTTCGCAGCCGTAGAACTTGCGGCCCTTGCGGGTGGTTTTTTCCTGAAGCCTGGCGCCGCAGGTGGGGCAGGGTGCCTTGATATAGGTGATGATGGGCTTGGTGTGCCGGCACTCCGGGAAACGGGGACAGGCCAGAAAGCGCCCATAGCGCCCCATTTTGTACACCATCATCGCCCCGCACTCATCGCAGGGAATGTCGGACTCCTCGTCTGGAATCTCGATCTTTTCAAGGGTGGCTTCCGCATTCTCCACCATCTTGATGAAGTCCGGATAAAAGCCGGAAAGCACCTGGGTCCAGGGCTCCTTGCCCTCCTCCACCGCGTCCAGGCGGTTTTCCATCTCGGCGGTGAAATCCAGGTCCATGATGGGCTCAAAATACTGCATCATGATGTCGCTGACCATCTTGCCCAGCTCTGTGGGAAAAAGCCGCTTGTTCTCTCGGCTGACATAGCCGCGCCCCACAATGGTGCCGATGGTGGGCGCATAGGTGGAGGGGCGCCCGATGCCCTTTTCTTCCAGCGCCTGGATGAGGGAAGCCTCGGTGTACCGGGCAGGCGGCTGGGTGAAGCGCTGGAGCGCCTCCACATCCAGGATTTCTACCTTGGCACCCTCCTTAAAGTCGGGCAGCACCACGGATTTCTGGGCCTCGCCGTTGTCCGAGCCCTCTTCATAAAGGGCGGTAAACCCGGCAAACACCTTGTGCTCGCCATAGTAGCGCAGGCCGACGCCTTCGCCTGTGATCTCTGCGGTCACGGTGTCAAACAGCGCCTCGTTCATCTGGCTGGCCATGAAACGGTTATAAATAAGGCGGTAGAGCTGCCACTGCTCCCTGGTAAGCTTAGGCTTGATTTTGTCAGGCGTCCGGCTCACATCGGTTGGCCGGATGGCCTCATGGGCATCCTGGGCGCGCCTGCCGCTTTTGTAGGCCTTAGGCTCCTTGGGAAGATACTCCTTCCCCCAGTCAGCCTTGATCTGCTCCCTGACCGAGGCCAGGGCCTGCTCGCTGACCCGGACTGCATCGGTCCTGATATAGGTGACCAGGCCCTGGGTGCCTTCCGGCCCCAGGTCAATCCCCTCATACAGCACCTGCACCACCTGCATGGTGCGGGAGGAGGTGAAGTTCAGCTTCCGGCTCGCCTCCTGCTGGAGGGTGGAGGTGGTAAAGGGCGGCGCAGGGCTCTTTCTGCGCTGTTTTTTCTTGACGGAGGTGATGGTAAACCCGGTGCCCTTGATGAGCTTCACCGCTTTGTCCGCGCCTTTTTTATCGGTGATGGCAGCCTTTTTCCCGGAGAGGGTGGACAGCTTCGCCCGCAGCGGCTCCTTGAGCTTCCTGCCGCCGGTTTCAAAACCCGCCGACACCTCCCAGTACTCTTCAGGGATAAATGCGTCAATCTCCTGCTCCCGGTCAGCCACCATGCGCACAGCAACGCTCTGCACTCGCCCGGCTGAAAGGCCTTTTTTCACCTTGGCCCACAAAAGGGGGCTGATCTTGTAGCCCACCACCCGGTCAAGGGCACGGCGGGCCTGCTGGGCATCCACCCGGTCCATATCAATGGTGCGGGCAGCCTTCACCGCCGCCTGGACTGCCGGCTTTGTGATCTCGTTAAACTCAATGCGGATGGGCGCCTTCTGGTCAAGCCCCAGCGCCTGGGCCAGGTGCCAGGAGATGGCCTCCCCCTCCCGGTCAGGGTCAGTGGCCAACAGCACCTTGGAAGCGCCCTTCACCTGCTTGCGCAGGTCCGCCAGGATATCCCCTCGCCCCCGGATGGTGATGTACTTCATGGCGAAGTTGTCATCCGGGTCGATGCCGAACTGGCTCTTGGGCAGGTCCCGCACATGGCCCTGGGAAGCGGTCACCTTATAGCCCCGCCCCAGAAACTTGGCCACGCTCCTGGCCTTGGCGGGGGATTCAACGATAACGAGTTTTGGCTTAGCTTGCAAAAGTGCCTCCAGAAAGTTTACTTCACGCGCCGGAACATCCGGCCAGGCAATCGTTCTATAAGCCCGGCAAGCTCCAGCATCGTGATCTGCGCGTTGAGGCCCGCTGCCTCAAAGCCGGTTTTTTCCACCAGCTCCTGATATCCCAGCGGCTCATCACAAAGCGCATCATATATCCGGCGCTGTTCATTTGTCAAATCGGAAGGGATGAAATCAAGCTGCTCCGCCCGGGAAAAATCGGCACTCCAGCCCATATCCTCCAGGATATCCTGAAAGCATGTAGCCAGCCTTGCGCCATCCCGCAGCATCTGATGGGGCACAGCGCTCCCCGGCATGTCCACCTGCCCGGGCAGGGCAAAGACATCCCGCCCCTGGGCCAGGGCGTGGCCCACGGTGATGAGGGTGCCGCTCTTCTCCCGTGCCTCTATCAGCAGCGTCCCCTGGCAAAGCCCGGACACCAGCCGGTTTCTGAAGGGGAAGTGATAGGCCATGGGCTCAGCATTTGGTGCAAACTCGCTGATGACAGCACCGCCGGAAGCGGTGATGCGCTCTGCCAGCTCCTTGTTTTCCGGCGGATAGATGTTGTTGATGCCGCTGCCCAGCACAGCCACCGTGCGGCCGCCGCCCGCCAGCGCCCCCAGGTGGGCGGCGGTGTCAATGCCCCGGGCCAGGCCAGATACCACGGTAACCCCGTTTTCTGCCAAGCCCCGGGCGATGTTATGCGCCTGCTCCCGCCCATAGCGCGTCTCCCGGCGGGAGCCCACAATGGCGATGGCCCGGCCAAAGTCCCGGCCCAGGGTGCCCTTGTAAAAAAGGAGATCCGGCGGATCAATGATGTCATTGAGAACCTCTGGGAACGCCTCATCCCCCGGCACGCAGGCCAAAGCCCCGATGCGCGCCAGGGCTGTGGCGATCCTGTCCAGTCCCAGCTGCCGCATCCTGGCCAGCTCCTGATAAGCCTTCTCGCCCACCAAGGCCTGGACATCCGCAGAGAAATTGTCAAAGGCCGCCTCGGCGCTGCCAAAGGCCTCGGATACCCGCTGCTTGGCCTTATAGCCCAGGCTGGGGCTTGAGGCCAGCCAGACCTGACAGAGCAATGCGCGGCTTTCAGCCATTCATTCCACCCCAGTACTTCCCGTCCATCATGCGAAACTGAATCGCCTCTGCCATGGTGTTCATGCCCACCTGCTCCTCCCCCGCCAAATCGGCGATGGTGCGGGCCACGCGGATGAGGCGCATATAGGCGCGCATGGAAAGCGTGTAGCGCTTAGCCGCCTGCTGGAGGATACTGACCGCTTCAGCCCTAAGCAACGCCAGCTTCTCAGGCTCTTTGCCCGTGATGGCGGCGTTGGTGAGGGCAGCCTTTCCCCGGTAGCGCTGGTGCTGGATGGCCCTGGCCTGCCGCACCCGCTCCCTGACGGCGGCGCTGCCTTCCTGGGGCTCCCGCTGGGCGATCTCCTCCACAGGCACCGCATCGATCTCCACCTGCAAATCAATCCGGTCAAGAAGCGGGCCGGAAACACGGCTTAAATATTTTCTGATCTCATGGCTACCGCAGCGGCAGGGCCGGGTCTGGCTGCCATAAAACCCGCAGGGGCAGGGGTTCATGCTGGCCACCAGCATAAACCGGGAGGGATAGGCTGCGTGGGCCTTCACCCGGGAAATGGTGGTTACCCCATCCTCCAGCCGCTGGCGCAGAGACTCCAGCACGCTGCGGGGGTATTCCGGCATTTCATCCAGAAACAACACCCCGTTGTGCGCCAGGGATACCTCCCCAGGCTTGGCATTTGCCCCGCCGCCTATCAACGCCGGCATAGAGGCAGAGTGATGGGGGGTGCGAAAGGGCCGTTGGGTCATGATGCCGCTGCCCGGCCTGATCAGCCCCGCCACCGAGTGGATGCGGGTGGTTTCAAAGGCCTCTTCCTGGGTCATTTCCGGCAGAATGCCCGGCAGGCACCTGGCCAGCATGGTCTTGCCGGAGCCAGGGACGCCTATCATCAGCAGATTGTGTCCCCCAGCCGCCGCGATCTCAAGGGCCCGCCTGCCGTGTGGCTGCCCGCGCACCTGGGACAAATCCAGATCAAACTGCGCTTCCGACAGGCATTCCTTGTAGCTCTTCTGAATCTGCGCGGGGATGGGCATCTGGCCTGAGAGGTGCTGGGCCACGGCGAGGAGGGAACCGGCCGGATATACCGCCATGCCGCTCACCGCCTCCACCTCACGGGCATTGCCCAGGGGCAGGATCACCTGGCGGATGCCGGCAGCATGGGCCGCCATCACCATGGCCAGCGCCCCCTGCACCGCCACCAGGCGGCCATCCAGGCCCAGCTCGCCAATCAGCAGCGCATCCTCAACACTGGATGCTACCAGCTGCCGGCTGGCCAGGATGATGGCCAGCGCGATCGCTAGGTCAAAAGCAGCCCCCTCCTTGCGCAGGTCAGCCGGGGACAGGTTCAGGGTGGTGTGGCCCAGGGGCATCATAAAACCGCTGTTTTTTAGCGCTGCTGTCACCCGGTCACGGCTCTCCTTCACCGCAGCATCGGGCAGCCCCACCAGGGTGAAGCGGAACTCGCTGGCGCTGGCCACATAGGCCTCCACGCTCACGGCTTCCCCATGGACGCCGTTTAGGGCAATGCACCGGGTGCGCGCTAACATCTGCCTCCCCCTCCCATCAATAATACAGCCAGTTGGGAAACCACTTCATGGCGTCCAACCACTGGGTTGAAACCCTTACACCCGATAGGTACGGGAAAAAGGCGACAAACAACACCGCCGCGATGGTGACAAAGACAATGGCCGCGTATCGCGCTGCCTTCTGCGCGCGTTCGTTCAGCGCGTCATGCCACAGCGTAAGGGCCAGGATGATAAAGGGAACCGAGGGGAAATAGTGGTAGATATAGGTTCCCCGGGGCACAGTCACCCAGGGGAGGTATTGGGCAAGGAAGGAGATCGCCAGCACCGCTGGCCAGATATTGCTCCCGGCAAACGCCGGCCTTTTGGTGCCAATAACGCGTCCCATCAGCCCCACCAGCACCACCACCATGAGCCCTACCATGGCCACCAGCCCGGCCCACCAGATGAGGGGGTTGCCAAAGGCCAGGATGGTGCTGGCTGTGCCGCCTGCCACGCCGCCTGAATAGTACCACATGGGCCGGGCGCTCACCGGCCACTCGTACCAGGGCGTATGGAAAAAGTGGTCCGCTCCCCGGCCCGGCTCGCTATGATAGTCATACATGCTCAGGTTGGCATCCACCACCTTCTGCAGGGTGAAGCCGTCCGGCGTCCCCACAAACATAGGAATAAAGGAGGCCACGTAAATCACCAGGGGCACCACGATGAAAAACAGCAGACACCACAGCAGAGTGATCATGACCTGCTGTTTAAAAGCGAAGACAGCCTCCGGCACCTGCCGCTTGTCGCCCTCAGGCAAGCGCTCCGCCGCCCAGGCTTGACGCCCCCAGCGGACCAGCGCCCAAAAGAACAACACCGCCAGGCCGATGCCCGCATAGGCGCCCGTCCACTTGCTGGCAATGGCCAGCCCCATCATCAGACCGCTTAAAAACAGCGGCGTCAGTGTTTTTTTGAGGGGTGTGGCGAAATAGTCCAGGCTGATATAGCGGAACATGAAGAAATAGGCGTAGATGATGAACAGCGTCACAAAGCTGTCAATGGTGGCGATGCGGGTCTGGGTGAAGTGCATGAAGTCAAAGCACATCAGAAGCATCGCGATCATGCCGCCTGCCCGTCTGCGCGTCACCTGCTTGCCCAGCAGGTACATCCCCGGCAGCATCAGCACCCCTGCCAGGGCGCCTGCGAAGCGCCAGCCAAAGGGCACCATGCCGAAGATCATGATGAAAAAGCTCATCAGCAGCTTTCCCAACTGGGGATGGGTGCTCTCATAGATCTGGCCCGAGCCCTGCCCCCGCATGGCTTCCAACATCTCAAAAGCAGTGCGCCCGTGATAGATTTCGTCAAAGTACATGCTGTTAAACCAGCTGGGCTCACCGTCCAGGCTGTCCTGCTCGTCAATGAGGGCAGCGGAGGTATCCTCAAGGGCCTTCACTGGGAGGATGTCCCCCGTCACAGCGTCGCGCAGCAATATCTCATAAAGCGTCAGCCCAATGCCCGATGCCCTGACGCGTACAAAGCGCCCGGTGTGGATGATGGGTTCACCAAAGTACTCAGGCCCCTTGCTGCCATCACGCACTGGCCTGTTGTACATCCAGGTAAAGCAGCTTCCCTCCTTCATGATGGCAGGGTATTCAGCCCAATTCTCCCCGTCAGGGCTTGTTTCCAGGCTGAAGTCACTGTCCCGCCAGTGGATGCCGCCGTAATAAAGGATCTTAAACCCCCGGCTCGCCCCCAGGTCAAAGGTGGCTTGGGTGGTGACGCTGTCAGACACCCAGCCCTTCTGGGGTGCCTTGACCGCACCCAAATTGATCAGAGCCAAAAGGGCATATAGCACCGTGACCACTAGAATAAAAAGCTTATCCCGGCCATCAAAACGCACCTGGGCGTGACGCCGGCTCAGCTCCGCCACCGTCCCGGATGTTGGGGTGGACTTGATCTCTTCCACAGACTTTGCCGGGGCCAGGCATTGTAACTTCTCCCCTGGCCAGGTCAGCACCATGCCTAAATAGAGCGCATAACCCGCCACCAGAAGGCTGAAAGCGGACAGCGCCATCTCAAGCCAGCCGGAATCACTCTGAAGCCCCAGCTCCGGCGAAAGCAGGTTGCCCGATGGCCCGCCGATGCGGATGCCCCGGTCCAGCACAACGCCAGAGTTCAGGAAGCACAGCGCCGTGGCCGCGATGATCAGCCACATCAGGCGTTTGTCCGGTTTCTGGACATAGGCCAGGATCAGCAGCACCACCGCCATGATCAGGTAACGTTCGTGCATCATGGTGCCCAGGATGGAAAACCCGGTCAGCATGATGCCCGCCAGCAGCGCCAGATGGGACACATCCCGCGCCGCCACATAGCGCCAGGCCACCAGCAGGAAGACCGACAGCATCAGCAGCACACCCATGGTGGACAGGCTCATGGGGATCACAACCCCCAATGCAGGCAGCAGGCAGGCTGCTGCAATCAGCCAATTCTTGTCTTTCTTCTCTTTGGAAAGCCACCAGGCGATGCCAACCGGCAGGGCCACCGTAGCTGTCCCCGTCAAACGCAGGAGAAAGGGGGCGGACTCAGCGATCTTGATCCAGTTTTTGCTGAAGAGGAAGTAGAGGTTGGTGGCGTTCACCGTCGCATAGTCATAGTAACTCATGGTGCCGCCATAGAGCTTGAACAGCCAGTCAAACCCGGTTTGCTGGTTGAAGAAGGGCAGAACAATCACAAGCCCAGACAACAGCGCCAGCCCCACGCCAATCGCAGCATCTTGGAAGCGCTTCTTATCCTTTGACCAGATCAGGTGCGTTACCAGGGCGAGCAGGCCCAGCGGCCCCACCATCAAGGCCTGGGGCTTCATCAGCACGCTCACCACATACACAGGCAGCGCGTAGCGCCATTTGCCGTCCATGATCAGAAGCACCGCGATCACAAGCAGCAGCGAGGGCACGCTGTCCACCTGCCCCCAGGCGCTGCCGGCCAGATAGGGCAGCGGGTTGAAGGCATAGAGCATGGATAGGAGCAGTGCCGCGCGGCCTCCCACCCGTTTTTTTGCCACCGCATGCAGCAGGGCGATGATTCCCAGGTCACAGATGATGGCTGGCAGCTTCACCATCAGCGGCGTCGCCCCGGTTCCAAATAGCCGCCCGAGCAGCCCGATCGGCCAGAGCACCAGCATATAGCCAGGGGGATAATCGCTGAAGATATCGCTGATGTAAAACCTGCTGGGCCCCACATGGGCCATCTGCCCGGCCCAACCGGTGAAGCAGCCGATATCAACCGGGAAGCCGTGCACCAGCGCTGCCACCACCAGGCGGCTGATGCCCGCTACCAGCAGGAGCAGCGCCAGGGCGAGACCATTTTTCGCCGCAGCCCGCTCTGGCTCAAGCGTCTTCTCCCGCTCCGCCATTTTGGCAAACAAGTATAACAAAAACGCGCTCATCACCATGATCACCAGAAACACCGGGGCGGCAGGGGCGGCGCCTTTCGTCTCCACGCTAACCTGGGGTGCCCGTATCTGCTGTTTTTCCCATTGGCCGACAAGCACGCCGCTGGGCGCGTCATCCACCGCCATCAGCGACAGATCATCAAAGGCCGCGGTTCCCGAGGCTTCGCCTGAATAGCCGCCCAGGCGGGCGAACACGGTAATTTCGCTCTGTCCGCCTCCGGTTTTTCCATACAGCTCAACCTTCTGCCATTCACCCTGCGTATCATAGACTGACTCTGAAAACACATACACATCCTGAATGGACAGGTTGGCTCCCAGCCCGCCCTCAGCCTGGGCCTTGACCATACCGCTCAAGCGGTAAATGGTGTTGGGCGTAACCTTCACCGTCTGGGAAAACCGGGCATCGTTGGGCTCATGGCTCACAATCCGGATTCCTTTGCCGCTTGTGCCCTCGGCCTGGCCAAACTCCGTCACCCCCGGCAGCCGCACATAGGCGTCCGGCAGCCAGTGGGCGGGCAGCCCCTCCCCGGTGATTTCCTCAAAGCTGCCGTTTTGCAGCAGCTCAACGCCGGTTTCGGCCTTAGGACCCTTACCCCGGGTGATAAACCACAGCCCGGCCAGAATGGCCAGGATGATCAGGGCGATGATGAGAAGCTTCTTTTTCATAGTCACCTTTCAGACTTCGTGAAGAATGTCAGGGTAAAACCACACCCCCGCCCGGGTAATCTCAAGACAGCCAATGAAATAGGCGCTGGGCGCACCCTTGAGATAATGCCGGGCGGCTTGCTTGAGCCGCTGCCTTTTATCTGGCGTCACCGCCTGAAGGCCCGAGCCCAGCCGCCCTCGGGGGCGGTACTTCACCTCGATGAAATAGAGCGTGTTTCCCTGCCGGGCGACCAGGTCCACCTCGCCGGTCCGGCTGCGGAAGCGCCGGGCCACCACAGTATACCCCCGCTTCACCAGATAATCCGCCGCCAGCCCCTCGCCGGTCAAGCCCTCCTGGTAGCTGCTCACGGCGGGGCAAAACTTTTGAGGAAACTGCGCCGGTGCTCCTGGCACGGGCCCAATTCCCGGATCGCCTGCATGTGGGCCGCTGTGCCATAGCCTTTGTGCCGGGCAAAGCCGTAACCGGGAAACCGCTCCCCCAGCGCCCGCATCTGCCGGTCCCGGGTCACCTTGGCCACAATGGAGGCAGCGGCGATGCTGTAGCTCACCGCGTCGCCATGGATGATGGGGCGCTCGCGGCCGGAGAGGCCGACGCCTGCCACCGCGTCTATCAGAAACAGCGGAGCAGGCGCCCCCTGGGCGGCACGGCGCATGGCCAATTTGGTGGCCTCCAGGATGTTGATCCGGTCAATCTCCTCAGCCTCTACCTGGCCCACACCCACAAAATCAGCCCAGCGGAACACCTCTTCACACACCGCTTCCCGGCGTTTTTCAGACAGTTTCTTGGAATCATCAATAAAGTCCAGCATTTGCGTCCCGGGAGAAAACACCACACAGGCCGCCACCACAGGCCCCGCCAATGGCCCGCGCCCCGCTTCGTCTATGCCGGCAAAGCGGAGGCCCTGATGCCACAAATCCTGATCGTAGGCGTACAGCGCCTGGCGGCGCTCATTGCTCACCATGATGCACCTCCGGCGGCAATTCAAGGGTGATCCGGCCTATCAGCCCGCCCCGGAATTCATCCAGCACGCAGGTGGCGCCGCGCTCCAGGTCGTACGCGTTTCCTTTTTGCAAAAAGCCCCGGGCGCGGCAAATGGCTTCCAGCAGCGCCTGGCCCCTCAGGCTGCTGTCTTCCAGCTTATACCGGGCCATCACTTTTTCAGGGACAGTGGCCATCAGCTCATCCAACAGGCCTGTGGCCAGGTGGTAAGTGTCCAGTACCTCATCCCGTATGGCAGCGATATAGGCCAGGCGTCTTGCCGCATGCTGATCATGGAGCTTGGGCCAGAGCATACCGGGGGTGTCAAGCAGCTCGAGCCTTTCCCCGGCTTTGATCCACTGGGCCGCCCGGGTGATACCGGGCCTGTCCTGCACCTTGAAGGCGCTGCGGCCTGCCAGGGCATTGATGAGGGTGCTTTTGCCCACATTGGGCACCCCCACCACCATGGCGCGGCTGGTGATGGCGATGCCGCGGCTTTCAGCCCGCCTGCGCTTATCAGCGGTCAATTCGTCCACCAGTTTGAGGATCCGCTGCCTGTTTTTCCCTGCCTGGATGGGGAAGGCCTGGATGCCCTGGCCCAGAAAATAGGCCTCCCAGCGCCTGGTGGCGGCTGGATCCGCCAGGTCCTCCTTATTCATCATCAGCAGCCGGGGCTTGTTGCCCAGCATTTCGTCCAGCGCCGGATTCCGGCTGGAAAGGGGCAACCTGGCATCGCACAATTCCAACACGATGTCCACCCGCTTGAGCTGTGTTTCCAGCTGGCGCTTGGCTTTTGCCATATGCCCAGGGTACCAGGAAATAGGCCGTTGTCCTTCCATGATTCCTCCTTAACAACTCTGTAAAAAATAGCATGTTTCGGCGCATTATGCAAGGAAGCCCGGGCAGGGAATTGACGAATGGATTCAAGGGTGTTAGCATCATTCATACGCAAATTTGTGGGTATCTGGAGGTTTATGATGCGGGAACGGTTGGAGGCCATGAAAGAAGCGGCGCTTGCCGCAGCACAGGGGGCGGGGAACGCTGATGAGCTACTGCAAATCCGCCACCAGTATCTGGGCAAAAAGGGCGAATTGACCCTGATTTTAAAGGAATTGGGCAAGCTTGAGCCGGAAGAACGCCGGCAGACCGGCATGCTCGCCAATGAGATCAAGGACGCCATCACCCAGGCCATCACCGCCCGGGAGGAGGCGCTGGTGGATGAGGGCTCCGCCATCCAGGGGGAGATCGACCTCACCTTGCCCGGCATCCCCCCAGTCTCAGGAGGGTTGCACCCCATCACCCAGATGTCCTATGACCTGAATGACGCCTTCCTCTCCCTGGGCTTCGAGGTGTTCGCCGAGGGGGAGATCACAAGCGAAAAATATGCTTTTGACAACCTCAACTTCCCCCCCGATCACCCCGCCAGGGACACCATGGACACCTATTGGCTCAAGGGCTCTGAAGGAAAGACCGGCGCCCAGCGCCTGTGCTTAAGGCCCCACCTCACCGGCGCCAGCGTGCGCTATCTCATGCAGTTTGGCGCCCCCGCCCGCTTTGTCTATCCCGGCCGGGTCTACCGCAATGAGAACACCGATGCCCGGCATGAGCGCGCCTTCTTCCAGTATGAGGCGCTGATCGTGGAGAAGGATTTTTCCTTTGCCTCCGGGCAGCTGCTGGTCAGCACCATCCTGGAGAAGGTTTTTGGCCGCAAGGTGGACACCCGCATGCGCGCCGGCTTTTTCCCCTTCGTGGAGCCTGGCTTTGAGATTGACATGAAGTGCCTGGTCTGCGGCGGAAGCGGCTGCAAGGTGTGCAAGCAGGTGGGCTGGATCGAGGTGATGCCCGGCGGCACACCTCACCCAAATGTGCTGCGGGCAGCCGGCCTTGACCCGGATATCTGGAGCGGGTTTTATATCAACATCGGCCTTGACCGCCTGGTGATGATGCGCTATGGGGTGGACGATGTGAGGCTGTTCCACAGCGCAGACCTCAGGTTTTTAAGCCAGTTCAGGTAAGGAGGGGAGAAGGCCATGAAAGTATCATTAAACTGGATCAAACAATATGTGGATCTGCCGGAAGGCCTGACCATGGAGCAGCTCTCCTATGACCTGACCATGCGCACGGTGGAGGTGGAAGGGGTGGTGAACCCGGCAGACGCGCTGAAAGGCTGTGTGCTGGGCGTCATCACCGATATCGCCGACCATCCCCAGGCAGATATGCTAAAGGTCTGCGCTGTGGATGTGGGCCAGGAAGCCCCCGCCACCATCGTGTGCGGCGGCTCCAATATCTATGTGGGCATGCGCTGCGCTGTGGCCCTGCCGGGCGCACAGGTGCGCTGGCACGGGGAGGGCGAGCCGGTTGCCATCAAGGTGACCAAATTGCGCGGTGTGAAAAGCGAGGGCATGATCTGTGCCGCGGCAGAGCTGGAGCTGGACGGGCTCTTTCCCTCAGGCGATGACCATGGCGTGATGGACCTGGCGGCGTTCCAGAGCCAGCCGGGTGCCCCCCTGGGTGAGGTGTTGCAGCTGGAGGACATGATCCTGGAGATTGACAACAAATCCCTCACCAACCGCCCTGATCTCTGGGGCCATTACGGCATCGCCCGGGAATTGTCCGCCATCTACGGAAGCGCGTTAAAGCCGCTCCCCCAATTTGAAAAGCCCGAAGGGCTGCCGGCCTATCCGGTCAGCATTGAAAACCCGGAGCGCTGCAGGCGCTATGCAGGGCTGGTGTATGAAGGCCTCAGCAGCGCCCCCTCCCCCTGGTGGCTTCAGCTGGCGCTTTGGAAAACCGATGTCAGGCCCATCAACAGCCTGGTGGACCTGACCAACTACGTGATGCTGTCCGTAGGCCAGCCCACCCACGGCTTTGACAAGGAAAACGTCCAGGGTGAGATCATCGTGAGAAACGCGAGGCAGGGCGAGACGCTTACCCTGCTGGACGGTCACCCTTTAAAACTGACACCCCAGGACCTTTTGATCTGCGACGCCGCCGAGCCCATCGCTCTGGGCGGCATCATGGGGGGCGAGAAGGATTCCATCCTGCCCGCCACCACCCAGATGATCCTGGAAATCGCCAACTTTGAGCCCATCGGCGTGCGCCACAGCGCCAGCCGCCATCAGATCCGAACGGAATCCGCCATCCGCAATGAAAAAGGGCTGGACACCCAACGGGTGGACGCCGCCATGGCGGTGGCGGACCAGCTCATCAAAGAGCTCTTCCCCCAGGCCCGCCTGAGCGCCTTCACCGACACCTACCCCGCGCAAACCAAGCGCCCGGTGATCCGGGTGGGGCTTTCCTGGCTGATCACCCGGCTGGGGCGCCAGCTGTCAGCTGATGAGGCGGCCGCCATCCTCAGCCCCCTGGGTTTTGAGCTGGCATGCGAGGCCGGGGATCTGCTGGTCACCGTGCCCTCCTGGCGCGCCACCGGAGACGTATCCCAGAAGGATGACGTGCTGGAGGAGATCGCCCGGATGATCGGCTACAACCGCTTCCAGTTCATCCCACCTGCGGTCACCCTCAAGAGGGCCGTGAACCAACCCGACATGCTGATGGAACGGCGGATGCGGGAGTATCTGGCCGCCCGCGCCGATATGCAGGAGGTGTTTACCTACCCCTGGGTGGACCGGCATTACATAGAGGCGGCGGGCTTAAACCCCGGAGACTGCCTGTCCCTGTCAGCGCCGCCCTCTCCCGACACCGCCTCCCTCAGGCCCTCGCTTGTGCCCGGGATGCTGGAGTGCGTGGCCACCAACCTGCGGTTTATGGAGGCATTGCGCATATTTGAATGCACCCAGGTGTTTGCCCCCGGGGAGACCCATCCCAGCGAGGCGGCGGAAACCCTGCCGCTGCAGAGGCGGTTCCTGGCCTCGGCCCTGGTTGGACAGGATGCCCGGCTCCTCTTCCGGGAGGCCAAAGGCGTGCTGGAGGCTCTTCCCCGCTATGCGATGGCGGAATCCTTCCAGTTTGCGCACATTGAAAAGCCCGCCTGGGCAGACCCCAAGGCCTGGCTGAATGTGATGTCAAATGACCAGGCAATCGGCTCCCTGGGCGTGATCTCTCTGAAGGCGGCGCGCCTTGCCGGCATCAAGCGTGCCAGCGTGGTGATCTTTGAGCTGAACATCGAAGCGATTCGCCCGCTCCCCTCCCGCAGCAACGCCTACCACCGCCTGCCCCTCTTTCCCCAGGTGGAGCAGGATTTCTCGGTTCTGCTTGACGAGGACACCCCCTGGCAGGCCATCCGGGACAGCCTTGTAAGCAGTGTGAAAAGCATTGATTTCATCGAGGAATACCGGGGCAAACAGATCCCCCAGGGCAAAAAGTCCGTCATGTTCCGGGTGCGCTTTGGTTCTGACCAGGGCACCATGACATCTGAGCAGATTGACGAGAAGATGAACAGCATCCTCAAAAGAATCAAAAAACTTGGCGGGGAAGTGCGAAACTAAACCCAGGACATCATGAAACCCCGCCGCAATCATAACACCATGAAGTAAACAACCTGAGGATGAACGATGAGGGGATATCACATTGCTGCGATATCCCCTTGATCATTTTATTGTTGATTGATCACATCTCCACTATCTCCTCTTCCGGCAGCCGGTCAATCACCGCATCCACCAGCTGGCGGAAGGGCTCCTTGACCGCTTCGCCAACAGCCAGCACCTCCTCATGGTTGATGGGCTGATCCAGCACCCCCGCCGCCATGTTGGTGATGCTGGAAATGCCCAGCACCCGCATGCCGGAGTGGCGGGCCACGATGGTTTCAGGCACTGTGGACATGCCCACTGCATCAGCCCCCAGGGTGCGGATCATGCGGATTTCTGCCGGGGTCTCATAGGTGGGGCCGTTCATCCAGCAGTACACGCCGCGCTTTAATTCAATGCCCAGCTTTTCCGCCTCCTGAAGGGCGATCTGCCGCAGCTCCAGGTCATAGGCCTGGGTCATGTCAGGAAACCGCGGGCCAAAGCGGTCCTGGTTTTTACCCCGGAGGGGGTTGCGGCCGGAGAGGTTGATAAAATCCTCTATCAGCATCAGATCGCCGGGCTTGAAGCTGGTGTTGACCCCGCCGGCGGCGTTGGTGACGATGAGGGTCTTCACCCCCATCAGCCGCATCACCCGGATGGGCAGGGTCACCTTGTCCATGCCGTAGCCCTCATAGCTGTGGATGCGGCCGGACATCACCAGCACCCGCTTGTCCTGGATCGTCCCTACGATGAACTTGCCCGCGTGTCCGGACACGGTGGAAGTGGGAAAGCCGGGGATCTCGTCATATTCGATCTCCACCGGATCCAGCAGCCGCTCTTCATAGCCCCCCAGGCCGCTGCCTAGGATCACCGCGATTTCGGCCGGGCCGCAGCTGTGCAGCACCAGGTTTGCAGCGCGTTTGATGTCCTTGTAATCGATCATGCCAATTCCTCCAAATCCCTCAGAAATGATTGAGCGCCATAGCGCGCTTCCAGGCCAAAAAACTCGCTGATGGTGGCGGCGATGTCAGAGAAGGTGTCCAAATCCCCCAGGTGGCTCTGCCCGGACAGCCCCGGACGCCAGGCCAGCAGGGGCGCGTATTCCCGGGTGTGGTCGGTGCCCCTGAAGGTGGGGTCACAGCCGTGGTCAGCGGTGATGATCAGGATGTCGTCCTTCCCCAGCGCCTCCTGAAACCGCGGTAGCGCCTCATCAAACTCCTGAAGTGCCTTGGCATAAGCCTCCGGATCCCTGCGGTGGCCATGGAGCATGTCAAAGTCCACCAGGTTGACAAACAGCAAGCCGTCAAAGGGCTGGTCTAGGTATTCAAGCGCGGCCTGGATGCAGGCGGCGTTGCCGGCGGCATGGTTGCTTTCGGTCAGCCCCCGGTGGGCGAAGATGTCCTCGATTTTGCCCACGCCGATCACATCATAGCCGGCCTTCTTCAGGTCATCCAGGATGGTGTTGCCTGGCGGCTCCAGGGAGAAATCCTTCCGGTTGCCGGTGCGGGTAAAGCCCTGATCAGGGTTCCCGATAAAAGGCCTGGCGATCACCCGGCCCACCGCCAGCTCATCGGTGAGCAGATCCCTGGCTATCTGGCAGATCTCATACAGCCGTTCCAGCGGGATGACCTCCTCGTGGGCGGCGATCTGGAACACCGAGTCAGCAGAGGTATAGACGATGGGGTAGCCGGTGCGCACATGCTCCTCCCCCAGGTTCTGGATGATGGTGGTGCCGGAGGCCGGGAAATTGCCGAGGGTTTTGGTGCCGATGGCCGCCTCAAACCGGGCGATGAATTCTGCCGGGAAGCCCTCCGGAAAAGTGGGAAAGGCCTGCTCCAGCCTGACGCCCGCCATCTCCCAGTGCCCGGTGGTGGTGTCCTTGCCGGGAGATTGCTCATTGAGCCGGGCGCTCACCCCCCGGGCATATACATTCATGGGCAGGTTGGCCGTGGGGATGGCGCCCAGGCCCAGCTTTTCCAGATTGGGCAGCCGCAGCCCAGTCGCCAGCACCGTGTGCCCCAGGGTGTTGGCCCCTTCGTCCCCATATAGATAGGCGTCGGGCAGGGCGCCCACGCCAACGGAATCCAGTACAATCCACACAGCTTTTCTCATATTCGCCTCCTGGATTGATTCTACACACAAAACCGGGATTTAGACAGCTTGTTGCGCGGGTCTGTGGGTCATGTATAATGGGCAGCGGAGGGATGACATGGAATTTATTGCAACAGCGGCCTTTGGGCTTGAGGGCCTGGTCAAACAGGAGCTGCAAAATCTGGGCTTTGAAGCGAAGGCGGAGCCGGGCGGCGCGCGTTTTTCAGGGGGCATGGTTGATGCCTTCAAGGCCAACCTCTGGCTGGCCTGTGCGGACCGGGTGATGTGGGTGCTGGCGGAGGAGGAAGTGACCACCTTTGATGCGCTGTTTGAGCTTGTCAAGGCCATCCCCTGGGAAAAGCACCTGCCCCCGGACGCGGCTTTCCCGGTCAGCGGGCACTGCGCCAGAAGCCAACTGATGAGCATCAGCGACTGCCAAAGCATCACCAAGAAGGCCATGGTGGAGCGAATGAAGCAGCGCTACAACACCCCGTGGTTTCGCGAGACTGGCCCGGCGTTCCCGGTGTCTGTGACGCTGCACCGGGACAGGGCCCGGATCGCCCTTGACACCTCGGGCGAGGCGCTTAACCGCCGGGGCTTCCGCACCTATGTGGGGGAGGCCCCCATCCGGGAGACGCTGGCGGCGGCCATGTTGCGCCTTTCCGGCTGGAAGCCGGATCAGCCCCTGCATGACCCTTGCTGCGGCTCCGGCACCTTGCTGATGGAAGCAGCCTTTCTGGCCGCAAACCGGGCCAGCGGGCTTGACCGCACATTCATCATGGAAAGCTGGCCGGGCGCAGACAGCCAGGCCTGCCGCCAGATTCGGGAGGAGGCACGGGCTGTTTTCAGGCCGCAGGATATTCCCGCAGTCTCCGGCAGCGACATCAGCCCGGAAGCCCTGGCGCTGTGCCGGAAGCACCTGCGCCAGGCCGGCCTTCATGACCAGGTGAGGGTCTATGAAGCGGATCTGCGCCAGCTCAAGCTGAATGTAGAGAAGCCCTTCTTCATCGCCAACCCGCCTTACGGCGAACGCATTGGGGACAGGAAGGCGGCGGATCGGCTGGCCGGGGACTTTGGCGGCCTGCTGGCCCGGCACCCAGGCGCCCGGCTGGCGGTCATCAGCGCCAGCCCCAGCTTTGAGCGACACATCAGGCGAAAAGCAAACAGCCGCCGAAGGCTGTACAACGGCAGGCTGGAATGTGAGTTTCTGGTTTTCTAAGGACAGCCGGCAGGCAGAAAGGAGATGACCATGGCGCTGCTTGACATCTCTTCCCAGGTGACCTTCCTCTATTTTGATGATTTCCCCGCGGCCAAGGTTTTTTTCAGCGAGGTTCTGGAGCTGAAGGTGGTGCATGATCCCGGCTGGGCCATCGTCTACCAGGCCGCTGGCCGATCCTTTTTAGGCGCGGTGGATGCCAGGGAAGGCTCCATCCCGGTGGACACAAAAGGCGGGGTCCTCATCAGCCTGACGGTGAGCAACATCCAGGAGGCGCATCAGCGCCTTCTGGCCAAAAATCTCCCGGTGACACCCATCAAGGGCATCAAGGGCATCGCCATGCGTTCCTTCCTGTTCAAGGGGCCTGAGGGCTATGATTTTGAGATCCAGCAGTTCGACAGCGATGAGCTAAAGGCTATCTACTGACTATTCTCCACGCAGCGTCTCCGCTTCTTCGAAATCCGGCTCCGCAGGCGGCAGGCGGTCACAGACCATCAGCCATGCATCCTCCCCGGAATCCGCGTAATACCTTTTGCGCACCGATACCTTGACAAAGCCAAAGGATGCATAGAGCGAGATGGCAACGGCATTGCTTTCCCGCACTTCCAGCGTCAGATACCTGGCCCCCAGGTTGGCGGCATATTGCATAAGGGCCTGGAGCAGTTTTCTGCCCAGGCCTTTTCCTCTGGCCCCAGGGAGCACCGCCACGTTGGTGATGTGCCCCTCCTCCAGGATGATATGGGCGCCAGCAAAGCCCAGGATACGCCCGGCCTCCTCCGCCACCAGGTAACGGGCGACAGGGTTTTCCCCCATCTCCTGCTTGAAGTCCCGCAGAGTCCAGGGGGTGTCAAAACAGGCCGCCTCCACCTGGGCCACAGCAGCTGCGTCAGCCAGGGTCATGCGGCGGATGAGGGGCTCAGCCATGCTTCTGCGCCCTCAGGCGCTCCGCCTGGGGAGCCCGCAGGTAAAGGGGCTTCAGCTCCCCCGGCGGCACCGCCTTATCAGGCTGGAGGCTGGCCAGATGGGCTGCCGCACCGGCGCCTGGCAGCACCAGGTGGGGCGGGGCAAACTGCGCCCGGGCTCCCAGGGCTTTCTCAATCTGCTCCCGGCAAGGCTTCACGCCATCCCCCAAAAACAGCAGAGGCCCTTCAAATGGGGCCACCAAGGCCAGATACTCAGCCAGAGGCAGCGCCATATCATCCATCAGACGCTTTCCGGCCCTGAAGGCCGCGCCATACACCTGCATGCTCCGGGCGTCACGGATGGGGCAGATCACATGCACCGGCGCGTATACGCTCCCTGCCATCGCCTCCAGCGCGTTAACCGGCAGGCACTGGATGCCCCGCGCCCGGGCAAGCCCCTGGGCGGTGGCCACGCCGATGCGCACCCCGGTGAAGGAGCCCGGGCCCACCACCGCCGCCACAAGCGTGATATCCGCCATGGTTTTCCCGCCCTTATCCAGGGCTTCTTCCACCATGGGCAAAAGATTTCTCGAATGGGTCAGCTTGTTCACCGCCCGGGCCTCATAGCACAGCCCAGCGCCGTCCAGGATGGCAGCGGAGCAAGCGGGGCCTGAGGTATCAAGCGCCAGAATCGTCAAGGTCTTCCTCCTCAAGGTCTATTGTCCGGAAGCCCCCTTGGGGGGTGAAGGCAATCAGGCGGGCATCATCACCGGTCATCTCAATTTCAATCAGCAGGTGCCTGGCCGGGCAAAGGCCCGGCGCCCGCTCATGCCACTCAATGAGCGATATCCAGTCCCCCTGGATATACTCCTCAAGCCCTGAGGCCACCAGCTCCTCGGCATCTTCTGCCCGGTACCAGTCAAAGTGGTGCAGGGGGATACGGCCGGTGCCGTAGATGTTCAGCAGCGTAAAGGTGGGGCTGGGCACAGGGCCAGCAATTCCCAAGCCCCGGGCGATGCCCCGGGCCAGCTCGCTCTTGCCGGCGCCCAGCTCCCCGCTTAGCAGCACCACATCCCCAGGCAGCAGGCGCTTTGCCAGCCGCTCCCCCAGCGCCTGGGTCTTATCCCTTGTTTCCGCTCTGAACCGCAACGTCCTTTTCCGCTTCTTTCAGAATACTTGACAGGCGCTTGTATAGCACCTGGGTGAGCAGGGCATTGATCAAGCCTTTGATGAGGTTAAAGGGCAGCACAGCGCCCCAGAGGTAGCCGCCCACCGTGAGCCCCATGCCGCCCATCACCTGCTCAAAGCCGGGGCCAAAATAGGTGGGCAGGAGCAGATACCGGTTGGCAATCACGCCGGCAGCCATCATCAGCACCACGCCAATCACCATGCCCACAATTGCCCCGCGCCAGGTATGGTTTTTTCTGTACATCAGCGTCGGTGGCATCACAAAGGCAAGGCCGATGAGGATATTGGCCAGTTCCCCAATCCCGCCGGTGGTGCCGCCGATGATATGCACCACATTGGTGACCAGAATGGCGATGGCGGCCATCCCCGGCCCAATGGAAAATCCCAGCAGAAGCAGCGGCGTAAAGGAAAAGTCCAGCTTCAGCCAGGGGGCAAAGAAGGCCAGGGGGATTTCCGGAAAATAGCTGAGGATGATGGCCAGCGCTGTCAAAAGCGCCGCGTAGGTGAGGTTTGCGGTGTTATACCTGCGGTTCATGGTGGTGTTGCCTCCCAATCGTGAGAATTCGCCCCGGCGGAATGTCCAGGGCGAATGCGGCAAATGGCGTGTTTGTCCTGCCTTCTCTCATCCAGACTATACTGTCGGCCATGGGTTTTCACCATGTCAGCCTCTCGGCTCGCGGGCTTTCACCGCCGGTGGGGAATCTCACCCCGCCCTGAAGACACATCGTATGGAGTTGGCTGTATCCTATCACCAGGCCGGGGCACTGTCAAGGTGTTCCAATCCTGGCTGCCCCTTCCGCCCGCACATCCAGCACCAGGCAAGCGCCTTCACCAAAAATGGCGTCCATGCGACCGGTGAAGTCCCTCACCTGGTGATCGGGCACAAAGTTCAGCGTGGTGCCGGCAAAGCCGCCGCCGTGTACCCGGCAGGCGCCATCACCGTCCAGCACCTCCTCTGCCACACACAGCGCCAGGGCCAGGGGCTGGCTTTGGGCGTGGACATAGAGGTTTTGCAGCATCGTCCATGAGGAGAGCCCGCTTTCCTTCACCATCCGGAAGAACAGGGGCAGATCATCTGCCTGAAGCGCCGCCACCGCGCGCGCCACCCGGTCATTTTCGTTGTAGAAGTGAAGCGCGCGCAGCACAGCCCGGTCACCCGCCTGCTGCCTGATGTGGGGCAACTGTGCCATGAAATCGGCCTTGTTCCGCTCCCTGAGCACCTCCGCCCCCATGGCCCGCGCCACCGCCTGCATTTCCGATTGGATGGCGCTGTAGGCTGGGGTCAGGTCATCGTGGCTGCCCCGGGTGTCCACCACAATCAGGTGATATCCCGAGGCTGCAAAGGAGAAGGGCAGGGCGGTGACCTGGGCTTCATCCGCCTTGAAGTCGATCGCCACAAGCCCGCCCACTGAGGAGGCCATCTGATCCATCAGCCCTGAGGGCTTTCCAAAGTGCAGGTTTTCCGCGTATTGCCCAATCCGGGCGCGGGTTTTCGCCTCCAGGGTGAAGTCATTGTACAACGCGTCAAAAACAGCCGCCATGGCCACTTCAAAAGCAGCCGAGGAGGAGAGACCGGAGCCTGAGAGCACCTGGGAGGTGACCGCGGCATCAAAGCCGCCGATGCGGCAGCCCAACGCCTCCATCCGCTCCGCCACACCCCTGATAAGCGCGGCAGTGGTGTTCTTCTCCCCGGGCTGGGGGGATAAATCGCCCAGATCCATGCTCAACGGGGCATAGCCCGCGCTATGAAGGCGCACCAGCCTGTCCTTCCGGGGCGAGGCCACGGCCAGGGTATCCAGGTTGACGGCCGCCGCCAGCACGCAGCCCCGGTTATGGTCAGTGTGGTTGCCAACAATCTCCGTCCGCCCCGGGGCAGACACCAGGCACAGCGGGCGGCCCGCACCAAAGGCCTGCTGATGGGCGTCCAGCAGCGCCAAACAGCGGGCGGTTTGCCGCTTCACATCCGCCCCGTACAATTGCCCGAGGCGCTCCTGCCCGGGATGCGAAGACAGCCAGCGCTTATACTCCTGATGGTCCATCATTGGATTTCCTCCCCGCGGTCATAGATTTTTTGCCAGAAAGCGAGAAAATCCGGCAGCCCCAGTGCCTGAAGCTCCGCCTCAAACGCCTCATGCCGGGCATCGCTTAGCTCCCATTCCCCCAGCACAAAGCGGGCAATGGATTCGTCCACATACCGGCCCAGGGCTGCCTGCAGTGGGGCGATGGCCTCCGCTTCCTCATGGCTTAATGAAAAGGGTGGGAATGGGCTTTTGGCCACTGCCGCCACCACGTCCACCTGTTTGGACAGTTGATCCACCAAAGGGTCTGTGTAGCGGCGCTGGAAGGCGTCGCTGGAGAGACCTGGCATGGCGGTGCCGGTGGCGATGACCGCATTGGCCTGATATTGGGCATCGCTGATGCCGGGCAGGCTCCGCCAGCTGCCGTCCCCGTCCACCACATAGTCCTCCCCCTCAAGGCCGATGGAGGCCAGGATGGCGCCCTCTGGCGTATACAACTGATCCACCCAGTTCAGCGCCGCTGCCACATCCTGGCAGGCGGAGGTGACGGCAAAGGTCCCGGTCTGAAACGGCTGGGAGATGGCGCGGTACACCGATTTGCCCTGATAGAAAAGGGGCGGCAGCGCCGCGTAGTCCCCCGCCCACTCCACGGGCACCAGGTAGCTGGGCAGGGGTGCAAAGAAAGCGCCCAGGGTGTTGGTGGCCTTGGCATCTGTCACCCGCCTGAAGGCGTCCAGCGTAGCAAAGCTGTCCTTGGCCAAAAGCCCCGCTTGATAGAGGCCGCGGCACCAGGCGAGGAAGGGCCGGAAGCCCTCCGCCAGCGGCATGAAGCGCACCTGGCCATCCCGCACAAACACATGATAGTCATTGGCCGCCAGGCCAAAAGCATGGGCCAGGTATTTCAGGTCATAGGCGCCGAGAAAGGACAGGGGCAGCTCATCCTTGCGGCCATTGCGGTTGGGATCATCAGCTTTAAAAGCCCTCAGGGCTTTTTCTAAGGCCTCAGCGTCATCCGGCATATCAAGCTTCAGCTGGTCAAGCCAGGTTTTGTTGATCCAGAGCACGTTTTGCGCGGGTGCTGTCTCGATGAAGGGCAGCGCCGCGATCCTGCCGTCAGGCAGGGTGATGCCCTGGCGCAGTGCAGGATCCTTGGAAAGCAGCGCTGACAGATGGGGGGCGTGGTCCTCAAGGTAAGGTGCCAGGTCAATCAGCACGCCTTTTTCAAGCAGCACCATTGCCTCAGCCGGGGACAGCGCCGCTTTGAACAGCACATCCGGCAGCGGCTGCCCCGCCTCCCCCAGCCGGGACAGCGCCTGGCGGTAGCCGGCTTCATCGGTGTGCTGACGGAAGGCAAATTCCAGGCCTGTCCGCTCCGCCATGCGCACAAAAAATCTGTTCTGCGCCCAGTCCCGGTTGATGGCCGGGTCCTCAAGCCCCATCATCTCCATCCGTTCAGCATGGACGGACAGCGCAGCGCCCAGCAGCAGCACCGCGGACAAAAGCGCCGCAGCGGCACGCAGCAAAAAAATAGACGACTTTTTTCTCAACATTCTCATCCTTTGACCGCCATCTTAATCAGCCACAGGATCAGCAGATGCCCCGGATAGGCGGCATAGCTGAGCCACTTGGGCAGCCTGATGCGGGTGTTGGTTTGGATCACCATCAGCGGCAGCGCCAGGATGGCCAGAAACTGCAGGGTGATGATGGACGCATAGTAGGACATTGCCTGATCCAGGGGGCTTATGCCCGTGTCCAGGTTAAAGCCATAAAACAGCGGTGCTGACCGGGTGCCCCAGAGCAGGCAGAAACTGACCATCAGCGCCGCCAGCCCTCCTGACGTGTGCCGGGCCAGGTACATGAGGATGATCAGCAGCACCCCCTGCCAGCCATAGTCCATGCTGTAGACCGCGGCGATCATCAGGCAGACCGCTGGCGCCCATACGGCGCTGCCAAAGCGCTTCACCTGGATGCCTCGGATGGACAGAAGACCCAGCAGCAGCGTAGCCAGCACGTTCAGCTCCCGCCAGGAGTGATTGAGCGCCTTCATATAAAATGGCTGGGCGATGATGCCGATGATCAGGAGCCTGAGGGCATAGTAGTAAAAATTGCGCGTCCGGGCAGCTCCTCTGGCGATGCCCCAGCAAAAAAGCGGAAAGGCGATCCGCCCGATGACCCGCAAAAGCAGGACGCCGGGGAAAAAGATGGCCCCGATATGGTCGATGATCATCGTCACGATGGCCACCAGCTGGAGCAGGCCATGGTCATTGTTGGGGACCGCGGGGCCCAGCCGCTTTTCATCCTGCATCAACATCACCTCGCCTGGTAGTATAAGCCAGGCCGTGCCATCCGACAAGCCAATAATCTTGCTGATGAAGGGCAGATATGGTAGGATGGCGCTTGGAAGCCCTGTTTCCGGGAGACTTCCCGCCAATGAAAGGACATGCTATGCGACTGCTGATCACCAACGATGACGGCGTTGACGCGCCGGGCATCCTCACCCTGGCCAGAACCGCTGCCAAGGCCGGACACGAGGTGCTGGTTTCCGCCCCTGCCACCCAGCAAAGCGCAGCCGGGCACCGGCTGACCATCATCCAGAGCCTGATGGTCAGGGAGCGTTTCCTTGACCCTGCCTTTAAAGCCTTTTCTGTGGAAGGATCGCCGGTAGACTGTGTGCGCATTGGCCGGAGGCTGGGCGACAAGCCCTTTGATTTCTGCCTGTCGGGCATCAATGACGGAGAAAACGTAGGCACAGCGCTGTTTTATTCCGGCACCGCTGCCGCGGCGCGGGAAGCAGCGATGTTGAACCTGCCCAGCATGGCCATTTCCATCGCCTACGGGGCGGATGAGGACATGCGCATCCATCTGGCCGAGCAGGCACTGACCATCATGGAATACATCCTGCGCCGGCCCATGCCGCGCCTTACCTTCTGCAACCTCAACGGCCCGGCCCTGCCCCCAGGCGAGGTGAAACCCGCCAAAATCGCCCCCATCAGCGAGGCCTTCTTCCTGGATGACTATGAGGAGCGGGTGAACCCCAGAGGGGTCAAATACTTCTGGCTGGAGGACGGCGTGCGCTACGAGCAGCCGGAACCGGGCAGCGATCTGGCTTTGCTCATGGAGGGACACATGACGGTGTCCTTTGTGGGCGGCTTCAAAAACCATAACGATCTCTACCGCCCTCTGCTATGAGCCCGGCGCATCCTGACATCATCGTAATCGGAGGCGGCCCCGCCGGGATGGCGGCGGCGCTGTATGCCAAGCAGGGCGGCGCAAGCGTTCTGCTGCTTGAGCAAAACGAGAAGCTGGGCAAAAAGCTCTACATCACCGGCAAGGGCCGCTGCAACGTCACCAATCAGGCAAGCCATGAGGATTTCCTCGCCAACGTGCCGCGCAACCCCCGCTTTTTGCATGCGGCGCTTTCTTTTTTGTCCCCGGATGACCTGCGGGAGTGGCTCAGAAGGCTTGGCTGCGAGACGCTGGTGGAGCGCGGGCAGCGGGTGTTCCCGGTGGCCCAGAAGGCCTCAGACGTGATCAAGGCCTTCTCCCGGGGCTTTGCCTCAGACGAGGTGCGTCTGCACACACAGGTGCTTGAGATAACAGCAGCAGAGGACCAGGTCACCGGCGTGATGCTGGCGGATGGTAGCCATCTGGAAGCCGGCATGGTGATACTGGCCACCGGCGGGGTATCCTACCCCGTCACAGGCTCCCGGGGCGAAGGCCACCGGATGGCCCGGAACCTGGGCCACGGGGTGGGCGAGCTCCTCCCCGCCCTGGTGGGGCTTGAAGCTGAGGACGGCTGGATCCCCGCCTTAAAAGGCCTGAGCCTGAAGAATGCCGCGCTTCACGCCGCGGCAGGCGGCAAAACCAGGTTTTCAGAGCAGGGAGAACTGTTGTTCACCCACACTGGCATCTCAGGCCCGCTGGCGCTGTCCTTAAGCAGCCAGCTGGCCGGGACCAACTGGCAGGCAATGGAGGTATGGATTGACCTGAAGCCCGCCCTAGGCCGGGACACCCTGTTGAACCGCTTAAGCCGTGACATCAGGGAAAAAGGCCGCAAGCAGCTCTCTTCCCTCCTGCCGGAATACCTGCCCGCCAGCCTGGCCAAAGCTTTCCCCCAGATCGCGGGGCTTGACGGCACCAAGCAGCTGAGCCAATTGACAGGCAGTGAGCGGGGGCAGGTGGCGGACACTTTAAAGCGTCTGCCGCTCCACCTCACCGGCCCCGGCCCCCTGGCAGAGGCGGTGGTCACCCGGGGCGGCGTATCCGTCAGGGACATCAACCCCTCCACCATGGCCTCAAAGCGGGTTGAAGGGCTGTATTTCGCGGGGGAGATCATCGATGTGGACGCCCTCACCGGCGGCTTTAACCTGCAAATCGCCTTTTCCACCGGGGCCCTGGCTGGGGCCAGCGCCGCCGGGATGTTGAAAAAGAAACCTTAAATAAACCAGGAGATTTTATGCGCTATATCGTCATGGACTTGGAATGGAACCAACCCCTCTCAACCCGCAGCAGCCTCTACCGCCGCCTGGGCAGCCGGCTGATGTTTGAGGTGATTCAGATAGGGGCGGTGATGCTGGACGAAGGCCTCAGGATGATCGGCTCCTTCAACCAGTTCATCTCCCCCTCACAATACCGCACGCTGCATCCCCGCATCTCCCGCATCACCGGCATCCGGCAGGATGACCTGGAGGAAGCGCCGGAGTTTGCCGAGGGTTTCGCCCGCTTTGTAGCCTGGTGCGGGGAGGATTTCGTGCTCACCACCTGGGGCTGTGACGATATCTCCGTCCTCCACCAGAACATCGCCTTTTTTGTGAAGGGGCATCCCATTCCCCCGGTGTATGACCTGCAGCGCCTGTTTGGGGAGATCGCTGGCGACACCAAAAACCGCGCAGGCCTCAAAAGCGCCATGAAAACACTGGGCATCCAGCCCTCCTCTGAGCATCCCTTCCATTCAGCGGTGGATGACGCCTACTACACCGCCCTGGTGTTCCAGCGCTTCCCGGACCCCCAGGCTGTGCTGGGCCACCAGCAGAGCATCAGGAAAATTGGCCGGGTGCGCACCCGGGAGCATGAGAAGACCGACACCCTGCGCTTCACCTCTCTGGCCCAGGCGCTGATCAGCAGGCCAGCGCAGCAGCCCAACTGCCCCGTTTGCGGCAAGCGGGCCAATATCCCTGAGGGCTATGTGATGATGGCGCCGGACCGCAGCCGGGCGCTGGCCGACTGCCCGGACCATGGGCTGCTGTTTATCGACCTGATCCTGGAGGAGGATGACCAGAGCCGTGTCCAGGTGAAGCGCACAGCGCTGCTGTCGGATGAGCAAAGCCCCGCCTATATCAAGACCAAACACCTGCAATGGGCGAAAAAAGTAGCTGCTGCCCGGCAAAAGGAGATATCCGCATGAGAGTATTTTTGGACGGCATCCCCGGTGATTTCGCGCCGGGCGTCACCGTGGGCGAAGTGGTGCGCACGCTGATGCCTGACCAGGCTCCCCAGATCATGGCCTGTTTCCGGCAGGGGGATGTGCTGGAGCTGAACCACCCCGTGGAAACACCCGGGGAAATGATCAGCATCAATTACCTGCATGAGGAGGGCCGCAGGATTTATGAGCGCTCCCTCCGCTTCGTGCTGCTGCTGGCGGTGCAGCGCCGTTTCCCGGATTATAAACTGCGCAACGAGCACTCCATCGGCCAGGGTGTGTATATGGAGATGGAGGGGCACCGCCTCTCCGCGGCAGACGTGAGCGCCCTTGAAGGGCTGATGCACGACATCGTGCAGGAGGACCTGCCCCTGACCCTTGAGCGCTGGACCAAGCAGGACGCCATCGCCTACTTCAAGGCCCGGGGTGACCTGGACAAGGCCAACCTGCTCTCCTACCGCCCTTTTGACCATTTCAACATCTATACCGGCGGCGGAATCTCGGAGTATTTCTATGGCGCCATGCTGCCCTCAACCGGCTACACCAAGGTTTTTGCGCTGCACCACCACGCGCCGGGCCTGGTGCTGCTGCTGCCTGACCGGGAGAACCCCAGCCGGCCGGCCCCCTTTGTGAGCCTGCCCAAGCAGATGGCGATCTTCGCCCAGTCCAACTACTGGTGCAAGGTCCTGAACTGCTCCACCGCAGCCGGACTTAACGACCTGATCGCCCAGAACAAGCTGCGGGACTTTATTCGCGTGAACGAGGCGCTGCACAACCAGTCCCTGGCTGATATCGCCCTGGATGTGATCAACCGGGGGGCCCGGGTGATTTTCATCTCCGGCCCCTCCTCCAGCGGCAAAACCACCTTTGCCAATCGGCTTTCCATTCAGCTGAGGGTTTCCGGCCTTGAGCCCCGGCTCATCTCCCTGGATGACTTTTACCGCAACCGGGATGAGTTGCCCCTTGAGGCGGATGGAATGCCTGACCTGGAGGCGCTGGACGCGCTGGATGTCCCCCTGTTTAGACAAAGCATTTCCAGCCTTCTAAGCGGCCAGGAAACGCCCATGCCCCGCTTTGACTTTGGCGACCAGCGCCGCAAACCTGACCCGGTCATGATGCAGGTGAGCGCAAACCAGCCCCTCATCATCGAGGGCATCCACGCGCTCAACCCAGCCCTGCACGACGGCTTTGATCCCAGGATGATCTGCAAGATCTACATCAGCCAGCTCACCAGCCTCAACCTTGACTATCACAACCGCATCAGGACAACCGACGCCAGGCTTTTGCGGCGCATCGTCAGGGACTATCAGTTCCGCCATACGCCGCCGGAAACGACGTTGATCATGTGGGACAGCGTGAGGAGGGGCGAGGAAAAATGGGTCTTTCCCTTTCAGGAGCAGGCGGACATTATGTTCAACTCCGCCCTGCACTATGAGCTGCCCATTCTCAAAACCATCTCCTACAACATCCTCCAGCAGGTGTCCAAAAACACCCCCCACTATGTCAAATGCAGCCGCATTCTCAAAATCCTGAACTATTTTCTCCCGGTCTCCCCCGAGGTTTTCAACGAAATTCCGCCGCTTTCCATCCTGAGGGAGTTTATCGGCGGCAACACCCTGTACATGAAAGACAAAACCAGCCAGATGATGGCTGACTGGCCGGAGAACCTGGGATAACGGGTTTCAGGGCAACCAAAAAGGGCCGGCCGGCCCTTTTTGATTGGTGTCAGACGTTTCTGGTCCTCACCACCTGGATGTCCTTGTGCTGGGTGAGCTGCATCACCATGTCCGCATAGCTCAGCCCCGGTGGCAGGTGCAGGGTGTATAGGTTGGTGTATACGTTGCGCTCGGGCTCATCCGCTTTCTCAAAATGCTCGATGTGGAAGTCCACGTCAAGCACCTGGATGTGCTTCTGGTGCATGTAACCATTGATGAAGGGCAGGGCGGACGCCCGGTTGGTGAAGCGCACCTCCACCCGCTTCACGGTATTCACATGGATCACCTTTTGCAAAACCACCAGCACAATCATCACAAAACCAGCGATAATCAGCGCCAGCCAATAATACCCAAAGCCTATCATCAGCCCAAGGCAGCCCACATTCCAAAGCCCCGCCGCCGTGGTGAGGCCGGAGACCTTTTTCTGGGCCACAAAGATGGTGCCAGCGCCCAGAAAGCCGATGCCGCTGATAACCTGGGCGGACATCCGCCCCAGGGACAGGGTGACCTCACCGCTCATCCCGTCGTTAAACAGCTGCAGGGTAAGCAACCCTTCCAGGATGGCCACCACCGCGGCCCCCAGACACACCAGGCTGTGGGTGCGCATGCCGGCGGGCCGGTTCTTATACTCCCGGTCAATCCCCACCACCGTGCCCACCACCACCGCGGCGATCACCCGGATCAGCACCTCATGCCAGGTGATGGCCCTGGCTGTAATAAAAAAATTCATCCTTCTCCCCCATTCATCAGCATTCTATCACAATGAACAGACCCCTGCAGCAATCAGATTGCGCAGCCGGGGGTGGATCTCCCGGTTGGGGCCCGGCACGCCCTGCATCATGAACACCGCGGTCAGATCACTTTCTGGGTCAACCATCATCCAGGTGCCCTGGGCACCTGCCCAGCCATACTCCCCCACCCGGGTCAGGGCGCCGTTCATCTCAGGATGGGTCAGCACCCGCACCCCCAGGCCGTAGCCATAGCCCGGGCGCTCCGCCATGTAGCCAGCATGCACGGCCCCACCCAAGTGATTGCGGCGCATCAAGCCCACCGCTGCTTCGCTCACCAGCGGCTGGCCACGTTCATCAGTCCCGCCCCGCCTGAGCATCAGTGTAAAGCGCAGGTAGTCATCCGTTGTCATCACAAGGCCGCCGCCTCCGCTTTCAAGATTTGGAAAAGCCAGAAAATACTGGTCCATTCCCGGGTCCTGTCCGAAAGGCGGTTGGGAGGCATAGCTCCTGGCACAGCGGGAACGCGCAGCCACAGGCACCTCAAAAAAGCTGCAGGCCATGCCAAGGGGCTCAAAGAGCATCTCCCGCATACATTCGCCCAGGCTGGCACCGCAAAGGGTTTCAATCAAAACCCCCAGCACATCATGGGAAAAACCATAGCAAAACCGCGTCCCCGGCTCAAAGAGCAGAGGGTCTGCCGCGATGGCCTCCACCGCCTGAGCCATGGTGAACTCACAACCGCGGGCTCTTTGCACCTGGATCAGGCTTTCCCGGTCTGCGTTGTAGTCAAGCCCGGATGTCATGGTGAACAGGTGCAGGATGCGGATGGGCTGCTCCGCATCGCGGGTGTTGTTCCCTACTGCCACCCGCATCCTTGAAAAAGCCGGCAGATAATCCCCCAGGGGGTCAGTCATCAGAAATCGCCCCCTGTCATGCAGCATCATCGCGAGGGTACAGGTGATCGGCTTGGTCATGGAATATACGCGAAACAGCGTGTCCCCACTCACCCTCACCCCAGCCTCCCGGTCCGCGAAGCCGTTCATGTGCCGGTACACCGGGGTATCGCCCCGGCACACCGCCAGATCGGTCCCCACGGCGTGGGTCTTGAGCAAGGCATCCTGATAAGCACGCAACGCCTCAAAGGCCATCCAATCACCCCTTTCAGGGGATTATAGCACATTATCCCTCCCATGAAAGGGGCTCTTTTCAGGCGGATCAAGGCATGTTAAGATAGCCGCGGGAGGGTTGATTATGAAAGAAGCCTGGCTGGTTGTCAGCGCGTTCCTGCGCACCCCTTCGTTTGTGGCGATGGAAACCGCTTTTATGCAGGCGGCGGAAGGGGCCGGTGTCCGGCTTCGCCTGAGGACCAACGCCTCCTTTTTGCGGCAGGACAGCTTTGATGCTGCCCCGCCGGCTGCCCTGTTTTTTGATAAGGATGTGCGCCTGGCGCAGCTGATGGAGCAAAGGGGCCTGCGTCTTTTCAACCGCGCCCGGGCCATCGCCGCCTGCGATGACAAGACCGCCACCTTCCTGGCGCTGGAAAAAGTGAACATGCCCCAGCCCCGCACCATCCTGGGCCCGGTCACCTTCCCCGGGGTGGGATACGGCGACATGGGCTTTTTGGATGACATCGCCGATGAGCTAGGCCTGCCGCTGGTGATCAAGGAGGGCTACGGCTCCTTTGGCCGGCAGGTCTACCTGGCCAAAACCGCTGATGACATGCGGCGGATTCTCACCATGACCGCTGCCAGGCCGCTGCTGTTCCAGCGCTTCATTGCGGAGAGCGCCGGGGAGGACCTTCGCATCTATGTGGTGGGCGGCCAGGTCATCGCCGCCATCCGCCGGGTGAACCAGGCGGGAGATTTCCGGGCAAACCTCGAAAACGGCGGCAAAGCCTATGCCTGCATCCCCACGCCTGAGGAAGCCGCCCTGGCGATCGCCGCCTGCGAAACCGTGCATGCGGACTTTGCCGGGGTGGACATCCTGCGTTCACAGGATGGGCCCCTCATCTGCGAGATCAACTCAAACGCCCACTTCCTGGGGCTGCGGGCAGAAACCGGGGTCAACCCGGCGGAACACATCCTGCGCCTCATCCGGGACGCTTAGCATGCACATCTGGCTCATCTATGACCGGGACAATATCCCGCGCAACCAGTTCTTTATCAACCGCTGGCATGAAGCCGGACGGGAAAAGGGGCTTGAGGTCAGCGTGGTGACCCGCGAGGAGATCATCTTTGGCATCAGGGATTCCCGGCTCTCTCTTTCTGCCGCGTCCCAGCCCCTTTTGCCTGCGTGCGCTGTGGTGCGGACCAATGACCCCCTGCTCTCCAGGCAGTTGGAGGGGATGGGCATCCCGGTGTTCAACAACGCGGCCATAGCGCGTCTGTGCAATGACAAACGCCTCACCCACCAGATGGTTTCCGGGCTTTTCCCCATGCTGGACACGGTGTTTCTGCACCCGGGGGAAACCCGCTGCCCCCTCCCCTACCCAGTGGTGGTGAAGGCTGCCAGGAGCAATGGCGGCCGCCAGGTTCATCTGGCACAGAATGAGAATGCCTTCCGCCAGGCGCTTGCCAGCATAGCACCTGATGATGCCCTGGTTCAGCCCCTGTGTGATACCCTGGGGCGGGATGTGCGAGTGTACATGCTGGGGCAGGAGGTGGTGAGAACCATGATGCGGGTGTCGGAGAGCGATTTCCGCAGCAACCTGGGCCTGGGCGCTTCCACCCGCCCCTTTGACCCGGGCCAGGAGGCTCTGGACCTGGCCCGGCATGTTGCCCAAACCCTTGATGCCGGGCTAATCGGGGTGGACTTCCTGTTTCACCAGGGCAGGCTCCTGTTCAACGAGATTGAGGACGCTGTGGGCACCCGGATGCTCTATGCCCTGGGCGAGCGGGATATCGTCAGGGATTACCTGGCCTTCATCCTGAACAAACTTGGGAAATGACCACATTTTAACAAATTGTTAAGAACTTGATACAGTTTCCCGGATGCGCTATACTGTGTTACACAGCCTGAGGAGGATGACAGCGGATGGAGCTTGACCTGCACGGCAAAACCCTTCAGCAGGCCAGGGTGGCGGTCATGGCCGCTTTGAAGCGCGCCACCACCGCTGATTACCGGCTCAACATCATCCACGGCTACCGCGGCGGCAGCGCCATCCGGGACATGCTGCGGGAGGAGTTCGCCAGCCATCCCCGGGTGATCCGCCTGGAAAACAGCCCAAACCCAGGACAGACGGTATTTGTCCTCAGAGAGTACTAAGGAGTAAGCATGCGTCAACGCCCCGCCAGTCAGCCCCCCCGGCGCGCCCGCCGCAAGGAAAGGCGCATCGGCCTGTTGGTATTTTGTCTGGTCATTGTAGGTATCCTGCTCATCGTGTCTCCAACCGCCCCTGTCCAGCGGGCGCGGAACATCTCAAGCGATGGCAGGCTGATCAGCGATCATGAGGGGCTTCGAATCACCGAGATCATGTCCGACAACGTCTCGGCGCTGCCGGATGAGAACGGAAACTTCCCGGACTGGTTTGAAATTGAGAACCAATCCGGAAAAACCCTTAACCTGAAAGGCATCACCGCCTCCAACCGCCCTGACCGGGCGCGGTTCGTGTTCCCGGATGTCCTGATGGAGCCAGGTGAGCGCATCATCATCCACTGCGACAGCACCAACCAGAACGAACCCGGAAAGCCCTTCCATGCCAAGTTCAAGCTTTCCAGCATCGCCTGCTCAGTCTATCTGTTTGACATCGAGGGATTTGTGCTGGACAAGGTGGAGGACGTGCCCACCCTCAACGCCAATGAAACCTATGCCCTGCAGGAAGACGGCACCTTCCGGAAAAGTGAGATCTACACCCCCGGCTTCCCCAACACCCAGGCAGGCTTTGATGCCTATATGGGCCAATACTTTGTGGAGACCGGGGTGCTGGTGATCAACGAGCTCTCCCCCTCACCCCGCAGCGGGCTCAGGGATGAGGACGACGAGCTAAGCGACTGGATAGAGCTGAAAAACAATGGCGACACCCCCATCCCCCTGGGCGGGGTCTTTGCGCTGTCCGACAACGAGCAGCGTCCGGCCAAGTGGGTTTTCCCCGAGGGCGCTGTCATCCAGCCGGGCGGCTATTACCTGGTGTTCTGTTCGGGCAAGAACCGGGACAACCCCGGCGCCTACCCCCACACCAACTTTTCTCTGAGTGCTGAGGGCGAGACCGTCACCCTCTCCACCCGCCAGGGGCAGCTGATTGACCGGGTTAAGTATGAAAACGTGCCCATGGATCATAGTTTCGGCCGCAACGAGGAAACCGGTGCTTGGCAGATTTTCACCATCCAAACCCCCAAAGCCCCCAACAATGCCGCTGGTTTTTCCATGGCCGAAAGATTCATGCGCGCCATCAACCCTTATGGCGTCTACATCTCTGAGGTCATGAGCAGCAATGACAGCATCGTTCAGGCCACAGGCCAGCCTGTCAGCGACTGGGTGGAGGTGTACAACGCCACCCAGCAGGTGGTGGACATCAGCGGCTGGGGCCTGTCCGACAATGTGGGCTGGCCGCGCAAGTGGCAGTTTCCCCAGGGCACCAGCATCTGGCCCGGGGAATACAAAGTGATCATGATGGACAAGAGCCGGGTTCCCGGCTCAAACGCCGCCGTGCTCCACGCCAATCATGCCTTGAAGCGCGCGGGGGGCGAGGTGGTGACGCTGTCTGACAGCACCGGACGCGTGCTTGACCGCATGGTGCTGCCTGAAATCCCCACGGACATCTCCTATGGCCGCACCACCGGGCAGGACGGCCTTTTTTTCTTTTATGATGCTCCCACCCCCGGCACAGTCAACGGGCCCGGCTTCACAGGCTTTACCCAGGCGCCGGCCTTCTCCCATGCGGGGGGGCTGTACAAGCAGAACCTCTCGGTTTCCATCACCGTGCCTGAGGGCACCCATGTGCGCTACACCCTGGACGGGTCCATCCCCACCGTTTCAAAAGGCATGGATTATACTGGGCCCATCGAGGTGAACGATACCACGGTGCTACGCGCCCGCGCCTTTGCCCAGGGGCTGCAGCCCTCCACCACCATCACCGCCAACTATGTCATGAAGACCTATTTCTCCCTCCCCGTGGTCTGCCTCACCACAGACCCGGTTGAACTGTGGGACGGCACCACCGGTATGTATGCCACAGGCGATGGCATCAGCCTCCTCCAGTACGAAAAAATCCCCTTTTCAAACCCCACTCCGGTCTACCGCCTCCATGGCAAGGAGCACCGGGACGGCTACGCCGAGATGTTTGATTCCGATACCAACTCCGTGGTCTTCAGCCAGGGGGTCACCTTCGGGCTAATCGGGCAGTATTCTCTTGATATGCCGCAGAAGTCCTTCAAAGTACACTCCCGGGCCAAGTTCGGCAGCAAGTTTATCCAGGCCCCCCTGTTTGATGACAGGCCCTTTGACTTTTACAAATCCTTTGTCCTGCGTGTCAGCGGCAATGACGCCGTCTGGACCCGCATGGCCGATGGCGTCCAGTCCCGCCTGGTTGACCGGATTGACACCACCGTCATCCACCAGGCCTGGCACCCAGTCATCGTCTATCTCAACGGCCAGTACTGGGGCCAGTACAACATGCGCGAGCGCATCAGCCGATACTTTGTCGGCCAGCATGAGGGCATCCCCATGGAGCAGGTGGATGACATGACCATCATCGAGGGCAACTCCAAGGCCTATTGGGGCAGCAACGAGGAATACCGGGAGCTGCTGAAAACCGCGCGCACCCTCTCCCCCGGCTCCAAACCGGAGGACCTGCAGTACCTCCTTGACCGCATCGATGTGGACAACTATTTTGATTACATGATTTTTGAGGCCTTCTTCGCCAACACCGACACCGGCAACATCCGTTACTACAAGATCCCCGACAAAAAATGGCGCTGGATCCTCTATGATCTGGACTATGGCCTCTTCAACTCCCAGGCCAACGGCATCCGGAATATACTAAACCCCAAGGGCACAGGCGTTGGCAACCAGATTGACAACACCCTGATCCGCAAATTCCTGGAAAATGCTGAGATGAAGGACAAGTTCCTACGCCGCTTCGGCGAGATTTTCAAGCAGTTCACCACCCAGGTGATGCTGGACCAGATAGAGGAATGCTATCAATTGCTATTGCCTGAGATGAACATGCACTTTGAACGCTGGGCTTCGCTTAACCTCAAGAGCATCTCGTCCGATCAGCCCCAGACGGTGGACGGCTGCATGCGCTATTGGAACATCCGTGTTGACCGCCTGCGCAACGTGGCCAAAAAGCGCCCCACATATTGCTGGGATCAGGTCAAAGAATGGTTCAGCCTCTCCGATGCCCAAATGCAGTCCTACTTTGGCCCCAGGCCCCCGATTCCCGCGGATGCAGTCTAAGAACAACGCTTTCATTGAAAAGGAGCCGGCCAACCGGCTCCTTCAATAATACCGCTGGTATGCTTATTTGCCCAACGCCTTCTTGATGGCGCCGACGATGGCCATCAGCGCGCCGCCGCCCACGCCGCCGCCCAGAATGCTGGCGATGATGCTCTCAATGCTGAGGTTCCCGCCGTTTGCAGCACCGATGCCCAAGAGCCCAAGCAGCTGCCCGCCCAGACCACCGCCCAGAATCCCTGCGAGGCTGTTCCCCAGCGTCCCCAGGGACAGTTTGGGCGCCGCCTTGCCTGCAGCGTTGCCGCCCAGGGCGCCTGATACCAGCTGAATGATAATTTGAACAATACCTGTCATGATAGCCACCTTCTTTCCCAATGTGTCCGTTTGCCCGGCACAGGGGTATTATACCACCAGTCTCCCGTCTCTAACATAAAAACTCAAGGTTTCTTGGTAAAAGCGCCGCTGTTGAGGAAGACCTCCGCCCGGCGCAGCAGCTGGCGCACATCCATAAAGGACAGCTTTTTCATCGCCTGGTCATAGGGCAATAGCTCCGCCGCTACCACATCCCCGGTGTAAAAGCGCTGGGAGGAATCAAATCTGGCCAGAAAATAGTAGAAATGCTTCAGCATCCCCCGGCCCTGGGGATAGACCAGTTCCCCTTCAAACCCCGGTACGATCTCAGCCCGGATGCCGGTTTCCTCATAGATTTCGCGCAGCGCCGCCTCCTCATTGCTCTCACCGGCTTCCACATGCCCCTTGGGCAGCCCGGTGTTGCCGGAAAGCTCCGTCACCACGGCATACAGCCGCTGGCCATCCTTCTCGCAATACAGCACAGCGCCTGAGGAATACTCATGCGCGTAGCCCGCGTACAGCGCCTGTTTGGTCAGAATGCAGGAATGGAGCAGGATGCCCTGGCCGCTGTCCCGGCTTGACACCACCTCAAAAAGGTTTTGCCGATAAAAGCCCAGCGTCTCCTCCACCGTGTCCACCGTCAGGCTCTCCAGCTTCAGCGAGCAGAAAGTCTCCACCATCAGGCGCCTGCCCATGCCCCGCAGCCTGAACCGAGGGTCCACCGAGTGCACCAGCAGCCGGCCACGGCCCATCTTCTGCTCTTCAACTGCCATGATGGCAACCACCGTGCCCATCCGCACAAAGCCATAGACATGATATTGCCCCATGGAACGCCAGCCGCTGAGCATCCGGGCATACTGGCTCTGATCCAGGTGCCGGGTGCAGGGCGCCAGAAGCCCTGATACCCCCGGCATCTCCAGCTTGTTCTTCAGGCTCATGAACACGGTCTTTGGCCGCTGTTCAGCCCTTGTTACCTCAGTCCCCTGGAATGCCATTCCCTGTCTCCTTCTCTTGTCTGCTTTTGAAAGTGTATTGATCTGCCAACATCGTGCACTCATTTTACTATAATGAAGGCGCCTTCCCCTGTCAATCGCGCAGCGCCCTGTCCAGGCCGTGATTTAACAGGCTGTTCTTTTTTAAGAGCGGCGTTCATGGTATACTATGCGGTGAAATCTGGAGAAAGCAGGAGGACAGGTGTGCATCAGGAAGCGCTGAGAGAAAGCTGCAGGGTGCTGGCCCGGCTGAACACCACGGTGTTCCTGCTGGAGCGCGATGGAAGGTGTCTCTTCCCCCAGCAGCCGGAAGCCTTTATCCTGCCGGAAGGCCTGGTGGTTGATGCCTGCCAGGCGCAGAATGGCTACCTGTTCCTGCTCCTGCCCGGCTTGTCCGGCGAGGTGTTGGCGGTGAAGGATTCCCCAGGCGCGGCGGATTTCCTGCGCCTCACCGCTGCCATGATTCAGGCCATCAGCAAGTCCCATGGCGTTGACGCGGGGCTTAACAGCGCGCTCGCTCGCCTGCTCAGGGGCAACCTCACGCCGGCCGAGCAGGCAGCGCTTGTGCATCAGCACGGGTTTGAGCAGATGCTGCCCCGCTGCGTGATGCTGATCACGTTGGAAAAGACCGCGCCAGATGGCGCCCGGGAGATGCTTGATAGCGTCCTGCCCATCCAGGACAGTGACGCGCTGGTGAGCATCGACCAGCACACCGCCGCTCTCATCCGGGGGATGGACGGTGTGAGCGCTGAGGAAATGAGTGAATACGCCGCCGCACTCCAGGACACCCTGATGAATGAACTGGGCCAGCAGGCTCTGATCGGCCTTGGTGAGACGGTGCCCATGCTCTCAGCCCTTCCCCTCTCCTTTGACCAGGCGGGCATTGCCCTGCTCCTCAGCCGCGTCTATCCGCAGGAAGGCGGCGTATATGACTACCGGAGCCTGCTGCTGGAACGGTTTTTGATGCAAACACCCCATGAGACGGCAGAACGGTTCTATCCCCTGCTTTTCAACCCCGAAACCGCCAGGCTGCTCAATGAAGATATGCTAAAGACCATCACCATGTTCCTGGAGAAGAACCTGAACCTCTCCGATGCCTCAAGGGAGCTTTACATTCACCGCAACACCCTGGTCTACCGCCTGGACAAGGTGCAAAAGCAACTGGGCCTGGACCTGAGGAATTTTCATGATGCTATGACCTTTAAACTGCTTTACGATCTCAAAAAACGCGCCACCGCCCTGCCCGGCACCGGCCCGGAGACGCCGGGGAAAGGAACACCATGAGGAGAGACCGCCGCATTCCCTACCTTGCCCTCTTGCTGGCAGCCGCCCTGCTGCTGCCGGTTTTTGGCGCTTTATTCTTCTGGCAGACAGGGGCTGCCAGCACCGGGGAGGATACCATCACCATCTCCCGCAAGGAATATGAGCGGCTGAAGAAGTATGAGATGCTTGACGAGGTGAAAAACTACGTCGACACCTACTTTTATCAGAAGCCGGATGAGCAGAAGCTCATGGACGGCGCGATCCAGGGTTTGCTCTCCGGCCTGAACGACGCTTATTCCTTCTACTACCCGGAGGAAGCTTGGAACAAGATGCAGGAGGAGGATAAGGGCAAGTACGCCGGCATCGGCGTTCAGATGCTGGGAGACTATGAGACCGGCGCTGTCACCATCACCCGGGTATTCCGGGATACTCCGGCTGAGGCGGCGGGCCTCAAAAAGGGCGACGTGTTCATGTCGGTGGAGGATATCCAGGTCACCACCGCCACCATGCAGGACGCGGTCAACATCATGCGCGGCAAACCCGGCGAAAAGGTGCAAATTGAGGTAGTGCGCCAGGGGGAGGTCCTGCCTTTTGACCTGGTCAAGGCGGATATCGTCGTGAATCGGGTGGAATACAAGATGCTGGATGACAAGGTAGGCTACATCATCCTCTTTGAGTTCGCGGGCGGCAGCGCTGATGCCTTCACCAAGGCCTATACGGATCTGAAGTCCAAAGGGATGAAATCCCTGATCATGGACCTGAGGGACAATCCCGGGGGCTGGGTGGATGACGGCGTCAAAATCGCCGATCTGTTCCTGGACAAAACCCTGCTCTACTACGCTGAGGACCGGGACGGCAACCAGGAAAAGTTCTACACCACCAACGGCAAGGACGACATCCCCCTGATCATCCTGGTGAATGAAAACAGCGCCTCCTCCTCCGAAATTCTCACCGCCGCCATGAAGGACTATCACCGCGCGACCATTATCGGGGTCAAGACCTTTGGCAAGGGCATCATCCAGTTTGTCATCCCGCTGTCTGACAAAAAATCCGGCTTCCAGTTCACCTATGCCCAGTATTTTTCTCCGGATGGCAACAAGGTGCACAAGGAGGGCGTCACCCCGGATATCATTGTGGAGATGCCCGAGGAATCGAAAAACGCCTATTTCGAACTGGGCAGCATGGAGGACCCCCAGCTGGCCCGGGCCTACGACGAGGCGAAAAACACACTGCAGTAAGTGGGCATCAATAAAACATGTGGGGGAAGCGCTGATTTGAGAAGCGCTTCCCCCGCTGGATTTTCATGGTTATTCTGCCGGGTTACTGCTCGTCCGCGTCCTCATAATGCTGCGGGGCGCCCGCCACATTCTGGCGGATGGCGCGCAGGTCACCCAGCTGTGCGGAGATGGTGGCGTCCACATGGTCAAGCAGGCCACCCAGCTCGTGCTGGGTCTGGCTGCGCAGGGCCTGGGCATGCTGGTTGGCATTATCCAGCAGCTCCTGGGCCTGGGCCTCTGCCCGGGCAAGGACGGTGGTCTTGCTCACCAGGTCATCCGCCTGGGCCTTGGCATCCTCAATCATGTTTTGCGCCCGGGCCTGGGCGTCTGCCACCACGGCGTTTGACTCCTCCTCAGCCTTCGCGCGCAAGTCGGCATAGTAGCTGTCAGCGTTCTGCTTGGTGGTCTGGGCGTAGGTGTTGGCTTCGGTCACCATGCCCTGAGCCTGGTTCTGCGCGTCCTTCATGGACTGATCCGCCTTGTGCTGGGCGTCCATGATGATGTGCTCCTCGTTGTCCACGATCTTCTGCGCCGCGTCCAGTTGCGGGTCGTAGGCGGAGATGATGCGTTTCACCAGATCAATCGCCGCGTTCTGATTGACCATCGCTGTATCCGTCAGGGGGAGTTTCTTCGCGTTCTTGATCAGCAGCATCAACTCGTCCGCCAGGGCAAACACTTCAGTTCTTGCCATTGTATGTTCCTCCTTTAATGATTGGACTTATCTTCGTTGTGATAGTGCGCCAACACCCCATTGACAGCTTTTTCGGGCACAAAGGGGCTGATATTGCCGTTGAACCGGGCGATCTGCCGCACCAGGGATGAGGATACGCCGCCCAGGCCATTTGCCGCGGGCAGGAAAAGCGTCTCCAGCCCCGGATGCATGGCGGCGTTGGCCCAGGCCATGGCCATCTCGCCGTCCAGATCATGGCCGCCGCGCACGCCGCGGATGATGATGCGGGTATCCAGCTCCCGCGCCAGATCCACCAGCAAGCCTGAAAAACTCACCACCCGGACATTGGACAACCCCTCACAGGCTGATTTTACCATATCCAGCCGTTCATTCAAGGGGAAATCCCCGGTCTTCTCCGGGTTGATGAGGATAGCGATTGTCAGTATATCACAGATGGAGGCCGCCCGCCTGATCAAATCCAGGTGTCCCAGGGTAATGGGGTCAAAACTGCCGGGGAAAATGGCGTTCATGCCCTGTCCTCCTCCATTGTTAAGGTGATAAGGGTGATGGCGCTTTCGCCGTATCGGCGGCTGCGCAGCGTGTCAAAGCCCGCAGGCAAGCTGATCTCCTCCCGGCTGCCGTGTTCAACCACCGCCTGGCCGCCGGGATTCAGAGTGCCCTGAGCCAGGATCTCAAGGAGCACCGGTGCCAGGTCCATGCCGTAGGGAGGGTCTAGGAAGATCAAGTCAAAGCGCTCGCCCTGGCCTCCCAGTTTGTGCAGGGCCTGGCACCAATCCAGCTGCAGGAAAGTGCACCTGTCTTGAGCGCTTAATAGCGCTGCGTTTCTGCGCACCACCGCCATGGCGCCCGGGGCTGTATCGCAGAAGGTGACAGCCGCAGCGCCCCGGCTCAGCGCCTCAAAACCCAGCGCACCGCTGCCGGCAAACAGATCCAGCACCCCTGCATTCCCGCTTGCCCCTTGCAGCATGTTAAACAGCGCTTCCCGCACCATGGCCCGGGTGGGGCGGGTATCCCGGCCCTCAGGCGCATAAAGCCTGCGGGAGCGGTATTCCCCGCCGGTGATGACCAGGTTCGCCTTCACAACAGCTGTTTAGGCTGGCGGACAGCCTGCTTCGCCCTGGCATCCTGCCGGCGCTTTCTGCGCTTGCCCAGGGCAATGCCGCCATGCACCATGGCCCTGAGGCGCTCGCCCCTGCGGTAGCCCAGCCCATAGGCCATGGGCGCCGCCATCACAAGCAGTGGGGAAAAGCGCTCCACCCACAGGATCCCCGCTGGATTGTCCGCCCCCACCAGGTTCACAAAGGGAAACACCATCAGCCGTACGATGAGCCTCAGCGCGTCCGCCAGCACAAAGGGCGTGTGCTGCTGATAGTATGCCAGCGCCAGGCCGATATCCGACCGCTTCAGATAAGGCTCCAGCCACCCGGGCAGAGCGCCCAGCGTGTAGACAGCGGGCCTGGCCATGGGGGCATAGATGAGGCAAAGCAGCACAAAGGGTGAAACACCAACCAGCGCTGTAAAAAACCCCTTGACCGGATGAAAGCAACGGTCCAGGTCCTTATCAGGGATCACCCTGCCCTCCTGCTGGCGGGTCAGGGCGATTTCGGCAAAGGCCGTATCCCCTTCCCCCGCCCTGGCGCCGTCCGAGAAAAAGAGCAACGCCAGCATCCCCAGCACCGCCAGGTTGATCAGCATGCGCAGCCAGGTGATCTCAAGGGCCATCATCTGCCCCAAAAAGAAAAACACAAAAACACTCATCAACAGATAGACCGCCACCCTGCCCCCCCGCCGGGTTGCCAGGGTGCTGGCCCATCTCCCTTTAAGATAGGGCTTATAGATCAGCTGGGCTGATTTTTTCTTGCCTGTCTTCTTCTGCATCCGCACCTTCATTCAGCATAGATCCGGGGCACCCGGCCGTTGATGGCCAGCAGCACCTCATAAGGAATGGTACCCAAAAGCTCCGCCAATTCATCCGCCAAGATCCGCTCATCCCCCTGATCGCCCAGCAGCACGGCGCTCTCCCCCACCCGGATGCGGTCTGCCCCGGTCACATCCACCATCACCTGGTCCATGCACAGCCGGCCGATGATGGGGCAGCGCCTGCCGCCCAGCAACACCTGGCCCCGGTTTGACAGAAGGCGGGAATAGCCGTCCCCATAACCCACGGCGATGGTGGCCAGGCGCATGGGCTCCCGCGCATGGAAAGTGACGCCATACCCCACCGCCTCGCCGGCGGCGACCTCCTTCACATGGGTGACCTCCGCCTCCCAGCGCATCACAGGCATCATCCGCTCGCTGTAGGCCACAGAGGGATAGCCATACAGCGCAATGCCTGCACGCACCATCCCAAACCGCGCGTCAGCCCGCGGCAGGGCGGAACTGGCGGCCGCATGGATCAGGATGCCAGGCGGCAGCAAGGGCAAAAAGGTCTGAAACCGGGCGAGCTGGCCATCGGTAAAGCGGGTGTCAGGGTTTCCGCCGTCGGCAAAGTGGGTGAAGGCACCTGTCAGCCTGATCCCCCTGGCGTGGGCAAGGGCATCCAGCAGGGCGCTGAGCTCCTCTGCCGTCTTCACCCCCACCCGGTTCATGCCGGTGTCAAGCTTGATATGCACCTGGGCCTCAAGCCCGGTGGCTTCCGCTGACTGCTGGGCCATCCGGATGTGGGAGGGGGTGAACACCGCCATGGTGAGCCCGCTCTTGACCGCAGCCCGAGTTCCCGCCTCATTCGCCGGCCCCAGAATCAGGATGGGCAGCCGGATGCCGGCCCCCCGCAGGGTCTCCCCCTCCTCAGCCAGGGCCACACCCAGCCAGTCCGCTCCCGCCTTTTCAGCCGTCCGGGCCACCGGCACCAGGCCGTGGCCATAGGCATCCGCCTTCACCACCGCCAGGAGCTTGGTGTCCCCGCCAATCATGCGGCGCAGCGCCCTCACATTGGCCGCATAAGCCCCCAGATCAACCCGGGCAAACGTGCGTCTGTACATCCCGCTTCCTCTTGCTGTTTCATTCAATATACCACCAAAACAGTATAACACAGGCCACATAAAACGCAATCTTGCCGTTTGCCAGCACCGCAAAAAGGGGTATACTGATCAGGGCGCAAGCCCAGGTCACTAAGAAAGGTGTGTTTTTTATTTTTTCGACCCTTGATTTCAAGCCCATCACCATTGCTGATAAAGACTGGATGACTGATTTGCTCCAGCAAGGCCACCGCGGCGCCCTGGAATACAACTTCACCTCCAACTTCATCTGGCGGGAGATCTACAGGCTCCGCGCGGCCAGGCTGGAGGATCAGCTGATCATCATGTCCGACCCTGATGACCCCACCTTCATTTTTCCCTCTGGCAAGAGCGACCCGGGCCCTGCTGTGCGGGCGCTGGCTGACTACACCGCACGCATGGGCAAGCCCCTTATCTTCAACACCGTCCTAAACCAGGACAGGGAGCGGCTGGAAGCGCTCTTCCCTGGCAAATTTGAATTTATCCCTGATCGCAACGACTTTGACTATATCTACAGCGCCGAAAGCCTCATCACCCTCAGGGGGAAAAAGCTCAGCAGCAAGCGCAACCATATCAACCGCTTCATGTCCTCTGAGCGGGACTGGGCCTATGAGCCGCTGACGCTTTCCAACCTGGCCGAAGCCCGGCAGATGAGCCAGGAGTGGTGCCGCCAGGCTGGCTGCTCGGACGACGCGGAGTTGCATGACGAATCCTGCGCGGTGGAGCAGGCCTTCAAGTATTATGAGCCCCTGGGCTTGGCCGGTGGCCTGCTGCGCGTGGGCGGCAAGGTGATCGCCTTCACCATGGGCGAACCCCTCAACGAGGATACCTACGTGGTGCACATTGAAAAGGCCTTTAATGACATCCAGGGCGCCTACCAGATGATCAACCAGCAGTTCGCCCAGGATGCTTTTGAGGGCTACCAGTACATCAACCGGGAAGATGACGCCGGGGACGAAGGGCTCCGCCGCGCCAAGCTCTCCTATGACCCGGCATTGATGGTGGAGAAATCCTCAGCCCAGCTCAAGGAGGCTCTGTAACATGATCCGCTTCGCCCGGGCCGGCGACCTGCCCGCCCTCTCAACCCTCTGGCAGGAGGCGTTTGAGGCGGAAGCCGGGGAGGCGGCATATTATTTCAAGCATCGCCACCACAACAGCAACATGCTGGTGGCGACGGCAGATGATGAGGTGGCCGGCATGCTCACCATGCTGCCCCTGGATCTCATCACCCAATCGCAGGTCATCAAGGCCCGCTATGTCTTTGCCGTTGCCACCTTCCAAAAGCATCGCGGCCAGGGCATCAGCACCCGGCTGCTGGATGCGGCGCATCAGCACATGCTTTCACAAGGCGTGGCGGCTTCGGTTCTGGTGCCGGCGTCGCCTTCGCTTTTTGATTTTTACCAGAGACGGGGCTATGAAGCCCGTTTTTATCTGGACAGCCTGAAACTGTTGCCGCGGAATATCAATTCAGCAGCAGATGCCGCCCTCACCCCCCTCAGCGCGCCGGACTACCTCCGCCTGCGGGGCGCCGCTTTTTCAGGCAGCGGGTTGTTTGCCCGCTGGGATATGGAGGCGCTGGCTTTCATGATCGCAAGCACCCGGGAGGATGGTGGAGGCGCCCTGCACATCCGCACAGCCCGGGGAGAGGGCTGCTGCCTGTATGAGCGCCTGGACGGTGGCGTGCGCATCACTGAATTGGCTCTTGTCGGCCTGCCCTGGCAGGACGCTGTCTCCATCCTCCATCAGCACCTGAACGCTCCTGTCTACACCCTGCGCATGCCCCAGGGCACCTTGCCAGATGCGGATGTGCTGCCCTTTGGCATGATTCACTGGTTTATTGACTCCCCCGCACTTCAGGGCGAAGCGCCCTATCTGTCCCTTGCCAAGGATTAGGGCGCAACACACCCCAAGGCTCAGGATAGCGTCAACATCAGCTTCTTCCCTCAGTATCAATAAAAGGGTCTGAATTCTGCGATTCAGACCCTTTTGGTGGTGCTTACTGGACTCGAACCAGTGACCCCATCGATGTGAACGATGTGCTCTACCAACTGAGCCAAAGCACC
>DHQX01000050.1:453-11463 GCA_002411105.1 Christensenella sp. UBA5327 | reverse complement strand
GCGAACTTCAGTGTACTCTATCGCGGTTTCGCCTGGTTCATCCTCACTCCTTGGCGCACACAGCCGCGCAGGGTTCATTTTCCTATATCATAGCACAAAACAAAAGAAGGGCACATGCCCCTCTTTGTCAACCCGGGGTGGCTTACACCGCCATGGTCTTGTACTGGACCCCCGCCACCTGTTGGAGCGCTTCCTCAAACCGCGCTATCTCCTCCTGGGGGCCTGTCAGCACCAACAGGATCAGCCCGGAGTCAGAGCATCTGTCCCCCGCTTCGTGCAGACCCAGGCGCAGCTTGATGTTGCAGCCATATTCCGTCAGCACTTTTTGCAGCGCCTCGGCGTTGTCCCGCCGGGTGTCGGTCCGGATTGCCATGATGGTCTCGTGTGCCATGTCGATACCCTCCTTTTGTTGTTTACAGATGAATCACCCGGGCGTCAAGCAGCGTGGCCTCCGCCGGGTCATGGGCAACCAGCAGGATGGTTTTGCCTTTTGCTTCTTCCAAAATCACCCTGGCCGCCTGGCTACGGGTGTCCGCATCCAGTCCCTTAAACGGCTCATCCAGCAGCAGGGCGTCAAAGGGCACCGCCAGTGCACGGGCAATGGCCACACGCCGCCTCATGCCGCCTGATAGCTCCCTGACCGGCTTGTTCAGGCTATCCCCCAGCCCCAGCCGGCTGAGAAGCCCTTCCAGCTGGCCCCCAGCGGCCCGGCCCGTCACCAGGCGCAGGTTGCCAAGGGGGGTGAGGGCGCGCAGCAGGCGGTCCTCCTGAAATACCAGGCTGATGGCCCCTTCACGGCTCACCCGGCCGGCATCAGGCAGCTCAAGCCCGGCCAGCAGCCTCAGCGCCGTGGTTTTCCCGCAGCCGGAAGCGCCCATCAGGCAAACCCGCTCGCCAGGGGCGATGCCAAGCGTAAAATGCTCAAACACCGTCTGCGCCCCGTAGCGCTTGGTCACTTCATATAGCGCCAGCATGTTACAGCTTCTCCAGGCCGCCCATGGCGGCGTCAGAGGCCAGGGCCACCAGGCGGCTGGCGGCGCCGCTCAAAAGCACAATGATCACAGTCCAGGCAAACAGCTCTGCCGTATAGAGGTTCACCTTTACGATGTAGAGCTTTTCGCCGATGGTGCCATCGGGGATGCCGATGAGCTCCGCCGCGATCCCGCTTTTCCAGCACAGCCCCATGGCGCTCACAGCGCCTGATTTGAAGTAGGGCAAAATCTGCGGCAGGTCGATGTATAGCAGCCGCCTGGCCGCCGACACCTGGAACACCTGGGCCACCTCCTTAAGCCCCTTATCCCGCCGGCGGATGCCCTCGGTGACATTGCCAAAGATCAGCGGAAAGCCGATCACAAAGGCGATCAGGGTCGAAAGCCAGCGGGTGGACACCAGGATGATGGCCAGAATCACAAAGCTGGCCACCGGCACCGCCCGGGCAGAGGACACCAGCGGCTGGGTCAGGTCCCTGACCCAGGGAAAGCGCGCGCTTAAAAAGGCCAGGGCAGCGCCAAAGAGCGCCGCCGCCAGAAAGCCCAGCACGATGCGCCCGCCTGAGCGCAGGGCGGCCAGCCAGGTGTCACCCTGGGTGAGCAGGTGCAGCAGCCTTTCCAGCACCTGAACCGGGGAAGCCAGCAGATACTCCTGCCCCAGGGCCATGGCCAGGATTTGCCAGAGGGCAAGCCAAATCAGGGCGGCTAAAGCCGCCCTGATCTGCCCGAACCGATTAAGGTTTGTAATAGAATGCCGCATCCGGCATCTGTCCGCCCACGGACTGGGGGTTTTGGTCAAACAGCATCTGGTAGAAGGGCACCAGGGCCTTTTCCATGTCCTCGCCCTGGATGAAGGTGATGTTGCAGTAGGGCAGCGCCTTTTCCGCCACCGGGGCGGCCACGATCTCAAATCCTCCAATGAGTTCCGCCGCTTCCTTGGTGTTGGCGTTTACATAGGCGACTGAGCCCTCGTAATCCGTGAGGAACTGGGCCGCGGCCTGCGGGTTTTCTTCCAGGAAGGCCTTTCTGGCCACGGTGACGCCGGTGATCATGGTGTCGCCAGTCACCTGTTCCCATTCCCGGGTGAGGTCCAGGGCGATCTTGATCTGATCATTTTTGGTCTGCGCCACGGTCACAAAGGGCTGGGGCAGCATGGCCAGGCCTTCCGGGTCCTGGAGGAAGGCGGCCAGGGCTTCCGCGTGCTCGGCCTTCCATTCCACCATCACATCCTTGACCCCGGCTTCTTCAAGCAGATAGGTGAGGGCATATTCGGGGGTGGAAGCCTTGCCGCTGGCATAGACCTTGCGGCCTGAAAGGTCGGAAAGCGCTTTCACGCCCTCGCCCTTTTCCAGGATGTAGATGACGCCCAGGGTGTTCACATTGGTCACCTGAATGGCGCCCTTGGTGTTTTTATAGAGGATGGCGGCCAGGTTGACCGGCAGGCAGGCGAAGTCCACCTCGCCCTTGGCGATGGCGGGCACCAGCACATCGGGGCTGGCCGCCAGGGTGAAGGCATATTTGTCCCCCTCCCGGCTGTCGTCCATCAGCTTCACCAGCCCCATGGCGGTGGGGCCCTTCAGGGCCGCCACCCGCACGGGGGCCTGCTGAGCCATGGCCAGAAACGAAACGGAAACAAGCATCACACACAGCAGAAGAGCAAAGGCTTTTTTGGAGAGATTCATCCGTTTTTCCTTTCTCGGTGGCCGTCCAGAGGTCAGGCTTGGGGTTTTTGCGGGGTCTTGTACTTGTTCCGGGCGGTGTAGTGGGTGTGCAGCAGCTGATGGGCCTTGTGACTGTTGGGCTCACCCAGGTAATCCTCGTAAATGCGCTTCACGCCGGGGTTTTCATGGCTCTTGCGGTAGGTCATGCCCTCATCCGCCTGGTAGAGCGCCCGGGCGCGCATCTTTCTGGGGTCCATGCGCACGCGGGTTTCCGCGTCAACCAGCGGCTGCCCGCCGCCGTCCACACAGCCGCCTCGGCAGCCCATGATCTCGATGAAGTCATACTGCTTTTCACCGCTTTTGATGCTCTCAAGCAGGGTTTTGGCATTGGCGGTGCCATGGGCAACCGCCACGCGCAGGTTGAGATCCCCAAGCGGGATAACCGCTTCCTTCACGTCCTCAACCCCGCGTACCATGTGGAATTCCAGGTTCTCAAGGGTCTTGCCGGTGATGGTCTCATAGGCGGTGCGCAGCGCCGCCTCCATCACGCCGCCGGTCGCGCCAAAGATGGCGCCCGCCCCGGTGCTGTCGCCCAGGAGGCTGTCAAACTCCTCATCCGGAAGGCTCAGGAAGTCAATGCCGTTGGACTTGATCATCCGGGCCAGCTCCCGGGAGGTGATCACCGCGTCCACATCCGGGAAGCCGGTGGCGGCCAGCTCCTCGCGGTCCGCCTCGATCTTTTTGGCGGTGCAGGGCATCACGGATACCACCGCCAGGTCCTTGGCATTTAAGCCGGACTTCTCCGCGTAGTAGCTCTTGATCAAGGCACCCATCATCTCGTGGGGGGATTTGCAGCTGGACAGGTTGGGGATGAACTCCGGGTAGAAGGTCTCGCAGTAGTTGATCCAGCCCGGGGAGCAGGAGGTGATCATGGGCAGCACGCCCTTGTTCTGGATGCGGCCGATCAGCTCCGTGGCTTCCTCCAGGATGGTCAGGTCAGCGGTGAAGTCGGTGTCAAACACCTGGTCAAAGCCCAGGCGGCGCAGGGCCGCCACCATCTTGCCGGTGACGTTGGTGCCCATGGGCAGGCCAAACTCCTCGCCCAGCGCCGCGCGCACCGCGGGGGCGGTCTGCACCACCACGTGCTTGTTGGGGTCATGGATCATCTTCCAGACCAGGGGGGACTCTTCCTTTTCCTTCAGCGCCCCCACCGGGCAGGCGGCGATGCACTGGCCGCAACCGATGCAGGCGGTGTCATTGAGGGACATATCCCAGGCAGACTCGATGCTGGTTCTGAACCCGCGGCCCACTGGGCCGATGACGCCGACTGCCTGCACCTTGTAGCAGGTGGAGACACAGCGTCTGCAGTTGATGCACTTGTTGTTGTCCCGCACGATGGACGGGGACAGGCTGTCCACCTCATACTCCGTGCGCTCGCCGCTAAAGGCGGTTTCGTCGGTCACCTCAAGCTCCAGCGCCAGGCGCTGCAGCTCACAGTTCTGGCTGCGCACGCAGGAAAGGCAGCGCTTGTCATGGTTTGACAGGATCAATTCCAGCACCGTTTTGCGCGCGTGGCGCACCCGGCGGGTGTTGGTCTTCACATCCATGCCCTGGGTGGCGGGCAGCACACAGGCAGCCTGGAGTGTCCGGGCGCCGGTTTCCACCACACACATGCGGCAGGCACCAATCTCGTTGATCTCCTCCAAAAAGCACAGGGTGGGGATGCGGATGTTGGCCTTGCGCGCGGCATCCAGCACCGTGGAGCCCTCGGGCACCTCCACCTTAATTCCGTCAATGGTGAGCGATATCATGTTCATATGCCTCTCCTCCCGTCAGACCTTGATGATGGCGTCAAAGCGGCATTTTTCAATGCATGAATCGCATTTGATGCACTTGTCGATGTCAATCTCATGCTTGCCCCGGGCCTCGCCGGTGATGGCGCCCACCGGGCATACCCTGGCGCAGGCGGTGCAGCCGCGGCACTTATCGGTGATCTCCAGGTGCAAGAGCTCCTTGCAGTGGTGGGCCGGGCACTGTTTGTCCCTGATGTGGGCTTCATACTCATCGCGGAAGTACTTGATGGTGGACAGCACGGGGTTGGGCGCAGTCTGGCCCAGGCCGCACAGCGCTGTATCCTTGATGGATTCGGCCAGGCGCTGGAGCTTTTCAATGTCGCCCTCCTCGCCCTTGCCGGCCACAATCCGGTCAAGCATCTCAAGCATGCGCCTGGTGCCCACCCGGCAGGGGGTGCACTTGCCGCAGGATTCGTCCACCGTGAAGTCCAGGAAGAACCGGGCGATGTCCACCATGCAGTTGTCTTCGTCCATCACGATCATGCCGCCGGAGCCCATCATGGAGCCGATCTGAACCAATGAGTCATACTCAATAGGCACATCAATCAGGCTCATGGGGATGCAGCCGCCGGAGGGGCCGCCGGTCTGCACAGCCTTGAAGGCCTTGCCCTTGGGGATGCCGCCGCCGATGTCGTAGATGACGGTCTTCAGCGGCGTGCCCATGGGCACCTCCACCAGGCCGGTGTTGTTGATCTTCCCGCCCAGGGCAAACACCTTGGTGCCGGGGGAGCGCTGGGTGCCCATGCCCTTAAACCACTCAGCACCCTTGATGATGATCTGGGGGATGTTGGCAAAGGTCTCTACGTTGTTGATGTTGGTGGGCTTGTCAAACAGCCCCTGGACCGCCGGGAAGGGCGGCTTGGGCCGGGGCTCGCCGCGGTGGCCTTCGATGGAGGTCATCAGGGCCATCTCCTCGCCGCACACAAAAGCGCCGGCGCCCAGGCGGATGTGGATGTCGAAGTTGAAGCCGCTGCCCAGGATGTTCTGGCCCAACAGCCCATATTCCCGGGCCTGCCTCAGCGCGATCTCAAGCCGCTTGACCGCGATGGGATACTCCGCGCGCACATAGATAAAGCCCTCATCAGAGCCGATGGCATAGCCGCACAGCACCATCGCCTCCAGCACCGCGTGGGGATCGCCCTCCAGCACCGAGCGGTCCATAAAGGCCCCCGGGTCACCTTCGTCGGCGTTGCAGACCACGTATTTCTTCTCCCCAGGCGTCTGGGCGGTCAGCTGCCACTTGAGCCCGGTGGGGAAGCCGCCGCCTCCTCTGCCCCGGAGGCCTGAATCCTTGATCACCTGGATCACGTCCTCAGGCTTCATCTCATTGAGCGCACGGCCCAGGGCCATGTAACCGTCAAAGGCGATGTACTCGTCGATGTTCTCCGGGTCGATCACGCCGCAGTTGCGCAGTGCCACCCGGGTCTGGTGCTTGTAAAATCCGATGTCATTGAGCGCGCGGCCCACCTCGGGGTGCTCGCCCTTCTCGTGGTAGACCAGGTGGCGCACGATGCGGCCCTTGAGCAGGTGCTCGGCCACGATCTCGTCCACATCCTCCACCTTGATGTGGGAATAGAAGGTGCCTTCCGGGTAGACGATAACCACGGGGCCCGCTTCGCACAGGCCAAAGCAGCCGGTTTTGACGACGCTGACTTCCTTGTCAAGGCCGTGCTCCGCCAGTTTCTGGTCAAAGCGCTCGTGGATTTTGTCAGAGCCGGAAGAGGTGCAGCCGGTGCCGCCGCACACCAGGATATGCGAGCGATAGAAATTCATTTGGAATCCCCCTTGCTGTCAGACATTGGTTTGGGATCAGCGGCGATCATATACTCCACCACCGGGTTGCCGTTGACGATGTGCTCGGTGATGATGCGCCTGGCCTTGCCCTCGTCCAGGTTTACGTAGGTGACCTTGTTCTGCCCGGGCACAAACACATCGGCCATGGGCTCATAGCGGCACATGCCGATGCAGCCGGTCTGGGACACGGTGACATTGCTCAAATGCCTTTTGGTGGCCTCGGTCAAAAAGGCCATCATCACAGGGCGTGCGCCCGCCGCGATGCCGCAGGTGGCCATGCCCACCACCACGCGCACCTCGTCCTCTTTGTCCTCCTTGCGCAGGTTGATCCTGTCCAGGGTCTGCTTGCGGATTGCTTCCAGTTCGGCCATTGTTTTCATTGCAGCTCTCCTCCAAAAATCTGTTGAATCATATCTTGTGTGGCTTGAATCATCCACTGGACAACCTCTGGGGTGTTCAGCGGCACATCCTCCCCCAGCGCCTGGCGGATCTCCCGGGTGTCCAGCCGCTCCTCCCCCTTGGGGGAGCGCAGGCTGAGGGTGAAATCCATCGCCTCAGGATTTGCCAGGATCAGGGTGGCCATGGTCTCCGCCAGGTCCCCCAGCGGGGGGCAGTCGATGTGGCGGGTGAAAAAGGTGGCTGTCAGGGTGGTGCCCTTCCCGGGGCTGCTGATCACCTCAAGCCCGCCGCCGGTGGCCACCGCGTTGTTCTCTGTCAGCGGGATGCCCATGCCCACCTTGCGGGTGGTGCGGTGGGTGGTAAAAGGGCTGTGCACCCTGCCCAGGGTGTCCGCGTCCATGCCGTGCCCGTCATCCCGGATGACCAGCGTCAGCTTTCCCTCATCCGCCAGCGCCAGGCTGACCTCCACCAGCTGTGCCCCCGCCTGGATGCTGTTCTGGCACAGGTCAGTCAGGTGAAGGGACAGGTCGCGCATCAGTCCTCGTACTTTGCCAGGATGGCGGGCACGTCCTCAGGCGACAGGCGCCCGTGAACATCCTCGTCCACCATGATGACCGGGGCCAGGCCGCAGGCGCCGATGCAACGGGTTGCCTGCAGGGTGAACTTGCCATCAGCCGTGGTACCGCCGGGCTTCACCCCCAGGGATTCCGACAGCTTGTCCAGCACCGCCTGGGCGCCCTTCACATAGCAGGCCGTGCCCATGCAGACGTTGATCACGTGAGTCCCCTTGGGCGCCAGCGCGAACTGGGAATAAAAGGTGGCCACGCCATACACATCGCTTAATGTGATGTTCAGCCCATCGGCGATCTTCTCCTGCACATCCTGGGGGAGGCAGCCGAAAATCTCCTGAGCAGCCTGCATAACAGGCATCAATGGCCCCTGCTGGTCCTTATACTCGTCGATCACCTGTTGAAGCTGTGCGTACTTGTCCTGTGTTACTTCCATGAGCGCCTTTCCTTCTTTCTTTGATGATAGGGTGGATATTTTGCTAAACCTTGTGGTCAAGGAGAAACCCCAACACCGCCTGATTGGTGCGCGCTGACACCGGCAGCGCGTGCTCCCGCTCCGCGATGGCGCCCAGGGTGTGGGCGTCTGAGGAGTGAAGCGCTACCATGCCCGCTGGCAGCTGTTCACCCGGCTTGGTCTCCGCAGTCAGGAAGCCTGACTCAGCCGGGAAAAACCCCAGCACCGTCATCAGGCCGAAGCTCCTGAACACATGGGCCGGCACCGGCACCCCGCCAAGCCCCCGGGCTTTTTTGCAGACCTGGCCCAGGTCGGCCGCCAGGGCGCCGATGAGGAGGGCTTCCTCCTCCCCCCTGGGCTCGTCCCGGCTGCCAAAAAGCCGCTGTGTGCCAAAGAACTCGGGCTTGTTGCGCTGCCCCATCAGCTGCTCCCGGCACCAGGCCCCCATGGCTTCCGCCGCGTCCACCGTGGGGAAGTAGGTGAGGATGTGCACCTCCTCGGCCGTGGTCACCTCAATCCCCGGCAGGAACATCAGCCCCCGCGCCAGCGCCGCCTCCTCAAAGGAGCGCAGGTTGCCCGCGGCGTTGTGGTCGGTCAGGGCGATCAGATCCAGGCCCTTGAGCGCCGCCATGGCGCAGACATTGTGGGGCGTCATCTCATCCTCAGCGCAGGGGGACAGCGCCGAATGGATGTGGAGGTCGTAGTAGAGCACCTCAGCGCGCGGGCGCCGCCAGCCCCCCGGCATACATGAGGCCGCAGAGCTCATAGGCAGACAGCTGTGAGCTGAGGACCACAATCCCCTCCTCCCGGGCCTTCTCAAGGGGCGCCTCATCCATCAGGATGCCATCCGGCAGAATCACGCAGGCCATCTCGTGCAGGCTTGCCACCGCCACCACGTTCATGTGGGTCTGCACCGTCACCCAGGCCATGCCCGCCTGGCCCCGGGCCATCACCCAGCTGAGCAGGTCGCAGACATAGCCGCAGGTCACCCCGCCGTCAAGGGCAAGCCCCGGGGTCAGCTCCCGGGCCTGGGCCAAAGCCATCAGTTCCTGTACTGTCAAGGGCGCTCGCCTCCTATTCCCGCTTGGTCTTGGAGATGTCCACCATCTTCTGGGCCATCACCTTCAGGGTATCCTTGAGGATATAGATGCAGTCGTGCTCGGAAGAATTGCCCCTGACGATGTCCTCGGCAAAGGAGCGGCAGGTGGGCGACCCGCAGGAGCCGCAGTCGTAGCCGGGCAGCTCCTCGATGATGCGGTTCATCTCCTCCATCCGCTCAATGGCCCCGGCGATGCTCTCGTGCAGCTTCATGCTGTCATTGGGCGGGATCTCCTGGTCAAAATACAGGCTGTCCCGCGCCAGCTCGGCTGAGCGCACCAGCTGCTCGGGCTGGGTTTTGGGCATCGCGTCCTGGATGGTCTGGATGGTGTTGCGGGCCAGGTAGTTGTTCTCAAAGTTCAGCGGCCCTCCCACGCAGCCGCCCAGGCAGGCGGAGCCCTCGAAATAGTCAAAGCCGGTGATGGTGTTGTTGTCCATCTCCTCCAGCACCCGGATGACGTTGTCAATTCCGTCCACGGCGATGCTGTTGCGGGGGGCCGCCGCGTCAAGCTCCCCGCCGCTGCCCGCCCAGCCCATGCCAAAGGGGGAGAACTCAGGCACCTTGCCGGCCGGCTTGATCTTGCCCACCAGGGGGGCGATGTGGCCGTAGATCTCCAGGATGGAAATCGCCCCGTCAACCGCTGACTTCGCGTGCCCGATCGGGCTTCTGATAGAGGTCATCTTGGCAGCGCAGGGCGTGATGAAGAAGATGCCGATGTCCTCAGGCGCCACCCCGTGCTTGCTGGCGTAGTCCCGCCTGGCAATCTGGGCCGCGACCTCCATGGGCTGGCGGAGGTTGATGATGTTGGGGATCAGCGCCGGGTAGCGCACCTGGATGATGCGGGTGATGGTGGGGCAGGCGGAGGAGATCAGGGGGCGGGGCCGCTGGGGGTCCCGCAGCGCGCGCCTGATGGCCAGCGTCACCACGTCAGCGCCCCGGGCCACGTCGGCCACCTCTTTAAAGCCCAGGGACAGCAGCGCCTCATAGATGACGCTGATGTCCGTCAGATGCCGGAACTGGCCGTAGAGGGTGGGGGCCGGCAGCGCCACCGGGTGGGGAAATCGCTTGATGTCTTCCAGCGTGTCGGTTTGGGCCACCTTGGCGTGATAGTCGCAGATGCGGATGCACTCGCCGCAGTCAATGCAGCGCTCATCAATGATGTGGGCGCGCTTGTCATACACCCTGATGGCCTCAGTGGGGCAGTGCTTGAGGCAGTTGGTGCAGCCACGGCACTTGTCCTCAATCAGGCGGACCGAATGGAAACGGCTGGTCATCCTCTCTCCTGCTTACATCACCTTGAAGGTGATGGTGATCTGGGTGCCCTCCCCCAACTGGCTGGTGATCCTGAAGTCGTCGGCGTTGCGCTTCATGTTGGGCAGCCCCATCCCCGCGCCAAAGCCCATGCTGCGGGCGTCATCATCGGCTGTGGAATAGCCCTCGCTCATCGCCAGCTCCACATCCTCAATGCCGGGCCCCTGGTCCTTTGAGGACAGGGTGATCCAGTCCTTGTCCACGCAAAGCCCCATGGTGCCCCCCAGGGAGTGGATGATGATGTTCATCTCCATCTCGTAGGAGCTCACCGCCACCCTTCTGAGGGTAACAGGGCTGATGCCCAGCTGCTGGAGCTTCCGCTTGATATCAGCAGAGGCCTCGCCGGCTGAGTTGTAGGCGCCCTTTTGGATGTCGTATTCTGCGTGGACCATGCCCTTAACTGACCGCCTCTTCCCGGCAGGGCCAGCCCATGGGCGCGCCGCGCAGGCCGTTGTCATACAGAAGGCCCGCGCAGGTGAACATGGTCTTGTTCACCGTCATGGTCACCAGGCCCTGCTCTCTGGCCATCTCCAGCACCTCATCAGGCGGCACCTTGCCCCGCACGAAGATGATGCACTTCAGGTCCAGTATCCCTGCGGTGCGCACCACGTGGGGGTTGGTGATGCCGGTCAAGAGGGCGGCGTTCTCATGGATGAAGGCCAGGGCATCGCTCATCAGGTCTGAGCAGCAGGCGCTGGTCACAGACTGGTCAAGCCTGTCCTCCCCGCACAAAACGCGGGCGTCCAGGCAATTGGCTATTTCTTTAATCGTCATTTTCCACCTCTGTAAAACGCTCTGTTCCTGCCGGAAAACGGCGGCCGGTCCGCAGCGGTTGCCGAGCATTTATCCCGCCGGGACGAATCCGTCCCAATCCTACTTTA
>DHQX01000050.1:0-292 GCA_002411105.1 Christensenella sp. UBA5327 | reverse complement strand
TTATAACATGGTTTAAAGGCCATGTGAAGAGGGTATCATTCTTTTTTTGTTCTTGTCTTTCATTATTATGCCCTCATCATCATACGCTGTTTTATGAATATGTCAACCGCATTTTTCTTTCAATACAGCAGGAATCGAGGCCCGTCAAACGCCAAAGGGCTGCCGCGTGTCTCAGCGGCAGCCCCAAGAATTATGCAGAGATGTATAGATTGACTACTTGGGCTTGTACACCGGGCTGGGGCCCATCATGGCCGCCCAGGTGGTGGGGCCTACCACGCCGTCAACCTTCAAG
>DHQX01000020.1:66174-91956 GCA_002411105.1 Christensenella sp. UBA5327 | reverse complement strand
GGCCACGCCAGAACCCACCCCTGCCCCCGCCCCGGAGCCCACCCCGAACCTGCTGGAGGGCATCTCCAGCCCCTTTAACCCGGGCAAGCTGGATATCCACTTCCCCACCCCGGCCCCCACCAAGCCACCCTATTTCCAGGATCCTGGCAGCATCCCCAAAACCCTGCGGCCCATCCTCCCCACCATGGCACCTCCCAGCCCAACCAAGGCGCCGGCCCCTCCCAAAGCCACGCCCAAGCCCACCCAGAAGCCGCCCGCCTCAAAGGGCGGCCAGCAAAAAGGCTTGGAGGCCACCTCCTTCGGCCTGTACTTTGAGGAGCTGCGCCCCAAGCTGACCGACTCCTGGTACATGTTCACCCCCCTTGACCTGGCCTCTGAGGGCGTGATGAGCTATCCCCTGGTCGCTGGCAACGCCTATATCGTGGGCAGCGTGAACGTCGTGGTCCAGGGCGGTCAGGTCACCATCACCTATCAGGCCGCCCCCGGGGTGTCCACCGGGCGGGAGTTCTTCGCGCTTTTCCCAAACCTGGACGCCATCCAGACCCTCAGCGCCCAGCTCCTGGCCGGCCAGGCTCGCCCCTTCGGGCAGCCCATCAACATCCAGCAGGCCTTTGGAGAAGACCGCAAGGTTGTCCTGTACCTGAACAACACCGTGGATTTCAACGCCGCTAAGGCCGGCGTCACCGCCTTTGTGCCCGATCAGCACCGCTTCTTCATGCAAAACCTGCTGCCCCTATTGGATTAGGAGAAAAATCTCCATCAAAAAGCCGGGGCCCGCGCTCATCACGCGGGCCCCGGGGCATATGATCTTTCTTAGCGCAGGAAATAGCTCATCATCCAGCCGATCTTCCCGTCATACTTCACCTGGGTCCATTCACCCCCGGGGGTGAGGACGGTGACCACGCTGCCGCTTGGCACCCGCAGGGTGACCCGGCCCGTGGCCTGGCTGGGGCTGGTGCGCAGGTTCACATAGGAGCCCTGGGGATGGCGCACCCGAAGGGTGGGCACCGCCGGCAGCCCATAGAGGGTGAGGTAGCGGGTCATCATGTAGCCTGAGGTGCCCGCGGAGGGGATGGACACCCGGCACCAGGTGAGGCCCTGTTTGGAGACAATCACCGCGGTGTTCCCCGGGTAGGAGCCCACCACGCGGCTGGAGGTGGAGGCCTGCTCCCTCAGGTTCAGGCTGCCCTTGCGGGGGGTGACGATGGCGTTGGTGACGCCGGGTACCGGATCCGGGCCGGGCGGAGTGGGGGGATAGGGGCTGGAGCCGTCCCTCAAAAAGTTGCGGTCCATATAGCCCGAGGCCCCATGGGCGTTGACAAACCAGAAGCGGTCGCCCCGGTTGTACACGCTCACCACCGTGCCCGGCGCAAAGGAACCGATCACGTTATAGCCATAGCCCGGGCCCGAGCGCAGGTTGACCTTGCCGCCGTTGGCGCTGTAGACCGTGGCGCTGCCGATGGGCGTGCCGCCGCCCCCGCCGCCCCCGCCGCCCCCGGAAAAGCTCAGGAACTCGCCCCGGAAGTAGCCCCGCTGGCCGCCGATCTCCACGTAATACCAGCCATCAGAGCTGCTGATCACCGTGGCCACAGCGCCGTTGTAGTAGATGCCCAGCACCGGCGCCGAATAGGAGGGGTACTGCCTGAGGTTCAAAAACTGGGAGGCCACGGGGTTGGCGACCACGGCCTGATTGCCGGGCGTGCCCCCGCCGCCGGAGAAGCTCAGGTAGTTGCTGTGCATATAGCCGGTGACGCCGGTTGACATCACCCGCCCCTGGTACCAGGAGCCGGAGGAGGAGATGATCTCCACCCATTCCCCCCGGGGCACAAAACCGATGGCGGGATACTCCATGCCGGGGCCAGAGCGGATGTTCAACCGGTTGGTGTTTGTGACCACGGCATAGTTGCCCGCGGCCAGAGCCCCCAGGGGGAGCATGGCCAGAGCCAGCAGGATGGCCATCAGCCCGGCTGTCAAGCGCTGTTTCATTGGTGTTCCTCCTCAGCATTTACTCTTCTACAATGATTATAACGCACTAGCGGGCTTTTTTCATCCAAAACCCGGAAATCAGGTTTCAGGGCAGAAAATCCAGCAGCACCTGGTTCATCAGCAGCCGCCCCGCCTCGCTCAGACGCAGGCGCCCCTCCTCCCAGAGCAGTGAGCCCTCCGCGGTGTGCCGCTTGATGACCTGGCCATAGGCCCCCATCAGCGTGAGCCCCTGGCGGCTTTCAAACCGCGCGGCCTCCAGCCCTTTGGTCAGCCGCAGGCCCAGCATCACCTGCTCAAAGCGGGCGTCATCCGGCGTGACAGCCTCCTCCTCCGGCGCCTGCCCGGCCAGGTAACCCGCCACGCCCGCCGGGTTTTTCCTGCGCCTGCCCTGATAAAACCCGGCCGCCGCCGCGCCAAAGCCCAGGTAATCCGCGTATTCCCAGCAGTTCAGGTTGTGCCGGCATTCCCGGCCCGGCCTGGCGTAATTGCTGACCTCGTAATGGATATACCCGGCTGTGGCCAGTTTACTCCGGGTGAGGGCATCCATCTCCAGCAGGATTTCTTCATCCGGCAGGGTCACTTTCCCCGCTTCCACCTGGTCAAACAGCGCCGTGCCCTCCTCCAGGATCAGGCTGTAGCAGGACAGGTGCTCAGGCCCAAGCGCCAGGGCGGCGTCCAGGCTGTCAGACAGTTCCGCCGCCGTCTGCCCGGGCAAGCCCATCATCAGGTCCAGGTTGAGGTTTTTGATGCCGGCGCGCCGGGCCATCCTCACCGCCCGCTCCACCTGCCGCCAGCTGTGCTCCCGCCCGATGGCCGCAAGCAGACGGGGCTGGCTGGCCTGGGCGCCCAGGGAGAGGCGGTTCACCCCGCCTGACACCAAGGCATCCAGAAAATCTGGCGTCACCGACTCCGGGTTGGCCTCGCAGCTGGCCTCCATGCCCACCTGCCAGGGGAAGGCGGCTCTGAGCGCCGCCAGGATGCCGGCCATCTGCTGGGGCGCCATCAGGCTGGGGGTGCCCCCGCCGATAAACAAGGTATCCGCCGGGGGGTGGCCAAGCGCCTCGCCCCGGCTTTCAATTTCCCGGATCAGGGCCTGGGTGTAATCCTCCCGCCGGTCCAGCTCCCCCGGGTAGGAGGGAAAGTCGCAGTAGGCGCACTTTCGCAGGCAAAAAGGGATGTGGGCATACAGCCCCAGGGAGCTGCTCACCCTTTCAGGTGCTCGGGGTTCAGGGGCTTCAGGTCATCCGGCACAAACAAGCCATCCCGCCTGATCAGTTCATCGTCAAAATACATGTCCCCGCCGCCATACTCCGGCGTCTGGATCATCACCAGATCCCAGTGGATCACTGAGTTGTTGCCGTTTGAGGCCTCGTCATAGCAGCGGCCCGGAGTAAAGTGGAAGGAACCAGCGATCTTCTCGTCAAACAGCGTATCCAGCATGGGGCTTGTGATGTAGGGGTTCAGGCCAATGGCAAATTCGCCCACATACCGCGCCCCCTCGTCGCTGTCCAGAATCTGGTTGAGAAGCGCCGTGTCGCTGCCCGTGGCCTCCACGATTTTCCCCTTTTCAAAGGTGAAGCGGATGTTCTCATGGGTCACCCCCTGGTACAGCGAAGGGGTGTTGAAGGTGATATGGCCCTCCACCGAATCCCTGACCGGGGCGGTGAACACCTCGCCGTCTGGGATGTTCAGGTCGCCGGCGCACTTGATGGCGGGAATGCCCTTGATGGAAAAGCGCAGGTCGGTGCCCACCCCTGTCAGGCGCACCCGGTCGGCCCCATCCATACGCTTCACCAGCGCGTCCATGGCCCGGCCCATTTTGGCATAGTCCATGGTGCACACCTCAAAGTAAAAATCCTCAAAGGCCGCCGTGCTCATTTTCGCCATCTGGGCCATGGAGGGGGTGGGGTAGCGCAGCACCACCCAGCGGGTCTTGGGCACGCGGATCTCGCCATGCACCAGGCGGCCATAGGTTCGCTGGTACAGCGCCTTCTGGCTTTCCGGCACATCAGCGGTCTCAAAGGCGTTGTGCCCGCCCCTGACGCCAATATAGCAGGCGCACTGCTGCATCAGCGCTGCGTCAGTCTCCCCCAGGAACATCATCTGCTCCTGGGTATAGCCCATCAGCAGCTTCCTTTGGATGCGGTTGTCAATGACCCGCAGCATGGGCAGCCCGCCCGCCGCGAAAACCTCCTCCGCCAGCGCCTCCCCCATGGCGGTGTCAGCGTCTGTCAGGTCAATCCACACCTTGTCCCCCGGCTTCACCTTGCAGGAATAGTGCACCAGGGTCTGAGCCAGTTTGGTTATCCGCGGGTCTCGCATACAATACTCTCCTTAGCTTTTTTCCGGTGATGCGCCCCGCCAGGGGGCGTTCAATCATATATGTGACCAGGGCTGATATCACAAGGCTGATCAAAAGCGCCAGCAGCACATAGGGCACCTGCCAGGCCAGCTCCCCGGTCATGTGGGGCTGGTTGGAGGCGCTTGGCGGGAAGCCCCAGCGCTTCATCTGCGCCGCCACCACCTGGTGCCACATGTAAAACTGGAAGGAGATGGCGCTGAGGAAGCGCGCCACCCGGTTGCCCAGCAGCAATCGGATGCCCGTGAGCCCCAGGGAGCTGCCAATAAACACCAGACACAGCAGCACCGACAGCGGAAAGCGCCGCATCATCTGCCCGTTCCTCAGCGCCTGGATGCCCTTTTCAGCGGCCTGACCCCGGATCAGCCAGGCGATCACCACCAGGCTCACCAGGGTCACCCCGGTCATCACCAGGCGCGTCATGCCGCCATCCTTCATATGCCTGCGCAGCCAGGCATAGGCCCATGCCGCCAGAAAGCCGTTCAAATACACATCCATGAAGGCGGGCAGCTGGTTTACCAGCATGGCGCTGTCACCCTGGGTCATGGCCCAGGCCCGGAAGCCGAAGCTGACTGCCAAGGCGCCCAAATAGGTCATGACCGGCCTTTTCCAAAAGCTCCTGGCCACCAGCGGGAAGATCAGGTAAAACTGCACCTCCACCCCCAGCGTCCACAGCACCCCGTTCAAGGGGGTGAACAGGTTGGAAAACTTGAACCAGGGGTGGGTGAAGGTGAGGTGGGCCAGCCAGTCCCGGATCGCCTGCCAGGCGGTGGCATAGCGCCGCTCAGGCAGCGCCACCACCAAAAACACCACCAGGAGATTGAGCACATAGCTGGGCACAATCCGCGCTATGCGCCGGCGGTAAAAGCCGGGAAAGGCGATGTCGCCTCCGCCCGCCACACGCCTTTGCGCATGGGGCAAAAACAGCAGGAAGCCGCTTAAGAGCAGCATCCCGTCCACCCAGATGTAGCCTGTGCGCAGCCAGGGGTCAAGGCTGACGCGCGCCCCCAGCATCCTGACCTCTGGCGCCCACCAGCTCTGCTGCCAGTAGTGGAAGCAGGCCACTGAAAACACCATCAGCCACCGCAGGCCATCCAGCGCTGGCAGATAGCCCGGGCGGGGCCGGGCAGCGTGTTTGCGGTATGCGGCGCGCAGCCGCCCGGTCACGGCGCCGCCTCAACCACCTTGGTGAACTTGTAAAGCTTCTTTGTGGGCGTGTGCCTGAGGGTCATGCGAAGCTCCCGGCTGTCCACGATGTGGTAGTCAACATTCAGCTCATTCGGCCGGTCCCCGGCCTTTAAGGTGAAGTTCTTGGCGAAGAAGTACATCTCCTTGCCCTCAATGCTGCAGGTGCCGTCATCCCGGAAGATGAACACCGCGCCCCGGTCGGTCTTCCAGGTGCCCAGCACCCGGTAGCTGGCCCGGTCCAGCTTCTTGGTGCCGGCGTCCTTGTAGTCAGGGATGTTGCGATAGTACTTCAGCGCCTCATAGGGCTGGTTGTCGTTATACAGCTCATTGGCGTAGAGGTAGTTGGCCTCCTGGTACATGCTGTCGATGTCCGCGTATTTCTCCCCGGTGTTCTGCCGGTCAAGGCCGGACAGCGCATCAATAACCGCCTTGTAGTCCTTGTCCTTCATGCCCTGGGTGGCAGTGGCGTAGGCCACCTCATAGTAGGCGTCGTAGCTGGCCTCCTGGCGGGTGGCGGCGTCCTCATGCTGGGGGATGAGGGCATACAGCTGGGCGGCCCCACCATGGTCGCCCGCGGCCTCCATGGCCTGGGCCTGCTGGTAGACCGCGCCTTCATACAGCTCCTGCGCGTTTTTGTAGCCCAGGATCTCCCGGAGCTGCTCCGCAGCGCCTTTCAGGTCGCTGTCATTGAGCTTGGCCAGCGCCTGCTGGTAGACCGCCTCCTGCCACAGCGTCTGCGCGTCCTGGTAGTCCCCCAGGCGCTTGAGGATCGGCATGGCGGCCGCCTGGTCCCCCGCCTCCATCAGCTTCTGCGCCTGGGCGTACAGCGCCTGCTTCATATACTCCAGGCTCTTCTCATAGTCCCCCAGCTGGGCGAAGCGGTCAATGGCCCCCTGCAGCTCGCCCACCTCAAGCAGGGCGATCGCCCGATTATACTCGGCGCGCTTCAATTCCTCCGCCGTCCCGGGGTAGTTCGGAATCATCGCAAAGGCCTCGGCCGCCGCCTGGTAGTCCCGCTGGTTGGCCAGGGCGATGCCCAGCTCATACCGCGCCTTGGGCGCCAGGACGGGCGCGTCCTGATAGTCCCCCGCCTCCAGGAACAGGTCGGCCGCTTCCTTGAGCCTGCCCTCCGCCTGGGCGGCCAGGGCCAGGTTGTAGCTGCTCTGCTTCACCGCCTCCACGCTTCCGGGGATGTCAGGGGCCTGCTTGAAGTATTCGTTGGCTTTCAGCCACCTGCCCGCCTCCTGCTCCTGAAGGCCCAGGCGGTAGGAGGCCTCCTGGGAGAGGATGGCGCTGTCCCGGTAGGCCAGGATCTGGTCAAACTTCTCCTTGGCCTGCTCATATTTCCCCTGCTGGAGCAGGGCAATTCCCGGCTCATACAGGCATTCGGAGGCCCGCCTGAAAGCATCCAGATAGTCCCCCGCCAGCAGGAATTTCTCCGCCGCCTGGTCATAATCCCCGGCTTCAAACAGCCGGTCCCCCCAGCCGTAGTAGACCTCTTTGAGTTTCAGCTGCGCGCTTGGGCTGTCAGCCAGCTGCTTGAACAGCGCCTCGGCCTGGGCGTATTCCTTTTTTTCCAGGTGGGTGATGGCCGGCCGATACAGGCAGTCCTCCGCCAGCCGGGCGGCGTCCTGGTAGTCCCCCAGGGCCAGCAGCTTCTCCCGGGCAGCCGGATAGTCCAGGTTGTCCATCAGCGCCTGGGCCCAGCGGTAATTGGTCTGCCTGAGGCGCTGGGCGCTGTCCTCATAGCCCCCCAGCTCCCCATACAGCCCTGCCGCCTCCTCAAAGCTGGCGGTGTCCGCCAATAGCCCGGCCCGGGTGTATTTGCTCTGGTTAAAGCGCCGGGCGCTGTCCTGATAGTCATGGAGCGCCGCGTACAGCGATTCAGCGCTCTTGAGCGCCGTCACGGTGCCGGTTGCCGCCAGGTCATTCGCCTTCTGGTAGTCCGCCTCAAGCGCCTGGCTGGGCGCGTCCCGGTAGTCCTCCAGCTTTAAAAACGCGGCCTTGGCCTTGTCATAGTCCTTTTGCAGCAGGGCCTGCTCCGCCTGGTAGTAGTTATAGGCGGGGATGCCATGGAAATACACCAGGTAGGCCGCGCCCAGCAGGATCACCAGGCTCACCAGGGTGACCAGCGTGCGCTTCAGGCGCCGCTTGCGCTTGAGCTCCTTTTTCTCCCGGGCCTCCTGCATGCGCCCGGCCTCTTCCCGGGCAGCCCGGGCCTTTTCCTCCATCTCGCTGTCCAGGCGGAAGATCACCGTTTCGATGGCCGCCTTGTTGAACTTGGTGAACTGGGCGTGCTTCTCCCGCCCGCAGCGCAGGCACTCCGAGGCGCCCGCGGCGTTGGGCCGGCCGCACACGCACACCCACACCGCCCCCTGGTCACTGGGGTAGCCCAGGGCGTCCTCCCCCGCCAACTGCTTGAGCACATCCAGCTGCCGGGAGGGGGCCAGGCGGTTGTCCTGGTATTCGCTCATCTCCCCCGCGCCCCGCCGCCACACGGTGCCATCCTCAAACCACACCTTCTCGATGATGAAGTCCAGGCTGGCTGCCTTCTCCCCATCCTCCACCGCCACCAGCACCTCAAAGGCGCTGCGCGGGTCGCCCTGGAGCCCCTGCACCCGCTCCACCTGGCGCTGGGTCTGCTCCCCCTCCTCATCAAAGCTCAAAAAGGCCGCCTGAATGGACACAACGGCCTTCTCGGAGAGGTTGAACATGTGGAGGCTGACCACAGGGTACGCCGCCGTGGGCATCCTGAAGTGCCACAGCTCCACCGGGCAGGACAGGTCGATTTTCATTTGCTTACCTCAACGATTGTCACTGTGCTCATCCTGATACTCCGCATACAGCGCCTGGCATCCACAAGCGCAGGCGCAAAAAGACCGGCTCATCACAGCGTGAAAGATTGCGCTTGGTCTTACAGATAGGTCATGGACATGCTGACCAGCCGGTCCTCCATGAAGGTGAGGATGAGGCCGGCGTTGCCATTGGGGGAGTCGATCACGTAGTAGAGCGTTGTGTATTCGCTCCCCACCACCAGGCTGCCGTAGGGGGCGGTCTGATCCTTGCCGTAGAGGAAACCGCCCTCCTCGGGCAGCTCGCTCCCGTGGGCAAACAGGCTGATCGCCTGGGCCAGGGGGTTCCCCAACCGCAGGCCCCGGGGGCCGGTGAGCGCGCCTTCGTTCACCGTCACGCGCTCGGCCTTGAGCAGCTTGCCGTCCTTGTCCAGGCTGAACACCGCCTCCACCCCCGGCCACTGCAGGGTGAGCAGCTCGCCCTGGGCGCTCGCCGCCTTGCCCTCGCTCTCAGGCTCGCCCAGGGCGGCCTTGGCGGCTTCCGGCGTCAGGTCAAAAAAGTCCAGGCTGCCGATCTCCATGTCCTCCCGCTCAAGCGGGGTGCCAGGGGCGCCGGCGTTGGAGACCACGCTGTTCTCCTCCTGCAGCTCGGAAAGCCGGGTGATGGCCTGCTGGGCCTCCACCTGGCTCAAGGCTTCCTGGGTGATAAAGGAGCGGATGGCCCGCACCTTGCCCTCGGCAATGGTGTACTGCAGCCCCGCCCGGGCCACGCCGCCGTCCACCTGGTGGTAGACGTTGTACTCAATGAGGCTGATCGCCTGGCCATCCCGCACCACAAAGCCGGTGTAGACCGCAGCGGGCAGCTCCCCCGCGATGTACAGCACCGCCCCGTCCGGGCTCCCGGCCAGGTAGGGGTTGTCATTGGGGTATTTGGCCATCAGCTCCTCTGCTGTGGCGTCAATCGCCAGGCCCCGGGGGTCCGCCAGATCCTTCTGGCCGCTTCCCTCCAGGGTGATGGCGGCGCCCAGCACCACGGAGTCCTCGCTGATGTCCTCGCTGGATAGCGTCAGCTCATAGCCCTTGCCCATGGCGATAAAGCCATCCCCAAGCGGGCGCACCGTGGGCTCGTCCGCCGCCGCCCGGGCCAGGATGGCCTGGTTGAACTGCTCAATCTCAGTCAGGGTGAGGGGGCCGGGCGCGTCCTCCTGCGCCAGGGCCAGGGTGCCGGAGAGCATCAGCACCGCCATCAACAGGGCAATCAGGCGTTTCATGGTTGTCTTCCTCCTTGGGGGGCGCTTAAGGCTTCCCCCTTCTTTCCATTTCCAAAGCCCATGGACAGGGCGTCCACAGGGCAGGCGTTCACGCAGTCACCGCAGCGCACACACTCAGGGTGGTTCAATTGCCTGGTGGGGTCAAGGGCCATGCCGCAGGCCCTGGCACAGGCGCCGCAGCGGATGCAGGTGTCCTCGCTAAAGCGCAGCCGGTACAGCGCCACGGGGTTAAGCGCCCCATACACCGCCCCCAGCGGGCAGAGGTACTTGCAAAAGGGCCGGTAGATCACCACCGATACCAATACAACGAACAGCATCAGCGAAATCTTCCAATAGAACAAGGTTCCCGTCTCATAGCGCGTGGCGCTGCCCGGGTCAATCAGCTCCACCTTGGGCGCGCCCCCGGGCAAATCCAGCGTCAGCCCGCCGGGGAGCGTGGCGGCCCCCGCCGCGGTGGGCGGGAACACCACCAGGGGCACCGCGCCCTCCAGCGCTCCCGCCGGGCACACCAGCTTGCAAAAATAGGGGCTGGATTCCCCGGCCGGGTTCACCAGCAGCAAGGGCAGGGCAATCACAAACACCGCCAGCAGCACATATTTCAACTTCCTCAGCGGCCAGTCCCCCCGGAAGGCCTTCCACTTTTTGGGGAAAGGAATTTTGTGGAGCAGCTCCTGTATCAGCCCGAAGGGGCACAGAAACCCGCACACCATCCGCCCCAGGGTGGCGCCAACCACCAGCATAAAGCCAAACACATACAGCGACAGGTTGAAGCTCCGGCTGCCGATCACCGCCTGCAAAGCGCCAATGGGGCAGGATAACACCGCCCCCGGGCAGGAGTAGCAGTTGAGCCCCGGGTGGCACAGCTGCTTCAGGTTGCCCTGATAGATCTTGCCCGCCGCAAAGCCCGTCACGTAGGAGTTGGTGAGCGCCGCGAAAAACAGCTGGATGGCCAGCCGCCCCCGCACGCGCTCGGTTTTCACCCGCTTAGCCAATGCCGATGCACTCCAGGCAGATTTTGATGGCCTTGTTCAACACCACGGCCACCTCACCCCGCAGGGCGCCCAGCACCATCAGCGCGGCGCCCAGAGCGGAGAGAGGCAGCCACAGCAGGTCAGCCTTCCGTTTTCCCAACCTTTTCCTCCTCCAGATATTTCAGGAATCCGTCGATGATCTTCTGCCAGCCCTCCTTGTCATTGGCGCTGGGCACCACGCTTTTGATGCTGCCGTTTTCATCCACCAACCAGGTGGTGGGCAGCACCTGCACCTGCAGGCCGTAGCTGGGGTCATTCATCAGCACAAAGAGGTTTGCGTCGGGGTTGAGCAGGGGGAAAGAGAGGCCCAGTTTTTCCGCCAGCGCCAGGGCGGCCTCGTTCTTCTCCTCGTTGAGCACCAGCTCCTGGTCCTTCACCGTCATGCCCTCTGAATGCAGGCCGATGATGGTGATCTTATCGGCGTATTCGCGCGCCAGCTCATCCAGGTGGGGCATCTCACTCACGCAGGGGCCGCACCAGGTGGCCCAGATGTTGATGAAGGCGGGCTTGCCATCAAACACCGAGGTGTCAAAGGGCTTGCCGTAGATGTCGTGAAGCTTTAGCTGGGCGAAGAAATTCATCGGCGCCTCAGCGCTATCAGGCGTGGGCTCCGGGGCGACCTGCGTGGCCTGCGTGGCCTGTGCCAGCGCGGCCACGGGGCTCAGGGCCAAAAGCAGGGCCATCAAAAGGCTCAACAGGGAATAGCGGCGCACATTGTTTTTCATTGGATGGATGTTTCCTTTCCGTCCTGGCCTATTCTGGCCAGGAGCCAGGGCGCGGGCTTTGGTTTTTCAGGGGCAAGGGTGAGGGCGGACAAAAGCATCGCCTCCGCCTGCTGGGCCAGCTGATGATCGTTGAAGTGCATCAGCGCCAGCGCCTCTCCCTTTTCCACATGGCAGCCCAAGCGCTTAAGCATAATGTACCCGACTGCCGGATCGATCACATCCTCTTTTTCTCTGCGGCCTGCCCCCAGCATCTGCGCCGCCTGGCCAGCCTGCTGGGTGTCCATGGCGAAAAGGTAGCCGGATGCCGGGGCTATCACTTCCTTTTGGTGCCTGGCCTGGGGAAGCAACCCCGTGTCCGCGCACACCCGGGCATCCCCGCCCTGGGCTTTTATCATCTGGGCCAGCTTCTCCAGCCCCCGGCCCTCATCCAGGGCAGTTTTCAGCATCCCCGTGGCCTTGTCGGTGTCCTCCGCCAGGGAGGAAAGCACCAGCATCTGCGCCCCCAGCGCCAGCGCCACCTCAAGCAGCGGCCCCCCGGTGCGGCCAGAGAGCACCTCAATGGCCTCCTTCACCTCCAGGGCATTGCCCACGTGGCTACCCAGGGGCTCATCCATCCGGGTGATGAGCGCCGCCAGGCGCCTGCCGTTGCGCCTGCCGATATCCACCATCGCCCTGGCCAGGTGCCTGCTTTCCTCCAGCGTTTTCATCAAAGCGCCAGTGCCGCACTTCACGTCCAGCACAATCGCATCCGCCCCGCCGGCCAGCTTCTTTGACATGATGGAGGAGGCGATCAGCGGCACCGAGTCCACCGTGCCGGTCACATCCCTGAGCGCATACATCCTCTTATCAGCCGGGGCCAGCTCCCCGGTCTGCCCCACCACGCAGCAGCCGATTTCCCGGGTGATGCGCAGAAAATCCTCCTCCGGCAGCTCGGTTTTAAACCCCGGAATGCTCTCCAGTTTATCAATCGTGCCCCCGGTGTGCCCCAGGCCCCGGCCCGACATCTTCAGCACCTTGCCCCCGCAGGCGGCCACCAGCGGCCCCAAAACCAGCGTGGTGGTGTCCCCCACCCCGCCGGTTGAGTGCTTGTCCACGGCAATGCCGCCCACATCAGGCTTTAGCATGTCCCCGGTCTGGGCCATGGCCAGGGTGAGCTCCGCCGTTTCCCTTTCGTCCATGCCGTTTAGGCGGATGGCCATCAAGAGAGCCGCCAGCTGATAGTCAGCCGACGCCGGGTCAGCCGCTGCCGCGGCAAATTCCTGAAGCTCCCCGGTGCTCAGCTGCTTCCCGAGTTTTTTGTGGTTGATAATATCAATCAGCGCCATGGCCCCTCCAATAAAAACGCTGGCATGATTATACCATAAGAAAAGCGCGCGGGACAAGGCGGCGCATGGACGCCGGGCAGCCGCTGCGGTATAATCAGACGACCTATCCGCCATTTGGGGAGGGAAAGACGTGTTTGACGCCCATGTGCACTATGCCAAAAGCCACGGGGATGAGGCGCTGGAAGCGATCCTTAAGGAAAACGGCGCCAGCCGCGTGGCGCTTCAGTGCATCCCCCAGATGGATACCCTGCCCACCACGCCGGATGCCCTCCGGTTCAAGCGCCGCCATCCGGACAGCTGCTATGTACTGGGCGAGCTGTCCCGCCTGGCGTATATACGCTTTCAGAGGGATGAGGCCGCCCTGTCGGATTCCCTCCTCACCCAGGCCAAACGCCTGATGGACGCAGGCTGTGACGGCATCAAAATGCTTGAGGGCAAGCCTGACATCCGCCGCAAGTTCCCCATCCCCGATTTTGACAGCGCCGCCTGGGCGCCCTTCTGGGCCTACGCGGAAAAAGAGGGCATCCCCCTCACCCTGCACCTGAATGACCCGCCGGAGTTCTGGGACAAAAGCCGCATGAACCCCTACGCCATCAAGGAGGGCTGGTTCTACGGGCCAGACTGTGTCAGCAACCAGGCCCAGTACGATCAAATGGCCCGGGTATTCAGCCGTCACCCCGGGCTTCACATGCAGCTGGCGCATTTTTACTTCCGCTATGATGACCTGCCGGGCCTTGCCGGGATGCTCACCGCTCACCCCAACCTGCGCCTTGACCTGACGCCTGGCATTGAGATGTATTACAGCCTGTCGGCCCAAGCAGAGGCCGCCCGGGCTTTTTTCGCCCGCTTTGCCACCCGCATCCTCTTTGGCAGTGATACCGGCAGCCGCGCCGCCATCGCCCGCCCGCCCCGGGCGATTGACCCCCTGGAGTCCTCCGCCCGGGTGCGTGTCATCCGCCAGGCCCTGGAAACCACTGGCCCCTATACCTTAAAGCCAGACGGCCGCTACCTGTTTAACATCCCGGAGCGGGCGCTGATGGGCCTGGGGCTCTCGAAAGACCTGCTCCAGCACGTCTATCGGGAAAACGCCCTGGCCTATTTTGGCGCTCATCCTTCCCCCGTGCCCGCAGGCGCGGAAGAGCAGCTGGAGAAATACTTCCAGCGTTTCTCCTAAATACGAAGGGGCCTCTTAGTGCGAAAAATCGGCCTGTGTTTATATACAGGTGAAATATAACGACCCCAGAGATGTTTTTATCGTGTATTTCTCGCATATGATGCAACAGGATAAGCCAGAAATCCAAATAAATAGCAATAAATTGACGCCGTGCGCTTTTTACGAGTTTTGACAATCCATTCTATACATGTTATACATGAAGTCACCGCAAAGAGACCCGAAATGTCATTCAAGCAAGTCAGATTGAGGACGGTTTTCCCCGATTTGTTTTGTGTGTCTGCTCAGGTCTTCTCAATGCAAAAGCAAAAATTGTAGGAGGAAACCTGCCCATGAAAAGAAAATTCGTTGCTCTGCTTCTCATCACCCTGCTTATCACAATGGTCATTGGGCCTGTTCAAGCTGAGGCAAAACCTGAATATAAGTGGAAAATGGCTCTGAATTCCAGCGAAGGCGACAACGCCTATGATACTGGTGCAGTTTTTGCCCAAAAACTATCCGAATTGACCGGCGGCCGTGTGAAAATCGACTTGTATGGAGGCGCAGCGCTTGGTTCAACCACAGAAGTGCTGGAAGGCATGGGAGTCGGGGTTGCAGATATCATGGTGGAGTCAGTAGGGACTCTGGCACCTTTCACCAAATTGGCCAACATTGATGCCATTCCCTACATTTATAACAGTTTTGATCATTTCATGAATGTTTGGAATAGCGATTTGGGCACAGAAATGAAAGATGCCATTGGCAATGCCGCCGGTTTCAAAATCCTTGGCCGGACATTCCGCGGGCCCCGCATTGTAACCGCTACCAAAGAAATGCATACTGTTGAAGATTTTTCGGGCTTTAAGCTGCGCGCTCCCAACTTGGATGTATATTTAAAAACATGGCAGTGGATGGGGGCAGCCCCTATGCCTTTGGCAATGGGTGAAGTCTACACCGCCCTGCAGCAGGGCACCGTGAACGGTCAGGAAAACCCCATGGCAGACTCACTGAACTATGCCTTTGATGAGGTCTGCAAATACTGGATCAAAACCAACCATGTGTATAGCTGCAATGTAGTCATCATGGATCTGAATACATTCAACGGGTTGCCCGAGGACATCCAGGCGGCCGTGGCCGAAGCTGCAATCTATGCAGGAGATGTTGTCAGCGAAAAGCAGCTGGAGTTGATGGTGACAGCTGAAGAAACCCTGAAAGCCCGAGATTGTATCGTAATAGAAGTGGATACCGCTGCGTTTGCAGAGCATTTCAAGGATTTTTCCGCTAAGACCTACCCTGATATCCCTGAGTTTGCAGATTGGGCGGCGAGGATCGCTGAAATGGATGCAGCAAAGTAAGATCTTTATATTAAACTGACAACTAAAGGAGCGTACCCATCTCGGTGCGCTCCTTGTCAAAAGATGAGGTGCAGAATGCTCAAAAAATATTCCAAATTTTTGGATGTGTTGGAAAAGGTTGAGAAAATACTGCTTGTGATTAGCCTGAGTGTCATGACTGTTGTCATTATCTATCAAGTTGTATTGCGTTATGTTTTTTCCGCCTCAAATGCCTGGAGTGAGGAACTCGCAAGATATTTGATGATTTTCGCTGTTATGTTAGCCTCAGCCATTGCCCTGAGAAAGAACAGCCACCTGCAGATCGATATTCTCATCAACCTGTTTAAACCACGTGTGAAGGCAATCTTTACAATTATTTCCACCATTATCGGAATTGTCTTTTTATGTTATCTGTTTGTGTATTCATTAAGTTTATTGAAACTGGGAATGAGAAATACATCTGCTGGTTTGGGTTTTGTAATGGCAATCCCTTATGGATGTATTCCTCTTGGCGTTGTGTTAATGATACTAACCTCTTTGGAGGTAATCTTTCAAAATCTAGAAGGATTACGTCAAGAGAAAGTTGGGGGTAGCAATTCATGAACGAAGGATTGTTTCTGATTCTGGCACTTCTGGTGTTGTCTTTTACGGGTATTCCCATCTATATTGCCTTGGGAATCGGCACCATGGTGGCTCTAGGCATGGCAGATATGCCCATGATTGTCCTACCACAAAAACTTTTCGCGGGGATGAATTCAAGCTCACTCCTTGCGATCCCGTTCTTCATACTGGCAGGAAACCTGATGTCACGAAGCATCACAACAAAACTTGTGGACGTAGCCAACGCGCTGATTGGCTGGGTCCGCGGAAGCCTGGCGGTGGTGACAGTCGCCTCCTCAGCTCTCTTCGGCGCAATCTCCGGCTCAGGCGTGGCCACGGCTTCCGCCATTGGGGGTATCATGATCCCCGCCATGAAAAAGGAGGGCTATGCGGATCATTACGCCGCAGCGGTCAACGCCATTTCATCTATCATGGGGCCGATCATCCCGCCTTCCATCACTCTCATCGTCTATGCGAGCATCACCAATGTCTCTGTGGCCAGACTGTTTATCGGCTCTCTGCTGCCCGGCATCATTCTGGCTACCGTGCTGATCGGCTATAACCTATATTATGGACAGAAACACAAACTCCCCGCCCATGAAAAGATGCCCGTCAAGGAGATTGGGAAAACTGTGGGCAGCAGTATCTGGGCACTGCTGATGCCTGTTATTATATTGGGGGGGATCTTCGGCGGTGTATTTACCCCTACAGAGGCCGCAGCAGTGGCAGTGCTGTACGCGTTGCTGGTTAGCTTGTTTGCCTATCGAGACCTCAAGCTGAAAGAACTGCCCAAGATGCTGGTGAATTCGGCGGTGGCTACAGCCACCATCATGATGATGGTGGGGCTGTCCAAGGCTTCCAGCTATGTGATTGTCACCTCCGGCCTTCCACAAATGCTGTTGGACCTCTTCCCGGCAATTACCAACAACCGTGTGGTAGTGTTGTTGTTGCTCAACATTCTTTTCCTGGTCATTGGCATGCTGATGGAAGCCAACGCCGCTATTGTCATGATGACACCGCTACTTACTTCCCTACTGGCCGCATACAACATTGATCCCTTGCAATTCGGAATAATTATGAGCTTCAACCTGTGCATCGGGTTAGTAACCCCTCCGGTAGGACTATGTATGCTAATGAGCAGCCAGATTGCCGAAACTACCGTGTCCAAAACCATACGGTCCCTGATGCCCATGCTGCTGCTTTCCATCGCGGTGCTGATGCTCATCACCTATGTGCCCGAGCTCACCACCTGGCTGCCATCCCTCATCAAATAAGGAGATAGATTAAAATGGATTTCACCAAAAAAAATGTTGTCGTCACTGGCGGAGCCAGCGGCATTGGCAAAGCCATCGCCGCTGGTATTGTAAAGGGCGGTGGCCACGCCATCATCGTTGACCTGAATCTGGATGCGGCGAAAGCTGCTTGTACAGAATTAGGCAATGCCAGTGCCTACCGCATTGATATGGGAGACAGCGACAATGTGCGTACCGTCATGGCTCAGGTGCTACAGGATCTGGGACAGGTGCATGTGCTGGTGAACAACGCGGGCATCGTCAGCACCAAAGCGTTTGAGGATGTTGATCAGGCAGAATGGAACCGGGCGGTTGCCATCAACCTGACTGGCGTATATACCGCCATCAGCGCCCTTTACCCCTCAATGAAAGAAAAAGGATACGGCAGAATCGTCAACATTTCCTCCGTCGCCGGCAAGCGCGGCGGCGGCCTCTTGGGCACCAGCGCCTATGCCGCCACAAAGGCTGGCGTCATCGGGTTGACAAAGGCTGTTGCGCGTGAGGGCGCGCCCCACGGCATCGCCTGCAACTGCGTATGTCCCAGCTATACCCTGACCCCCATGACCGCTATCATGGACGAAGAGAAAACTAAAAAGGTGCTCTCAACAATCCCCCTGGGACGGGGTGCCCAACCTGAGGAGATCGCCAACATGGTGCTGTTTTTCGCCTCCGATCTGGCAAGCTTCGCCACTGGTGAAATCAGCGACTGTGACGGCGGCGTGACCATGGACGGCTGAGGCCGCCTGAACGCCAGGAAAAACAGCTGCCCTTTAAAAGGCGGCTGTTTTCTTTTCAGGATATTGAGGCTGCTATAGCGCGCCAGTCCTTATGGCAGGCTGATGATGTCCTTCCCCGGCACATCAAAGCCCACCCGGAAGCGCAGGAAGAGGTAAGTTGCTTGAGCGCTCTCCGGCAGTGGGATCCAGGTATCAAGCGGCAGGGGGTTTTCTTCCAGCACATCCAGGTCCTGCTTCACAAATTCTGCCGGATCATGAAACAGGGTCATGTAGTGTATGTCCACCGTCTCCCTGTCATCCGCGGGCTTAAAGGAGAGCATCATCTGCCCCTCTTTGATGGTGATGGCGAGCGTACCAATCACATAGCGGTTGGAGGCGATCACCCGCACTTCCTGTGTGCCCTCCTGGCTCACATCAAGCGGCACATACCTATACCGGATGCGGAAGTCCCGGCCCATCATGCCCGGGAACTCCTCTCCCTCAAGGGTCGCCGTGCGCCCCTCAATGCGGGTGAGTTTGGGCAGGCTCTGGAAGGCAAGCGGCGTGCCGCACACCAGGCAGCGCTGCAGCTCCTCGCCTTCCCTCAGGTCCGTAGCCTTCTGGATCAACTCCCAGTTCCCAGGGGTGTGCCCCGTGGGCTCGGTGAAGAAATCCAGATAGCCATAGCCGCAGGCCGTGCAGGTGAAGTCGGTGTAGCCGCCTTCAGTGCAGGTGGGCGGAACCACCTCTTCCTTGAAGGTGCAGTCAAACGTTTCCTTGTGGCTGGGGTCAGTCTTGCAGGTGTGGGTGTGGCTGCCGTCATCGTTTGAAACCCACGCGCCCCAGTCATGCCCCAGCTTCGGCGTAATCCCGGTCTCAAAGCCATAGCCGCACAGCGTGCAGGTGAACTGGGTGTAACCATCCTCCGTGCAGGTGGGGGGCTCCACCGCGCTAATCAGGGTGCAGTCCTCCGTCTTCTGATGGCTGGGGTCCGTCTTGCAGGTGCAGGTATGGGTGCCGTCGTTGTTGTTCAGCCAGTCACCCCAGGTGTGCCCGGTGGGGTCGGTAAAAAAGTCCCAGTACCCAAAGCCGCACACGGTGCAGGTGAACTGGGTGTAACCGCCCTGCGTGCAGGTGGGTGGGAACAGCTCCTCCTTGAAGGTGCAGTCCGCGGTCTGGCTGTGGGTGGGCAGGGCGCTGCAATTGCGGCTATGGGTTTTGAGGTCATCGTTGTCCTTCCAGGCGCCCCACACATGGGTATGGGTGATCTCAAAGCTGGCCGTGCTCACCCCCGTGTAGTTGCCCATGCCGGTGGCGCTCACCTGGGCGGTGCCCACCGCGGTGTTCTTCTGGTAGCTGACGGTGAAATCCCTATCCAGCACAAGCCCCGTGATGGTGACCGCGGGGGTTTTGGCGCTGCCGTCATAGGGGGTCGTGGTATAGGCCAGGCTGGCGATGGGGGGCAGGGGCAGGGACAGATATTGGATATTGAAATTCGCGGAGACAGAGCCAGCCTCCACATTGCTGCCTTTGCTGGTGAGCGTCACCTTGGCCTGCCCCGCCGCCGTGTTGTTGCTGTAAACAATGTTGAAATTGTCCAGCGGAAGGGCGGGATTCAGGCTAAGGGCCGGGGTGATGGCCGACCCGGTGTACACCTGGTCGGGGATGGCATTGATTGTGGGCAAGGGCGCTTTGTTGATGATGAGTTGGTCGCTAAGAGCATTGGTGTAAATGCCCAGTGGATAGACGGTCCAGGTGCCGCCGGGGACATCAACATTCAAGTAATACTCAACGGTGTAATCGACTCCCTCCACCAATGTATAGCTTCCGTCAATCATTTGCAACACGGGACAGTTTGGCAGGCCGCTATAGGTGAAGGAACTTGGGCCGATGATTCTGACGGCGGGCAGGGGTTTAGCCATCGCGGCAAGGGGCAGGGCCAAAAGCAGCGCCAGAACCAATAAACAGGCAAACAAACGTTTCATAAACCAACCTCCCTGTGTTTCTATCCTTGGTATCTCCCGGGCGCATGCACGCCCGGTGGAGTGGTGAAACAACGATCCAGGCTGATGATATCGCTGCCTGGCAGGCGGCGTATATAGCCCATTTGGGCTATTTTGCGCGGGCAAAAGATGTCAGTGCCTGTCACCTGCCCCGCGTGTTAGCCTCATTCCAAAGGAGGGAGGACATGGCAGGGGAGGACATCCGGGAGATCAAGGCGATGGCGCTGGCGCGGCTGCGCTCATTGGTTGAGGAGGGCAAGCTCTCAGCCGCTGATCTGATCCGCGTTCTGGCAATGGACGAAGGGGAGCAGGAGGCGGGCGGCGACTTTGAAATCCGCCTGGTGGGGGATTGAGCGCCCCGCGGCTGCTGGTGCCAAGAAGGGCATTTAACCAGGCCTTCCTGCCCCATCTGCACGCGCGGGAGCGCGTGCAGCTGTTTTACGGCGGGGCGGGCAGCGGCAAAAGCGCCTTTCTGGCCAGCCGGGCGGTGCTGGATGCCCTGTGCGGGCGCAACACCCTGGTGGCCAGGCAGGTGGCCCGCACGCTCAAATCCAGCTGCTTTGCCGAGGTGCAAAAGGCCATCCGCCGCCTGGGGCTGGCCCGCTTTTTTTCGGTTAATCAAAGTGAGCTTCGCATCACCTGCAAAAGAAACGGCGCGCAGATTCTGTTCACCGGCCTTCTGGATGTGGAAAAGGTGAAGTCCATCACCCCGGCCCGGGGCGCCCTCAGCGATATCTGGGTGGAGGAGGCCACCCAGGTGAGCCGCCAGGCCATCAAGCAGCTGGAAAAGCGCCTGCGGGGCAAAAGCGCCCACAAAAAGCGCCTCACCCTCTCCTTTAACCCGGTGAGCCGCCAGCACTGGCTATACCAGGAATACTTTGGCGGCGTGCCCGAGGGGCAAAGGGTTTTCCGGCGGGACAACATCCTCATCATGCACAGCAGCTACCGGGATAACCGCTTTTTAACCGCGGACGACACACAGGCCCTGGAGGCCGAGCGGGACCCCTACTTTCGGGATGTGTACACCCTGGGCCTATGGGGCCAGGTGGGCGGCGCCATCCTGACAAACTGGCGGGTGTCCCCCATCCTCCCCGGCGAGGTGACAGAGCCCCTGCGCCTGGGCCTTGACTTTGGCTTTGCCCAGGACCCGGTGGGCGCCATCAAGGTGAGCCTGGACAACAAGCGCAAGCGCATCCTGATTCTGGACGAAATCTACGAGCGGGGCTGGCACAACGCCCGCCTGGCGGAGGCGCTCAAGCCCTTTGCCGATAGACACCCCATCACCTGTGACAGCGCCGAGCCCAAATCCATCATCGAGCTGAGGCGGCTTGGCATCCAGGCGCGCGCCGCCAAAAAGGGGCCGGGCAGCCTGATGCATGGCATCCAGTGGCTAAGCCAATATGAGATCATCATCGCACCCCACTGCGTGCACCTGCAGGAGGAGCTTGCAGGTTACCGCTGGCGGGAGAGCCGGGAGGGCGGGCAGCTGCCCATCCCCCAGGGGGAAGACCACCTGATTGACGCCCTGCGCTACGCCCTGGAGGCCGACAGCACCGGCAAGGTGGCGGGCTGCATCAGCCGGAGCATCTGAAAATTTTCGGATCAACTGGCATTTGAGGTCTGCCTATCGTCTAATAGGTGAAGGGAGGTGAGGTGGCGGTGGAAAAGGAGCAGAGGCTTGAAGCCTGGCTCACAAGCTACGGGGATGCGGTTTTGCGCATGTGCTATGTCTACCTGGCTGACCGCCACTTAGCACAGGACGCTGTGCAAGATACCTTCCTGAAAGTATGGCACCATATGGACCGCTTTGAGGGACGAAATGAGGCCTCTGAAAAGACCTGGATCATGCGCATTGCGATCAACACCTGCAAGGACTACAGGCGCTCCGCCTGGTTTAAGCATGTGGACCTGGCAAAAGCCCTGGAGGACATGCCCCTGGCAGCCCCTGACACCACGGAGGAATCCCGCGCGCTGTTTATGGACGTGATGCGGCTTCCTGACAAGCTCAAGCAGGTGATCCTGCTGTACCACTTCCACAACCTCACCATGGCCCAGACGGCGGATGCCCTTCGCATCAGCCGCCAGGCCGTGCAGTACCGGCTCAAGAAAGCCTATCAGCTGCTGGGCGACCTGCCCGAAAGGAGCGTGCGGGATGAATAAGCCCATCACAGACTGCATCAGCGAAAACCTGGCGGGGCTTTACATCACCCCGGCACATCATCAGCAGCTGATGCAAAACATCACAGGAGGAACAAAAGTGAAAAAGAAATTGACCTTAAGCCTGATAATGGCCCTGGCCTTTATCTTGCTGGCTGTCACAGCCCTGGCCGCCATCGTCCTCACCCGCTCACCCCAGGCGGACGCCCTGGCCCGCGCCAGGAAAGCGCTCGTGGAAAAATACGGCCTGACCCACGCCACCCTGGGCAACTTCAGCGCCTTTGACAAGCAGGAGGGCGACCAGTGGACCGTGCGTTTCACCTCCGGCTTCCTGCACCCCTCCCTGGTGGGCGAATACAAGGTGATCCTTGACAAAAACAGCGCCCAGGCCAGCTGGAGCTTTGACGATGTGGACAGGGCCACCTGGGAAAAGGCGGGCCTGGAATCCCCGGTGTGGGGCCAGCCGCAATTGGCGCAGGCCCTGAGCAACCCCGAGGCGGCTGACGCCATCAACATGAAGCGCTATCAGGAAAACCCCACGCCGCCTGACCCCAACATGCCAGACCCCAAGGTGCTGGAAGGCCTGGACAAGGACGCGTCCTACTGGAATGGCGAGATCGTCCGGGACGCCACCCCCGGCCAGGGTGACCTGACGCGCGAGCAGGCCCTTGAAATCGCTTATCAGGCCTTTGCGGAGGATTTTGGCCTCACCAGGGCGGAGCTGGAAGCCGGCACCATCAACCACGCGAACTTCCACACCCGGGATAGCGGCGGCACCCTCTGGGGCTTTGGTATTGTCATCGAGAAAGACGGCATGCTCATGGACTGTGGCATCATGATGGATGGCAAAACCGGCGAGGTGCTTTATACCAACGTCATCACCGGCGGGAACGGCTAAACCCTGGCTTCCTGACCCCGGCACCCGGCAGCCACCGCAAAGCGCGGTGGCTGTTTTATTTGGGGGCTTGCAATGCGCCCGGGTGTATGGTAGTCTGCTTGTCAGACAGGTGAAAATATTGAACGGCTGCAACGCAGCAGAATGAGGAGTTGGAAATGGCACACTATCCAGGCGGAGTATGGCCGGTGATGTTAACCCCCTTCACAAATAAGGGAGCGATTGATGAAGGCGCCCTGAAGGCCTTGGTGGATTGGTATATAAAGGGCGGCGTGGACGGCTTGTTCGCCTCCTGTCAGTCCAGCGAGATCTTCAACATGGATTTTGAGGAGCGCATGCGTATCGCGCGCATCACGGTGGAGGCGGCGGCTGGCAGGGTGCCGGTGGTGGCGTCCGGCTTTACCGATTATGCGCTGGATGACCAGGTGACAAGCATCAAGGCGATGGCTGACACCGGGGTTGACGCGGTCATCCTGCTCACCAACCGGCTGGCTTTGGAGGATGAGGGCGATGATATCCTGCTCAAGCGTCTGTTTGCGCTGCTGGATAGCATTCCACAGGATATTCACCTGGGGCTGTATGAATGCCCCCATCCCTATAAGCGCCTGCTCTCCCTGCCCATTCTGAAAGAAGCGGCGGCCACCGGACGGTTTTACTTCTTAAAAGACACCTGCTGCGATGCTCAGATGATCAGCGCCCGGGTGAAAGCCATCGCTGGCAGCCACTTGAAGCTGTACAACGCCAACACCACCACCCTGCTGCAATCCCTCAGGGACGGGGCGCCGGGGTATTCGGGCGTCATGGCCAACTTTCACCCCCAGCCTTATGTGTGGCTGACGCGTCATATCAACCACCCCAACGCAGACATGGTGCAAAGCCTGCTCACCTGCGCCTCCCAGATCGAGCGACAGTATTATCCGGTCAATGCCAAATACCACTTGCAGGCTGTTGAAAATCTGCCCATGGACATCTTCTGCCGCACCAGGGACGCCAGTGGATTGACAGAGACCTTCCGCGAAGAGGTGCGGCAGATGGACAGGCTGGTGCGCGCTGTCGCCACGGATTTGTGCGTGTAACAAAGGAAAAAAGCATGATGAACACATTTGGTCACGAGCCCCTCAACACGGCCCATCTGTATGAACAGGTGGCTGATTTGATGGAGCAGGAGATCATCAGCCGCAGGCTGGATGGGGAGGAGTTGCCTGGTGAACAGGCCCTGGCCAACCGTTTCCATGTCAGCCGCGCCAGCATCCGGGAGGCCATGAAGCTGCTTCGTGAACGCGGCCTGGTGGATTCCAGGCGCGGCAGCGTCAGCATGATCAGAAAGCCGGAGGCCGGCAACCTGTCCGCCATGGTATCCCGCATTATCCGCATGGATGATATAGGCTATCATGATATCTATGGCGTGCGCATCATCATGGAGCTGGAGGCGGCACGCCTGGCAGCCCTTCACGCAAGTGAACAGGATCTGTCCGCCATGCGGAAGCAGCTGGCCATTTTAAAAGACCGCGGCATCTCTGCCGACCTGCGCCGGGACACTGACTTCGCCTTTCACCTGCTGATCGCCAAGGCGGCAGGCAACCGGCTGCTGGTGCTGCTGGTGGAGACCATGTCAAACGTCTTTAAGGAGATGATCAACGCCGGCATCTTTGTGCTGGGCGGCATTGATGATGCCATCGTGCGGCATGACAAGATCTACCAGGCGCTTTTGAGCAAGGATCCGGCTGCCGCGCAAACCGCGATGCTGGAGCACCTGGAGCAATCCCGGCACCACGTGGCTGTGTACCAAAGCGCCCGGAAGAAATAAAAACTTCCTCTGCCCGCGGGCAGGGTGAATAAATCAAGGAGGCATCCCATGAAAAAAACATTGTCCCTTTTACTGACAGCCCTGTTACTGATGAGCCTGGCCCCCCTGGCAATGGCGGATCTGGGCCCGGAGGTCAAGCTGGTCGCGACCCTGACCGCGGTTTCCACCGACACCCACGCCCAGGCGATGAAGGTCTTCAAAGAAAAAGTTGAGGAACTCTCCGGCGGCAACATCAAGGTGGAGCTGTACACCGACGCCGTGCTCTTCACCCAGGAAGAGGAACTGGTGGCCGTGGTGGGCGGTGACGCCGACATGACGCTGACCAGCGCCTCCTGGCTCACCACCGGCTCCCCCTGGATTTCCATGTTCACAGCAGGCTATGTGTTCAAGAACTATGACCACATGACCAAGGTGCTCAACGGCGATATCGGCAAGGATGTGTTTGAGCGCGTTTCCAAGGAGCAGGGGCTGCTGCCCCTGGCGGCGTTCTATCTGGGCAGCCGGGAAATCTCCCTCTCTCAGGACAAGGCCATCAAAACCCCCGAGGATCTGAAGGGCATCAACCTGCGCATGCCCAACACCGAAGCCTGGCTGTTCCTGGGCCGTGCCCTGGGCGCCAACCCCACCCCCATTTCCTTCTCTGAATTGTATCTGGCGCTGCAAACCGGCGTGGTGGACGGACAGGACAACCCCCTGCCCACCGTGGAGAGCGCAAAGTTCTACGAAGTGCAAAAATCCATCACGCTGACCCACCATCTGGTTGACTCGGTGTGGCCGGCCATCAACACGGCCAAGTGGGAAAGTCTGACCCCCGCCCAGCAGGACATCGTGCGCCAGGCCGTGGAAGCCGCCCGCCAGTTCTGCGATGATACCAACAATGAGCGGGAAGCCAACCTGGTCGCCTTCTTCAAGGAGAAGGGCCTGAGCATCTATGAAGCGGATGTGGATGCCTTTACCAAGCATGTGACCGATTTCTACCTCAACGATCCGATTTCCGACTCCTGGGACAAGGATCTGCTGAGCAAAATCCAGTCCATGGACTGACACGCCTTCTGGCTCCCGGCAGCTTGCTGCCGGGAGCTTTCCCTTGACTGACCGCGGAGGGATGACCATGCCAAACGGGCCAAACAACACGATGAAAAAGGGGTTTG
>DHQX01000020.1:53620-66095 GCA_002411105.1 Christensenella sp. UBA5327 | reverse complement strand
AACACGATGAAAAAGGGGTTTGCGCTGCTGCGTAACCTGGTGGAGCTCTATATTCCCGGACTCAGCTTTGTGCTGATGTTCTTAACCTTCATCTGGCAGATATTTTGCCGCTATGTGCTGCGCGCCCCTGTATCCTGGGCATATGAGGTCACCGTGGCGTGCTACCTGTGGATGGTGATCCTCGGCGCCTGTTACGCCCAAAGAGGCCGCAACCATGTGACATTCACCCTGGTGTATGACCGGCTGGACACCAGGCGCAAGGCCCTCATCTCTTTTTTGGGCAACCTCCTGATGCTGGTGGCCTTCGCCTATGCCTTTGTGCCCAGCATTGAATTTATCCTGTTCATGAAAATGCAGAAAACCAGCGTGCTCAAAATTGGCCTTGATATCATCTATCTGCCTTATATTCCATTCATGGCCATCATCATGCTCTATGCCCTGGTGGATATTTACCGGGATTTCCGCGTGTTTGCAGGAATGGCCTCCGAGGAGGAGGTTCAGAAGATGCTGGAGAAGACCCGTTCCGAGGTGCAGGAGGCCATTGACGAGGCAACGAAGGAGGAAGAGGCATGAGCTTGGCGCTGATTGTTTTTCTGATTGTTTTTGTGCTGGTGTTTTTGCTGCGCATGCCCATCCCCATGGGCCTGATGGTGGCCTGCATCTTCTATTTCATGGTCTCCGGTGACCCTGTGAAGATGGTGGCGCAGCAGACGCTGAAAACCTTTTACACAAACTATACCATCATCGCGGTGCCCTTGTTTGTGTTCGCGGCCAACGTCATGAACTCCGGCAAGGTGACCGATAAGGTGTTTGGCTTTGCCAAGGGCTTTGTGGGGCGGTTCAAGGGCGGCCTGGGGCATGTGAACGTGCTGGCCTCCCTGGTTTTTTCTGGTATGACGGGCTCTGCCATTGCGGATGCCTCAGGCCTGGGCAAAATGGAGATTGATTCCATGCGGGCTGAGGGCTATGACGATGGCTTCTCCTGCGCCATCACCGCGGCCTCAGCCACTATCGGGCCGGTGTTTCCCCCCTCCATCCCCATGGTTATCTATTCCATGCTCTCGGGCGCGTCGGTTGGCGCGCTGTTTATGGGCGGCATGGTGCCAGGGGTGCTGTTGGCTGTGGCGCTGATGCTGTACGTGGCCTATATTGCCCACAAGCGCAACTATCCCCGGAGTGAGAAGGTGGGCGCCAAAGCCTTTCTGCGCTATTCCCTGGCCGCCTTCCCCGCCATCCTCACCCCGGTTATTCTGCTGGTGGGCATCTATACCGGGGTGATGACCCCCACAGAGGCCGGGGCTGTGGCAGGGCTGTATGCCATGCTCATCGCCATCTTCGCCTACCGGATGCTCAGCTGGGAGGGGCTAAAATCAGTCCTCAAGGATACCGTGCGCTCAGTGGGCTCGGTCTCCCTGATGATCGGCGCTGCCACCTGCATCAGCTATATCATCGCCAAAGAGCAGATCGCGGTCAGGTTGGGCGAGATGATTCTGGGGCTGACATCCGATAAAGCCATGTTTTTGCTTGTCACCAACCTCTCCATCCTGCTTCTTGGCATGTTCATTGACACCTCGGTGATTCAGGTGGTGTTTGTCCCTATCCTGATTCCTGTTGCCAGGGCGCTGGGGATTGACATGGTGCATTTTGGCGTGGTCTGTGTGCTCAACATGATGATCGGCCTGTCCACGCCGCCCTTTGGCATGCTGCTGTTTATCACCAGCGGTGTTTCCGGCACTCCGCTCAAGGATGTCATCAAGGAGATCTGGCTGCCCATCGGCGTGATGCTGGTGGTGCTGGCGGTCGTGACGTATATGCCTGACGTGGTGTTGTTTTTGCCGCGTCTTCTGATCAATTATCAGGGATAATTTGCCTTTTTGTCATGTTGAAAAGCGGTCAAGCATGTGATAGGATGGCTGTAAACAATGCGCCATGCTACCCAGGCATATAAGGCATGATTGGCCTTATAAAATAGATAAAAGGAGACTGCTTTATGAAGAAATTGGTAACCCTGTTATTGGCCGCTGTGATGATCCTGTCAGTGGGCTCAGCGCTGGCTGCCCAGAAGGTGGGCGTGGCCATGCCCACCAACTCCCTCCAGCGCTGGAACCAGGACGGCGCCAACATGAAGGCCCAGCTGGAAAAGGCCGGCTACGAGGTGGATTTGCAATATGCCAACAACGACGTGGCCACCCAGGTCAGCCAGGTGGAAAACATGATCCTGGGCGGCGCTGAGGTGCTGGTGATCGCCTCCATCGACGGCTCCTCCCTGGGCACGGTGCTGCAGACCGCCAAGGACGAGGGCATCAAGGTCATCGCCTATGACCGGATGCTGACCGACACCCCCAACGTGGACTACTACGCCACCTTTGACAACTACAAGGTGGGCACCATCCAGGGCCTGTTCCTGGAAGAGAAACTGGATCTGAAAAACGCCGCCGGCCCCTTCAACTTTGAGCTGTTTGCCGGCTCCCCGGACGACTCCAACGCCCGCTATTTCCATGGCGGCGCCTGGGACATCCTGAAGCCCTACTATGACGAGGGCAAAATCGTGGTCAAATCCGGACAGACCGACTTTGAGACCATCGCCATCCTGGGCTGGGGCACCAAGGACGCCCAGGCCCGCATGGACAACCTGCTGACCTATTACGCCGACGGCACGAAGCTGGACGCGGTGCTCTCCCCCAATGACTCCCTGGCCCTGGGCATCACCAACTCCCTGCAGGCCGCGGGCTACACCCTTGACAACTTCCCCATCATCACCGGGCAGGACTGCGACGTGACCAACACCAAGAACATCATCCTGGGCTACCAGGCGATGAGCGTGTTCAAGGACACCCGCACCCTGGCGGAGCAGGTGGTGAAGATGGTTGAGGCCATCCTGAAGGGCGAGGAAGTGGAAGTGAACGACACCACCACCTATGACAACGGCGTGTTTGTCATCCCCTCCTACCTGTGCGACCCGGTGTTTGCCGACAAGGACAACTACAAGGAGCTGCTGATCGACTCCGGCTACTACACCGAGGAGCAGCTGAAGGTCGACTAATCTTCATCTCCGTTTTATTCCGGGGAAGGGCGGTGGCACACACCGCCTTTCCCCCCTGCCTTATCAAAAGGGGGATAGGCCATGGCCCAGGCACTGCTTGAAATGCGCGGTATCACCAAAACCTTCCCAGGCGTTAAGGCGCTTGACAATGTAAACCTCACCGTTGAAGAGGGCGAGATTCACGCCATCGTGGGGGAGAATGGTGCTGGCAAGTCCACGCTGATGAATGTGCTCTCCGGCGTCTATCCCTATGGCTCCTATGAGGGCGAAATTTTCTTTGATGGCCAGGAATGCCGGTTTATGAACATCAAGGATTCCGAGCACCTGGGCATTGTCATCATCCACCAGGAGCTGGCGCTGGTGCCCTATTTATCCATCGGGGAAAACATGTTTCTGGGCAACGAGCAGCTGGGCTTTGGCGGCATCAACTGGGACCTCACCTATCAGAACGCCGAAAAGCACATGCGGGAGGTGGGGCTGAACGAGTCCGCCCGCACGCTGATCAAGGACATCGGCGTGGGCAAGCAGCAGCTGGTGGAGATCGCCAAGGCGCTGGCCAAAAACGTGCGGCTGCTGATACTGGACGAGCCCACCAGCTCCCTCAACGACGAGGACAGCCTGAACCTCTTAAACCTCCTCAAGAAATTCCGGGAGGAGCGGGGCATCACCAGCATCATGATCTCCCACAAATTAAACGAAATCGCCTACGTAGCCGACAAAATCACCATCCTCCGGGACGGCAGCACCATCGAAACCCTGGATAACCGCGGGGAGGGCGTGTCTGAGCCGCGCATCATCAGGGGCATGGTGGGCCGTGAGATGGTGGACCGCTTTCCGGCGCGCGTGCCGGACATCGGCGAGAAGGCCCTGGAGATCGCGCACTGGACGGTGTATCACCCCCTGTATACCGAGCGCAAGGTGGTGGACGATGTGTCCATCAGCGTGCGCCGGGGCGAGGTGGTGGGGATCGCGGGGCTCATCGGTGCCGGGCGGACGGAGTTGTGCCAGTCGGTCTTTGGCCGGGTGTATGGCACCAGGATATCCGGCACCATCAAAAAAGACGGCCAGGAGATCGAGCTTAACAGCGCCGCCGACGCCATCGCCCGCGGCTTTGCCTATATCACCGAGGACAGAAAGGGTGACGGGCTGGTGCTGACCAACTCCATCTCCCACAACATCACGCTGTCGCGCCTGGAGCTGGTGAGCCAGCGGGGCGTGATCGATAAGGACCGGGAGCAGCAGGCGGCGGAGGACTACCGGGAGAAGCTGAGCATCAGGACGCCTGACGTGGAGCAGTTTGTGGGCAACCTCTCCGGCGGCAACCAGCAAAAGGTGCTGGTGGGCAAGTGGATGTTCGCCCAGCCCGACATCATGATGCTGGATGAGCCCACCCGGGGGGTTGACGTGGGTGCGAAGTATGAGATATACAGCATCATCAACCGCCTGGTGGGCGAGGGCAAGGCGGTCCTCATGATTTCATCGGAGCTGCCGGAGCTGCTGGGCATGTGCGACCGCATCTATGTGATGGTGGAGGGCCGCATCGTGGGCGAGCTGCCGCGGGCGGAGGCCTCCCAGGAGATCATCATGGACATGATTATGCAGGCGAGCAAGGGGGCGCAAACCACATGGGCAAGCTGAAAACCTCTTTTTCAAAGAACCTCAAGCAATTCGTGATGCTGATCGCGCTGGTGGTCATCATCGTGTTCTTCCAGCTTTTGACCCGGGGCACCCTGCTGAAGCCCATGAACGTGTTCAACCTCATCAACCAGAACGCCTATGTGGTGGTGCTGGCGGCGGGCATGCTGGTGTGCATCCTCACCGGCGGCAACATCGACCTGTCGGTGGGCTCGGTGGTGGCTTTTGTGGGCGCCTGCGCCGGCACCTTCATGATCACCTGGAAGTGGGACCCCTACCTGTCCACCCTCCTGTGCCTTATGATCGGCATTGTGATCGGTGCCTGGCATGGCTTTTGGATTGCCTATGTGCGCATCCCTGCCTTTATTGTGACGCTGTCCGGGCAGCTGATTTTCAGGGGCCTGACCCTCATTGTGCTCAAGGGGCTGACGCTCTCGCCCTTCCCCCGGGCCTTTATGAACCTGTCCACAGGCGCCATCGGCAACTTCCTGGGCTTTCTGGACCCGGGCCTGGGGCTTAGGAACTTCACCAGCCTGGTGATCGGCCTGGTGCTGGCGGCGGTGGTGATCGCCATCCAGCTGAAAAAGCGCGCCGACCGCAAGCGCAAGGGCTATTCCTATGAGGGCCTGGCCGCCACCCTGGTGCGGGCGGTGGTGATCGCGGCCGCCATCACCTATTTCTTCTGGATCCTGGCCCACTACACCGGGGCCCCGGTGGTGCTCATCACGGTGGGCATCGTGCTGATGGTGTACTCCTACCTGACCAGCAAGACCGTGATGGGCCGCCACCTGTATGCCGTGGGCGGCAACGAGAAGGCCGCCCGGCTCTCCGGGGTGAAGACCGACAAAATCAAGTTCCTGGCCTATGTGAACATGAGCTTCCTGGCCGCAGTGGCCGGCCTCATCTTCTCTGCCCGGCTCCAGTCCTCCTCCCCCCAGGCGGGCATCGGCTTTGAGCTGGACGCCATCGGCGCCTGCTTCATCGGCGGCGCCTCCGCCTATGGCGGCATTGGCACGGTGGGCGGAACGCTCATAGGGGCGCTGATCATGGGCGTGCTCAACAACGGCATGTCCATCATGGGCATCTCCATCGACGTGCAGCAGGTGGTCAAGGGCCTGGTGCTCCTGGCCGCGGTGGCCTTTGACGTGATCTCCAAGCAGAAAATCTCCCTGCCCTTCCTCCAGCGCCTGATGAGCCGGCGCAGGTGAGGGAGGCGCTGCGCCGCGCTTTCCGCGCCTCTGATAACCGGAAAATGGTGGAGGCGCTGTATCGTTTCTTATGTGAGGCTTGGGGGATTTCCCCCGGCCTCGGTTTTTTGATGCCGGCGGGCTATGAGCAGGCCCACGCCAGCTATGACCCGGACAACGGCAGCATCCACCTGAACCCCACGCTGCTGGCGGGCTCACGGGTGGCATGTGCCTATTATTTCCTGCATGAGATGCGCCACGCACAGCAATATCTCCGGCCCCAGGACTTTCCCCCGGAGGTGACGCGCGGCCTGTCCTATGTGGTTCAGTATGACGGGAAGTGCTTCAAAAGGGATAGTGATGGCTGGAAAAGCTGCCAGTTGGAAGGGCCAGAGGCCTATTTCACCGAGCTTTACCTGGCCCAGCCCCATGAGCTGGACGCAGGGGATTTCGCCTATGAGACAGTCAGAAGCCTGGCGGATGCGCGCGAGGCGGAGGAACTGGAGGCCCTCTACCATTTCTGGCAGCCGGCTTATCAGGTGATCAGAACAGCGGAGATGCCGATGGCGCTGGATGCAGTGTATCGGCGGATTGATGCGGCAATAATAACACCTTAGGGTTCAGCGCCCCTTATCCAATCATGAAAAACATCAATGCGCCCATGAAGATCATAAGCGCGGGCAGCGCGATGAGAAGTGCCATGCTCATATCCTGTCCTCCTTTCACCTGGGATGATACCGCCATGATTATATCACGGTGAAGGGCCCTGTGCATCGCTGAGGCTGCGGAGGAAAACGGCGGGTTTGTGCCCGGGGCTGACATCAGGTATAATTGCAGCAAAGAGAGGGTATAAGGAGGCGCCATGTTTTTAAAACGCATTGAAACCCGGGGGCTTGCCCACTTTTCCTACCTGGTGGCATCTGACGGACAGGCTTTTGTGATCGATCCGCGCTATGAGGTGGGGGTGTATCTGGACATCTGCGCCGAGGAAAACCTGAGGCTCACCCACATCTTTGAAACCCACCGGAACGAGGACATCCTCAGCGGCGCGGGCAAGCTGGCGCAGCTTACGGGGGCTGAGGTCTTCATCTCCCGGTATGAGGATCTGGGCTACCAGTACGGCAGGCCCACGGGGGAGGAGGACCGCTTTGCCTTTGGCTCAGAGCTGGTGCTCAGGCCCCTGCACACCCCCGGCCACACCCTGGGGCACCTGAGCTATGCCCTGTATGAAAACCGGCAGCCCTACATGGTGTTCACCGGGGACGCGCTGTTTTACGGCGGTATCGGGCGCACGGATTTCTACGGCCAGGACAGGCTGGACGAGATGACCCGCAAGCTGCACCACAGCATCTATCACAAGCTGGCCCCCCTGGGAGAGGAGGTGCTGGTGATGCCAGCCCACGGCCATGGCTCTGCCTGCGGGGCGCAGATCGCCCTGCGCGACCAGGGCACCCTGGGGTATGAGCTCCAACACAACCCGGCGCTTCACGAGGACGCGGACCAGTTTGTGAAGGCCAACGCCCGGATGCTGTATAAGAACCACGCCTTTGTGACCATGGAGAAGCTCAATCTGCTGGGCGGCGGCGTGGCGGGGATCACCTTCCCCCAGCCCCTTGACGCGGTGCCGGAGGACGTGGTGATCGCCGACATCCGGGATCGCTACGCCTTTTCAGGCGCCCATATCCCCGGCTCCCTGCACCTGCCGGCCCAGACCATATCGGCCTTTGCCGGGTGGTTTGTGGACACCGATGCCCCCATCGCCCTCATGTGTGACAATGTGCCCCAGGCGCTCACCCAGGACGCCCTGCGCGCCCTCACCTGCCAGGGCTTTCACAACATCAGGGGGCTGCTCTGCGCCGACACCCTCATCGGCCTGGAGACCCAGGGGGAGGCCCTGGACCGGCTTGATACCATCAGCGCCAGGGACTACCTGGAGCAGGCGCCCAAGGAGGCGGGGGTTGTGACGCTTGATGTGCGGGAAAAGGAAGAGCAGATGGATGATGACCCCGTTGTGGGCAGCCTGCTGATCCCCTACCAGGAGCTGTCCCGGCGCCTGGAGGAAGTGCCCCCGGGGCAGCCCCTGTATGTGCTGTGCGGCTCCGGCGGCCGGGCCACCGCGGCGGCGGCCTTCCTGAAAAAATCAGGCGCCCACGCCCACCCCACCGTCATCGCCGGGGGCATTGAGGGGCTGCGCAGCCTGGCGTAAAGGGCTTTGTCCGGCTCAATGGCCGGGCTTGTGCCTGATGAGATGCACCCCCAAAGCTGGCTTTCGTCCAGCTCTGGGGGTGCATTTCACGCCATGGGGCGGTCCGCTCTGTCAGCGATTGTTTATGGGTTGTCCAGCCTCAGTGACAGCTCCTGATAATCCCCCTCCAGCATGCGGGGGTCGCCGCTTTGGCCGGTGATGACCTCAAGCAGGCCCGGGCTGCGGTAGATGGTGAGGGTCACGGGCTGCTGCACATCCTCCTGCTCGCGGGCCAGGTTCAAGGCGTTCAGGTCAGCGGTGGGGCGGTTGTTCCAGGCCACCAGGATATCCCCGGGGCGGACGCCCGCCTTCTGGGCAGGGCCGCCCTTATCCACTTCTTCCACCAGCAGCCCCCGGGGGATCTGCTTGTCACGCCGGGGCTGCAGACCCTCATCCAGCACCCGCAGCAACACGCCCACCCGGGGCCGCTCAGGCGCTGCATCATCCCCGGTTTTCACAGGCGGCTTGCCGGTGCCGTCATAGGTTTCCAGCGCCCGGCGGATCAGGGGCATGGCATCCTTGATGGGCACACACATGCCGATGTTGTCAACTGGCAGCGGCTTCTCCTGGGAGGCGCCGGGGTCAGGGGACGGCTCATCCATGCTGCCTTCGCTGATTTTGAGGGTGGGAACCCCCTGCAGCTGGCCCAAAATATTGAACAGGCCGCCGCCGGAGCCGCCCGGGTTGACGGCGGCGTCGGTTTGTATCATCAGCTGGGTGCTGGTGTGCAGCTTGCCATAGCGGTCTTCCACGCCGTAACCTTCCACGGCGCGCTTCACAGCGCTGATGACGCCAATAAACACGCTGCGGTCCAGGTCATGGCCCATGGGGTTGCCGATGACCAGGGCCCATTCGCCGATTTGCAGCGCATCTGAGTCGCCAAACTCAACCGGCTGAAGCTTCAATTCCGGCGCAAAAACCACCGCCAGGTCCCGGTCAGGCTCGCTATCAATCAGGTAGGCCGCATACTCCTCGCCCTCATGCACCACGGTGATGCCCTGGGCGTTATGCACCACATGGAAATTGGTCAACACATGCCCCCAGGGGCTTACCACGGTGCCCGAGCCGATGGACATGGGCTCTTCCTGGAGCGCTTCGCCAGGCGGGGGCAGCGCCTCCGCATAGATGTTGATGCCCACCACGCTTTTGCGCGCCTTGTTGACGGCGTCGATCACAGGGCTTGTGATGTTTGATTTGTCCGTCCTGCCGGTGAGCAGTTTATCCAGCTCCTGCGCTGTGGGCTTGCCCGCCAGGGCGGCAGTCAGGGTGAACAGCATCGCCAGGCCAAGGGCCAGTGCGGTCAATCTTCTGAGGTTTTTCTTCATGTTGTCGTTCCTTTCATCCGGGGTAAATCAGGCTGGCTTGGGGCAGGGGCCTGATCCCTGAAGCCATAGGTGGTGCGGATGGCTCCGGTGGGGCAGGCTTTTTTGCAGGCGCCGCAGCGGATGCACTCAGGCACATTGATGTCCTGCCTGACGGCAACGCCCATCGGGCACTTCTTTTCGCACAGCCCGCAGCCGGTGCACTGGGCCTCATCCAGCCTCATCCGCCAAAGCCCGGCTTTGCTGAAAAAGCCATAGAACGCCCCCAGGGGGCAGAGGTATTTGCAAAAGGGGCGCTGGATCAGCACCGAGGCCAGCAGCACCAGCGCCAGGACCGCCGCTTTCCAGTAGAATAGGAAGCCAATCCGGCTGCGCAGCCCTTCGTCAGAGGCAATCAGCGGCACGCCGCCTTCCAGGGTGCCGGCGGGGCAGAGCCATTTGCAAAAGGTGGGGGCGCCCATGCCGAAGTTGTTGGTGAGCACGATGGGCAGCAGCACCACCAGCACAGCCAATACCAGGTATTTAAGGTAGCGCAGGCACTTGTCCACCCTTTGGGGCACCTTGATCTTGGGGGTGGGGATTTTGTAGAGCAAATCCTGGATAAAGCCAAACAGGCACAGAAAACCGCAGATGGCCCGTCCCAATAGCATCCCAAAGAGCGCCAGGGTGCCCAGCACATAGAAGGAGAAGTTGTGCTTGCGCCCGGCGATCACCGCTTGAAGGGAGCCCACCGGGCAGGAGCCGATCGCCCCGGGGCAGGAGTAGCAGTTGAGCCCCGGCACGCAGGCGGATTTCAGGCTGCCTTTGTAGATGTTGATCTTTTCCCCGAAAAACCCGATAAGGTGGCTGTTGGTAGCCAAGGCTGCCAGGCTTTGAATGGCCCAGCGCCCGTCTTTTTTCTTTTTCATCAGCCTATTCCTATGCACTCCAGGCAGACGCGGATGGATTTTTTAAGCACTTCGCCCACTTCCCCGCGCATCACGCCGATCACCACAAAGGCGGCTGCCGCCACCAGGATCAGGACCCTGGTGGTGGCAGCATGTTTCATGGCGGCCTTCATCTACTTCAGGCCATCCAGGCGCTGCTGGATGATTTCCAGATACTTGCTGACAAATTCTTCCGCGCCAGCGGGTGCGCCAACCACGGCGGCGCCAACGGGCTGGCCTTTGGCATCCACAAAGAGGGTGGTGGGGGTGGCCTCGATGTTTTTCATGACGGTGCTGGCGATGTCATCCCCAATGAGGGTCTGGAACTTGGCTTTGGCGTGCCCCACCACCTGTTTGGCAAAATCCGTTTCCTCTGCCGCGTCCAGGCAGATGGTGATGAGGTTGACATTCTTTGGCAGCTGTTCATGCAGCTGGGCCAAAAGCGGCATCTCTTCCACGCAAGGGCCACAGGTGGTGCTCCAGATGTTGATGACGGTGAGGTCGTAATCCGCAAAGTTCCTGGCGGTAAAATCCTTGCCTTCCAGGTCTTTCACCGCAAAACTCTGGTCAAACACCACGTCCACGCTCTGCTCGTCCACGCCGTAGTAGTCAAAGTAGTCCTGGGCGGGGAACAGAATCAGGTTTTCCCTGAGGTGTTGAACGCCTGCGCGAACCATGGCGTTAAGCGCTTCTTTTTCTTCAGCGCCCAGGGTCTTTTGCGCAAGCTCCGGCGTATAGGCCACATAGTAGTTGTTCTCGCCGTTTTGGGCCAGCAGGTCAAACTGCTTATAGTACTCTTTCTGGTACTTCTCCTGCAATTTCTGATCCATGGGGTTATTGGGGTTGATGCGCACGACGCTCAGCAGCGCTATCATCTCTTTGGTCAGCTTTTCATACAGCGCGGTGGCGGCGTCTTTTTCCATATCCGGCAGCTTGTCATAATCCGCCTGGAACTGCTCGGGCAGGTAGAAAAAGGTCACTGCGGATTCGTCAAAGTAGTACTCCAGCTTTTCCACCATGTCCTTCCAGGCATCCGGAACATGGAAGGCGAAGCCAAGCTCCACCTCTCCGGCCAGGCCGTCCTGTTCACTAAAGGTGACCTTTTTGCCGGAAATGGTGCTCATTTCACTGGGGTTGAAGACCGGGTTCACATAAGGCTTGGACTGGGCAAGGGCAACCGGGACAATGAAAAGGCAAACAGACAGAAAGCAGATCAGGTTCCTTAGTTTTCTCATGGGATTCTCCTTTCATGATGCGGCCTGCGGAATACCGGCGCTCCGCGGCTGGTTTGCAGCCACCGGCCGGAGGGCCCGGGGATGTCTGCAAAGCTCACTTGAAATATAGAGTTTTCCCGTGAACGGAGAAAGTACGCGCCATTAAGAAAAGCTTAAGGACACTGAATAATATATGAAGATATTGGCCAAGCAGGAAAACCTCAGCGCCTGATGCGCGCCATCAGCTCTTTTTTGAGGGCATCAAGCCCCTTTTTCACATAGCCGCCAACGGGCGTGAGGGCCCGGTGCACGGCCAGGCGGGCCTTGTGCCAGGGCTTGAGGGGCTGCCAGGCGGCCCGGTACTGGATGCGGGCAAGCGCCAGGCTGTCCTCATCCGGCGCCTTGCGGCCATAGACCAGGGCGCTGTGGGCGCGGGCCAGGCTCATGAGCCCGGCATCCTCAGGCGCTGTGCGGGCGATGTAGGAGATGGCGGTCTCCTGGGGCAGGATGCCCTGACCATCCGCCTGGCGCGCGGCCAGCAGCGCCTGCCAAAGCACGGCAAAGGCCTTCTCCGGCTCCTTTTGCCGCCGGGCGCGGCGCTCCGGTTCCTCCTCCCGGACGCGCCAGATGAGAAGCGCCAAGAGCAGCAGGACCAGCAGCATCCACCAGGGGAAGGGGTTTTTATCGTCTTCATCGCCGCCCCGCTGGGCGTTTTCCCCCGGCGCCGGGGAGGGGGTGGGCATCTCCTCGCCAGGGGCGGGCGATGGGCTGGGGCTTTCCTGGGGCGCTTCATCAGGCCCGGGGGTTGGCTCCTGGGTGGGGCCGGGTGAGGCGGAGGGCGTGGGGCTTGGGGGGACCGGCGGGGGGGGGGCCCCCCCCCCCCCCCCCCCCTCTCCCCCGCCC
>DHQX01000020.1:381-53560 GCA_002411105.1 Christensenella sp. UBA5327 | reverse complement strand
TGGGGGGGCCCGGCGGGGGCGGCGCCTCGCCCTCCCCCTCCCCTTCGCCGCCGTCAGAGGCGGTGGCATCAAAGGTGACCCAGCCCAGGCCGGCGATATAGATCTCCGTCCAGGCATGGGCATTGCGCCCGGTGAGGGTGACGGCCTCCGCCCCCCTGGGATCAGCCAGGAAACCCTCCACATAGCGGGCGGGAAGGCCCAGGGAACGGGACAGGACCGTCATGGCGGTGGCGAAATAGGTGCAGTAGCCCGCCTGCACGTCAAAGAGGAAATGGGAGGCGAAGTCCAGCGTGGTGGGCGCGTCCGGCACATCCAGGGTGTAGGTGAAGTTGCCCTTGAGGTAGCGCATCAGGGCCAGGCCCTGCTGATAGGGGTCATAGATGTTGCCGGCCACGTCCCGGGCCAGCTGCTCCATCATGCCGCCGGGCTCCAGGTGACCGGGCAGCTTGGTATAGGCGCGCTTGATGTCCTCATACTGGGGATCCACCTGCCCCTGGAGGCGATAGGCCAGGGCATCGGTGGCGGCATCGCCCGCCACATAGCTTTCAAAGCGTGCGGAATAGCTGTCCTCCTGGCGCAGGTCCCGGGTGATGAAGACCTCGGAGGAGGCGTTGAAATAGGGCACCATCCCCTCCCCCGGCGCCAGGGCGCGCAGGCGCTGGGGCACAAAGAGGGTGGAGGGCAGGGTGTCCAGCAGCTGAACCGACACCTCCCGGGCCTGGCCCCGCTCCCCCGCGGGCAGCGTCTCATCAAACAGGGCGGCCTTCAGCCCCGCGAAGCGCATGGACTGGAAGCCATAGCGCTCATTGGACAGGGTGTCAAACCAGGCGCGGCCGTTGTACATGTCCAGGGCAGTGCCCCGGAGGTAGGTTTTGCCCTCCGCCCGGACGGTCATCAGCGGGCTGTCCGGGATCAGGGGCTTGCCGCCCAGGCCCTCATCCCCCATGGGCTGGTAGCCCTGGGAGGAGAGGGAGAACATGCGGCGGGAATCGGTGAAGAAGAAATAATCCTCGATAGACTGGCGGAGCTTGTCGGCCATCTGCTCCAATTGGGGCACCGTCTGGCGCTGGCCTGGGGTGAGCCAGGAGGCAAACAGCGCCAACACCACCGCCAGCGCCAGCGCCTTGAGGCCCCGGGTGCGGCTGGGCCTGGCCTCGGGCACACTGAGGGCCGCCTGGCCTGGCTGCTGGCCGTGGGCGTAGAGCAGCGGCAGGGACAGCACCGCGGGGAAGTAGAGGCTCAGGTTTTCCCGGGCGCCGGCAAACCAGAACATGAGCAGGGGCGCTGTCACCAGCGGCAGGGAAAAGGCCGGGTCACCGTCCAGCAGCAGCCGGGAATACAGCGCCAGAAGCAGCAGCATCAAGGGGATGAGCGCGTCCAGATACCAGCGGAAGGTCTCCAGCGGCGAAGCCCCCGAGGCCAGCGCCCAGATGAAGGCAACCGCCCGCGCCGCCAGCGACCCCGGCAGCACAAAGGCCGGCAGGATGAGAACGGCCAAAAGGGCGGCCGCCAGCGCCAGCTGCATGGGCGGCTTGAGCCTGGAAAACAGCGCCATCACCAGGGACCACATCAGCGCCCACATCAGCGCGTACAGGTCCTCCGGCATCGCGCCAAACAGCGCCAGAACCGGCCGGGAGAGCGCCCAGGCGATGAGGGCGGAGAGCAGGAAACGGGCCGCATCCGCCCGCAGCAGCTCACGCAGGCGTGACATAGCACACCTCCACGAAGTTCTGCTGCAGCAGCGCGATATAGGGGCTGTATTCCGGGGCGTTCATGGTGAAAGTGATCAGGTAAAAGCGCACATTGGGGCCGGAGGCGCGGATGTTTTTGACACCTTCGGCCACGGCGGCGTCAAGGCGGGTGGTGATGACGATGGTGGCGCCGGTGCGGCGCATGCGGCGCAATTCCAGGCCCAGCACCCTGTCAAACGCAACCCCGCCGTCAAAGGTCTGATAGGCCAGCTCCTCCTTGAGCAGGGTGAGGGCACCCTGCCGGTCGGCGTGAAACTCGCTCTGGCGCTGGCCATAAAGCGGCAGGCGCACCGGCTGGCCGTCTGACATCTGCATGGCGGCCACAGACAGCGCGGTTTCCGCCAGGGTGTCAATCAGCCGGGCCTTGCCGTCAGGCTTCTCCTCACCGCCCAGGGGGGCGGTGCAGTCAAGCAGGATGAGGGTGTCGGGCGGCTCGGGGATCTCAAAGCGGCGCACCACTAACTCCCGGCTGCGGATGGACAGTTTCCAGTGGATGCGCTTGAAGGGATCGCCCAGGCGGTAGGCCCGGGTGTCCTCAGGCGAGGTGATGTCCTCCCCGCTGCGCCCGGGCAGCGCGCGCCCGTCATCAAGCTTCGCAAAGTCAAGGGGCAGCACCTCAAACGCCCGGGGCAGCACCAGCACCTCGGGCAGAGGTGTTTTCAGCTTGATCCTCATGCGGATCAGGCCAAAGAAATCCTGCAGGATCACCCGCCCGGCCCCCACCGGCCACTGCCCCACATGGGGGAAGCGCAGGGTGAAGGCGGCGGCGGACTCCCGCATGAAGCGCGCCTCCATGAGGGCATCGGTCTGCCCCTCGGGCAGCCTGAGGGGCAGGCGCAAAGGGCCAATGGGCAGCGGGCTTTTAAGCTGCGCCATCACATGGAGCTTGCCGGTGTCGCCCCGCTCCAGCCGGTCGCTTTCCAGGTGCTGGGAAAAGGTGAGGCTGAACCGGGCGGCCAGGAGGCTGACCATGGCATAGAGGATCATCAGCACCAGCGCCCAGGACACAAAATAAAAAACAGGCCCGCCCAGGGACAGGGCGGACAAGCCCGTCACCGCGAGCACGCTGATCACCGCCATCAGGCGCCCGGTCATCCCTTTGCGCCTGGCACCGGCAGGGTATCGATGATGTGCCTGAGCACCTCCTCCGCCGACACGCCCTTCATCCGCGCCTCGGAGGTGAGGATCAGTCGGTGGGAGAGCACGTGTAGCGCCATCTTCCGCACGTCATCCGGCAGGATATACTCCCGTCCAAACAGCATGGCCACGGCCTGGGCCGCACGGATGAGCGCGATGGCACCCCGGGGGGAGACCCCCAGCTGCAGGGCGGGGTGGCTGCGGGTGGCGGCGGCGATGGTGGCCACATAGCTGCGCACCTCCCGGCTGCAATACACCGTGCCCACGGCGCCCTGGAGGGCGATGATCTCATCGGTGCCACACACCGCCTGGAGGGTTTTCATGGGGGATTCACTGCCAGAGAAGCGGTCCAGCACGTCCATCTCCTCCTCAATGGAGGGATAGCCGATGCGGATGCGCAGGAAAAACCGGTCCATCTGCGCCTCGGGCAGGGGATAGGTGCCCACAAAGTCGATGGGGTTTTGCGTGGCCAGCACCATAAAAGGCTGGGGCAGGCGCCGGGTGACGCCGTCCACGGTCACCTGGCCCTCCTCCATCACCTCCAGCAGGCTGGACTGGGTTTTGGGGGAGGTGCGGTTGATCTCGTCCGCCAGGAGGATCTGGGTCATCACCACGCCGGGCTTGAACTCCATATCCCCGGTCTGCATGTTGTACATGGTAAAGCCGGTGACATCAGAGGGGGTGACATCCGGGGTGAACTGAATGCGCTTGAACGAACAGTCAAGGGAGCGGGAGAGGGCCGCGGCCAGGGTGGTCTTGCCCACGCCCGGCACATCCTCAATGAGGACATGCCCTTTGCAGATAAGGGCAATCAAGGCCAGCTCAATCGCCTCGTCCTTGCCCACGATGACGCGGCGAACGTTTTCCTTCAGCGTGTATACCAGGTTCCGGGGGTCTAAGCTCATGGGATATCCTTTCGCGCCCCGGCCAGCCTTGGTTGTGCCGCGGCGCTCCCATTATACGAGGGGGCAGACATATTTGCAATCTTTTCGTAAAGATTGCGAAATATATGAGCGGGGTATGAAGGGCTTGATGGGGGGCGCTTTAGCGCCCGGCTTTTTCCCGGGCCTTGAAATTCTGGCGGATGTAGCCGGCGGCCAGGAAGAGAATGATCAGCGTCATCACCACGGAGGCGGCGGAGGCGAAGCCCACCTTGAACATGTTGACCCCGTTGTGATAGATGTACTGGGTGATGGTGGCGGTGGTGTTGGCCGGGCCGCCCTTGGTGAGGATGTTCACCTTGTCAAACAGGCGGAAGGTGTCAATCACCCGCAGGAGGGTGACCATCAGCACATTGCGCAGGACATTGGGCAGGGTGACATAGCGGAACTGGGCCCATCTGCCAGCGCCGTCAATGGAGGCAGCCTCATACTGCCCCTGGGGAATGCCCTGCATGGCGGCATAGAGCAGGAGGAAGGCAAAGGGCGTGTACTGCCAGATGTCGATGACCAGGATGGCGTAAAAGGCAGTGTTCACATCCATCAGCCAGTTGACCGGCCCCAGGCCAAACAGCCCCAGGAGGTTGTTGATGAGGCCGTAGTTGTTGGACAGCATGATCTGCCAGATCAGGGCCACGGTGACCGGCGGCAGCAGGGTGGGCAGCAGCGTCACCGTGCGCAGGGCCTCCTGCCCGCGTTTGAAGCTCTTCACCAATACCGCGACGGCCAGGCCCAGCAGCACCTCAAAAAACACCGCCAGGGCCGTGAAACGCAGGGTGTTGCCCAGGGCCTGCATGAAGTACCGATCCTGAAAAAGCTTCGCATAGTTGTCAAACAGGATGAACCTGGGGGGACGGGTGGACAGGTAATAGTAGTCGGTGAGGCTGTACCAGAGGATGAAAAGCAACGGAAAAATGCTCAGCACCGTGAGGACCAGCATCGCGGGGGAGCTCATCATGTAGGCGTACAGCGCATTGCTCTTTTTCTTCAATCCATCCTCCGGAATAAACGTCTTTTGGAAGGGCGTGGGGAACCTTTTCTTCAGAAAAGGTTCCCCACAAAGCCCAGATTATCTCATCACATCTTCAATGGCGACCTTCGCGTCTGCCAGCGCCTGGTCCACGGTTTTGATGCCGGAGATGGCGTTTGACAGCTCGATGCCAAAGACGTTCTCGATATCGCCCCAGCGGGGGGTGCGGGGGCGCTCCCGGGAGGCCTGGGTGGCTTCCAGCAGGGTGGCGTAGAAGGGATATTCCTGGGCCAGGGCCTCGTCGTTGAAGACGCTGATGCGGGTGGGCACGGCGCCGGAGGAGGCGGCGGCCTTCTGGGTGTCAGCGCTGGTGAGGTAGGTGAGCAGTTGCAGGGCCAGATCGGGGTGCTGGGTGTTGGCGGGGATGCCCATGAGCCAGTTGCCGATCATGCCGGCGGGGTTCTCGGCGGAGTCAGCGTCCACCTTGCCGGGGATTTTGGCGTAGCCTGCGGTTGAGGCCTTGCCGGAGATGTACCAGCTGGGCCAGCCCAAGCTCATGGCGGCCTTGCCGTCAGCCACGGAGGAGACGATGTCGTTCTTCTCATAGTTGGCGCCGTTGGCCAGAAGCTGGATGTACAGGTTCAGGGCGTCCTTGGCCTGCTGGGAGTCCACCAGCACGTTCCAGTCCGCGTCAAAGATGTTGCCGCCAAAGGCCCAGAGCAGGGGCATGAAGTCGCCCACGATGGGGTTGCCCTGCTGGCCGCGGATGACATAGCCCACCTTGCCGTCCTGGGCGTTCACAGCCTTGGCCACATCCAGCACGCCCTGCCAGGAGTCAGGCACCTGGGCGCCGGCAAGCAACTCGGCATTGTAAAACAGCAGCGTGACATTGCCAGCAAAGGGCAGGGCGAAGGTGTCGCCGGTGCCGTAGGGGGCTTTGCCCAGGGCCAGGGAGGCGGGGACAAAGTCCGCGTCATCCTGATAGCCTTTTTCGGTGAGGTTCAGCAGCATCCCAGCCTCGGTCACCTCGGGCATCCAGGGGTCATCCAGCATCACAATGTCATAGGCGCCAGCCTTGTTGCGGCTGTCCAGGGCGATTTTCTGTTTCAGGTCCGGATTTTCCAGGCCCAGCACCTCGATAACGCAGTTGTTTTCCTGCTCAAACTGGGCCTTGACCGCGTTGATCACGTCCACATGGCTGCCGCCGCGGGCGGCGATGACCAGCTTGGTGGGCTCAGCCAGGGCGCTGGGGGCCAGGGCGGCCACCAGGAGGATGGCCAGAAGGAGGGAGAGGGTTTTCTTCATAATGGGTTCCTTTCCTGAGTGATTATTCCTTTACAGCACCGCCGGAGAGCCCGGCGATGAGAAAGTTCTGGGCAAAGAGCACAAAGATCGCGATGGGCACCAGGGAGAGCACACCGCCGGCGGCGATGTTGCCCCACTGGGTCAGCTCCTGCTCGCTGTTGAGGGTGGAAAGCGTGAGGGGGATGGTGAAGTTCCGGGGGCTCTGGACAAAAATGGCGCTGTAGAGATACTCGTTCCAGCTGGTCATGAAGGACAGGATGGCCACCGCCGTGAGCCCCGGGAGCACCTGGGGCAGCACGATGCGCAGAAACAGCTGCTGCTCGCTGGCGCCGTCCACCGCAGCGCTCTCCTCCACCTCCACCGGCAGCGCCTCAAAAAAGGTGATCATAAACCACACGATAAAAGGGATGTTGATCAGCAGGTGGGAGAGGATCAGCGGGATTTTGGTGGACAGAAGCCCAGCGTCAGACATCAGGATATACAGCGGCAGCGCAAAGGCGATGGGCGGCAGGATGCGCAGCAGCAGCACCCAAAAGAGCATGGCCCCTTTGAGCTTGAAGCGGAAGCGCGCCCGGGCCAGGATATAGGCGCAGGCCAGCCCCAAAGCCAAGGCCAGGCTGAGGGAGATGAGGGTGACCGTGAGGCTGTTCACGATGGACAGCCCGAAGGCCTTGGTCTTGAACAGGTCCACAAAATGCTCAAAGGAAAAGCTGCGGGGAACAAGGCTCAGCGCGCCAAACAGCTCCCCCTTCTCCCGGATGGCCAGGCTGAACATCCAGTAGATGGGAAACAGCGTCCAGACCAGAAACAGGCTGAGAATCAGGTATTTGACCGGTCTTTTGGGCAGGGCTGCGCGCATCTTTACCTCAACTTTACATCCAAATGAAAACAGCGCTTGTGCGCTGTCAATCGGGAACGTGGCTTACCTTGATCAGGTTGGTGCCGCCCACCTGGGACAGCGGGATGCCGGCGGTGAGCACCACCAGATCGCCTCCCTTCACCAGCCCCTCATGCTTGGCGGTGTTGATGGCCTGGTCAAAGAGCACCTCCATCACCTTTTCCTCGCCCACCATCACGCCGGTCACCCCCCAGGACAGGCTCATCTGCCGCCAGGTGGTGGCATCGGGGGTGCAGGCGATGATGGGAATATCCGAGCGGAACCGGCTGAGCATATAGGCGGTGGTGCCGGACTTGGTGACGGAGATGATGGCGTGGGCGTTCAGGTTATAGGCGATCAGGCAGGTGGCGTGGGAGATGGCGTCGGTGATGTCGTGGGCATCCTGGTACATGTTGTCCACAAAAAAACGGCGCTTGTAGTTGATGTCCTGCTCCGTGCGCTCAGCAATGCGCGCCATGGTGCGCACAGCCTCCACCGGGTATTTGCCGCTGGCGGTTTCGCCCGAGAGCATGATCACGCTGGTGCCGTCATAGATGGCGTTGGCCACGTCGGTGATCTCAGCCCGGGTGGGGCGGGAGTGGCTCACCATGGACTCCAGCATCTGGGTGGCGGTCACCACCTGCTTGCCAGCCATGGAGGCCACCTTGATGATGCGCTTTTGAATCACCGGGATTTCCTCAAAGGGGATTTCCACCCCCAGGTCGCCCCGGGCGATCATCACCGAATCGCAGACCTGGATGATGTCCTCCAGGTTGGCCACGCCCTCGGCGTTTTCGATCTTGGCCATGATGCGCACATGGCCGCCCCCGTTGTGGTCCAGAAAATCGCGCATCATCTGCACATCGTCCCGGGTCCTGACAAAGCTGGCCGCCACGATGTCAAAGCCGGTGCGGATGCCAAAGCGGATGTCCTCCTGATCCCGCTGCGACATGTAGGGGATGGACAGCCGGGCGCCGGGGATGTTGATGCCCTTGCGGTCGCTCAGCTCGCCTCCGATCACCACCCGGGTGCGGATGCGGTCCTCCAGCACCTCCTGCACCTCCAGCTCAATGAGGCCATCGTTGATCAGGATGCGGCGGCTGTCGCCCAGCTCATGGATTAGCTGGGGAAAGGAAATGGACACCTGGGATTGATCCCCCTGGACCGCAAAGGTGACCAGGTCAAATGTGTCATCGGACTTGAGGAAAATGCTGCCCTCCCGGAAGGTGCCGATGCGCACCTCCGGGCCCTTGGTGTCAAGGATGGTGGCCACCGCCACACCCAGGTCGTTGCGCACCTTGTTGAGCTCTGAAAACAGCGCCAGGTGGCTTTCATGGGTGCCGTGGGAGAAGTTGAAACGGGCCACGTTCATGCCGGCTTCGATCATCGCGCGGATGACCTCCCGGGTGCTTGATGCCGGGCCCAGGGTGCAGATAATCTTGGTTTTGCGCATACGCAGTCTCCTTTTGGACGCCAATCGCCCACAGATAAGTATAGCCCATGCCTGGCATCAAAGCAAGAATGGGCTGAAGCATTACAGCCAGCAGGTGTATAATCGATGTAAAAAATCGGAATAATCGGAATAAAAAATCCAAAGCCCAGGCCGTCTTTAAACGAGAGCCCCGCAGGCTAAAAAAAGCCTCGGATGAAATCGCTGGCCCGGCTTAAGGTGTCCTGCCAGTCGGCGTCGCCCAGATGCCAGCACTCGGCCACAAAGCAGCCCACGCCCTGTGCGCGTGCCAGGGCGATGCCGGAGGCGAAGTCCACCCGCCCCTCCCCGAATTGAAGGTTGCGGTAAACCCCCTCCACAGTATCCTTGATGTGCATGGAAAAAAGATGTGATTGACCGGCATTAAACTCGTCCTTCAGCTTTAGTCCATACAGGTGGGCAGCGTTGGTGAGGTTGCCCAGGTCGGGGTAGACGCCCAGGTAGGGCGAGCGGATCCTGTCCACATAGGCCATGGCCTTGCTGATGGTATCCATGAAGGCGGTCTCCATGGTTTCAAAGCCCAATAGCACGCCCTGGGCGGATGCCATCTGCACGCTTTTTGTCAGGTTATCCAGGAAAAACGCCCGGGTTTCCTGGTCCCCGGTTTCATAATACACGTCATACCCCGCCAATTGGATGATGCGGATGCCCAGGTCACAGGCCAGCTGAATGGCTTTTTCCATGATGTCAAGGCCGCGCTGCCTCACCAGGGGATCGTGGCTGCCCAGGGGATATTTCCGATGCCCGCTCAGGCACATGGTCTTGATCGGCACCCCGGTTTTTGCCACCGCGTCAAGGAGATCCTGGCGTTCCTGCTGTGTCCAGTCAAGCCGCGCCAGGCGCTGATCGGTCTCGTCGATGCTGATTTCAAGGAAATCAAATCCCGCTGCCTTGGCGGCATTCAGCCGCTCATTCCAAGTTAGCTCCTGGGGCAGCGCCTTTTCATACAGTCCCAATAAATAATCCTGTGCCATTTTTTACCGCCTTTCAGAGCCGGTGTACATCAGATGCATGGCGGCCTCAAGCGCCGTATACCGCTGGAACTTTTCGTCATAGGCCGGGCTGAGGGCGGCATTTGGCCGATAGACCTTTGCCACCCGCACCATGGCCTGTGCGGCGGACGGCAAATCCTGATACAGCCCCACCGCCACCGCGGCCGCCATGGCCGCCCCCAGCGCGCCCAGCTCCTCCACATCGATGGTTTCCACCGGCAGTTTCAGAATGTCCGCAAACATCTGCACCCAGCCCTCTGCCCGCACCACGCCGCCTGCCAGGCGCACGGCCTGGGCGGGCACTGCCCGGCTTTTTTGCAGGCGCTCCACCTGCATCCGGTGCCCAAAGACAATGCCTTCACACACCGCCCGTAAGACATGGGCGCGGCTATGCCAGGATTCCATCCCAGCCAGCACGGATTTGGTTCTGGCATCGTCAATGCCGCCGTATAAATAGGGCAAAAACACCATTTGCTGCTCATCGGGCCTAACGGATGACACCAGGGCGTTGGCCCAGGCATACAGGTTCTGGCCTTCTGCTTTTGCCGCTTTCTCCATAAAGGTTCCCAGAAACCAGTCGTAGTTGGAGGCCGATGTGGGGGAGCATTCCTCCAAAAGGTAATAGCCCGGCAGGCAGTACAGGGAATTCATCTTGACTGAGCCATCGGTGACCGGCTGCCTGGCGATATACTCGTTGATCGCCCAGGTGCCCGCAATCACCGCCAGGCGCCTGTCGTCCGTGATGTCCATGCCGATGGCGCAGGCGTCGATGTCAAACATCCCCGCCGCCACCGGCGTCCCTTCCGGAAGCCCGGTGAGCGCCGCGCACTCGGCACTGACGCTGCCAGCCACCTGCGCTGAATTCACAAGCGGCGGCAGCATATCCTTGATGTCCTCCAGGCCAAAGCAGGCCAGGATCCGGTCATCATAGCCCCGGGTGGACAGGTTCACCAGGCCTGAGCCGGACATGTTGGTGATCTCCCCCCAGGCTTCTCCTGTCATGCGGAAACGCACATAGTCAATCACGCCCAAAATGTACCGGGTGTTTTGCAGGGTCTCAGGCTCATGGGTTTTCAGCCATTTCATGAGGGCCACCGGCTGGCTGGTCAGCACCTCCTGGTGGATGAGGGGATAAGCCTTTTGGGCCGTGCCATCGGCGTACCACGCCTCCACAACCCGGTGGGCCCGGCTGTCGGTGGATACGATGCCGGGGCGGGCGGGCTTGCCATCCTTTCCCCACAGATAAAGCCCCTTGCCGTGGCCGGAAAAGGAAACGGCGGCGATCTGCTCACCTTTGAGGCCGGACTGGGCCAGCGCTTCCCGGATGACCTGGCAGTTCATCTGCCAGAGCTGCTCCATGTCCCGCTCGGTGTGGCCTGGCTTTGGCGTTTGCATGGACATGCTCTGTTTGGCCGAAGCAATCACCTGGCCCTTCAGGTCAAAGATCACCGCCTTGCTGCTGGTGCCCCCATGGTCAACGCCGATGACATATTGTTGCATAAATCCCCCTTTATCTCAGCGCGGTCAGGTTATTTCCCCTCAAAGACAAAGCGCAGGAAGCGCGCCGAGCCGGCTGCCTCCTCGTCCATCTGGGCGGTGCTGGCGTTTTCATTCATTTCGCGCCAGATTTTGATGTCCTTGCCCACCTGGCCGCCGGTTTTGACGAAGGGCTCCATCACCACATTGCCCTCATAGCCAATGTCCCTGAGTGCTGAGCCGATTTCGTGCCAGGGCATCCGGCCTTGGCCTGGCACCCGGCGGTTGCATTCCCCGGTGTGGAAATGCCCCAGGTGCTTGCCCGCCGTGCGGATGGCCCCGCCCATGGAATCCTCCTCGATGTTCATGTGGAAGGTGTCCAGGTGTACCTTCACCGCGGGCACATCCACCTGCTTGACAAACTCGACGCCCTCCTGAGCGGTGTTGAGCAGATAGCCTTCAAAGCGGTTTAGCACCTCAAGGCAGTAGTCCACCCCGGTGTCCTGGGCGATCTTGCCAATTTCACGCACGTTTTTGACGCTTCTCTCCCAGTCACCCTGCTTGTCGATTTCCCGGGAGTAGTCCACCGGCCAGTAGCTGTAGATGCCCCCGCCAATGGTGTGGATGTCCAGAATTTCCAGGCGCTTTAGCAAATCCGTATAAAAAGCCTTGGCGTTTTTCACCACCGCCTCGTCCCGGTCGGCCAGGTTTTGCGCGGCGGATGGGCCATGGCCCGCGGTTAAAAAGATGCCGTTGGCTTTGGCCGCCCGCCTGATCTCCTTCAGCTGCTCTTTTGTGTAGCCGGGCAGGGGCGTGCAGGCGATTTCCAGGCAGTCAAAGCCCAGCCTGGCGGTTTTTTCGATATAGGGCAGGTAATCGGCCGACCAGTCCTGTTCCCAGTAGGCATAATAAATTCCGTACTTCATCCTGTCTCCTTTTGCTTTGGACGCCTCAGGCCTTTTTCGCCTGGCGAAGAAGCGACGCGTACGCGATGGGCAGAATCGCATACGCGTCGCAAATATCCGGGTTAAACCAAGGGATTAGAAGTCGAACTGATCGACGTTCTCTGCCGTCCACACGGAAGGATCGCCCATGACGATGGTTTTGCCGTCTTCCCACAGCGCGATGGGGCCAACGCCCGGGATTTCCATGCCGTTGGTGATGGGCTGGTTGTTAAGCTGGTAGTGCACCACATACACGGTCAGCTTGCCCAATTTGGCGGGATCCCACAGAATGCCAAAGTCAAGGGAGCCGTCCTTCAGGTAGGGGGCGGAATCCTTGGGCATGGAGCTGCCAACCACGGCCACCTTATCCTGCAGGCCTTTTTCCTGGATGGCCATGGCAGAACCGATGGGGGCGGGGGTGGAGACGCCCACGATGCCCTTCAGGTTGGGGTAGGCGGCCAGCAGGGCCAGGGTCTGGGTGTAGGCTTCCTGAGCGGACTCGTCAGAGGGCACAGGGTCGGTGACCAGTTTCAGGTTGGGGTATTTCACCTTGGCGTATTCGATGCCGTAGTTGATCCAGGTGTTCAGGTTGGCGGCGGTGAGGTAGCCGGTGACGATGGCGTATTCGCCCTCATCCGTGCCCATGGCCTCAACCAGCTTGTCCCACATGATCTCGCCAAACTTCTGGTCGTCAATCTGGTGGATGGAGTATTTCACGTCATCGCCGCTGGCGGGCGTATCCCAGTCCACCACCAAAACGCCATCCTCAATGCACTTTTGCAACGCCGGGGATACGGCGTCCGGGTCGTTGGGGGCGATGGCCAGGGCATCAATGCCTTTGATGAGCAGGTCTTCAATCATGGTGACTTGCTGGGCGGCGTCGCCCTGGGTGGGGCCGGTGTAGATGACTTCAATGCCCAGCTCCTTGCCAGCGGCCAGGGCACCAACCTCAGAGGCGTTGAAATAGGGAATGCCCACCAGTTTGGGCATCACAACGATGGTCTCCGCCATGGCGGTGGCACCAGCTAAGATCATCAAAAGAGCCAGGGTTAGAGCGATCAGTTTTTTCATGTTTGATTTTTCTCCTTTGCTATCATTCCCCGGCGGACGGATTGCTGCCCTTGCCCTCCGCCGACAAAATCATCATTTCTTTGCTTTGCGCAGGCCGTCCCGCGCGGTGAGGTGGTTGATAGAGAGGACGCCGATGAGGATAAGCCCGGTCACGATGTCGGTGATGTTGCGGTTGATGCCAATGATGTTAAAGCCAGAGGAAAGCACCTGCAAAATCAGCACGGCCACCACCGTCCCCCCAACCTTGCCGCTGCCGCCGTTGATGTCAGTGCCCCCAAGCACCGTGGCCGCCACTGCCTGGAGGGTATAGCTGGTGCCATAGTCCGCGCGGGCGGAGTTATAGCGGGAGATCATCAGGATGCCGGCAATGCCTGCCATCACGGCTGAAAACACATACACCAGGGTGAGCACCCGCTTGGTGTTGATGCCGCTGTACCTGGTCGCCTTTTCGTTGCCGCCCACCATGTAGACGCTGACCCCCCAGGGCGTCTTGTGCACCAGATACCAGGCCAATAGCACCACCAGCAGGTAGATGATCAGCGTGTAGGGGATGTCAAACAGGGTGCCTGCGCCAATGCGCTGGAATACCTTGGGGAAGCCGGAGATGCCCGAGCCCCTGGTGATGTTGAGCGAGATGCCGTTAAACACCGTCTGGGTGCCCAGGGTGACCAGCAGCGGCACCACCCCCACATAGGCCACAAAGAAGCCGTTGGCCAGGCCGCACAGGACGGACACCAAAAGCACCGAGGCGATGCCAATCAGGATGATGGGCAAGTCCCCCATCACCTGGGCCTGGTTGAGCGTGCGCATCAGGTAAGCGCCCACGATGGCGCTGAGCATGGCGGAGCTAAGCAGCGACAGGTTGATGCCCCCGGTCATGATGACAACGGACATCCCAATGGCCAAAATTCCAAACTCCGCCATCTGGAAGCCCATGTTCTTAAAGTTGCGCACCGACAGAAAACGCCCGGGTGCCAACAGGGACATCATCACAACCAGCACCAAAAGGACCAGAACCAAAAAAGCCTGTTTGGGATCCCTGCGGATAGCCTGAACCATCTTTTCCCGGATGGTGACGCGGTTATTGCTGTTTTCCATGTTTACCTCCCGCTCCCGATGGGGACAATGTCCACCTTGGTCATCCGCCTGGCCTCCCGGCGCAGCTTGATCATGTCAAAGCTGACCACCAGCAGGATGATGCTGCCCACGATGATGGATTGCCAGTAGGTGGAGATCTTGGCCAGGGTCAGGCCGTTTGAAATATAGGCAAACATCGTGACCCCCAGGAAGGTGCCCAGCACCGAGCCTGAGCCGCCGGAGAGCAGGGCGCCGCCCAGCACCACGGCCCCGATGACATTCATCTCATAGCCGATAAAGGCGTTGGGGTCAACCGACTTCATGATGGAGGTGAAGGTGATGGCCGCAAACCCTGCCATCATGCCAGAAAAAACATAGGCGAAGGTGGTCAGGTTCTTGTTGTTAAGCCCGATGCGCTCAGCGGAGACCCGGTTGCCGCCCATGGCCATGATGGAGCGGCCCAGCTTGGTCCACTTCAGCAGGAACCAGGTGATGAGCATGGCGGCCGCAAACAGCAAAAACTGGATAGGAAAACCCACCGCCCCGCCCACAGCGCCGGGCACAGAAAACAGCTTCACCATGCCAAAATCGTTGATTTTCTGCGGCAACTGGTTGATCCAGGCGCCGTTGGTATAGAATTTGAGAAAGCCGTTGATGATGGTGTTCATCCCCAGGGTGGCGATGATGGGGGGCAGGTTGAGGCGGGAAATCATCAGGCCGTTGATCAGCCCAATCACCCCGCCGATGGCGATACCCAGCAGGTAGATCACGATCAGGTTGTCAAAGCCGGTGTCAGCCATCAGTTGGCCTGTGAGCACAGTCACCAGCGCCAGCTGGCCGCCGATGGATACATCAATGCCCCCGGTCAGGATCACCACCAGCATCCCCAGGGACGCGATGCCCAGCACCGCGTTTGATTTGATCACATCCATCTGGTTTTCAAAGGAGAAGAAGGCGGCATTCATCACCCAGGCAAACAGCATGACCACCAGCAGCATGATCACAATGGAGGCTTCCTTGGCTTTGAGGGTTTGCTTTATGCGTTCATTCATGGGCGGCCTCCTGTTCCTTGTGGTGGCCGCCCTGGACGGAATGGCTCATCAGCAGCTCCTGGCTGGCCGAAACGCCGTCCACCACAGCCGATACCCGGCCCTGTCGCATCACCAGCACACGGTCTGATACGGTGAGGATCTCGGGCAATTCCGAAGACACCATGATCACCGCCATGCCCTGGTCGGCCAGGGAGCGCAGCAGACGATGGATCTCGTTTTTGGCACCCACATCAATGCCGTTGGTGGGCTCATCCACAATTAAAACCTTGGGATTTGTGGCCAGCCACTTGGCGATGACGATCTTTTGCTGGTTTCCGCCGGATAATTTCGCGGTCTCCATGTGGGGATAGGAAGGGCGCACATCCAGCTGCCGGATCAGCTCCTCTGCCCGGCGGCGCCTCCTTTTGAAGTCAATGCGCATGGCGCGGTTGGCAAAGGTGCGCAGGATGGGCAGGGTGATGTTGCTCTCCACATTCTGCTGGAGGATCAAGCCCTCCGTCTGTCTGGATTCAGGGACAAAGGCGATGCCCAGCTTCTCAGCCTCGGCCGGGGATTTGGGGGTGATTTTCTTGCCCTCAAGCAGGATGTCGCCGCTGTCAGGCGGGTTTAAGCCAAAGAGGGCCTGGATGGTCTCGGTGCGCCCGGCGCCCACCAGCCCCGTGACGCCCAGGATTTCCCCGCGCCTTAAATCAAAGGAGATATCCTCAAAGTTGCCCTTCTTGGAAATGTTTTTAACCTGGAGAATGACTTCCCCGTCGTTTTTGCCCAGCATGCGCTCGTCCGACACCTCCCGCCCCACCATCAGGGAGATCAGTTTTTTGCGGTTCATCTCCTGGGCATTTGCTGTGGTGATTTGCAGCCCGTCGCGCAGCACCGTCATGCGGTCAGCGATGCGGAACAGCTCATCCAGCTTATGGCTGATGAAGATGATGCCGATGCCCCGTTTGCGCAGCCTGTCCACAATCTGGAACAGGGCGTCCACCTCGCTACTGGAAAGGGCTGAGGTGGGCTCGTCCATGATGAGGATCCGGGCATCATACACCAGCGCCCGGGCGATGGCCACCAGTTGCTGCCTGGCGGTGGAGAGCATATTGGCACGCACATTCAGATCGATGCTGACCCCCAGGTTGTCCAGGGCCTGCTTGGCGGATTTTTCCACCTTGCGCCAGTTGACCAGCCAGCCCTTGCTCTCAATCTGTTCGGAAAAGGCGATGTTCTCCTTGACGCTCAGCGTGGGGAACAGGGAAAAGTCCTGATAGATGGCGATGATGCCGTGGTGCATGGATTCCCGGGTGGTGAGCGCGTTGTAGACCTTGCCATCTATTTCGATGGTGCCGCCGGGATCGGGCTTATAAACCCCGGCCAGTATTTTGATCAGGGTGGACTTGCCAGCGCCGTTTTCGCCAATCAGCGCATGCACCTCCCCCAGACGGACATCGAAGTCGATGTTTGACAGGGCCTTGACGCCGGGGAAGGTCTTGGAGATATTGTGTAGCCTGAGATAGGGCCTCTTTGGCGTGTGATGCTCGGGCATGCTGCACCTCAATCCTTTGTTGACCCCATCCGCAGGGCCACCCCGATGCGGATGGGACGTGGGCTGAAAAAATATGCGTCTGAATTACCCCATGCCGCTTAACCGGGACTTCAGCGCGTATCAATATTCAGCTATATTATATGCATGAGCTGAATAACCGTCAAGACCATGCTCCTATGACCATGGTATCAAAACGCATAATATTCTTGCATTTTTCCCAGGGCCTGACCTGTGGAAAATGCAAACGGTGTGCTATAATCAGCTATCACATCATCAAGGAAGGTGCGGGATGAACGCCTTAATAGACGTGCTGGGTAGCCTGTTTCCCATCCTGGTCACGCTGGGGCTGGGGGTTTTGGCGCGCAAAACCGGGCTGCTAAACGAGATAGGGGCGGAGACGCTCAAGAAAGTAGTGAGCCGCATCACCCTGCCCTTTGTGATTTTCCAGGCCTTTCTGACGGCTGACTACGGGGTGGACATGGTGGTGGTATTTCTGGTGGTTTTGGCGCTGTGCCTGGCCACCTTCATGGCAGGGTATCTGCTGCGCCGGAGGATCCCCGGCGCCAGCCCGCTTCTGCCCTTCACCGTGTCAGGCTATGAGATGGGGATGCTGGGCTACCCGCTGTTTATGATCCTGGCGGGGCCAGGGCACATGGGCAGCCTGGCCCAGGTGGACCTGGGCCAGGTGCTGTTTGTGTTTACCATCTATCTGTTCATGCTCAGGCGCCAGACCGGGGAACAAAAGGGACTCAAGGATTCGCTCCTTGAAATCATCAAAAACCCGGTGATGGCGGCGCTGCTTTTGGGGCTGGTGCTGGGGGTGACAGGGCTGGCGGGGGGGATTGTGGCCTCCCCCGCAGGGGACTTGATCAGCCGGATCACCGGCTTTGTGGGCGCGCCCACAGCAGCGCTGATACTATTGGCGATTGGCTTTGATTTCAGGCTGGATAAGCAGCTGATGCGCCAGGTGGCGCAATCGATCCTGATCAGGCTTGGGGTGACAGCCGCGGCAGGGGGGCTTGCCATCCTGGTTTTGTTCCTGATTTTGCCCTGTGACGCCTGGCTGCTATTGGCGGTTCTCATGATGCTGATTTTGCCAGCGCCCTTTGTGTTGCCGGTGTATTCGGAAAACGCGCAGGAGAAGGAGTTTGTCTCCATGTACCTGTCCGCCTCCACCATGATCACCATCCTGCTGTTTGCGGTGCTTCTGGTGATAAAACCCCTGATGGTGGGGGGCTGAATGAGCTTACTGCCTGTCATCCCCCTCCCGCAGGCCCGGCGCTTCCTGCTTAAAAAACAGGGGCTGCTGGGCACCCATGCCTATCGGGGCGCCGAGGGAGCCCTGCGCTATATCCACCAGGCGGGCAGCATCCAGTTTGACCCGCTGAATGTATGCGGCAGAAACGCTGATTTGACGCTCCAATCCCGCGTAAAGGGCTATGCGCCGTCCCTTTTGTGGGGCCTGCTCTACACAAAGCGTGAGCTGGTTGATTATTTCGACAAAGAGCTGTGCATCTTCCCCGTCTCCCAGTGGCCCCACTACGCCCGCATAAGGGCAGTGCGCGGCGAATGGATGCGCAGCCATCCCCAGGTGACAGGCGCCCGGGACGCGATTCTAAAGGCCATCCAGCAGCGGGGGCCGCTGTGCTCCAAGGACCTGGACACCGGGGACAAGGTCAACTGGTTCTGGGGCAACACCCGGCTGTCCCGGGCGGTGCTGGAGCATCTGTATTACGCGGGCACCCTGGGCATCCACCACAAGCAGGGCGCCATCAAATACTATGACCTGATTGAGCGCCTGCTGCCCCCGGCGCTGGCTGGTGCACCTGACCCGCACCCGACGCTTGAAAGCCTGCACCTGCACATGCTGGCCCGCCGCATAGGCGCTGTGGGCCTCCTGTGGAACAAAAACAGCCCGGCGCTGCTGGGCATCCCCGGATTCACCGCCGCGGCCAGGCATCAGGCCATGGCACGGCTGGTGGCGGACAAGACCTTGACCCAGGTGCGGGTTGACGGCATCCGGGAGCCCCTGCACCTGCTGACTGGTGATATGCCCCACTTGGAGGAGGCGGCGCAGGGGGGCGACAGGCCCCGGTGCGAATTGATTGCGCCCCTTGACCCCTTCATGTGGGACCGCGCCCTCATCAGCGCGCTGTTTGGTTTTGACTACACCTGGGAGGTGTATGTGCCCGCCGCCAAAAGGAAATACGGCTATTATGTGCTGCCCCTTATCATGGGCGAGCGCTTTATCGGCAGGGCGGAGCCGGTTTTTGACAGGAAAGCTGGCAGCATGGCGCTCAAGGGCCTGTGGCATGAGCCTGATGTCAAGGTGACCGCCGCCATCAGAAAAGCAACCGACGGCTGCCTCGCCCGTTTTGAGCAGTTTTTGCGCGTAAACGCCCAGCCCTAAACCAGTTCCTGCAACGAGGATATTCTGTAAGCCGCCTGATGCTGCGGATGCTTGCCGGCGGGGTCATACAAGCAGGAGGCAATGCCAAAGGCATTTGCCCCTGCAATGTCTGTGGCCAGCTCATCCCCCACCATGAGGACGGTGGTTTTGTCCGCATGGCCGCACAGTGCGAGAGCCCGCTCAAAAATCAATGCGGCGGGCTTTTCCGCGCCCACATCCTCTGAAACCACCAGGTGCCGAATATAGGGCAAAAAGCCTGCGCGCCGGAAGCGCTCCTTTTGGGCGAAGGACACGCCGTTGGTGACCACGGCTACCTTGGCCCGGCTGGACAGGGCCTGAAGCATCGCCTCAGCCCCCGGCATGTGCTGGGCCTGGTGGCTCAGTTGCTCCAGAAAGAAGCGGTTGACCTGGAGGCTGTCAAGCGCAATCCCATGTGCCCGGGCAAACAGGCCAAAGCGGCTGGAGAACAGGCGCTCCCGGCTGATGGTGCCCTCTGCCAGCCGGCGCCACAGGCCCGCGTTGATGCGCCGGTAGCTGTCCATGGTATCCACTGGCAAGCCAAACTGGCGGAAGGTGGTATCCAGCGCCGCCGCCTCCCCCGCCTCAAAATCAAGCAGGGTGCCGTCCGCATCGATTAAATAAAGGTCATACGGGGGGATGGGGTGCGTCCTCTGTTTCCCCGGCGTTTTTTCATTCACCATGCTATTTCCTTCCAAAAGGGGATTTGCCCACCATTCTATAGCGGCGGATGAAACCCTGTCAAACACCTATCCCTTTGGGGAGGTGGGCCGGGAACAGAATGCCCGCCTTTTCCCCCGACCTGCCCAAAGAGACAGGTTGTGGAAAGGGAGAAGATAACCGACAATTGAAGCGTGGACAAGGCGGGCTTTTTGCTGTGCCGCTTCTTGTCGTCTTTCAAGTTACAACTGAAAAAGGAGGGGAGCATGGTGACCAAAAAATGGATCGCGGGAGCCCTTTGTGTGATGCTGATGCTGAGCATCCTGGGAGTGGCCACGGCACAGAGGCTTCAGTACGGGGATGCTGGCCCCACGGTGCTGGCGCTCCAGCAGCGCTTGAGGCTGCTGTCCTTCTACGATGATGTGCTGGACGGAAAATATGGCTATAAGACCTATCTGGCGGTGAAGAAGTTTCAAGAGAGCGTGGGCTTACAAGCAGATGGCATCGCTGGCCCCAAGACGCTGGAAAAACTTGGCTATTCCGCCCCCAGCTTATCCGGCAAAGCATTCAAGCTGGGCGACAGCGGGGCAGAAATATCCGAGATCCAAGCCCGGCTGATCGCCCTGGGCTATCTGGCAGGCAGCGAAACCGGCGTTTTTGATAGCACTATGCAAAAAAGCGTCCTGGCCTTCCAGAAAGCCAACGCGCTGCCTGAAAACGGCATCGTGGACGGGATGGTGCTGATGTGGATGCAATCAGCTGGCGCCTTTGGCAAATCCATTGCGGATTGGAAGCTGGGAAAATCCCTCCTGCGCCTTGAGGTGCACGATTTTTATGATGCGGTGGCAGAGGTGCAGGAGCTGCTGTTCAAGCTGGGTTATGTGGATGTTACCGATGGGTACTACCGTGAATCAACCCGGGACGCGGTTAAGCTCTTCCAGCAGAAAAACGGGCTGCCGGCAGACGGCGTGGTGGGCCCGGACACCTACAACATGCTAACAAACCCGGCTGCGAAGAAAAAATCCGACCCCACCCCGCCAGGAGGCTCCAGCACAAACATCAAGCTGCTCTACGGCAAAAGCACCGGTCCTCTGGTGATCACCTTGCAAAACGCGCTGGCGGCTCTTGGCTATTACACCGGCCCTATTAACGGCTCCTACGACTATGCCACCTACCTGGCGGTGAAGGCCTTTCAGCAGCACAACGGGCTGAAGGTGGACGGGGTGGTGGGCCCTGTGACCTGGGACAAGGTGAACAGCCCCACCGCCCTCAAGAAGCCCTAAGCGCCGGAAGCAGCCGGAATAACGTGCATGGCGGCATGACCTGAGGCAGTTGCTTGCGGCAGGAACCGGTCACAGGGGGGCGGGCACTGGCCTCATCGCCCCCTCTTTTTCCTGTGCCTTGCGCTGCACGAGCGCTATCAGCTCCCGCTCGGCCACCACATCGCTGGGGTAAGGGTAGGACTTCGCGGCTTTTTCAAACCGGGCGAGCCACTGCCCGGCCTTTTTCTCGTCTTTATTCATCAGCAGGGCAAGCGCGTACCGGGTGCGCAGGATGGAGATGAACCCCTTCATCGCCTGCATGAATTTCTGCTGGTTTTTGCCCAGCATGCCGGCCACCACCTGGGGCCGGTTTTCCCCGATCAGTTCGATAAAAATACGGTCGCTCACCAGAAGCCCCCGGTGCAGCCCCGCCACGGCGCTGGGGATGGCGAGCAAATGGGCCATCAACCCGTCCGCCTCATCAAACTTGCGCTCATCCATCAGGCGGCTGGCGGCGATCACCCCCAGGGCAGCCACGATGCTGTTGGTCATGGCTTCGTCATCAGGCACTTTGAACCATTCCTCCGGCATATCCCGCAGCCTTTGGCCTTGTGCCAGCCGGGCGTTCATGGTGAGCTGCAGCCAGAAGGCACGCAGGGCCTCCGGGTGCTTGCCCAGGGAAAGGGCATTCATGCCGTCGTTGTCCACCAGGCCCAGCCGCATGGGGAGGCCGTTCATCAGCGCAAAGAAAAAGCCGATGAGGGCAGTGATCAGCAGGAGGATGGAGAGAACAGGCACATGGCGCAGCGCCAAATGAAGCGCCAGGAACAAAAGCCCCGCCAGCACATTCATGAGGGAGCCGCCCAGGTTATACAGCCGATGGGGAAAACCGCCATCCACCATGGGAGGCGGCGCCATCAGGCACTGGCCCCCCGTGCCCGCCAGGGACAATCGCCTGAAGCGCAGCCGGCCGTTTTCCTTCACCCACATGAGGCTGCCGATGCGAAAAGAGGAAAAGCGGTAGCCGCTTAAGAGGCCAAACACCAGGTGCCCCGCCTCGTGGATGATGATTTGCCCGTAAAGTGCCGCGATGAAGCCTGCCAGCAAGGGGAGAAACAATAGAAAGCTGCCCCCAAAGGGCCAGGTGTCCAGGCCCCGGGTATCGTTATACCAGGCAAACCAGACCCCCAGGCCGCCGCCCAGGACAAGAAACATGGCCAGGCTGAGCACCTGGCCCCAGTTGATTTTCTTCCTGCCGTTTTTCCTTGCCATGCCGTTCCCTTTCGTTTGCAATGCCTGCTATCATACTGTCCGGAAAAGTGGGCGTCAAGGGGGACTGCGTGCGCATGGGTCAGGTGGATACAAGCCAAATACAGCCCCCCGCCAAAAAAAGTCTGGATTGAAACTGTTTTATGCGCTATGCTGGACGGGCCGCGGTGACAACCAATAGAAAAAGGAGGATTCTGGAACTATGGATGTGCTGAAACTCATCGGGGTCCTGATCGTTGTGGTGGGCTTTGCGCTGAAGCTGGACACCATCGCAACGGTGGTGGTGGCGGGGCTGGCCACAGGCCTGGTCGCGGGCATGACCCCCATGGAAATCCTGACCACTCTGGGCAATTCCTTCCTCACCAACCGGACGGCCACCCTGTTTGTGCTGACCCTTCCGGTGATCGGCATCCTGGAGCGCTATGGGCTTAAGGACAAGGCGGTGGACTTTATCCGGGGCATCAAGCATGCCACCACCGGCAAGATCCTGTCCCTGTATCTGGTGATCCGCGCTTTTGCCGCCGCTTTTTCCCTGCGCATCGGCGGGCATCCCCAGTTTGTGCGCCCCCTCATCAACCCCATGGCCCAGGCGGCCGCCCAGGCCAAGTATGGCCCGCTTCCCACCAAAACCGAAGACCAGATCAAGGGCATGGCGGCTGCCAACGAGAATTTCGGCAACTTCTTTGCCCAGAACTGCTTCATGGGTGCTTCAGGCACGCTGCTGATTGTGTCCACGCTCAACGAGCAGGGCCTGACGGATGTCAATGCGCTGAACATCTCCGGCGCCAGCTGGTATATCTTTGGCGCGGCGGTGATACTGGGCGTCATGTACAACTACCTGCTTGACCGCAGGCAGGAGCGCGTGCTCAAGGGGGGTAAGTGAGTATGGACAGCATTCTGAACATCAATGAAATCGCCAGCTGGGGCCTGTCAAAAACCGTGGCGGAGTTTTTCTACATCATCATCGGCATCGTCTTTATCCTGGTGGGGGTAAAAGCCCTGAGGGATAAGAATCACAGTTCCCGACTTATGACGGCCGCTTTCTGGTTCATCCTGGCCTTCACCTTTATTGCGGGCCCCTACCTGCCCAAGTTCATCACCGGCATCGCCGTGGTGGCCATTGCGCTTTTGACCGGCGCCCGCCAGGTGAAACCCAGCCAAAGCGATGTGCCCAGCGCCGAGGAAACCCGCAAAAACGCCGACAAGCTGCGCTACAAGGTCTTTCTCCCGGCCCTGGTGCTGGCGCTGGCCGCGGTGCTGATCGCCACCTTCTGGAAGGACCTGGGCGCCAACAACGCCATTGGCGCTTCAGCCCTGGTGGCGCTTGTGGTCACCTTCCTGGTCACCCGGGTTAACCCCAAATACGTCCCCAAGGACGGCGCGCGCCTGATGGACAACGTGGGCACCGTGGGCATCCTGCCCCAGCTTTTAGCGGCGCTGGGCGCGCTGTTTACCGCCGCTGGCGTGGGCACGGTCATCGCCAACGGGGTTCAGGCCATCATCCCCGAGGGCAGCAAGCTGATCGCGGTGGCGGTGTACTGCATCTCCATGGCGCTGTTCACCATCATCATGGGCAACGGCTTCGCGGCCTTCTCGGTGATCACGGTGGGCATCGGCATCCCCTTCCTGATCGCCCAGGGCGCAAACCCCATCATCGTGGGCGCGTTGGGCCTCACCGCCGGCTACTGCGGCACCCTCATGACGCCCATGGCCGCCAACTTCAACATCATGCCGGCGGCCCTGCTTGAAACCAACGACAAGTATGTCATCATCAAGTCCCAGGCGCCCTTTGCCCTGGTGATGCTGGCGGTGCACATCATCCTGATGTATCTGCTGGCGTTCTGATTTGACGGGAGGTAAGCTTATGAAACTGCTGCTCACAGCCTTTGACCCCTTTGGCGGGGAGAAGGTGAACCCCGCCCTGGAGGCGGTTAAACGCGTGCCCGACCGGGTGGGCGGGGTCGAGGTGATCAAGCTGGAGGTGCCCACGGTGTTTGGCGAGGCCATCAGCGTCCTAAAGGCGGGGCTTGAAAAGCACCAGCCTGACGCGGTCTTGTGCATCGGCCAGGCGGGGGGGCGGTTTGAACTCACACCCGAGCGGGTGGCCATCAACCTGGACGATGCCCGCATCCCGGACAACAAGGGCAACCAGCCCATCGACCAGCCCATTGAGCCGGAGGGGGCCCCGGCCTACTTCACCACCCTGCCCATCAAGGCCATGGTGGAGGCCATGCGGGATGCCGGGCTGCCCGCTGCTGTCAGCAACACCGCCGGCACCTTTGTGTGCAACCACCTGATGTATGGCCTGCTCCACGCGCTTAACACCCAGTACCCCCAGGCGCGGGGCGGGTTTATGCACGTGCCCTTCATTCCGGAGCAGACCGCCCGCCGGGCGGTGCCCGCGCCCAGCCTGAGCACGGCAGACATCGCCCTGGGCATTGAGGTGGCCATCACGGCCATCCAGAACAACCAGGAGGATATCACCGCCATTGGCGGCAAGGAACACTGATATCCCATTGACAGCCAAGCGGGGCCGCAGCCGCGGCTCCGCTTTCTGTTTCGCCGTGGCCGGTTTGTCCCATCGGCATCCAGGGCGCAGAGGCTGCTGTGGTATAATACCAGTGAATTCGTGAGAATCACCTGAATGCGGGCGTATCCCCGCCAAAGGAAGGAAGACTGCCTATGCCAAGCGTCATCAGCACCCTGATGAAAGCCCAGATCAGCCTGCTCAACCCGCTGCTGAACAACATGGACCTGGAGACCATGCGCCGCTTGCAGGACGGCCTGGCCGCCCTGGGCGCGCGGGTGAAGGCCGGGCAGGTGGTGACCTGCCGGGAGGATCTGGGCAAATGTGAGGCCGCCTGGGTTTTTCCGCTTTCGGGCACGGTGCGCAAGGCCATTTTGTACCTGCATGGCGGCGCTTTCACCGCTGGCACCCTGGACTATGCCCAGGGCTTTGGCAGCATGCTGGCCCTGGACACCGGGCGCGCCGCCCTGTGCCTGGCATACCGGCTGGCGCCGGAAAACCCCTTCCCGGCGGCGCTGGATGACGCCATGGCAGCCTACCGCTTCCTGCTCACCCGCTTTAAGGCTGAGGACACTGCCCTGGTGGGGGAATCGGCTGGCGGGGGGCTTTGCTTCAGCCTGGCCATGCGCATCCGGGATGAGGGGCTGCCCATGCCCCGCCAGCTGGTGGCCATCTCCCCGTGGGGGGACTTGAGCATCCGGCCGGAACCGGACGAAAAGCCGGAGAAGGACCCGGTGCTCTCCCGGGCCAGCATCGCCCAGTCAGCCGATATGTACCTGGCCGGGCATCCGGCCAGGGACCCCTACGTCTCCCCGGTGTTCGGGGATTTTGAGGGCCTGCCTGAAAGCCTGATCATCACAGGCGGGGACGAAATCCTGCTGGCGGATACCCGGCGCCTGGCCCAGGGCCTTGACCAGGCGGGCATCCCCTGCATGACCCATGTGGAGGAGGGGATGTGGCATGTCTACCCCCTCTACCCGGTACCCGAGGCCCGGGAGGCCCAGGCCCTGGCGCGGGATTTCCTTGACGGAAAGGCAGCAAAGCCGTGAGCAGCCGGCGCAGGAAAAGGCCCTCCCCCAGCTGGCTGCGGCTGGACAACGCCGCCAAGATCTATCCGGCTGCCCGGTCCCGCAAATGGATGGCCCTTTTCCGCGTGTCCATCACGCTCAAGGAGCCCATTGACGAAGCTGTTTTGCAAAAGGCGCTGCGGCAATTGGTCAAGCGGGTGCCCCTGCTGTCCTACCGGCTGAAGCGGGGGCTGTTCTGGTACTATTTTGACTGGCATGAAACCCAGCCCGCCGTGCAGCCCGACGCCAGGAACCCCATGCTGCCCATCGACCTGAAGGAAAACGGCGGCTTCCTCTTCCGGGTGCGCAGTTTTGACAGGCGCATTGCCCTGGAGGTGTTCCACGCGCTGACCGACGGCACCGGCGGGATGACCTTTCTGCTGACGCTGACGGCGGAATACCTCTGGCTCAAGTACGGCATCCGCATTCCCGAGGCACCGCTGATTCTGGACACCAGGGACGAGCCCCACAAGGGAGAGTGGGAGGACGCCTTTTTGCGCTATGCCAGAGACGCGGTCAGGCCCAGGCGGGAGGACACGGCCTGGCATTTGGGCGGGGTCAGGGAAAAACCGGGGTACCTCAACATCACCACCGGCATCCTCCCCACCGACAAGCTCAGCGCCCTGGCCAGGGAAAAGGGCTGCTCGGTCAACAGCCTGATGGCGGCGCTGTTCCTGTTTTCCCTGATCAAGGCCCGGGAAAAGGCCCGGAGGCCTGGAAAAAGACCGGTGAAGCTGTCCTTGCCGGTGAACCTCAGGCGCTTCTACCCCACGGCCACCCTGCGCAACTTCTCCTCCTACATCAATGTGCCGGTGTACACCGACTATGGCGAGTACAGCCTGGAGGAGCTCATATCGCTTGTGGGCCACACCATGGGGCTGGAAACCCTGGAACCCTTGGTCAACGCCCGGTTTTCCGCCAATGTGAAGGCGGAGCGCAACTGGCTGCTCAGGGTGTTCCCGCTGTTTATCAAAACCGCGGTGCTGAAGTTCATGTACCGGGCCACCGGGGAGAGTTATATGACAAGCACGCTGTCAAACCTGGGGCTGATCAGGATGCCCCCCGAGATGGAAGCCCACTGCGAGCGGGTGGAGCTGCTGCTGGGCGCCGCCAAGCGCACGCCGCTGGCCTGCGCGGTGGTGTCAGCCTGCGGCAGCACCGCCATCAACTTTACCAAAACCATCCGGGACACGGTGGTTGAGCGGGTGTTTTTCACCCAGCTCGTCCAGCTTGGCGTGCCGGTATTGATCGAAAGCAACTGGAGGGAATAGATGTCATACTGCGTGGAATGCGGGGTGAGGCTGGCGGCTGGCGAGCCCAAGTGCCCTTTGTGCGCCACCCCGGTCAACAACCCCAACCAGCCGGTGTGTGATGTGGCTGCCTCCTCCCACCCCCAGGCCATTGAGGAAGCCATCAGCCGGCTGGACCGGGGCTATGCCCGGCAATTGTCCTTGGTGTTCCTCATGATCCCCATCCTGATCGTGCTGCTCATTGACCTCATTGACGGCGGCACCTCCTGGTCGCCCTATGTGGTGGGGGCCCTGGTGATGAGCTACTGCTTTTTCGCCTTCCCGGTGCTGTTCCGCTTCAAAAGCCCTTATGCCTACATCGTGGTGGATGTGCTGGCGCTGCTGGGCTTTTTGCTGCTGGTGGCCTGGATGACGGGGGGCATCTCGTGGTATTTGAGCCTGGTGCTGCCGGTGATCACCCTGCTTGGGATCATGACGCTGGGGGCCATCCTGGCGCTCAGGCGGCTTGAGTTCAAGCGCCTCTACCGGATGGCCATCGCCGCGGCGCTGACGGCGCTGATGCTCATCGGCCTTGAGATCATTATCGACCTGCATATCTGGGGGCAGGTGCGCCTGGGCTGGTCGGTCTATGGCGCCATCCCCATCGCGGTGATCGCGCTGATGCTGGCAGGCCTTGAGCAAAACAAGCTGCTGAAGGAAGAGGTGCGCAAGCGCCTGTTCATGTAGTAAAAGGCGCTTGTTTTCACAAATCACACATGTTATAATCACGCCAACTGGAGGATATCCATGACAAGGGAAGATCGCGCGGCCTGGCAGGCCTTATGTCAGGACCGTTTTGAGGCGCAAGCGCCGCTGTCCCGCTTCACTACCATCAAAACCGGGGGGCCAGCCGCATGGCTGCTGGACGCCCGGGATGAAGAGGAGATCGCCCAGGCGCTGGGCCTGGCCAGGCGGCTGGGCATCCCCACGCTGGTGATGGGCTGCGGGTCAAACCTGCTGATTTCAGACGCAGGCTTTGACGGGCTGGTGATCCACCTGGGAGAGCACTTCGCCAGGATGAGCGCGGTGGGTAACCGGGTGCGCGCCCAGGCAGGGGTGACCCTCAAGGCGCTGGCCTATTTCGCCGCCGACCGGGACCTGGCCGGCCTCACCTTTGCGGCTGGCATCCCCGGCTCCCTGGGCGGGGGCGCCTACATGAACGCGGGCGCCTTTGGCGGGGAGATGGCCCAGGTGATCACCTTCCTGGACTGCCTGGACCCTTCCGGCAAGCGCCTGACGGTGAGCGTCAGCCAGGCCCAGTACGGCTACCGCCACAGCCGGATGATGGAGGAAGGCCTGGTGGTGCTGGGGGCGGAGATGCGACTTGCCCCCGGGCACAAGGAGGACCTGTACCAGCAGATGCGGGAGTATCAGGAGTGCAGGCGGGAGAAACAACCCCTCACCTACCCCTCTGCCGGTTCCTTTTTCAAGCGCCCAGCCGGGCTTTTTGCCGGCGCGCTCATCGAGCAGGCCGGGCTTAAAGGGCTCACGGTGGGCGGCGCCCAGGTGAGCGAGAAGCACGCGGGCTTCCTCATCAACACTGGGGAGGCCACCACAGCGGATTTCCTGGCGCTCAAGGCCCAGGTGCAGCAGCGGGTGCAGGAGCAGTTCGGCGTGATGCTGGAGCCGGAGGTGCGCATCATCGATGAAAGCCCCGCGCCATGAGCTTCACCCAGGAGGTCAAGGCGGAGCTGGTGGCCGTTCCCCTGGAAAAGGAGTGCTGCGCCCGGGCGGAACTGACCGCCCTCACCCGGGGGGCCTCCCTCCTGGCGGTGGCCGGCGGCAAGGGTTTCTCCCTGCGTTACCGCACGGAAAACCCCGCTGTGCTCAGGCGCATCCTGCTGCTGTTGCGCAGGACCGGGGCCGTGCAGGAGAAGACCCGGATGCTGGTGGAAAAGCGCTTTGGCACGCGCCGGCTGTATCTTTTGGCGCTGAGCCACCAGGACAGCCGCCGGGTGCTGACCGACCAGGGGATGCTGGTGACAACCGATGAGGGCGAAGAGGTGTTCCGCACCCCCTCCCGCCAGGTGACCCGGCGTGCCTGCTGCCGCAGGGCGTATATCCGGGGGGCCTTCCTGGCATCAGGCTTTATCGCGGCCCCGCGCAGGCGCTACCACGCGGAGTGGGTGCTGCCCGACGAGGCCGCCGCCCGCCATCTCCAGCGGGTGATGAGCCATTTGGGCCTGGCGGGGAAGATCAGCCGCCGCCGCGGCCAGGGCATTGTCTACCTGAAGGACGGGGACGAAATATCGGAGTTGCTCAAGCTCATGGAGGCCGCCCGGGCGGTGTTGTCCTTTGAGAATGACCGGGCGGAGAAGAGCCTGAAGGCGGACGCCATCCGCGCCTTCAACTGTGACCAGGGCAACCTGGGACGCCAGCTCACCGCCGCCACCCGGCAGACCGCCACCATTGAGCGGATTTCCCTGGCCCGGGGGCTGACGGCGCTGAGCGATGAGCTGGAGGCTCTGGCCCGGCTGCGCCTGGCCAACCCCGAGGCCAGCCTGGAGGAGCTGGGCCAGATGCTCAGGCCTCCCCTGGGCAAATCCGGCGTGCAGCACCGGATGCGCAGGCTGATGAAACTGGCGGAGGAAGCCCGGGATCATACCCCCGGTCAATAACGCAGAAAGGCGGTGTTTCCATGATCACCCGGCAGATCGTCCTGGGCGGGGAACTGCCGTTTTCCCCCCTGCGCTTAAAAAGCCTGGCGGATGCCGCAGGGCAGTATCAGGTGCGCGTGCTCATCCGGCAGGGGGCCAAAACCTATAACGGCAAGTCCCTCCTGGGGCTGATGGCCCTGGCCCGGGAACGGGAGCGGGAGGTGACCCTGGTGGTGGACGGCGTGGATGAACACCAGGCGGCAGAGCACCTGGCTACGCTCCTGGCCGGCCAAACCCCCGCGCCTTTGTCCTGACAAAGGCGCTTTCCCCGCTAAATATGGCAAATCTGTTGACACATTGTCATATTCCTGTTATAAATGAGGCAGATTCCACGCATTAAACGCGCGCGTCATGCGAAAGGATGATCATGATGTCAAACACAAAGAAGGCTGATCCCTACCGCAGGCTGCTGAGATGGACCATCATCCTGCTGGTGCTGCTGGCCCTCCTGGCCACGGCCTATGTTCTGATGGACAAATATCAGCAGGGCGAGCGGGACCGGGCAGCCCAGCGCATCGAAGAGGAAAACAAGGTCCTCATCGAGGACTACAACAAGCGCCGGGCGGAGTTCCAGGCCAGCCAGCAGACCACCGGCCAGACCAAGCCCCTGCCCACCCCCAAGGAGAGCGGCTGGGATGTGCTGGACCTGAGCGATTTCCCCGTCAAGGCGGAGCGGGATGTGGCGGCGACCCGGGAGGAGATGCTGCTGGGTGGCCTTTTGCTGGTGAACCGCTGGCACGCCATGCCGCCTGACTTCACCCTGGCGGAGCCCCACCTGAAATCCATCGGCACTGAGACCAGCTTCCGCGTGGGCGTGACCGGCCGGGAGGTGCAGGTGCTGGAGCCGGTGATCAAGGCGCTGGACGCCATGATCGGCGATGCCAAAAAGGCGGGGCTTGAGAGCTATATCGTGCGCCAGGGCTACCGCACCGCCACGGAGCAGACCGAGATCTGGAACAAGGAGCTGGCGCTGTATGCTGACCGGTATTCCGGCGACGCCCTGACCGAAAAGGCCCGGGTGCGGGTGGCTTACCCCGGCACCAGCGACTACCACACCGGCATGTCGGTGTTCATGGACGTCTACAACCGCAACGACAGCGAGCTGAACAAAATGGCCTTCCAGACCACCGATCAGGCCAAATGGATGAACGAGCACGCCGCGGAATACGGCTTCATCTTCCGCTTCCCTGTCCAGGGCTACCCCGACGCTTCCACGGTGGACAAGTCCTACATCACCGGCATCAACCTCAAGGACATGGATGTCTACCGCTATGTGGGCATCCCCCACGCCATGACCATGAAGGCGCTGGGCATGTGCCTGGAGGAGTATATCGACTACCTCATCGCCCACCCCCACATCGCGGTGTATCAGGATGGCGTGATGAAATATGAGATCTACCGGGTGCCCGGCGGCAATGAGGATGCCACCATCAGCCTGACAGCCGGCGCCAAGGAATACTCCGTCTCCACCGACAACATGAACGGCCTGGTGGTGGCGATGGTTTACTGAGGGCCTCATGGGTCATGATGGGCTGTTTCGCTGGTCGATACAGCCCGTTTTTTGATGTATGAATGACTGCTTTGCCAAAGGCATGCTGAAGGAAGAAAGCCTTTTTGACGGTGTCATGCAGCAGGTTTTCTGGCTTGACCTCGCCCAATAAGCCTTACACCCCTTGAATGTACCGGGCATAGCACAATCCACCGATGCCAGACACTTCCCGAAACCCCAGCGCCTCATAAAAGGCGCGGGTTTTTTCCGTGTTGTCGGTGAGCAGCACCGTCTGGCGGATGTGGGCAAAGCGCGCCAGCGCCGCCTCGATCAGCTGCCGCCCGATGCCCCGGCGCTGATGGTTGGTTTTGACCAAAATATCCTGAATGTACAGGATACTGCAATCATCCCCCACACAGCGGATGAGGCCCACGCATTCCTCCCCCTCCCAGGCGCTCAAATGCCACAGGGCGCCGGGCAGGAGCCGGGCCATTTTCTCCGGGTGATCGGTGTAGGCGGTCCAGCCCGCGTCCAGGTAAAGCGCCCTGAGCGCCTCAGGCGCTATATCGGCGTTTTCCTGATATTGTATGCCCATCATCCTCACCTCCCAAGCGATGCCGGCATAATAGCATCCAGCAGCCCGGCCCGTCAAACCCCGCCATTCCCAAACCGTTTCCAGGCAAAGCGCTGGGGGTGCAAAGCGCGCCAGCGCCTTCCCCTTGTCAAAACCCGCCGCTGCGCCTATAATAACCCTGTGCGCGGTTGAAGAAGCTAAGGCAGGCCAAAGCCCACAGCGAGCCGGGGAGGGTGCAAGCCCGGCGGGGGAGGCAGCCGTTCCACTTCTGGCAAGCATAGCCGCCGGGGTCAGCCCCTTATCGCTTTGAGAGGCCTGGTACAGGCAATTTGGGTGGCAACGCGGAACCTTCCGTCCCATGGGATGGAGGTGTTTTATTTTTGAGGAGGGCAACATGATTGACATCAACCTGATCAGAAACAACCCGGAGCTGGTGAAGGAGAACATCCGGCGGAAGTTCCAGGATCATAAGCTGGGGCTGGTGGACGAGGTGGTGGAATTGGACCGCCTCAACCGCGAGGCCATCACCCGGGCGGATTACCTGCGCAGCCAGCGCAACGCCATCTCCAAAAGCATCGGCGCCATGATGCAAAAAGGGCAGAAGGCTGAAGCCGAGGCCGCCAAGCAGCAGGTGAAGGACATGCAGGAAGAGCTGGCGGCGCTGGAGCAAAAAGAAGCGGAGTACGCCGAGGCCATCCGGGAGAAGATGATGCTCATCCCCCAGATCATGCACCCCTCCGTGCCCCTGGGGAAGGATGACAGCGAAAACGTGGAGCTGGCGCGCTTTGGGGAGCCGGTGGTGCCGGCGTTTGAGGTGCCCTACCACATCGACATCATGGAGAGCTTGAACGGCATCGACCTGGACAGCGCCCGGAAGACCAGCGGCAACGGCTTTTATTACCTGAAGGGGGATGTGGCCCGGCTGCATTCCGCCATCCTGTCCTATGCCCGGGATTTCATGATTGACCGGGGATTTACCTACTATATCCCGCCGTTTATGATAAGGAGCGACGTGGTGACCGGCGTGATGAGCTTTTCTGAAATGGAAAACATGATGTACAAGATCGAGGGGGAGGACCTGTACCTCATCGGCACCAGCGAGCACTCCATGATCGGGAAATTCATCGACACCATCCTGGAGGAGGCGGAGCTGCCCCAGGCCCTCACCAGCTATTCCCCTTGCTTCAGGAAGGAAGTGGGGGCGCACGGCATCGAGGAGCGGGGGGTGTACCGCATCCACCAGTTTGAAAAACAGGAGATGGTGGTGGTGTGCAAGCCCGAGGACAGCATGATGTGGTATGAGAAGCTGTGGCAAAACGCCGTGGACTTCTTCCGGACGCTGGACATCCCTGTGCGCACCCTGGAGTGCTGCACCGGCGACCTGGCGGACCTGAAGGTGATCAGCTGTGACGTGGAAGCCTGGAGCCCCCGGCAGCAGAAGTACTTTGAGGTGGGCAGCTGCTCAAACCTGGGCGACGCCCAGGCCAGAAGGCTGCAAATCCGCGTGCGGGGGGAGGACGGCAGGCGCTATCTGCCCCACACCCTCAACAACACCGTGGTGGCCCCGCCCCGGATGCTGATCGCCTACCTGGAAAACAACCTGCAGGAAGACGGCAGCATCCGGATTCCTGAGGCGCTCAGGCCCTATATGGGCGGAAAGGACAGGATATTGCCGCAGTGATCCGCAAGGGAATCCACCAATATGGTTAAAAACAGACGGTTCAAGTGGCTCCTGGCCCTCACACTGATCGCAGGGTTTGTTTTGATGGCGCTATCCATTGAGGGCCTGCAGCCCTTGGACGCCCAGGTGTCGCTGCTGGTGGCGGGGCTGAGGACGCCCTGGCTGAGCGTGGTAATGCGCCTCATCTCCCAGCTGGCCTCGGCGCCGGTTCTGGTGGCGCTGAGCCTGGTGCTGATATGGTTTGTCCGCAAAAGCCGCATGCAGGTGCCGCTGATCGCAAGCCTAGGCATCTCGGTGATCCTGAACCTGGGCTTAAAGGCGCTGTTCATCAGGCCCCGGCCCGCCATGGTGCCCCCGGTGATCGTTGAGGCAGGGTACAGCTTCCCCAGCGGGCACAGCATGGCGGCGGCCGCGTACTATGGCTTTTTGATCTATCTGCTGTGGCGCTCAGGCGCTTCCCGGCGCACCAAGAAATGGGGCACGGCGCTGCTGTCCCTCATCATCGCCCTGGTGGGCTTCAGCCGCATCTACCTGGGCGTGCATTACCTGAGCGACGTGCTGGCCGGCTTTTTGGCCTCCGGGGTTTACCTGCTGATCTTCACCAGCTTTGTCAGCGCCTATTTCCACCGGGATGAGAGCCTGGGCGACCAGCTGGCCGCCTATCAGGCGCCCACGCTGGTGATGAGCTTTGCCCACGCGGCGGACGGCGTCATCGGCGGGCTGAAGGCGGAGCGCAACATGGTGATCCACTTCGGCATGATGACCCTGGTGATCGTGCTGGCCTTTCTGCTTCAGGTGAGCGCCCTGGAGTGGTGCATCCTGCTGATTCTCTTTGGCCTGGTCTTGTCGGCAGAGCTTATCAACACCGCCATTGAGGCCGCGGTCAACCTGGCGGTTCAGGAGACCCACCCCCTGGCCAAGCTGGCCAAGGACGCCGCTGCCGGCGCCGTGCTGGTGAGCGCCATCATCGCGGCCATCGTTGGCGTGATTATCCTGGGGCCCAAGCTTTTCTGGTTAATAAAAACCGGCCTATAATCTAATAAAGCTCTGAGGATGGGGGTCTGGGGGAAGGAAATTTTGAAAAATTTCCTTCCCCCAGTTCCGTCGTCCTACTGGCCCACAACCCCCAGCACCATCGGGTCCATGGGCGCCCCGCTGCCAGAGATCGCCTGGAGCTTGGTGGTATCCACCCAGATGACCGGCAGCAGGCCCAAATCGTCCGACTCCACGCCGATAAAGCCGATGGCGCCGTCCACCTTGGTGCTGCGGTGGGCGTGGGCTTTGCTTGAGATGGTGCGGGTAAAGATGGGGCTGTGCTTAAGGCGGGTGTAGCTGTACAGCCCCTGGGCATAGGCATAGTCGGTGCCGTAGAAGAAGCGGCTTTTGTTATCGGTGAAGCCAAAGTCCTTGTTTTTGATGTCATCAGCGCTGGGCAGGCTGACCCGGCCTAAATCGCCCTCTTCAACCAGGGCGGCCTGCTCCTGGGGGCTGAAGGCGGCGGGGATGAACTGGTTTTGCAGCCAGGCGTGCAGCTCGCTTGAAAGCCAGCCCTTGTAATTGCGCTGGTCGCCGTCAACGCGCTTCACGTCGAGGATTTTATCGCTGAGCAGATAGGCCCGGCCCTGGCCGGCCCAGAGCACGCGCCAGAGGATGGGCTGCTTTTCGCCTGTGGCGGTGGCGGGATAGCTGCCAAAGGTGACAAACTGGACGCCGCCGCCGGTGAGCTCCACCTGGGCCAAAGCCGGCAGCGCCGATATCATCAGGAACAGGGCGAGGAACAGGGCAAACAAACGTTTATTCAACAAGAATACTCCCTCCTTGTGGTCGCTTTCAGGGCTCCACCCGCAGGTGGCCCTTTACCGCCAGGTGCCAGAGCACGCCATCGGTGTTGTTGCGGTTGGTGACGGTCATCTCCCCAAGGTTCATGGCCTCCATCAGCGCGTGGAGCACGGCCAGGCCTGTGGGCAGGATGTGCTCCCGCCCCGGGGTCATGCCGGGGAGCAGCGCCCGGGCCTGGGGGCTCAGGCTGGCAAGCCGGCGCAGGATGTCCAGCACATCATCCCGGCCAAAGGGCGCGTCAGGCTGGCCGCGATGATAGAGCTGGGCTTTGAGCAGGCCCATCAGCGCCGTGCCGGTGCCCCCCACCAAGAGCCAGCGGGCAGGGTCCGCCCACAGGCGGGGGGGCTGGGTGAGGGCCTTGTGCGCCATGGCGCGGGTGCCCTCCCGGGCGATTTTGCCGGCGGCCTGCAGGGCCTTGCCCGCGTCATCGGCGCTGGCGATGGGCTGCATGGCATAAAGCCGGGCTGCGCCCAGGGGCAGGCTGTGGGTGAAGGGGGCATCCCCTGGGTGCCCCAGGGCGATCTCGGTGGAACCGCCGCCAATGTCCATCACCCCTGCCATCTCCTGTCGGGGAAAGGGGTGCACCGCGCCCCAGAATGAGTAGGCGGCCTCCTCATCGCCTGTGATGACCTGAAGGGACAGCCCCGTGGCCTGGAGGAGCGCATAGGCCAGGCTCTTGCCGTTCTCGCTCTCTCTCACGGCGCTGGTGGCCATCAGCAGCGTGCGGTCAGCCCCGCCCTCCCGGGCCATGGCATAAAGGGCCGCCACATCCCGGCAGGCGGTCTGGATGGCCTCAACCGAAAGGCGCTTGCCCTGGCCCAGGGCCATGAAAAGCCGGGTGTCCATGCGCCCGAAAACCGGACGGGACAGCCCGGCGTCAAGATCCGCGGTGAGCATGCGGGTGGAGTTGGACCCGATGATGATGACCCCGGCGCGGGCAGGTTGTGTGCTCATGGCGCGGGGGAGGCGGGGGACAGCCCCAACACTTCGGGGTTGGTCACCACAAAGCGGATTTCACCGGGAAAAATATAGCCATACTGGGTGCGCGCCTCATTGGCGATGAAGGCGTCGCTGGCGGCCAGGCGCACGCGCTCGGCCAGCTTCAGGTTGTCCCGCTCCTTGGCGAAGACCTGCTCGTTGGCCGCGTCGATTTGGGCCTGCAGGCGCAGGATGTCCCGGTTATAGTTCTCGGCCATGATCCAGCCCATCAGGATGATGGCGCAGCAGGCAATCACCAGCCCATACAGCGGCACACGCCTTTGCCCCAGGCGCCACAGGCGCAGGGAGGCGGGCTTGCGCCCGGGCTTCTCCCGCGGGTCAGGGATCTGCATGGACGTCCTCCGGCTGAATGTCAAGCACCACCAGCTGGGGCTGCTCGCTCAGGTCCTCCCGGGTCACGCGCAGCAGCGGCTGGAAGGAGGGCACCAGAGGCTTCATCACGTCCAGAAAGGGCTGGAGGGTGCTGATCTTGTCAAAGCCGCCCTTGTCATTGCGGTAGTGCATGGGGATCACCACCCGGGGCTGCAAGCGCCTGATGGTCTCCCTGGCCTGGGCGGCGTCAATGGTGAAAAAGCCGCCCACGGGAATGAGCAGGACATCAGGCATGAAGAGGCTGTTTTTGAGCGCCTCATCCGGCAGCGCGCCCAGGTCGCCCAGGTGCAGCACCTTCAGCCCGTCCGCCTCCACCATCTGGCAGAGGATGCCGCCGCGCTTTTTGCCGCCCTCATCATCGTGAAAGGCGGGGAAGTTGTGCACCCTGACCCCGGGCAGGGGGTTGTGGGTTCCCTTAGTGTCCACCACCAGGGGCTTACCGTCCACCTTGTCCAGGTAGTTGTGGTCAAAGTGGTGGTGGGAGATCAGAACCAGGTCAGCCTTCACCCGCTGCATGGGGTAGCCGGCCTGGTGGTCATAGGGGTCAAACAGGATCCGCTGGCCCTGGGCGGTCTCCAGCAGGAACTCGGAATGGCCATTATAAACAATGATCATGGCGTTCTCCTTTCAGGAAGGTGCAAAAGCAGGGGCAGGAAGTAGGCGGGCAGGGGGCTGCGCAGCCGGAGGGCATCGGCCAGGGCGGCCTCCGCCGCGCGGCGCAGGGCCTCATGCTTCCCGGCATCCCACAGCGCGAGGGCGCGGCAGAAATGGGGCAGCATCTCCCGGGTGAAGGCGGTTGGCTGCCGGGCCAGGATGCGCAGGAAGCCGGCGAGGCTGTCCTGGCGCTGCGCCCAGCCCTCCGGGAAGACAAGGGCCTGGCAGAAGGCCAGGCCCTTGGGGAAATCCCAGCTGATAAAAGCCAGGCCATCTGTGCGTGTCAGGGTGTATCCGGCATGACGGAGCCGGGACGCAGCGGCTTCCCAGGCATCTTCATCCATCCGCCGCGGGGCGTCTGTCACAAAGAGCGCTTGGCCGGACCGGTCCCTGCGGACAAAGCCCCGGCCGCCCAGGAGGGCTTTCAGGGCTCGGGCCTCCCGGTCAAGCCCGCCCATCCTGCTTGGAGGATTCAAAGGCGATGTCCAGCTTGTGCACAGAGGTATAGCGCCCCTGGATGTCCAGCTGGTAGCGCAGGCTCACCTCGCCCGCGCCGTCATCGCCCACCTTGTAGTCTACCTGGGTGGGGAAAATGCCCATGGCCAGATCGCCATAGGGCGTACGGTAGGAGCCCTCATAGCGGTGCCCCTTCTGGAAAACCAGGTCGCTGCCAAAGGCGCCCTTGCGCGCTACGGTGACAACGCCCTCGCCCATGGTCATGGTGATGTCGTGTTTCTCATTGCTGTCGGCCTGCCGCTCGGTATAGCGCAGTTTCCACTGCTTGGGGCTGCCCGACAGGGTGCCGAAAGTGGTCAGCCGCATGGCTTCGTCCTCCTCGTTGCGGTTGTAGGCCACCCCGGTAACAGTCAGCCTGACTGGTTTTGCACGCATGCAGCAACACCTCCTTTGATGAATCAAGTATACCATATTCCGCGGCCCTTGAGGAGATGGCAGGGCCTGCCCAGATCTTACCCCAAGCGCTGGCAGGTTTCACCGTTGAACCGGCAAGGGAATGTGGCATTCCTTCCGTCCAGGCCCGGTGTGTGGCCACGCGGGCCCTGGAGGCGCATGAAAAAGGCTGCCGCTTGCCGCGACAGCCTTTGGATTTAGCCTTTTCTCCGCCTCAGGCCTGAAGCCGGCTCTTTTTCCCGGCTGCGGCGTGGGTGCGCCAGGTGTGCATGACCAGGGCCACGGCGATGACGCCATAGCAGAGGAACACGCGGAAGTATTCGCCCACGACGGGGTTTCCGAACATGACGGTGCCGGCGTCCTGGGCCACCACAAACAGGGTGTGGAAGAGCAGGCAGCCGATGATGGCCTGGCCATTGGTGGCCCGGTTGATGGAGGCACCACCCACCAGGATGGCAGCGCCCGCGTAAAGGCCCACCATCTCATGGGCGGAATAGGTCTGCAGCGTGCCCAGGTTCTGGATGAAGAGGATCTGCCCCCACCCGGCAAAGACGGTGGAGATGATGATGGCAATGAGCCTGACGCGGTTGACGTTGATGCCGGCGGCGTTGGCCACGGTGCGGCTTTGCCCCACGGCCCTGAACTGCTGGCCCAGGCGGGTTTTCATGATGCCGGCGTTGAACAGGCACAGGAGCCCCACCAGGATGAAGGTGATGACCGGCACATGCACATTGGCGAAGTGGGGCTGCACAAAGGGCAATAGGTAGACCCCCACAGAGGCCAGGGCGAGAACCGCCAGGGTGATGAAGCGCTTCCGGCTCATCCGCCTGGTGAGGAACAGAAGCAGGCCGATTACGACAATCAGGCCGCTGACGATGTACAGCGCGGTGCTGAAGTGGATGCGCAAGACGCCGTCCACTGCGCCCTGGAGCTGGTTGATGGTGAGGTCAAGCGTGTTCCTCACCCCGGTGGCGCCCACGATGGTCACCTTGGTGTTCAGCGGAATGATCATGCCAAACACGAACAGGAACAGCAGCTGATAGGCGCCGTTGGCGAAATAGCCCAGGATCAGGGAGCCGATGGTTTCCTGCCCCTTCATTTTGTTGAGCAGGGAGCCAATGAGAAAGCCAAAGACGCCGGCCAGGGGCGCGGTGATGAGGGCGGACACCAGGATGCCGGTGATGCCGGTGATGGACCAGTTGATGGCCAGCAGCATCCCCACCTGGGCGGCCATGGCGCCGATGGTGATGGCGAAGTTGATGCCCATGCCGGTGATGATGGGGATGATCAGCGACAGCACGATGAACAGGTTCCTCACCAGGCGGCTCATGATCTGGAAGAGGATGTCATTCATGGGGCGGCCGGAGATGATGATGAACACCACCGAGAGGATGAGGAAGACATAGGTCACCACATACTCTTTGAGGTGCTTGCCGATATCGATGCCGGGGCGGTTCAACTCACTCACGTCCCTTACCTCCCGCCTGTGTCAGGGCATACAGGATGATGCCGTTGGAAATCAGAATGCGGATCACTTCAGACAGGCCGCTCACGTCGATCATGGCGTTGGCCACCTGGATGCCCATGGCCAACACCCCCTGGAAGAGGAAGGTGCCCAGGATCACATGGAAGACCTTGGCCTTGGAGACGGTGGCGCCGCCGATTAAGATGGCGCTGGCCGCGATGAAGCCCATCTGCTGGGGCCCCATGTATAGCGACATGAAGCCAAAGCTCTGGGAATAAACGATGATGCCCACGCTGGCGATGACGGTGGACAGCGTGGTGCCGATCAGGCGCATGTGGTCCACGTTGATGCCGGAGGCCTTGGCAAAGGCCGGGTTGCTGCCCGCGGCGATCATGGCCACACCCTTCCGGGAGCGCTCAAACAGGTACATGATGAGGCAGCACAGCAAGAGGAACAGCAGCAGCCCCGTGGGCACTGACACCCCCAGCACCTCAAAGCGCAGGAAGTTGTCCAGCAGGCCGCCGATGTTGCCGGCCATGTTGTGCATCACGCGCAACCCGCTGCCCAGCGCCCAGGTCAACTTGGCGTTTCTGAAGGGCAGCAGCATCCAGAAGATGCAGAAAAGGGACACATAGCTGAAGCCCACATAGGTGGACACGGTCATCTCGCTGCCCTTGATGCGGTTGAGGAGGAGCCCGTAGGCATAGCCCACGGGGATGGCCAGGAGGATGCCAACGCCCATGGCAAACACCAGGGCGCTGATGCCTGTCATGTTCATCTCAAGGGCGATGACCGTCGAGAGCAGCCCTGAGATGATGCCGATGGGCATGCCCATGTTCAGGCTGATGCCCGATTGGATGCCCGGCAGCATGGCCAGGACCAGGACGCCATACATGCCCAGGCGCTGGAGGATGTTGGTGATCATGTTGGGGACGTTGATGCTGTAAAGCCCGGCTAGCATGATCAGCAGCAGGAAGAACAGCAGGATGATGAAGCGCGGGGTGCCCAGGCGCTTCACCACGGGCTTGAAGTAATAGATGGAAAAGCCCAGCACGACAAAGCCAAAGGCCAGGTAGAGGAGGTTTTCGGCTTCCCGCACCATGCGCATCATGAGGGGGTCCCGCCCGGTGAGGACCGAATCGGCCCCGGCCTTGATGCCGCGATCGTAGATGGTCTCAAAATTGTCGCCCTTGGCGCGCACCGCGTCCATCACCGGCTGGCGGGCGGAGGCCAGCAGCTCTGTGGTCAGCTGGGGGTGGAGCAGGCTGATCTCCTCCAGCAGCTTATCCGCCTGGGGCGTGAGGCCCTCCAGCTGCGCCTTGAGGGCTGCAGAGGGGACAAAGCCTGTGAGGTCATCAATGACCGGGCGGATGACATCCTCGGTGATGGGCGCTTCCAGCGCCACGTCCGCCCCGGCCTCGGGGGCGGCATCCTCCTGGATGATCTCAGGCGGCGGGGCTGCCTCGCCCTTGGCGGCGAGGAAGGCCTGCTCCTCTTTGTGAAGCGCCTCAAAATAGCCCTGCAGCCCCGTGTCCAGCGCGAGGATGGCCTCCTCATAGCCGGGGGAGGTCTGGCCAAAGCCCAGGCTCAATTCCTTGAGCGCCTCTTCCCTTGCCAGCACCTCCTGCTGGGCCACATAGTCCCGCCGCTGATTGCGGCTGAAGCCCTCAGCCTGGGCATGGTCATAGGCCTTGTTGCTGGCCTCCTTGACGCGCTGCTCCACCAGGGGCTGGTGGGCGGCGGACATGACGGAGTAGCTGCACATCTTGTCCAGGGTCTTGAAGGTGCCCTCACTCTGGCGCAGCGCCAGGCCCCATACGCCCACCACCACCAGCGCCAGGGCCACCAGGAAGCACAGCCCTGCGATGATCTTTTGGCTCACGGTGGTTTTCATGCGCTTTCCCCCTTTACCTCAATACCGCTCATGGCCAGGCCAAAGTCCTCATTGCTGGCGGAGGGCTTGAGGATGGCAGAGACCCTGCCCTCGGTGACGATGGCGATGCGGTCGCAGATGCTCTTTAATTCCAGAAGCTCGGAGGACACCATGACGATGGTGAGCTTGAGCTCCCGGTTAAGCCGCAGCAGGGTGTCGATCACCAGCTTCTTGGCGCCGATGTCAATGCCCCGGGTGGGCTCGGACACGAAGAGGAAGCGGGGGTTTAAGGTGAGGGCCCGGGCGATGCACACCTTCTGCTGGTTGCCGCCCGACAGCGTGCCCACCGGCTGGAGGGATGAGGTGGCGCGCACGTCCAGCTCCTCCATCATCTCTTTGGCTTTCTGGCGGATCTGCCGGACGCTCTTGAGCCGGAGGGGCGCGGGACCTATAAAGTCCCCGTTGATCTGCATGGCGGAAAACACGATGTTGTCCTCAATGCTCTGATCCAGCAGCAGGCCCACACCCCGCCTGTCCTCTGACACCATGGCCAGGCCCCGCTTGAGGCTGCCCTTGGGGTTGTTCAGCGGCAGCTGCTCCCCAAACAGGGTGACCTGGCCCTGGGCGGGGTAGATGCCCATGATGCCGTTGGGGATGCCGATCTTGCCCTGGCCGGCCAGGCCGCCGATGCCCAGGATCTCCCCGTCATACACCTTCAGATCAAGCCCACGCACCGCCTCGCCCGGCATCTGCACATGCAGGCCTTCAATCTCCATGGCCAGCGGGCTGTCCGCGGGGAAATCCCTGGCGTTGTCGCTCACCGCCTCAGCGCCTTCCCGGCCCACCATGAGGGAGGCCAGCTCACTGAGCGTCGTCTTCCCGGTCTCCCGGTAGGCGGCCAGCTTGCCGTCCCGCAGCACGGTGACGCTGTTGGCGGCCTTCATCACCTCCGCCAGGCGGTGGGTGATGAAGATGATGCCAATGCCCTCATCCGCCAGCGCCTGCATGACGCCGATTAAGATATCGGCCTCAGACTCGGTGAGGACAGCAGTGGGCTCGTCAAACACCAGCAGCTTGATGCCGGACTTGTCAATCTCCCGGGCGATCTCCACAAACTGCATATAGCCCACGGGGAGGTTTTTGATCTTCTCGGCCTCGGAGATGGCGATGCCGATCTTGTCAAGCGCCGTGCGGGCGTCATCGGTCATGCGATCGGTGTCCAGCGTCTCCAGGTCGTGGCCCAGGAGGCGGCTGACGATGTTGGCGCGGGAGAGCTCACGGTTGAGCTTGATGTTCTCGGTCACCGAGAAGCCCGGGATCAGCATGAACTCCTGATGGACCATGCCGATGCCATGCTCAATGGCCTGGTGGGGGGACTTGATATGCACCAGCTCACCGCCAATATGGACCTCCCCCTGGTAGCCGCCGGTCTCCATGATGACCGGCATGCCAAAGAGGATGTTCATGAGGGTGGACTTTCCGGCGCCATTCTCCCCCAGCAGGGCGTGGATCTCCCCCGGCTTCACGCGCAGGCTCACATCGTTTAGCACCTGGTTTTCCCCGTAGCGTTTCCCGATTCGGTTCATTTCCAGCACATATTCGCTGATTGGAATCCCCCCCGTTCACCGGGGCAGATGTCTGCCCCTTTCAAAGAAATCGCCAGATGACTGGCATTTTGCGGTGCTGAGCACCCGGAGATTATGTCCCATGAAAAAGAAAGCCCGGTCCCGCGACCAGCGCGGGACCGGGCAGGTGGTTCAGTCTACAAACTCGGTGAAGTCAACGCGGTCGAAGTACAGCATGAAGTAGGTGGGATATTTCTTGCCATCACCGTCTTCATAGTTGGAGATCTGCACGTCATAGCCGGTGGCCTTGTCCAGGGCGCTCTTCACATCGGCGAAGACCGATTTCTCGGCGTACTTGCCATTGATCCAGTTGGTGGCGTACTCAAAGGCGCCGGTGATCATGGAGTAGTTGACGGGAGCCGGCCAGGTGGAGAAGCGCTCAAGGGCGTCATGATCCTTGAGGATCGCGGCAGCCTTCTTGATGTAGGCATCGATGTCACCCCAGTCGGACTCTTCCACCGCAACGCCCAGGGATGCCGGGAAGGCATGGAAGGGGCTGGGGCAGCAGGGCAGGGGATAGTAGGCATTGGGCTCCTTGAGCACTGCCGCCTGCAGGGCTTCCTGCATGCCGCAGTTGGTGCAGAAGAAGGCGACCTTCTTGCCTTCGTATTCCTTCATGACCTTCGGAACGTCTTCCAGGATGAAGTTCTGGGCGCCTGACATGCCGGCGTCGCCAGTGGGGTCGGGCGCGTCACGGTCGACCAGCTCGATGCCCAGGCGGGCGGTTTCTTCCTTGAGGATGTTGTGGCGGGCGACGATGGTCTCGTATCCCATGTGGCGGGCGAAGGAATAGTGGATCAGCACATCCGCGCCCCAGTCCTTGGCGGTCTGGGCGATCTGGATGCCGCCGTTGATCTCGTCAACACCCATGACAAAGTCAGCAGCTGAGGTGATGGTCTGGGGGTCTTCAGCGGGAACACCGGCGATGAGCAGGATGTCATCCCGCTTCAGCTCGTTCTTGATCTGGGTGAACGCGGCGGCGGAACCCTGGACGGCCTGGCACATGATGATGGCCTTCACCTCAGGGTCGGCGGCAAAAGCCAGCAGCTTGCCCACGGTGGTTTCCACCTCGGCGGCGAAGCGGTCCGGATAGGTGTCGGTGATGACGATGTCCGGATACTTGTTTTTGAGCATTTCCGCGGCACGGTACTCTTCTTCACCCTGGCTGACGGTGCCTGTCATGATCGCGATCTTGTACTTGGGAGCTTCCAAAGCTTTGGCTGCCTCTTCGGCCGCTTTCTTCACCGCAGCCGCGGCTTCTTCCGCGCTCTGCTTCGCGGTGGCCAGTTCGCCTTCAAGATTGGTCACCTGGGCAGTCAAATCGTTCACTTTCTTTTCAAGATCGGCTTTTTGGCTGTAGGTAATGCCAGCGAAAACAGCGACAGCCACCAAAACCACAGCTAAGATAATAGACAAGGTTTTAGTGGGTTTTCCGGGGGTATTTGTCATATGCGTGTCCCTCCTTATGTTTGATGTAATTGTACAGGGTTTTGGAGAATCTGTAAAGTGAATAATCATCATATTATTGCTACTGTCTTGATGAAAACCAGTGCACGTGGTATTATCTGCACAATATCAGACATGATGGGGAAGGAAGAAATAATTCATGAAAAAATTCTGGGACGAGTTCAAAGCTTTTGCCATGAAGGGCAATGTGATCGACCTGGCGGTGGCCGTGGTCATCGGCGGCGCTTTCGGCAAGATCGTCAGCTCCCTGGTCAATGACCTGCTGATGCCGCTGCTCACGCTCCTGACCGGCGGGCGCAATGTGTCGGGCCTGTTTGTGCAGCTCAGCGGGGGTGACACGGTCTATCCCTCCATTGACGCGGCCAAGGAAGCGGGCGTGTCCACGCTCAACTACGGCCTGTTCATCCAGACGGTCATCGACTTTTTTCTGATCGCCCTGGGCATCTTCCTGTTTGTGAAGCTGATTGGCAAGCTGAAGAAAAAGGAAGAGGCCGCCCCGGAACCCGTGGTGCGCAAATGCCCCTTCTGTCTGGAGCCTGTGGCTGATGACGCCACCCGCTGCCCCCACTGCACCAGCGACATCACAGGAAAATAAATGGCTTACCGGCATTTCATCTGGGATTTTGACGGCACCCTCTATGACACCTATCAGAGCATCATCTCCGCCGCGGGCCTGGCGCTTGATGATATGGGCATCCCCTATCCGGACCAGGGCGACCTGATCCGCATGGCCAAGTCCACCCTCAGGGGCGCTTTTGTGCAGCTGGCGGGGAAGGACCGGGTGGAGGACCTGCTGGCCCGCTACTTCATCCACGCGGGGGAAAAGGGCATAACCGACTTTGCCCCCTACCCGGGCGGCCAGGAGGCGCTGGAGATGGTGGTGGACGCGGGCGGGGCCAACTACCTCTACACCCACCGCAACCACCAGGCGGTGGAAGCGCTGGAGCGGGATGGGCTGGCCCATCTGTTCCGGGACTTCATCACCTATGAGGCGGACTTCCCCGATAAGCCTGCCCCGGACGCCCTCTTGTGGCTGGCCGGGCAGCATGGCCTTGACCCCAGGGAATGCGTGATGGTGGGTGACCGGATGATCGACCTGGAGGGAAAAACGCCGGCATGGCCGCGGCCCTGTTTGACCCGGAGGGGTACTTCACCCCGCCGCCGGTTTCCCTCGCCTTCAAAAGCCTGACCGATGTGACAAAAAGGCTGCTGAAAGCGGCGGAATAGGGCCTGGTGCTGTCAGACCCCTGGCTGGGCGCTTTGCGAGGCGCCCAGCCCTTTATTTTTTCCCGGGATGAAACATTTCGGGCCTCAAACGCGTCTAATAGGATAGAGGGACGGCTGGCGGCAGCATGCGCGCCGCCCGGCCCGGCTGGTTGACAGACACGCCGCCGCTTTCTATAATGGGTGAGCAATCAGTCAAAATATGAAATCAGTCTATATTGGTGTCATGAAGGAAAGGAGAACCTAAGATGATGAGATTCCGAAAGGCTTTTGTCGCCCTCCTGGTGTGCTGTTTATTGCTGGGGGTGGCGATGGTTGTTGGGGCGGAGGGAGAGCATAAACATTCTTATACTTGGGAAGATATTTCGAAAGCTACCTGTGACGAGACAGGGATTAAGCGCGGTGTTTGTTCTTGTGGAGATCAAATTTATGAGTATCCCGCAGCACTTGGCCATGATTGGGGTGAATGGGTCACGACGCCTGCCACGTGCACAAAAACAGGTTCGCAGGTTCGTACTTGCAAGCGCGACTCATCTCACACAGAATCCATAACATTGCCTATGCTAGATCACAGTATGACACCTTGGCAACTCTTTGAACGCGCAACCTGTACTAAGGCCGGAAAAGAAACCCGCCGTTGTGCAACATGTGATACAAAACCTGAAGAACGGGAGATTCCAGCAACAGGTCATAACTGGAGCCCGTGGCAAATCGAAAAAACAGCAACATGCATGGAAACCGGATTGCAAAAAAGCCATTGTCTAAATGGCTGTGGCGAAAAGCCAAAAACGCAAGATGTACCCAAGATTGATCATAACTGGAGTGAATACCGGCTTGTTAAGGCTGCCGAATGTGAAGTAGACGGTTCAAGCGAAAGCGTTTGTTTGTTTGGATGTGGAACTACCCCCAAGACAAAAGTACTGCCGAAACTGGGACACAACCTTGCTAACAAAACTGTCACAAAAAACGCAACTTGCATTGAAAAAGGCCAGATAAAAGAATCTTGCACGCGTTGCAGTTATTTCAAGTTGACAGACGTGCCTGCCCTTGGCAAAAATCAACCCAACGGACATAAGTTCGGCACCTGGGGCAGCAGGGTTGAACCCACCTGCACCAAGGCGGGCAGCGAAAAGCGCTCCTGCTCTGACTGCGGGCGAGAGGAGACCCGATCTATCAGCATGATCCCCCATAAATCCAACGGCATCTGGGTAGACGAGCGGGAGGCCACCACCAAGCAGATGGGCCTGCAGGTGACCCATTGCAGCGTATGCGGTAATGTGGCCAGCCAGCGCAACGTGGCACCCCGGAACTTCCGCTATGAGGTGGCCACCTATGCCCACGGGCCCCAGGCGAGTGAGTTCCCCGGCGGCAGCTCCGCGGCCCCCATCCTCTACCTGGACCTCACCCAGGACAGCGACCAGCGCTACGCCCTGGTGACCGAGGACGGCTGGCTGGTGGGCTATGCCCGGGTGACGGTGGCGGGGGGCACGGTGCGGGTGTCTGTGGAGAAAACCGTTGAGGCCAATGTGATGCGCTACCGCGCCTGGGGCATGTTCCCGGACGTGACCACCGCCCGGATGGTGGACTATGAAAACTCCCTGCCCTTTGACCAGGCGGTGAAGGGCCCCGGCGAGCACTGCGTGATCACCTTGAACATGCTCACCAACTACTACCAGGGCGGCGCCAACGAGAAGTTCAGCGACGGCCTGATGGCCCCCGGCAGCGGCATGAGCTATCAGGAGCTATACCTGCAGATGCTGCAGATGTCGGAGCAGTCCGGGGAATAAACCCGCACAACACCCGATCACTCCTGAGGGACAGTCTGGGCTGGCGCGTTATGCGCCAGCCCTCTTTGATAGGCTCCGCAGTCTTTTGGCTACCCGCCATAGCTTCCCTCCACCAGGGCCTCCATGTGCAGCATCGCCCGGCGGTGGATGCGGTAGATCTGGCGCTGGGAATAGCCCAGGATCTCGGCGATGTCGGGGTAGGAGAGGCCGCTGAGATAGCGCAGCGAGAGCAGCTCACGCTCCTCCTGGCAGGGGAGGCGGCTGATGCAGTGGTCCACCAGGCGGCGCTGGCGGTGCAGCCTGCTCCAGGCGGTTTCAATGGCCTGCGACACGGCGCGGGCCTGGGCCTGGCGGCGGGCCTGATCCTCGCCCTGGGACAGGGCCAGGGCGCCCAGCACATTTTTCTGGCGCAGGAGGATGTTGAGCCGGGCCTCCATCTCCCCCACGCTCTCCAAATACCGTCTGGCCATCAGCTGCTGCGCCGCGCCCCCTGGATGTATGCGCTTAGCGCCCGGGCCTCCTCCGGGCGCAGGGGCAGTTCACCCCGCAGCTTGCGGTTAAACGCGCTGTAGGAGAGGTGCAGGGCCGCTGCCGCCTCCTTGCGGCTGACGCAGGCGCGGTTCATGGCCGCCCGCAGCTGCCGCAGTTCCTGGGTGATCATGGCTTCCCTCCTTAACGAGAACATTTGTTCCCTTTGTTGTGCCCAGTATAAAAAGGATGGGCGCGCCTGTCAACGCGCCCGGGCAAAAAGGATTCTGCGGGGAAAAACGCGGCGTTTTCGGCGCTCAAAAATTGTGCGCCGCAATTGTTACGACTAAAGTCACAATTGTCGCGGTATAATACACTCAGGCGCGGCGTGCGCGCCCAAATCCTATGGAAGTGAGGAAACATCATGAAACGCATCATCAGCATCATTCTGCTGGCCGTCATGCTTGTGCCGCTGGCGGCGCTGGCGGCCCCGGTTGACTATGCGGCCCTCAGCGACGAACAGCTCCAGGCGGTGATCGACGGAGCCAACCAGGAGCTGGCCCGCCGCCGCATTGAGAACACCCAGTATCTGGCCACCGGCAGCGTGGCAGGCTTCTTTGTGGGCATCAAAAGCCTGGTAAGGGGGGAGGACTTCGAGGGGAAACCCGCCTTCACCCTCAGCTATGACCTGCGCAATGACACCCAGGAGCTTATAAGCCCGATGATGGCCATCACCGTGGCGGCCTCCCAGGCCGGCACCCCCAGCGAGGTCACCGTGATCCTCAGGCCCGAGGGCATCTCGGCCCCCAACTTTGAGGACCTGGCCCCTGGCACCATGCTGTCTCAATCCACCGACTATCTGATCAATGGCGATGGCCCGGTCACCGTCACCGTCAGCCAGCTGTTCCCGGGCGAGACCATCAGCGAGCCCCTGGTGATCGAGCTGCCGCTGCCCTGATGAATAGCACCATGACCCGACCCTTTATGCGCCTTGGGGCCGCGCTGGCAGTGCTTGTGGCGCTGGCCCTGGCACCGCTGAGGGCCCCGGCGGCCTCACCGGCGTATTTAAACGCCGGTGAGGCGCTTGCTGTGTACGAAGCTGCTGATGCCGCATCCGGGGTGCTGCGGCAGCTTTTGCCGCAGGAGGCCTTTGAACTGCTGGGCAGCGCGCCTGACTGGGCCTCGGTCCGCGTCTTCACCGAATCCGGGGAGATGGCGGAAGGCTGGGTCAAAAACGTGAACCTGCGCCCCAGAACCCCGGAGGACGGCTACCGCCACGCGGTCATCGCCCCGGAAAGCCCGGACGAACGGCCAGCTTTACGCATAGCCCCCCGCAGCAACGCGGATTCGCTGGGCCGCTACTACCCCGGTGTCTTAGCCCGGGTGCTGGCCCAGCCGGACAAGGGCTGGGTGAAGCTGGGCATCGGCACCCTGGAGGGCTACATGCCCGCCGAGGCGCTGGCCTTTGACCCCCTGCCCGGCAGCGTGGCGGACCTTCTGCCCCAGGTGAGCGTGGCCTATCAGGATGGCCCCTCCCTCACCATGCGGGGGGCGCAATCCTTCAAATCCGACAAGATCGGCGCCTACCGCAACGGCACCCAGGTGCGGGTGCTGGGCTTCACCGATGACTTCGCCCAGGTGCTGGCGCCTGATGGCAAGCTGGGCTTCATGATGGCCTGGGGCCTTGACCCCCAGCCCTTTGCCGCGGCACCCGCAGACCCGCTCCCCCTCCCCGGCGCCACCGCGGCGCCGGCCACGCCCCCGCCTGTCTTCACGCCGCCCGCAAGCTACGCCTATACCACCACGGTGGCCAACACCGCGGGCCAGGGCGCCCACCTGCGCAGCAAATCCTCCCAAAACTCCCAGACCCAGGGCATGTACCCCAACGGCACCCAGGTCTATGTGCTCAAATACGGCGAGTGGTGGAGCCAGGTATGGGTGGATGGCAAGACCGGCTGGATGATGACAAAGCTCCTTCAGGGCACCAACCCACCATGAGATAAGCTCCCTGACCCCACAACAGGCTGTCGTTAACAAGCGGCAGCCTTTTTACGCTCGGTTGACACTGCTTTCACAGCCATTTCACGCGATGAGGCTATCATGTTTTTGAATCCATGCAAAAACACGATGATGAAAGGGAGCCCATATGCTTAGCAAGAAAACAGCCATGAAAACCCTCCTGCTGCTGGTGCTTGCCATGATGCTGATGGCATCACTAACCGCCGGAGCGCAGGAACGCCTGGAACTGCTGCCCCGCAATGCCACGTGGAAATATCTGGACGACGGCACTGACCTGGGCCAATACTGGGCCGAAAAAGCGGACCCCGCCGCCTGGAAGGAAGGCGCTGCCCCCCTGGGCTTTGGCGATGATGTGTCCGAGACTGACCCCACCCTGGCGCTGGCCACGGAGGTGAGCTTTGGCGATGACGAGAACGACAAGCACATGACCACCTATGTCCTCACCCAGGCTGAATTCCCGGCCCTGGCCGGCTACGCCGGCGTGGAATTCTACATCCACGTGGATGACGGCGCCGTGGTATATCTCAACGGCAAGGAGATCTTCCGCCGCGGCATTGAGGAAGGCATGGAGGTGAGCTATGCCACCGGAGCCAAGTTCAAGCCCAAGGAGGAGACCTTTGTGCTGCCTCTGGCCGATCTGCCCAGCCTCAAAGAGGGCAGGAACGTCATCGCCGCTGAGGTGCATCAGGATGACGGCGGCTCAAGCGACCTGTGGTTTGAGCTGGGCATGGTGGCCGTCAAGGAAATGGCGCTGGTGCCCGCGGTTGACTACACCGCCACGATGCTGCCCAACCCGGACGTGGCTGTGGGGGACATCAGCCGCTTTGTCATGACCTACAACGGCGACACCGCCACCCGGATGGGCTTTACCTGGTATACCAGCCAGGCCTCTGTGGGCAGCGATGTGGAGGTGGTGCCCGCCACGGAAGGCGCCCAACCTGACTTTTCCGCCGCCCAGAAATTCACCGGCCGTTTTTCCATGTCCACCAACGCGCCCGAATACCTCTTGCACAAGGCAACAGCCACCGGGCTTATCCCCGGGGTGACCTATGCCTTCCGCGTGGGCGACGCGAAGCTGAACCTGTGGAGCCAGACCGGCACCTTCACCACCGACAACCGGGATGGCAGCTTCAGCTTCATCAACCTGGCGGACTCCCAGGCGAAAAGTGCCGAGGAGGCAGAATTGGCCGCTGACACCTTTGTCATCGCCCATGACACGGTCAAGGGCGCTGATTTCATGGTCCTCAACGGCGACGTGGTGGACACCGGCATGAAGGAAGAGGAATGGGGCTGGCTGATGGACGCCGCCAGCAAAGCCTTCTTCAACCTGCCTTTCATGGCGGTTTCCGGCAACCATGATGAGGACAACCAGTCCTTTTACGAGCACTTCAACCTGGAGCCGGCGGAGGGCTCTGCCACCAAGTCCGGCGCGTATTACAGCTTTGACTATGAGAACACCCATTTCATCATGCTCAACACCAATGAGGATTCACCGGAGTATGCCAACTTCACCCCCCGGCAGATCGGCTGGCTGAAGGCAGATGCCGCGGCAGCCAGGGAGCGGGGCGTTGACTGGCAGATCGCCGTGATGCACAAGGGGCCCTACACCACCTCCAACCATGCCACCGACGACGACATCATGAAGGAAAACGGCGTGCGCACCCTGGTGGCCCCCATCCTGGCGCAGCTGGGCATCGACCTGGTGCTCCAGGGCCACGATCACATCTATGCGCTTTCAAAACCCATCAACGAAAAGGGCGAGGCCCAGGAGCCGGTGATGGTGGAAATTCAGCACAACGACACCCTCATCAAGCACATGGAAAACCCCCAGGGCGTGGTCTATATGATCCCCAACACCGCAGGGCCCAAGGTGTACTACAAAAACAAGGCCATCCTGGAAAGCGATGCCGCCTTCTACGATAAGTTTGTCTATGCCCAGGAGAACAGCGCGGCCAAGTACGCCACCCAGGCCGACGCCGGACGCCCGCCCCGCAGCATCATCCAGAACTTCGTGGAGTTACACGTCTCCCCCGAGCGCATCAGCGCCGTGGTCTACGAGATTGACCGCAACCAGGGCGCCGCGCCCTATGTGCTGGACAGCTTTGGGATTGTGAAGAAATAAAAAATGCCAGCGGCATAATAAATGGGAGAGGGTTCTCACAGAACCCTCTCCCATGCTTTGCGCATTGATCAGACGACTTTTTCAAACTTGTCCGGGCCCACGCCGCACACGGGGCACTTATAGTCCGCGGGCAGCGGGTCTCCCTCGTAGATGAAGCCGCACACCGTGCACTTCCACTTGACGCCGCCAGCTGCCGCCGCCGGGGCCGCGGCTGGCGCGGGCTTTTTGCCCAGGTCCGCCGCGATCGTGTCCGCCAGCGCCTCCAGGGCTTTGATCGCCTCCGCGTCAGGGGCTGACTTGATGGTGACGGTGTCCCCCAGCAGGGTGATATCCTTCATCTGGTCCAGGGTCTCGCTCAGCCGGGCCGCGGCATTGGGCGCCCAGGAGCCGTTCTGGATGAGGGCCACCTTGCGCCCGCGCAGGCCGTGGAAGGCCAGGTCCTGCACCAGGTTTTTCATGGGGGTGAAGGCCTGCATGTTGTAGGTGGCGCTGGCCAGGACCAGGTGGCTCACGCGGAAGCCCTCAGCCACCAGCTCGCTGACATGGGTTTTTGAGGCGTCATATACCGCCACGTTTTTGATGCCGCCCTCAGACAGCCTGCGGGCCAGGATCTCCGCCGCCTTCTTGGTGTTGCCATAGATGGAGCCGTAGGCCACCATCACCGCCTCCTCCTCTGGGGTGTAGGAGGACCATTTGTCATACTTCTCCAGGAACCAGCCCAGATCCTCCCGCCAGATGGGGCCATGGAGGGGGCAGAGCATCCGGATGTCGATGGTGCCGGCCTTCTTCAGCACATCCTGCACCTGGGGGCCATACATGCCCACGATGTTGGTGTAGTAG
>DHQX01000020.1:0-178 GCA_002411105.1 Christensenella sp. UBA5327 | reverse complement strand
CCACGATGTTGGTGTAGTAGCGCCGGGCGTCCGCCAGCCACTCGGTCTTGAAGTTGACCTCATCGGCAAACAGGTTGCCGTCAAGCGCGCCAAAGGTGCCAAAGGCATCGGCGGAGAAGAGGATCTTGTCGGTGGCGTCATAGGTCATCATGGCCTCCGGCCAGTGCACCATGGGCGC
>DHQX01000012.1:44598-52860 GCA_002411105.1 Christensenella sp. UBA5327 | reverse complement strand
TCAGGGTTTTCCCGGTATCCACCCCATCCGCCAGCAGCTTCACCGTGATGCTGTCAGGCCTGATGCCGTCCTGGTCACCCGCATCCTGCCAGGCCTTGGTCACCTGCACGCTGGTTTTCCCCGGGGTGTGGGCATTGGTCACATCAAAGCCCTGCACCTGGGCGCTGTAGTCGGGCACCGCGTCCTCGGTGATGGTATAGCTGATGAGCATCCCGCCCTCATACTTGGGCAGATCCGCGAACTGCCAGGCCCAGCCCTCCGACGCGGTGACGGTCTTTGAGCCCATTTCCGTGCCGTTTTTGAGCAGGCGGATCGTGATGCTCCCAGGCCGCCTGCCATCCTGGTTGTTGTTATCATCCCAGGTCTTTTTTCCCGAAACACTGATCTTTTCGGGTGTGCGGCTGTTGGTGAGGGCATATCCCGAAGACGCGTCGCCGGTGATGGCAGTGCCGTATCCATTCCCGGCTGGCACCTCCTCCACCGAATAGGCGATTTCCTTGCCAGCCTTGTACTTGTCCAGGTTCTCAAAGATGCCAGTCCAGCTGTTGCCCTGTGTCAAGGTCAGGGTTTTCCCGGTATCCACCCCACCCGCCAGCAGCTTCACGGTGACGCTGCCGGGCCTGGCGCCGTCCTGGTTCTCAGCATCATCCCAGCTCTTGGTCACCGGCACCTCAACAGTGTTCAACAAAATGTTCCTGAGCATGTAGCCACCGGCCGCATCCCCGGTGAGGGTGCTGGTGTATTCGGGCACTGCCCTCTCCCTGAGGCTGTACTCATAGAGGTTGTCGGCTTCATCCCTTGCCGGCAGCAGGCTGATGGTCAGCGTCCATTCGCCGGTGAGCGCGTTGGGCACGATGCGGTCAAAACCCACATAAATGGGTTCATCCGGGCTGTCTTTCACCTTGCGCCATACCTCAACCTCAACAACTCCGGGGCGCAGCTTGTTGATATCCTCATCATCCTGCCAGGTCTTGCTCACGGGGATTTGTATGAACTCATCCGCCTTGCCGATGATGACATCCCCGTTGGAGCCGATGCCGCCGCCCCGGGTGGCGGAGGTGTTGCCCGTGATCAACACCTTGGCCAGGGCTTGTGTGTTGGCGTTTCCGGATGCCTCCGTATACATGCCAAACCCCACGCCATCCCCGGTCAGCACGCCGGAGAGCTGGCTCAGGGGCACCTCGGTGCCATCCGGATACATCCAGCGGTAAGGCACGCCCCCCAGCATGATGCTGGAAATCTCAAACTCCGGGTTGCCGGCGTGGGCCCCCCAGACAGGGTCCGTGTCGCTATAGATGTATACATCCCTGGCTGAGTCCGCCGCGTTGCCATAGATGGCGGCGCCGTTTGTCAGATAAATCTTGGTGTATGAAATCGGGCAGGAGGCATATCCACCGCCCTGCAATGCCGCCTCATTATCCGTGACCACCACATTTTCAAGGAAAAGCTGGCCGTTTTTAAACCCTTCCCAGCGGATGCCGTTGACATATATGCCGCCGCCACCAAAAGCGTGGTTGGTCACACCGCCGCCCAGCATCATGTTGTTGGTAATCTCGCCGGCTGTAATGGATGCCATGGATGCCAGGCTGCCATATGCCGCCTGAATGAAAACGCCGCCGCCGGTTCCGCGGGAGGTGTTGCTGTCAATCACGCCCCCGGTCATCAGTAATTTGTTGTCACCTTTTGTGGTTACTTCCGATGTGCCAACGCTGATGCCGCCGCCCAGCGCTTCAGAACTGTTGCGCTGGATGCGGGCATCCCCGCTGAGGTTGAAGACCGCCGCATTATAAAGGCAGACGCCCCCGCCAGCCGCGGCGTCGTTATGGGTGGTCATGTCGGGGCCATTGATGACCTGGTTATCCTGGATCACGCCCCCTGACATATTGAGGGTTGACCGGTTCTCAAGCATGATGCCGCCGCCCTTGGTGGCCGTGTTGTTTTGAATCACGCCGCCGGTCATGTTCACAGTGCCCCCGCTGCAATAAATGGCGCCGCCTTCGGTTCGCAGCGTCCTGGAAGCTGTTTGATTGTTTTGCAGCACCGCCCCGTCCTGAATGTTGAGCGTTCCTGTGCAGGTGATGAGGGGTTTGCTGGTGCCCGCCGCTTCCTGCGCATTTCCGTCAATGGTGATGGCTTTGACGGTGGCGGTTTGGCCGGTCGGGACGCTCAGCAGGCTTCCCGCGGTAAATGACGCGTCCCTTTTTAAGACAGCGTTGGTGCCCTCAAGCGAGACATCCCCCGAAACAGGCACCGTGCCCGTCACGTAGATGGTGGCAATGCCCAGGTTGCCGGCGGCCAGCTCCCTGGCCCTGGCAAACGTCCTGACCGCCAGCGCGGCTGAGCTTCCGTCATTGGCATCATTGCCGCTGGCGCCATTGAGATAGATGGCCGTTGGCAGGCTCCCGGCTTGTGCCGGTTTTTGGCCTGGCATGATCACCAGGCCAAGCAGCACAATGGCCGCGCATACAGCCAGAAGCACCTTCCCTGACGCCTTGGCCAAACCGGCCACGGCGGATGTTCTCTGATTACTCATGTTGCCTCTCCCATCTTTTCACGCCCATCGCCAGACGAAACATTGCCCACCATACCATACTCCCATCGATTTATAAATATTGCCCATTTCAAAGCCCCTTCCTCCAATCAACAAGGCACCTCTCGCAGGGAGAAGTGCCTTGGTCGGATGATGGCCTTACTGGTTGACCAACGGTATGCCTTCCGCGCACAGCGGGCAGGCACCAGGGAGGTAGCTCTCAACCGGAATGGCATAGAGGGAGGCGAAGGGCGGGGGCACCGGGGCCTGGCCCATGGACTTGTCCACGATGCAGATGGTGCCGGCCACCTGGGCACCGAGCGCCCGGACGATCTCCCGCATCTCCATCACGCTCTGGCCGGTATAGACCTCGTCCTCCACCAGCAGCACCCGGCTGCCGGGGGGAATGACAAAGTCCCGCCTCAGGGTGAGGACGCCGTCCCGCTTCTCGCAGTAGAAATGGGGAAGGTTCAGGGCCTTGGCGGTTTCATAGCCCGGCAGGATGCCCCCCACAGCGGCGGAGAGCACCAGGTCAATCTCCCACGCCCGGCACAGATCCGCCAGGGCCTGGCCGATGCGCTGGCCCATGCCGGCATCCTCAAACAGGCGCGCACACTGGATGTAATAATCCGCGTGGCGGCCTGAGAGCCTGAGAAAATGCCCTTTTTTGATGACCTTTTCCTGGGTGAGCAGGTCTTCCATGGTTTGATGCGTCATGCTGATTATGCTTCTTCGTCCTTGCGGTTGTCGTTGTATTCCTTCAGGAGCTGGGCGAGGTTGCCCTCTTTGATGCCCCGGTCAATCAGGTCCAGGCCGTCAGAATCCAGGTGGATGATGGCGATCAGGTTGCCCTTGGCATCAAGCCCGCACACCGCCTCGCCATCCTGGCTGTCCTGCCACTGGGCCAGGGCGATGGGGCAAAAGCTGGCCATGGCTTCCTTCGCTGCCCTGCGGCAGCGCTTGATCCTGCGCTTATAGCTGGCGGCCTCCCGGTAGGGGATGTGATAACCCCCCACCAGCTTCACGCCTTTAAACTTTGGTCTCATCAATACTGCCTTTTCTGTCCTCAACCCTGCTTGGCGCCGCACTCAGGGCAGAATTTGGCGCCAGGCGCCAGGGGCTTGCCGCACTCCGTGCAGGCGCTTCCGGCCTGACCCGCGCCGCATTCCGGGCAGAACTTGCTGCCCGCGGGAATGGGCTTCTGGCAGGATACGCAGGGCACAGTCTGGGCGGCGGGCTGAGCGGCTTGGGGCTGCTGGGTTCCGGCAAAGGCTCCCTGCATCATCTGGCCCATGGCCATGCCGGCCCCAAGGCCTGCGCCCATGCCAGCGGCACCGCCCTCATTCTGGGCGGCATCGCGCATGGCTTCGGCCGCCTGGAACTGGGCGTATTTGTTGAGGTCGCCCACAACGCCCATGGAGGTCCTTTTGTCCATGGCCTGTTCCACTTCCTGGGGCAGGCTGATATTCTCCACCACAAAGCTCTCCAGCTTGAGCCCCAGCGGGGCCACACGGGGCTGGAGGGCATTGAGGGCGAACTGGCCCAGCTCGTCATAGTTAGCCGCCAGGTCCAGGGCGGGGATCTTGCTCTGGGCCAGGATGTCAGACAGCGCCGACACCACAGTGCGCTTGATCTGCCCTTCCACCCCTTCCACCGTCATCAGCTCCGTGGTCCCAAAGACCTCCTTCAGGAAGGCCACCGGATCCACCACGCGGAAGGAGTAGATGCCAAAGGCGCGCAGCCGGATCATGCCAAAGTCGCTGTCGCGCATCATCACGGGGTTGCTGGTGCCCCACTTGCGATCCAGGAACTGCTTGGTGGATACGAAGTACACCTCCGCCTGGAAGGGGGACTTGAAGCCGTATTTCCAACTCTTCAGCGCCGTCATGATGGGCATGTTCTGGGTGGACAGCTCATAGCGCCCAGGCTGGAAGACATCGGCGATCTTACCCTCGTTGACAAACACCGCCACCTGGCTCTCCCTCACGGTGAGCTGGGCGCCCATCATGATCTCCTTGCCCTGGTTCTCATAGCGGTGCACCATGGTGTTGGCGCTGGAATCGGTCCATTCGATGACGTCAATCAGCTGGCTGTTGATGATCTTCTTGAAGAAACTCATGGGGTTGCCCTCCTTATGATGTATATGGGGGTTATTTTGACTGGCCTGGCACCAGGTCATCCAGGTTGTCCAGCATGTTGTATTCACGGATGTGCAGGTCCAGGTCCATATAAGCCTTCACCTCCTGGGTGACCTGGCCGATATGGGCCTCCACGCGGCGGCTGAGGGTCTCCAAATCCTCCTCCGGCGCGCCCGCCACCTGGCAGGCGATGACCCGCAGATGCCCGGGATCAAGCAGGGCCGCGCCATAGTAGACATCGTCCACAAAGCGGCCCAGGAAGTTGGCCCTCAGGGCGGTCTCAAGCCGCTCCGCGCCATAGCGCCAGCGGGTCTGCAGATACTGCGCCCCATCCGGCAGGCTGAACTCATACAGGAAGCAGTGCTTATCGGGGGCGAAATGCGCCCGGGAAAGGGACAGGCGGCTGCGCAGCTCATCCCTGGTCTTCACCTCGCGCATCAGCAGCCTTCTCATCAGGTCGTCCCGCAGCCGCTCCACCGCCATGTCCACATGGTAGTCGTCGTCGCTGAAGTCGGCATGGAGGCGGTCCAGGTGCTCCCGCACCAGGCGCAGCTCCTCCCGGAGGGCATCCGGCTGGCTCTGGGGGACATAGATGGGAAGGAAGGGGTGCTTCAGATCCAGGTGGCGCATGAGGGGCCCCGGGTCCTGGTTGGCCAGGGCAAAGCCCACCGCGTCCGCGTAGTTCCGGTCCGTAAAGGCGATGGCCTCCGCAACATTATCCAGTGTGATGACAGGGTCGAACATCAGCCTGCCCCAGTCCTGAATGCCGGAAAACGCTTCTGTGATATCGTCCCGGTCAGTCACCAGCAGCAGTTTGTACATCCTCTTCCTCCTTGTTTGACATAAACCCATTATAAGGGTGCATAAGCAAAATGTCCATGAGTTTTACATTTACACCATTCTTTTGGGCCCGAAACAAGCCAAACCGCATCCCGGTCACGCCGGCAAAACAAAAAAAGTGTCCGAAGACACTTTGAAAACCAGTCAGGCCCTTGCCTCAGTCCTCATCCGGCGGCGTGACAAAGTCGCTCAGGCACACGCCGCGCCCGCCGGTCAGCCGCTCCACAAAATCTTTGGCGGCATCGATGCCCTCCTGGTTGAGGCTGTAATAGATCCACTTGCCGTCGCGCTTGGTGTTCACCAGGCCGTTTTCACGCAAGGTCTTCAGATGATGGCTGAGGGTGGCCTGGCTCCAGGAGACCAGCTGCTGCATCTCATACACGCACAAGGGTCTGCAGGACAGGGCATCCACCAGCATCGCACGCTGGGGGTCACCCAGGGCCTTGAGCATGGCGGCGCCATCCTGATAATCCCGGCGGTCTTCAGGGCTTAACTGCTCCAGGACAGATTCACGCAACCCGCCGTAATACGAACGCTGAACAAACTTTTTCATAGACAGATTTCCTTAACTCCCTGGCGGGGGACCAGCCGCAGCGACTGGCGCGTCATGGGAACCGATGACTGGATAGGTAAAAACCGTTGCATGCCTGACCTCCTGCTTGCTATTTGGGCATCCCTTGGGCGTTGCAAAAAAACACCGCTCAATGTTGTATACTAATACGGATTGGAAGATTTTACAAGGGTAAAATGTAATAAATTTGTTAGAATTAAGCAACATCATATTAAGGCCCATATCGAAAATCCTGCACAGATCCTCACTCTTTCGCTCAGGGAAACTTAATTTGCCGGCCGGTGGGCGCGGGATGCCGCGCCTGTTCCCGCGCAATTCTTTGCATTTCCTGGGGCCGCAGGTGTATAATCGCCGTGAAAGAATGGATGGAGGGCTTATGTACATCGTCATCGTGGGAGACGGCAAGGTGGGGCACGCGCTGGCGGCACACCTGGTGGCCGAGGATCACCAGGTTGCCATTGTGGAGCGAAGCGAGCAGGTGCTCCACCGCAACCAGGATTTGCTGGACGCGCTTTACATCAAGGGCAGCGGGGTGAGCGTGGAAACCCTCAGGGAGGCGGAGATCACGCGGGCGGACATCGTGATCGCGGTCACGGTGAGCGACGAGATCAACATGCTGGTCTGCCTCACCGCCAAGCGCCTGGGCGCCCGTTATGCCATCGCCCGCATCCGGGATCCCGAATACAACCGCAGCCAGCGCTTCCTGATGGAAGAATTGCTGATCGACTATATTTTAAACCCTGAGCGCACCATGGCCCTTGAGATCAGCCGCATCCTGCGCTACCCCTTCTCAGGCTCGGTGGAGACCTTTGCCAGGGGCCAGGTGGAGATGATGGATTTCCGCGTGGCCAAGGAGGACGGCTTTGCAGGCATCGCCCTCAAAGACCTTCTCCGCGTGAAAAAACACCTGCCCCAGGTGCTGGTATGCGCGGTGGAGCGGGAGGGCGAGGCCATCATCCCCAAGGGGGACTTCTCCTTCAAGGAGGGTGACCGGGTGTTTGTGGTGTCCGATGTGGCCACCATCACCGCCTTTTTCGCCGCCATTGGCAAAAACACAACGAAAATAAGCAGCGTGATGATCGTGGGCGGCGGCAGGATCACCTATTACCTGGCCCGGATCCTCCTTGAGATGCGGGTGGCGGTGTCCATCGTGGAGATCAACCCCGACAGGGCCCGGGAATTGACCGAGATGCTGCCAGAGGCCAACATCATCCTGGGCGACGGCACCGACCAGGAGGTGCTGGTGGATGAGGGCCTGCTGCGCCACGATGCCTTCATCACCCTGTCCGGCCGGGATGAGGACAACATTATGTCCGCCTTTTACGCCGCGCAAAACGGGGTGCGCAAGGTGGTGGTGAAGAACAACCATGACAACTACAGCCCCATCCTGGGCCTGATGGGCCTTGACAGCGCGGTGAACACCAAAACGGTCACCAGCAACACCATCCTGCGCACGGTGCGCACCCGCTCGGGTGCTGCCGGCCCCAACCAGGTGCAGCGCCTTTACCGGCTGATGGACGGCAAGGCCGAGGCGCTGGAGTTCATCGTCAGCGGGGCTGAGCCTTTCATCGGCGTGCCGCTTAAAAACCTGAAGGTGGCGTCCAGCGCCCTGGTGGGGGTCATCGTCCGGAGCGGCAAGGTGCGCATCCCCTTTGGCGAGGACCGGTTTGAAGCGGGCGACCGGGTGATCGTCATCACCAAGGAAAACGGCGTCAATGAGCTGGGCGAGGTCATCAAAAAAGGCTGATGGCTGTTTGCCCGCCTGTTGCTCCGGGAGGGCCTGGATGCTATAATCGGCACAAAACAAGGGGAAACAGGAGGAGAGCATGAAAAACAGCAAAGCCGGGGTGGTCTTTCTGCTGGTTGTGGTGCTGGCAGCCACAGGCTTCCTGTATTGGCCCAGGCCCATGGAGGGCCTCATCCGCTGGGAAAACCCGGTGCAGGCCATCCATCTCTCCATGCAGACCCGCCAGGACATGACCGCCACCCTGGGCACCCGGAGCTTCGTGCTGGAAGCGGGCAGCGCTGAACATCAGGCGCTGCGGGCGCTGTTCTCCAGCTTTCGCTGGCACAGGGGCTTTGACACCCTCTTCCGGGACGGGATGACCGGCTTTCAGGGCATGTCGGCCCTCCAGTTTCAGGAAATGAGCCCCGGGGGCACCATGCTTGAGGTGGCTGAGGGC
>DHQX01000012.1:24217-44540 GCA_002411105.1 Christensenella sp. UBA5327 | reverse complement strand
ATGCTTGAGGTGGCTGAGGGCACAGGCATCATCTCCATCGATGGCAAGGCCGCCAAGATCGGCTATTTGGGCTCAGGCGATGCGAAAAAGCTGCTGGCGGGGGCGCTGGAGATCCTCGCCCCCCTCACCCCGGAAGAATAGCGGGGAAATCAGGTGAATTACGCGCTGGTCATCACCCTTTTGGGCAGGCTTCTGGCCCTGGAAGCGGGCATGCTGCTGCCTGCCCTGGGGGTCAGCCTGTGGGACCGCCAGGGGGATGCCCCGGCCTTTTTGTATACAGCGGCTATCCTGCTGGCCTTTGCCTTGCCCATGATGCTGCTGGTCAAGCCGCGGGACAAGACCATGCGCCCCCGGGAAGGCTTTGTGGTGGTGGGCCTGGCCTGGATCATCTTCTCAGCCTTTGGGGCGCTGCCCTTTATGTTTTCGGGCGTCACCACCTTCTACTGGGACGCCTTTTTCGAGACGGTGTCCGGCTTCACCACCACGGGAGCCACCATTTTCAGCCAGGTGGAGGCCTTTCCCCGGGGCATTCTGTTCTGGCGCTCCTTCACCCACTGGGTGGGGGGCATGGGGGTGTTGATCCTGACCCTGGCGGTGATACCCAAGGTGGGCAGCCGCAGCGCCCACCTGGCCAGGGCGGAGAGCCCCGGCCCCACGTTTAGCAAAATGCTGCCCCGGATGTCTGACACAGCGCGGATATTGTACCTGATCTACGCGGTGATGACAGCGGCGCTGATCCTGCTGCTGGTCATCTCGGGCATGCCGGTGTTTGACAGCGTGATCCACGCCATGGGCACCGCCGGCACCGGCGGCTTTTCCAACCGCAACCTGTCGGTGGGGGCCTACAACAACCTGGCGGCAGAGGTCTTGATCACGGTGTTCATGCTGCTGTTTGGCACCAATTTCATCGTCTATTTCCGCCTGGTGAAAGGCGATGGCTTGAAATCCCTGCGCCATGGCGAGGTGCGGCTGTACTATGCGGTGGCGCTCAGCGCGATTCTCCTGATCACCCTCAATACCATCCCCCACTACGGCGGGGTGGGCATGGCGCTGCGGCACGCCAGCTTCCAGGTGTCCTCCATCATGTCCACCACCGGGTATTCCACCAGCGATTTTGACCTGTGGCCCCAGTTCTCCCGGATTCTGCTGTTGATGCTGATGCTGATGGGCTCCTGCGCAGGCTCCACCGCCGGAGGCATCAAGGTGGTGCGGCTGGCGCTGCTGGGCAAGCTCAGCGCCCGTGAGGTGAGCCGCTCGGTGCAGCCGCGCAAGGTGAAGCTGATCAAGCTGGACAAAGAGACGGTGGATGAGGATACCCTGCGCAGCGTGCTGGTGTTTTTTGTGCTGTATATGGCGATGCTGCTATTAGGCACCCTCTTGGTGTCCCTTGACGGGGTGAACTTCACCACCAGCTTCTCCGCCACCGCCGCCTGCCTGTCAAACGTGGGGCCCGGGCTTTCCCTGGTGGGGCCCATGGCCAATTACGGCCACTTCTCCTTTGGCGTCAAATACCTCCTGTCCTTCCTGATGCTGCTGGGAAGGCTTGAGTTCATCCCCATGCTCCTGCTTTTCAGCCCTGCGGTGTGGCGCCGGGGGCACTGAAAAAAGTTGCGCATTCAGGAATAATCTCTCATCTTGCCCTTGCGCTATCCTTCGCTTTTCGTTATCATTATAAAGCGGTATTCCAAAAACAAATAGTGACGTGAGGAGGGTTATTATGAGCAGAAAAATCGTTGCCCTGGCATTGAGCGTGGTGATGCTGTTCACCATGGCGCTGGCGCTGGGGGAGGGCAAGACGGTCACCGGCAGGGGCGAAAGCGGCATCGGCGGCAAGGATTCCGTGGTGCTGGACGTGTCCTTTGACGCCCAGGGCAAAATCCTGGAGGTCAAACTGGTGGAAAGCAAGGAAACGCCGGGCATTGCCGATGCGGCGTTTGAGAGACTGCTGCCGGAGATCGTGGCCAGCCAGTCCATCAAGGTGGACGTGGTGGGCGGCGCTTCCATGACCTCGCAAGCCATCATCAAGGCCATGGAGGATGCCATCACCCAGGCGGGCTTTGACCCGGCCAACTATCAGGAAAAAGCCGAAGTCGTGGTGGAAAAAGCCGCGGACGAGGAGCTTTCCGCTGACGTGGTGGTGATTGGCGCAGGCGGTGCTGGCATGGCGGCTGCCGTGCAGGCCCATCAGAACGGCGCCACCGTGCTGGTGATTGAAAAAATGCCCAAGGTGGGCGGCAACACCATCCTGGCTGGCGGCGCGCTCAACGCCGTGGATGACCGCAGCGAAATGGCCATCCGGCAGAATGACTCGGTGGAATGGCACTACACCCAGACCTATGAAGGCGGCGACAAGCAGGGGTATCCCGATCTGATTCACACCCTGGTCAGCAACGTCTGGGACGGCGTGGAATGGCTTAAGGGCATGGGCATGGAATTCAATGCGGAGCCCTTCACGGTGCTTGGCGGCCTCTGGCCCCGCGCCTGGAAGCCCTCCATGCCCGTTGGCACCGGGTTCTTCAAGACGTATATGGACTATGTGGAGGCCAACAAGGGCATCGAAGTGCGCCTGAACACCAAGGCGGAGGAGTTCATCACCGATGAAACCGGCCGGGTGGTGGGCGTCAAATGCACCGGCGAAACCGGCAACACCGTGACCGCCATGGCTGCCAAGGGCGTGGTCTGCGCCATGGGCGGCTTCTCCCGCAATGTGGAGCTGCGCCAGGCCTACAACATCCAGTGGGCCACTCTGGACGCCTCCATCCCCTCCACCAACCACCCCGGCGCCACGGGCGATGCCATCAAGATGCTGATGAAGCTGGGCGCTGATCTCATCCAGATGGGCAACCTCCAGCTGCTCCCCCTGGGCGACCCGGAGACCGGCAGCCTGTCTGGCGCCATTGAGCACGGGGTTGAAAGCCGCATCTTTGTCAACGCGGAGGGCAAGCGCTTTGTCAACGAAGGCGGCAGGCGGGATGAGATGACCCACGCGCTGTTTGCCCAGCCCGGCGCCTTCCTGTGGGTGATCATGGATTCCGACACCTATCCCACAGGCGATATAAAAAACAACTTCAACGAATCCATCGATTCCCTCATCGCCGCGGGCCGCGCCTTCAAGGGCGAAACCCTGGAAGAGCTGTGCGCGCAGATTGACGTGCCGGTCGAAAACCTGAAGGCGGCGCTGGAGGAATACAACAAGCACTGCCTCAGCAAGGAGCCCGACGCCTTTGGCCGCACGCTTTACGGCACCCCCATTGACAACGGCCCCTTCTACGCGGGCAAGCGCGTGCCCACCATGCACCACACCATGGGCGGCGTGCGCATCAACACCAAAACCCAGGTTCTCAGCGAGCTGGGCCAGCCCATCCCCGGCCTGTACGCGGCGGGTGAGGTGACCGGCGGCATCCATGGCACCAACCGCCTGGGCGGCAACGCCCTGGCCGATATCCTGGTGTTTGGGCGCATCGCAGGCACCGAAGCGGCCAAGGGAGAGTAACATCCTTGATGCATTGAAGCAGGGGGCTGTCGCTGTGGCGGCGGCCCCTTGCGGCTTTTTGAAAACACTTGGGAGGCAGCGATGAAAGACCAGGAAACCATCCATACCCTGCGCGAATTTTTGAAGGATGACATCAGGCGGCGCACCGACTTCAGCCGCACCGACCAGTCCCTGGGGCACCCGATGCCAGCAGTGGAAAAGCCGCTGGCCAAGGGGCAGCAAGCCAGGCCCCTGCCCGCCTGGCAGGGAGCTGTGCGCCTCAGCCATGACCTGGCCGCGCTGATCGCCAATCGGCAAAGCGTCCGAAAATATCAGCCGGGCGGCCTTTCCGCGGAGGAGCTTTCCTTCCTCCTGTGGGCCACCCAAGGCGTGCGCAGGGCCAAGGGCGAGCGGGTGCTGCGCACCGTGCCCTCCGCTGGCAACCGCCACCCGTTTGAAACCTATCTGGCCCTCACCCAGCCCTCAGCCGCCCGGGATGGGCAGGTGTTTGAGGCGGGCATCTGGCGCTATCTGCCCCTCTCCCACGCCCTGGTGTTGCTGGGGAGCCCCGCCAACCTGCCGGATTTGGTGGCTGAGGCCGCCCTAGGGCAGACCTTTGTGGGCCTGGCGCCTGCCACCTTTGTCTGGAGCGCCGTGCCCTACCGCACCGAGTGGCGCTACCGGGAGGCCTCCCACAAGGTGATCGCCATTGACGCCGGCCACCTCTGCCAGAACCTCTACCTGGCGGCGGAAGCCGCGGGGCTTGGCACCTGTGCGGTGGCCGCCTATGACCAGCCAGCGGCAGATCAGCTCCTGGGCCTGGACGGGAAGGACGAGTTTGTGGTGTATATGGCGCCGGTGGGAAGAGCCAGGGGCTGATGGCGGGTTCTCTTTGACCCCTGATTGACATTCCCCCACGCATCCGTTACTTTTAAAGCGTATCCCCCATCCCAAAACAAACAGCATATCCCTTTTCAACCCGCATCGGCGGGCCTGGCCCCATCAGCTGGAAAGGAGGCGCACCATGCGCAGCATCGGGCTGATCATCAGCCACAAGAACAACGAGGAGCGCCGCGCGCTCCTGCCCCAGGACCTGCCCCAGATTGCCCACCGCCGCAAGCTGTTTTTTGAGGAAGGCTACGGCAATTCCCTGGGCATTCCCGACAGCGCTTATCGCCGCCAGGGGGCCAGGATCGTGCCCCGGGCAGAGGCCCTTGGGTGTGACATCATCGCCGATGTGAAGCTGGGTGACGCGGACTATCTGGACGAGCTGGCCCCTGGCCGCATCCTTTTTGGCTGGGCCCACGCCGTGCAGATGACGGATTTTACCACCGCTGTGCTAAGGGGCAAACACACGGTCCTCGCCTGGGAGGAGATCTATGAGGACGGGCGCTACATCTTCTACCGCAACCGGGAGGTGGCTGGCGAGGCCGCCATCCTCCATGGCTTCAGGCACAGCGGCAAGATGCCCTATGACGCCACCGTGGCCATCCTGGGCAACGGGCAAACCGCCAAGGGCGCCCTGCGCATCCTCCACGGCCTGGGAGCCCAGGTGGATGTCTACCCCCGCAAATTTGAAAAGCTTTTCCGTAAAAAGATGTTTGATTATGACGTGTTGGTCAACTGCATCATGTGGGATACCAGCCGCCCTGACCGGATCATTTACCGGGACGACCTGAAAAAAATGAAACCGGGGACGCTGATCATTGACGTCACCTGCAACCAGGGGCTGGAGATCGAAACCTCCCGCCCCACCACCATTGATGACCCGGTGTATACGGTGGACGGCGTCATCCACTACGCGGTGGACAACACCCCCGCCATGTACCCCAAGACCGTCAGCCGCGTCCTGAGCCGGGGCCTGGCCCCGCTGATTGACCCCCTCATTGAGGGCAAAATGCCCCGGCACCTAAAGCCCGCCCTGGTGATCGACCAGGGGAGGATCATCCAGGAGGAGATCAGGAGCTTTAGAGAGGCCCGGGGACTGCCCTGCGCGTGAAGGGCGGGAAATGACAAAGGAATTGCTGGGGAGGAAAATTTTTGAAAAATTTTTCCTCCCCAGACCCCTCCTTTAAAAATTTCTACAGAGGAAATGATGATGCTAGCGTTTATCTGTTACCCCGGCTGCTCCACCTGCAAAAAGGCCAGGGTTTGGCTGGACAAAAGCGGGATTGCCTATAAATTTCGGGACATCAAGGAAGAAAACCCAACGGAAAAGGAACTGGCCGACTGGCACCAGAAAAGCGGGCTGACCCTGCGCCGGTTTTTTAACACCAGCGGCCTTTCCTATCGCTCCCTGGGGCTGAAGGACAAACTGGACGGGATGACGGAAAAGGAGCAACTGGCGCTGCTTTCCTCAGACGGCATGCTGGTGAAGCGCCCCCTTGTGGTGGGGGATGACTTTGTGCTGGTGGGGTTTAGGGAAAAGGAATGGGCGGAAAGGCTTTAGGCCTAACCAATCTTCCGGTAAAAAGCCCGTTTCAAAGCCTCACCTGAGAGGACATACAGCGCCACCACGGCGAAGATCGCCAGCAGCACCTGCCAGGGCAGGGGGGCGAAGCCCAGGATGGGCGCCAGAGGCGTATAGGGCAGGGCCAGGGTGGCAAGCACCACCAGCATGGTGGCCACGCTAAGCCCCCGCCCGGGGCGGCTTTGGCCCAGAGGCTTCCTGCTTCGCACCACAAAGACTATCGTGGCCGCTGAGATCACCGATTCGGTGAACCAGCCGGTCTGAAACATGGTCTCATCCGCGCGGAAGATGAGCAGCAGCACCGCAAAAGTCAGATAATCAAACACCGAGCTGAGGCTGCCAAACATCAGCATGAACCGCTTGATAAACCCCAGGTTCCAGCGCTGGGCGCGGGTGAGCATCTCCTCATCCACCCGGTCAGCGGCGATTTGCATTTCGGGAAAATCAGTGAGCAGGTTGGTCAGCAGCACCTGGGTGGAGCGCAGGGGCAAAAAGGGCAGGAACAGCGAGGCGCCCGCCATGGAAAACATGTTGCCAAAGTTGGCCGAGGTGGCCATGAACACATACTTCATGGTGTTGGCAAAGGTTTTTCGCCCCTCCCTGACACCCGCGATCAGCACCTTCAAGTCCTGCGCCATCAGCACAATGGTGGCCGCGTCCTTGGCCACATCGGCCGCCGTGTCCACCGAGATGCCCACATCCGCTGCGTGCAGGGCTGAGGCGTCGTTGATGCCGTCCCCCATATAGCCCACCACCTGGCCGCCCTTTTTGAGCGCCAGGATGATGCGCTCCTTCTGGTTGGGGGCAATCTCGGCAAAGATCATGGCGTCAGCGGCGTTTTTCACCAGGGCGCTGTCGCTCATCTGGTCAATCTCCTCGCCATTGATCACCCTGTCTGGCGAAAGGCCCAGCTGCTGTGCGATATGGGCCGCGATCAGGCGGTTATCCCCGGTGATGATTTTAAGCGCCACCCCCAGGCCCCGCAGCTGGGCGATGGTGTCCGCAATGCCGGGCTTGAGCGGGTCTGACAGGCTCAGGAACCCAGCGAAGGTGAGCCCCTGCTCCCCCCGCTCCCCCGCGTAGTCATCGCCCAGCGCCTTCCAGGCCACCCCCAGCGCCCGGCTGCCCGCCTGGCTGAAGGCTTCAAACTGCTCTAAAATGGCAGGCTTCAGAAGGGCGATGGGCTGGGCCTGGCGGTTTTCATCCAGCGCCTTGTCACAGGCCTCCAGCAGGTTTTTAACAGCGCCCTTTACAATCAGCACGCGCCCTTCCCCAAAGGGGGAGTTTGCGGGTGTCCCCAGCATCACCCCCATGCGCCTTGTCAAAAAGTCGTAGGGGATCTCGCCGATTTTGGCATAATCCGCAGCTTCATGGGGCAAGGCCTGGAGAATGGCCTGGTCGATCTGGTTTTGGTAGCTGCTCTGGAAGCGGGCGTTGAGGAAGGCGCAAAGCGCCACCAGGTCACTTGGCTGCCCATGAATATCAGCCGCCATGTCCAGGGTGACCTTGCCCTGGGTGATGGTGCCGGTCTTGTCAGAGCACAGCACCTGCATGGTGCCAAAGTCCTCAATGGCGGACAGTTTTTTAACGATCACCTTTTGCCGGGCCATCTCCTTGGCGCCCCGGGACAGGTTCACGCTGATGATGGCGGGCAAAAGCTGGGGCGTCATGCCCACCGCCAGCGCCAGGGAAAACATGAAGGAATCAAGCACGGGCTTGCCCAGGAACATGTTGATCACAAAAATGGCCATGAGCAGCAACACCGTGATCTCCATCAAAAGGCTTCCAAACCGGCGCACCCCGCGCTCAAAGTCGGTCTCGCTCTCCTGGTGGCCCAGGCGGGCGGCGATGGCGCCAAATTCGGTGTCGCTCCCGGTGCGCACCACCAGAGCCTCGCCCTGGCCGCTGATCACATGGGTGCCCATGAACACAGCGCCCGTGCGCTGGGCGATGGGGCTGCCCTCGGCAGATTTGCCGGGCGATTTCTCAGCCGGAAAGCTCTCGCCGGTGAGGCTTGATTCATCCACCATTAGCGCATTGCTCTTAAGCAGCAGCGCGTCAGCCGGGATCATGTCGCCGGCGGTCAGGCTCACGATGTCGCCCGGCACCACATCCTCCACCGGCAGCTCCACATCCTGCCCGTCCCGGCGCAGGCGGGTTTTCACCCGCACGATGTCAAGCAGCTTTTTTACCGCGTTTCCCGCGTTATACTCCTGAAAAAAGCCCAGCAGGGCGCTGATGAGCACAATCACCAGGATGATCACCGAATCCGCGTAATCATGCACCACAAGGGAAATGGCCGTGGCAAACAGCAGAATCAGCGTGATGGGGCTTTTAAATTGCCCCAAAAAAAGCGTAAGCGGCCCCTTGTGCCGCTTTTTTGACAGGCGGTTGGGGCCATACTGATTGAGCCGCGCTTGCGCCTGGGCGCTGGTGAGCCCATCCCGGCTTAGGCCCAGCTCCTCCAGCACCTCATCCGCTTCCCGCGCCCAGAACGCCGTTTGCCTATCCATAGCCAAGCCCTCCTGATGGACCCATTATACGCCCATCAGCATCAAAAGAAATATGCGGTTTCTGTGAACATTTGTCTGAAAGGCTTAGAGCGCCTTCCCGCACTGGCCGCAGAACTTGTCCTCCTCATCGTTAAGCGCGCGGCAATGCCCGCAGCGCACCTTGATTGGCGCCTGCGCTTCGCCTCCGGCCTGCCGGAAGCCCTCGGCCGCGTCCTTGACCATGCCGCCCACGGCGTGGGTGTAGGGGGACAGGTCCTCCCGGGCCTTCTCCGGGTCAAGAAGAACGCCTGAGCCCGCCAAGCCCTTGGCGCCCACGCCGCGCATGGCGTTGCCTATGATGATGAGCACCATGCCCACCACCGCCCACACAATATTGCCGGTGCCGTTTTCCATGACGTTGAAATCGCCAAAGGAAGTCGCAAAACCGATAAACACGCCAATGAACATCACCAGCCCGATCCCGGTGAGCACCATGCCGCCGTAGTAGAGCGATTTGCGCTCCGGGGAGATGTCCTTGTGATTCTTGAATTCCTCGTGTTTCATGCTGTTTTTACCTTTCTGTCACTTTCCCATCCAACTGGTCACCTCTTCGCAGATGGTCATGCCCATCTTGCGCTGAAGCGCCAGGGAAGCGTGGTTGCCCACAATCACCTGGCCAAACACCCGCTCACCTGAGGCCAGCACCCGGTTGATGAGATGCCCCTCCAGCTGCCAGGCATAGCCCCGCCTCCGGTATTGAGGCAGCACATAGAGCATGCCCATGCTGCCCTCCTCGTGCCTTCCGATAAAGCCCACCATCTCGCCTGCCACATAGCCCCCCAGCATATCCCCCCGCTTCAGGTGGTATGTCAGGCCTTCATCCCCAATCAGATCATAATGGGCACGCACCAAGGGGTAGTCCGCCAGGGAAAGCGGCCGCAGGGTAAAATCCGGGTCCACCGGCACCGGGGTCTTTTTTTCATAGATGGTATTGTAAACCGGGGTGTGCCAGGTAAACCCATAGCGCTTACGGATGTGCCCGTCCAGGTTCACCCGCTCAAACACCATGATATCACAGTCTGTGAGCGCCTCAAGCAAATCAAGCGCCGTTTCATCGCTGTCAGCGCAGAGGAACACGATGTCGCTATCCTGATCTTTAAACAGCAAACCATCCTTTAAGAGGGCCATGATCTCCACCCTGCCCCGGTCAAAAGCAAAAAGGGGCGCCACCCGAAGCAAGGGTTTTTCATTCAGAAAGGCCAGGGCCTGATGTTGGAGGTGATTTTCATTCCTGTGCATGGCTTGCTCCTGATGTATCAGTACGCTGTGTCCAGCAAAAAATCAGTTGCGGGAATAATTTGGATGCCCTCAATATCCCCTGTCACAGCCCGGTCCCGGGTAATGACCAGCTTGGGATAGGCATCGCGGATAAGCGCCAATGGACGCAATTCCCGCTGCCTGACCTCGGCAAGCTCAAGGGAATGGCACACCTGGATATAGCGGCGGCCATTTTGGTTTTCTGCGACAAAATCCACCTCATAAGCATCAAACACGCCCACGGATACCTGATAGCCCCTGCGCCTTGCATGTCCCGCTTATGGCATTGGCACATAGCCGAAGACGATCTCCCCTTGGGTGTTGATGACACTCACCACATTTTCAGCCCAGTGCACCAAGGCCAGGCCGCCCCGGAAGTCCCCAGCACTCATCCAAACCGCCGGATGGACCACTTCACCTTGCCCATTGAGGTAACCATATTTCCCATTATCCTTAAACCGGGCCAGACCATCCCGGAATCTGCCCACCTCATCCCACTTGGCAGGTACCACCATATCCCCGGTTTTGTTAATATAGCCCATTTTGAAGTCATCCTGGATCACAGCGGCCAGCCCGTCTTCAAAATCCGCCATCAGGCTCCACTGGGGCGGCATAATTACCTCGCCCTTTTGGTTGATAAACCCAAACTTTTTGTCCTTCTCAATCAGCGCCATGCCTTGTGAGAATTTGTCAATTTTATCCCACTGGGGCTCGATCAGGATGCTGCCATCCTGGGCAATCAGGCCATATTGCCCTTGTTCATACACCTTGGCCACGCCATCTTTGAAAGGATAAACCCCGTCATACCGCGCAGGAATCAGCTGCTCTCCCGCCCGGTTCACTAGGCCGATTTTCCCCTGGGGATCCATATAATATGCGACATCCCCCTGCCATGCCCACTGACTAACGCCTTCTTGGGGCTTGACGCTGTCAATGATCGCCTCGCCCTGGGTGTTCAGGTAGCCTGCCCGCTTGTCCTGATCCCACAACACACCGGCTGCGCCGCCTGAAAACTGATCCCCATATTGGAGCACGGGCGGTATCACCACTTCGCCCTGCTGGTTGATATAGCCGCTTTTCCCGTTTTCAAAAAAACGGGCCAATCCCTCAGAAAAGGGGTAGAGCCGCTCGTACTTGACCGGGATGACAACCTTGCCCGATGGGTCAATGGCGCCTGATAGCCCGCCCTGCTCCACCACCGCCAGCCCATCACTGAAAGTCATCACCCGATCCCACTGAGGCGGGCTGATCACCTCACCCGCGTCATTGATACAGCCCTGCTTGCCATTCTGGATGATCACCGCCAGGCCATCCGCAAAGTCGCTCACCTGATCCCACTGGGGCGGGCTGATGAGAACGCCGGTTTGAGAGAGCAGGCCCTGCTTGTTTCCTTCAAACACCAGCGCAACCCCATCCCAAAACGGGCTGATCAGGTCATATTGCGCGGGCACCAGCACCACGCCATCCCGGTTGATAAGCCCAAAGCGCCTATTCTCACCCAGAAAAATCGCCATATCCCCCTGCCAGGCATAGCGGTGCAAAATGGGTTGTTCCCCCTGGGCAAGGGGGAACAATCCGATGAGGGCAATCAGCGTGAAACAAAGGACGCGTGCCTTTTTCATTGCTATTCTCCTTGTATGGGCTTCGCCCGCCCTGTTATGCGGTGGGCTCGCCCACCGTGGCCCGGATGCGCCTGACCCCGGCGGAGGAGCTCTCCTCCTTCTGGATCTTGAAGCTGCCCAGTTCCCCGGTGCGCGCCACATGGGGCCCTCCGCAGACCTCCTTGGAGAAATCCCCCATGGTGTACACCCGCACCTTGTCGCCGTAGCGCTCCTCAAAAAGACCGATGGCGCCCTGGGCTTTGGCCTCCTCCACCGTCATCTCCTCCATGGTGATGGGGGCGTCGGCCTTGATGGACTGGTTCACCAGGCGCTCCACCTCCTGGACTTCCTCAGGCGTCATCTTGCGCCCAAAGGTGAAGTCAAACCGCAGGCGCTCAGCGGTGATGTTGGAGCCCTTCTGGCCCACCTCATCCCCCAGCACCTTCCGGAGAGCCGCCTGCAGCAGGTGGGTGGCGGTGTGCAGCCGGGTGGTCTGCTCGCTGCTGTCGGCAAGCCCACCCCTGAACCGGTGCTCGGCCCCGGCCTGGCTGGCCTTCTGGTGCTGTCGAAAACGCTCCTCAAAGTCTTTTTCATCCACCGCTAGCCCCCGCTCCCTGGCCATCTCCATGGTGATCTCCACCGGGAAGCCATAGGTGTCATAGAGCTTGAAGGCATCCCGGCCGGCGATGGTCTTAAGCCCCTTCAGCCTGGTGTCCATCTTGCCCTTGAAGGCCTTGATGGTGTCCACGGCCTTTGCCACCTCATTCAGCTCCTGCATAAAGGCCTGGGCCTCGGGGGTGGGCCTGAGGGTGGAGCCGATGCTCTTCATCGCCTCCCGGGCCTGGGCCAGGCGGGCCAGGTCCTCCTCCTTGAACATGGTGTCGCGCAGCTGATTCTTGAAGGCGTCCATCTTGGCGATGGAATCCTCCATCCTGAAGAGCATCTTCTCAAACTCCCTCACCCCCTGCCTGAGGGTGCGGGCAAAGCGCTTCTCCTCCAGCAGCAGCTGCTCCAGCACAAAGGAGCGGTTGTCCTTCAGCTCCGGGTACACCGTATAATACTGGTCGATGATGACCATGGCGATATCGGCGGTGAAGCCCTCGGGCATGTCAATGCCCATGCCGTGGCGCACGGCGCGGCGGATGAGCCGCCTTAAGACATAGCCCTGGTCCACATTGGAGGGGGAGACGCCCCGGGTATCCCCCAGGATGAAGGTGGCGGTGCGCAGATGGTCGGCGATGATGCGGAAAGCCTTCAGGGTCTCCTCATCCGCCCCCTGATAGCGCTTGCCGGAGAGCTCCTCGATTTTCGCGATGATACCGGCAAACAAGTCGGTCTCGTACACCGAATCCTTGCCGGTCAGCACAGAGATGGTGCGCTCAAGCCCCATGCCGGTGTCCACGTTCTGGTGCTTGAGCGGCACATAGCTGCCGTCCGCCAGCTTCTCATACTGCATGAACACGTCGTTCCAGATCTCAAGGTAGCGCCCGCAGTCGCAGGCGGGGCTACAGTCCGGCCCGCAGGGCGCCTGATCCTTCACCACAAACATCTCGGTGTCAGGCCCGCAGGGGCCGGTCTGCCCGGCGGGGCCCCACCAGTTGTATGCCTTGGGCAGGAAGTATATCTGCTCTGGCTTGGCGCCAGCCTTCACCCACAGGTCAAAGCTCTCCTGGTCCCGGGGGGCGTTTTCATCCCCCTCAAAGACCGAAAAGGCCAGGGTGTTGGGGTCAAGCCCCAGGTATTGGGGGCTGGTCAGAAACTCCCAGCTCCAGGGGATCATCTCTTTCTTGAAATAGTCCCCCAGGCTCCAGTTGCCCAGCATCTCAAAGAAGGTGAGGTGGCTTTTATCGCCCACGTCGTCAATATCGCCGGTGCGCACGCATTTCTGCACATTCACCAGGCGCTTGCCCGCCGGGTGGGTCTGCCCCATCAAATAGGGCACCAGGGGGTGCATGCCGGCGGTGGTAAACAGCACCGTGGGGTCATTCTCCGGGATCAGGCTGGCCGAGGGGATCACCGTGTGGCCATGATCCACAAAGAACTCGATAAACAGGCTGCGCAGGTTCGCTGCGGTCATCTCTTTCATGTTTCGCTCCGTTTCTTGCAATGGGTATGCCCGGGGCCTGGGCCCCTGGGCGTTTTCCCCGGTTTATTTCAGGCGCACCGCGGTGCCTGAGCAGGTCACCATCAGCATGCCGTTGTCAGCGCCCAGCACCTCATAGTCCATCTTCACGCCGATGACGGCGGAAGCGCCCATCTGCATGGCGCGCTGCTCCATTTCTTCCAGGGCCTGGGTGCGGGCGTGCATCAGCTCTTCCTCATAGCCCTGGGATCTGCCGCCAAAGATGTTCCGGAAGCCGGCTGCCAGGTCCTTCATGAAGTTGATGCCAGCGATCACCTCGCCAAACACGATGCCCACATACTCTGACACCTCGCGGCCTTCCACATGGGGGGTGGTGGTGATAATCATGATCATTTCCTCCGTCTGTGTGGTTTATACCCGGTCGATGAACTGGAGCAGCACCTTCAGCGCCCCCTCCATATCCCGCATGTCGATGGTTTCAACCGCTGAGTGCACATAGCGGCAGGGGATGGACAGCGTGCCTGTGGGCACACCGCCCCGGCTTTGCTGGATGGCGCCGCCGTCGGTGCCGCCAAAAGCCAGCACCTCCCGCTGCACGGACACCCCGGCAGCCTCCGCCGCCTCAAACAGGGCATCCCGCACCTTGGGGCTTGCGATCATGGAGCGGTCCATGATCTTCACCGCCGGGCCCTGGCCCAGCTTCACCGCCGGGTATTTGGTCTCCGGCGTATCGCCCCAGGCGGTCACGTCAAGGGCCAGGCCGATGTCCGGCTCCAGGTTGAAGGCGGCCACGGTGGCGCCCCGGAGGCCCACCTCTTCCTGGGTGGAAAACACGCCGATGATGGTGTTCTTCTGGTCCTCAGCATACAGCAGCATCTCCACCAACAGCGCGCAGGCGCAGCGGTCGTCCATGGCGGGGGCGGCCACGCGGTGCTTCCCCAGGGCGATGAACTCCGGCGCGTAGACCGCCACATCACCGATGTGCACCAGCTTCTCCGCCTCTTCCCTGGTTTCAGCGCCGATATCGACGAACAGCTGCTCCAGGGTGGGCTGCTTGCCATCCCCCTTGGTGTTGGGCTCCAGCATCACAACGCCCGGGGTGCCGTTTTCAAACACCACCTTCTGGCCGCGCACATGGGCAGGGCCGATGCCGCCCAGGTTTGACACCCGCAGGAAGCCCTCTTTCTCAATATGGGTCACCACCAGGCCGATGTGGTCCATGTGGGCGGAGAACATGACGCGGCGCCCGCCCTCATCAGAGCCAAACTTCTCCACAATCAGGTTGCCCAGGCTGTCCGTGCGCATGCTGTCCACATGCCCCTCCAGAAGGGACTTGATGGCCTCCGCCACCGCGTGTTCGCTGCCGGTTGGCCCATAGGCCGCCAATAGGGTTTTTAATGTATCCCGAAGCATCTTCTCTCTCTCCTTCTGTTACAGGCTTTTTAGAAAGGCGCGGGCCAGATCGGCCTGGGCGCGGATATCAGACCACTTTGCCACGTTGTTGGCGGAATGGATATACCGGCAGGGCACCGACAGCACCACAACCCGGGCGCCGCGGCCTCCCCGCTGGAAGGAGGCGGCGTCGTTGCCCCCGGTGATACCCCGCTTCACCTGGGCGGGGATGCCCTGCTCCCGGGCCAGCTTCAGCATGGTTTTAAACAGCGCCCGGTCAGCGATGGAAGCGCGGTCCATAAAGCTCACCGCCACGCCCTGCCCCGGGGTGCACACGTGGAAGCGCTCCTCCACATCCCCCAGGTCATTGGCGGCGGTGCCCTCCAGCACCACGGCGATTTCCGCATCCAGGGAAAAAGCCGCCGTGTGGGAACCCCTGAGGCCCACCTCCTCCTGGGTGACAAACACGCAGATCAGGTCACAGTCGTACTCCTCTTCCAGCAGTTTCAACAGGTTGAAGCAGCCCACCCGGTCATCCAGGGCCTTGGCCGCCACAAAGCCATCGCCATATTCCATATACGGGGTGTCAAACACGGCATAGCTGCCCAGGGGGGCCAGGGATTCGGCCTCCTTCTGGTCTTTGGCGCCGATGTCAATATGCAGCTTGCTAAAAGGGAGCACCTTGCCCAAGTCATCCCGCTCCTGCAGGTGGATGGGGGGGGCTCCGATGACGCCAGGCAGGCGGTCATTGCCGATCAGGACCCATTTGGACACCACCACCCGGGGGTCAATGCCGCCAACCGGCCTAAAGCGCAGGAGGCCGTCATCGGTATGCCCCACCACGATAAAGCCGATCTCGTCCATGTGGGCGGCCACGGCCACGGCGGGCTTGCTGCGGTCACGGCCTGGCTTTCTGCAGATGAGGTTGCCCATCCGGTCCACCGACACATCATCGCAGCGCTTCTCCGCTTCCTGGCGAATCAGGGTGCGCACCGGGTTCTCATAGCCTGAAGGGCCAAAGGCATCGGTCAATGTTCTCAGTTCCATAGTTCCTCCTCCCAGGATGCCTCACAGGCGGCGGCAAAGTGGGCCACCAGGCGCGCGGCCTCCTCCAGGGCGTTCATATCCAGCACCTCAACGGCGGTGTGCATGTTTTTAACCGGGATGCCAATGAGCACGCAGGGCACGCCTGAGCGGGAAGCCGCCACCTCATCGGTGTCCGTGCCCGTGCCTCTGGGCGCCACTTCCTTTTGCACCTCCACCTTGATGCGCCCTGCCACCTCCTCCAGCTTCCCCGTGAGGACGGGGTTGAGGTAGGGCCCCAGGGTGATCAGGGGTTTCCCCATGTCCAGGGTGCTCTCCCGGTCGCAGCCGGGCTGATGGGCGAAGCCCACGTCCAGCACCATCGCCATATCAGGCTCGGCGTTGTAGGCGGAGGTCATGGCCCCGCGCCCGCCCACCTCCTCCTGGCTGGAGGCGATGAAGTACAGGTCCGCCTGGTGCTTCAGGCCCTTCAAATGCTCCATCGCCCGGTACAGGATAGCCACACAGCAGCGGTCATCCAGGGTTTTGGCGGCCACGCGGCCGTTTTTCAGCTCCACAAAGCGGTGCTCCAGCTGCACCTGGTCGCCCACGCGCACCAGCTCCTTCACCTTTTCAGCCGGAAGCCCCAGGTCCACATACATGTCCTCCAGCTTCTGGGCGCGGCCCCGCTCCTCTTCGCTGAGCAGATGGGGCGCCTTGGCGCCCACGATGCCGGGCAGCGTTTCCTTGCCAAACACCGTCAGCCGCATGCCGGGCAGGATGCGGGGGTCAATGCCCCCCACCTGGCCCAGGCGCAGGCTGCCGTCATCCTCCACCTTGATCACCATCAGCCCCACCTCGTCCAGGTGGGCCAAAAAGGCCAGCCTGGGCCCGTCGCCCTTGATGCGGCCCACCACGCTGTGCATGGCGTCGATTTTCACTTCATCGCAGTATTCTCCGAAGCGCTCGGCCACCCACTGCGCCACCGGCCCCTCGTCGCCAGGCAAGCCGCGCTTTGCCGTGACCTCCTGCAAAAACGCCTTCATCTCCATCCCTTCACCTCTTCCAAATCCTTAGAGAACCACATAAAAATAACGCCCACAGTATAGCAAAGGACCCCTTGATTTACAACTGAGAGCGGCCGGATACCGGCTATTTTTTGGTCAAAGAGGCTGACTTGCTGATGATATCCCCCGCCGCCAATATCCCCGTGGCCCAGGCGAACAGCAGGTTGTAGCCCCCGCAGTCGCCATCCACATTCAGCGCCTCGCCCGCCGCATAAAGCCCCGGCACCAGCCGGGAGGCCAGGGTGGCGGGGTCAAAGTCCCGGCAGTCCAGGCCGCCCGCAGCCACCTGGGCCTGGTCAAAGCCCTTGACGCCTGTCACGGGCAGCGCAAGCCCGGTCAGCCAGCTGGCGGCCTCCTCCAGGGGGAGGGGTTGCACTTTCTCAATGAGCAGGCGGGGCAGCAGCCCCACATACAGCAGGTCTTCCCCATGGCTTTTGCGCCGCGCCCCCAGGAGGGCCAGGAGCACCTGGCGGGCCAGCCCGGCCTGCTGATAAAAGGCCGCCGGGCTGATGCGGCACATCTCAGGGGGCGTAAGCCCCAGGCCCGGGGAAAAGTCGATCAGCAGCCGCACGCCCTTCCCGCGCTCAAGCGCCTCTCCCACGTCCCGGGCCAGCTGCATGGCGCAAAGCCCGCTTATGCCATAGTCGGTGAACAGGCCCTCACCGCTTGAGGCGGTGATAACCTCCCCTGCCACCTCAAGCCCCAAGCGCACCGGTACCCTGAGGCCGGACAGGCCGCGAATGGCCCGGGTGTCCGTCACCAGGGGGCACAGCGCGGGCCTTGCGGGGATGACCCGGTGCCCCAGGCGCGCCAGGGGCTTCATGAGGCTGTCGGAGCCCCCCAGCCGCGGGGCGGCGGCCCCGCCTGCCGCCACCAGCACCCAGAGCGCTTCATGCCTGGCCCCGTCCTGGGTGAGGACCGCAAAGCCCTCCGGCCCCTTGTGGATGTCTGTCACCAGAGCGCTGGTTATTATCTCACACAAGGGGGAAGCCTCAAGCCTTAACCTCAGGCAGTCCAGCACCGTGGCGGCCTGATTCGTGGCGGGGTAGACGCGTCCGTCCGGCTCCTCCCGGGTGATAAGCCCCAGGCCCTGCCAGAAGGCCAACACCTGGGATATGCCGCAGCGGGCCATCACCGCCTGGGCAAAGGCGACATCGCCAAAGAACACCGGCGGCCCCATGTGTAAAAGGTTGCACCGGCCGTTGCCAGTGGCCAGGAGCTTACGGCCCACCCGGTTTTCCTTTTCCAGCAGCGTCACCGGCAGCCCGTTTGCCACACACAAACAGGCGGCGGCAAGGCCAGAGGCCCCGCCGCCGATGATGATGGCTGATCGGTTATTTTTTTTGTGGTGCCGCATTGTAGGCATCGTTGATGGCCTTCTGGTGGTCACCGTCAACCTTGTTGCCGCTGCTGTGCAGGCGGCTGTTGACAAAGTGCACACAGAACTGGCCGTTGAAGTTGTTGTCCGGGATGGTATCGCCCTTGGGATAGTTATGGGGCACCCCGTAGACGGAGGCGGCAAAGCTGCGGCCCTTGAGGGTGATCCACACCGGCCTGCGCTGATACAAATTCTTCTCCAGGATCTCCTGGGCGTTTCTCACCCCATAGATCTGGCACATGGCGGCAGTGTCGCTGGCGGTGAGGGGCTCCACGTCAGCGTGGTAGCCGCCTGCCCAGCGCTTCACCCGGAAGGAGATCCGGGTCTTCACATCGGTGAGGATGGCGGTTTCGCCCCGGGCCCAGAATCTATCGATGTCGCCAGAGTACCAGTCCACCTTCTCCACCGGGTAGATGGTGGGGTTGACGGTGCTGTCCCCCGTGCCGGGGGTGTAGGGATCCTGCGGCACGGTGTTGTACAGCTTGTGCTGGGTGTCGTTGCCGGCGATGCCATCCACAAACAGGTTGACTGCCTTTTGATATTCCATCACGGCTGTCCGGGTCTGATAGTCATAGGTGCCTGGCGTGTAGCCGGGGCGCAGATAGCCCAGGCGGCTGAGCTCCTGCTGGAGCCGGCTCACGTCCTCGCCCATGGACCCCAGCTCAAGCCGGCGGTAGCCAGCGGCGGGCGGGGTGCCGGTGCCGCCGGTCTGGTCCAGGGCGGCGGCCTCCTGCTTGGTGAGGATGCGCAGCATGTCTCCGCGGATCCAGCCGTTCACGCCGGCTGCGCGCACGGAGTACCAGGTGTAGTTGTTGGCCTGCTGGGTGGCGCCCTGGAGGGCCACAATGGTGCCCTGCTTGTAAAGCGTGGTGAGGGTGCGGCTGGTCATGCCCGCAGCATTGCGCACCAGCACCTTGTCCATCACCGTCACGGCGGTGGTGCTGAGGGTCGAGGGATCAGGCACCGGCGTGGGCTGAACGGGGGGGGTGGTGGGCTGGCCGGCCAGGTAATCCTGATATTCCTTGGGCGTCATCATCCGGGCGGTGGAGCCCAGCAGATAGCCGGATACGCCCTGATAGCTCACCTTATACCAGGTGCTGCCGCCAGCGGTCACCGTGCGCTCATAGGGGAAGACGGCGCCAGCCGCGGGGATCTGTCCCAGGGTGCGGGCATCCAGGCTGGGGGCCTCCCGCACGTTGACGCTGGTGATGGTGGTGATCACATAGCCTGAGACCACGCTCCCGCCGTCTGGGGGCGGGGTGACGCCGGGCATCTTGCCGGCCAGGTAATCGGTCACCTCAGCCGCGGTCAGCTGCCTGACGCAGTCACCCCGGAGGTAGCCCAGCTGGCCGCCGGAGGACACCTGATACCAGTTGTAGCCCTGGGCGCTGAGCACAGGCCCCTGGAGGGGGAACACCAGGCCCTTGTCCACCCGGCCCAGAATCCTGGAGGAGCCGGGGGTCTGCCTGAGGTTGATGGCGGACTTAATGGTGAGCACATAGCCCATGGTGCCGGTTGAGGGCGTGGTGGTGGGCACCGGCTGGGTGCCGCCGCCGGGGCCGTCCATGAGCACAATCACGTCGGAGCGCACCCATCCGCGGCCCTTGGGGCTGTCCACCTGATACCAGGTGTAGCCGCTGGCCACAGTCACAGCGAAGTAGGCCAATTCAAGGTCCCGGTCCAGCTGGGCGATGGTGCTGCCGGCCGGGGCGTTGCGCAGGTTAACCCCGCCCTTGACGAGCCGGAGGTAGCCAGCTGCCGGGCTTGTGGGCGGCACGGTCACCCAGGGGGGCTGGGTGGGGGTGGGATAGCCCGGCACCGCCGTGGGCTGGGGCGATGTGCCTATCAGCTCGTAGCAGTCGCTGCGCACATAGCCGTAATGGTTGGTGGCCTCATGGTAGACATAGGCCCAGTAATAGCCCATGTAGTAGGTGGGGGCGCTGAAGAGGGGCAGCTCGGTTCCCCGCTTGGCGATGGTGGTGAGCACGGCACCACCGGGCGTCTGGCGCAGGTTGACCCCGCCCAGGG
>DHQX01000012.1:5746-24095 GCA_002411105.1 Christensenella sp. UBA5327 | reverse complement strand
GTTGACCCCGCCCAGGGTGAGCCGGATGGCGCCCTGGCTGGTGGTGGGCTGCGTGGGTGCCGGGGTCACAACCGGGGTGCCGCCGCCCTGGGTGATCACATAGCAGTCGCTGCGCACATAGCCCTTATGGCCGCTGCGCGCGTCGGTCACATAGGCCCAGTAGTAGCCCATGTGGTAGGTGGGGGCGCCGTCAAAGGGCAGCACCGTATCCACGTCAAACTTCATCAGGGAGAGCCCCCCGGGCGTCTTGCGCAGGTTGGTGCCCGGCAGGGTGATGCGCAGATAGCCGCTGGTAGCCTGGGTGGGATTGGTGGGGATGATGGTCGGCAGCGCGCCGCCACCAGGCCGCATATCCTGGGGCAGGGTGCGGTTGGCCAGCCAGGCCGCCGCTTCTCCTTCGCTGAGGAGGCGGATAAAATCCTCATGCACATAACCTTCATAGCCCAGGGCTTTCACCCGGTACCAGGGGCTGGTGATGGAGGTGGGATAGTTAATAATATCAAGCTGAGTGTGGATGGGAAGCGACGTGAGGGCAATGCCGTTTTCCGTCTGGCGGAGGCTGGTGCCCGCCACAGCTGTCAGCGCATACTTGCCCGCCAGGATGGGCGGATAGGTGACACCGCCGGGCAGGGTGGAGGGAATCGGCTTGGGCGTGGTTGTGGGCTTGCCCTGGGCATCGGTATAGGCATAGCAATCCCCGCGGATGTAGCCTGTCTGATTGGTCTCAGGGATATATACCGACAGCCACTCGTAGCCGTTTACCCAGGTGCCCTCCGTGTAATAAGGAAGCACTTTGCCCTTGTCAAGGCGCCTGATGATGTTGCCGCCGCCGGGCTCCTGCCTGAGGTTGGTGCCTTGCAGCGTGATGATGACATAACCCATGGCCGGATAGGTGGGGGTGCCAGGGGGCAGTTCTTCGCCCGCTTCGGTGGTATAGGTATAGCAATTGCTGCGGATATAGCCAAATTCGTTCTTGTCCGGATAGTAGACGTATTGCCACTGGTAGGAGCCCCTGTAGATGGCGCCGCCGTAATAGGGCAGGATCTTGCCCTTGGGGATCTGGGCGTAGATGGTGCTGCTCTCCGGCTGCTCCCGGAGGTTGGTGTTGTGCAGGATGATCTGCACATAGCCCGTGGGCGCCTGCCAGGAGGGCGGCTCGGTCACCCAGGTGGAGGAGGGAGGATCGGTGATCACCGTGCCGGGGCCTGGCACCACCGGGGATACGCTGCCGCCATAGATCTGGGGCTTTGATACCAGCCAGCTGGCTTCCTCTGCCGGGGTAAAGGGCCGGAACACATCCCCCCGGATATAGCCGGTCTGGGCGGGCCGGTTGGCGAACTTGGGCAGCACGGTCTCCACCTTGTACCAGGTGACGCCGCTGCTCTGAGTGGTCTCAAGGATCTTCGCCACCCAGCCCAAGGGGAGCCGGTCTATATAGTCCGAGGTGTTCATCGCCGGGCGGATGTTCACCTTGTCAAGCGTGGTCATGCCATAGGCGGAGACAGCCTCCCCCATCGCCGGCATCAGCGGCAGCACGATCACCAACGCCAATAGCATGGCCGCCAGGCGATTCAGCCCGCCGATGGTCCTTCTTTTCTTATGCATATACGCACCCGTTCCTTCCCAAATTCAAGCCTCAGTTAAAGGCGCCGATACTTGCGTATTATTCTATTACAATTTCATTACATGGTCAAGCATTCTTCTGCTCTTTGGCGGGATGGGGCCGCTCCCATCCTTGCCAAGGTTGATTTTCGCCTATATAATATATAAAAACTGAAGATTCCCGCAAGGAGGTCAATACAATGGACATCAAACAGGCCTATCAGGACTGGTTAAAATGGTTTTCCTCTGACACGCAGATCACAGAGGAGCTGGCGCAGGTCAAAGACGACCCCAAGGCCCTGGAGGACCGCTTCTACCGGGACCTGGCCTTTGGCACCGCCGGCATGCGGGGCGTTTTGGGCGCCGGGCCCAACCGCATCAACCGCTACACCATCAGAAGGGCAGCCGCGGGGCTGGCGGATTATCTGCGCCTTGACGCGGGGCAGCCGGAAGGCCCGGTTGCCATCGCCTATGACTCCCGGCGCTTTAGCGATGTCTTTGCCAAAGAAACCGCGCTGATGCTGGCCGCCCGGGGGGTCAGGGCGCTGCTGTTTGATAGCCTGCGCCCGGTGCCGGTGCTGTCCTATGCCGTGAGGCACCTGAGAGCCGCGGCGGGGGTGGTCATCACCGCCAGCCACAACCCGCCGGAATACAACGGCTTTAAGGCCTATGGGCCTGACGGGGCCCAGCTCTCCCCCGAGGCCGTGGCCGGCGTCACCCAGCGCATGGCGGCGCTCTCCTATGACCAGTGCTGCCCCATGGATGAAAACCAGGCGCTGGAAAAGGGGCTGCTCACCTATATCGGCGAAAAAGAGGTGGACAAAGACTATACCGATATGGTGCTGTCCCTTCAGGTGCGGCCGGACATCGTGCGCCGGGTGGGGCCGGATTTGAGCATTGTCTACACCCCGCTGCATGGCTCCGGAAACCTCCCGGTGCGCCGGGTATTAAGCGAAGCGGGCTTTTCTCAGGTCACCGTGGTACCTGAACAAGAATTGCCCGACCCCGCCTTCTCCACCGTCAAGGCCCCCAACCCCGAGGACCCGGGCGCCTTTACGCTGTCCATTCCCCTGGCGCAGAAGGTGGGGGCCACGGTCATCATCGGCACCGACCCTGACTGTGACCGCCTGGGTGTGTGCGTTTTGGACAGCGGGGGCGTTTTCCGCACCCTCACCGGCAACCAGATCGGCTGCCTGATGCTATACCATCTCCTGAGCGAAAAAAAGAAGGCCGCTGCCCTGCCGGCAAACGGCGCCTGCGTCAAATCCATCGTGTCCACCGAGCTAGCCCGGGCGATCTGCGATGATTTTGGCGTGGACATCTTCAATGTGCTCACCGGCTTCAAGTTCATCGGCGAAAAAATGCAGGCCTTTGAGGACACCGGCTCCCACACCTTCCTGTTTGGGTTTGAGGAGAGCTTTGGCTACCTGTCCTCCACCCAGGTCAGGGATAAGGACGCGGTGAATGCGGCGCTGCTGGTGGCGGAGGCCGCCTGCATGTGCCAAAACGAGGGCATTACCCTGTATGACCGCCTCCAGCAGATCTATCAGCGCTATGGCTACTTTGTGGAAACGGTGGTGTCCAACACCTACCCCGGCAAGGCGGGGGCGGAGCGGATGCTTGAGATCATGAAAGCCCTGCGGGAGGCCCCGCCGGAAGAGATCACTGGGGTCAAGGTGCTGGCCCTGCGGGATTATCTGACCGGGGTGAGAACCGCAGGCGCCCAGCGCCAAACGCTTGACGGCCCGGCGTCTGACGTGCTGTATTTTGAGCTGGAAGGTGGCCACTGGCTGTGCGCCAGGCCATCAGGCACCGAGCCCAAGATCAAGTTCTATGCCGGAGCCAGCCACCCTGAGAGCATGGAAAAAGCCCGGATGACCGCAGATAAACTGATGGCGGGCATCCAGGCTCTGGCGGAGTAAGATCAGCCCCTGTCCTCCCGCTCCAGATTCAGCCAGGCGCATTCCTGGGGCGTCAGGCGGATGTTCGCTGCGGCGATGTTGGAGCGCATCTTCTCCGCGCTGGCCGTGCTGATCACCGGGTAGATATCCATGGGCTGATGCAGCATCCAGCTAAGGGCGATCCGGGAAACCGGCACGCCCTTTTCCTTGGCTATTTCCTCAGCCCGCGCCAGGCGGCGCAGGTTGTCCTCATCCACATAGCCCCGCTGGGTGTGCTCATCCAGCACTTCTTGCATCTTCTGCCGGTCATGGCTTATAAAGCCGCCGGAGAACAGGCCCCGGGCCAGGCTGGAATAGGCGAAGATGGGCATCTTCTGCTGCGCAAACCACGCCCTGTCCGCCTCATAATCAGGCCCCGCGATGGTCTGGCAGCCGCCGCCCCACACATCGGTCAGCTGGAGGGCCAGGCCAAAGTGGGGGCTGTTGACGCTCAAGGGGGTGAGGCGGTGCTCCTTCGCATAGTCATTGGCTTGCTGGATGCGCGCAAGGCGCCAGTTGGACACCCCGATGATGCCCGCCTTGCCCTCCTTGACCAGGCTATGAAGCGCCTCCATGATGGGGCCCACGGGCTGGCTCTCGTCATCCCGGTGGAGCAGATAGATCTCCAGCTTCTTTTTCCCTAGTTTGGCCAGGGAGTCATGGGCGTCCGCCAGGATGTCATAGGGGGTGACCCGGTTGCGCCAGGTGTTGAAATGGGCGCCCTTGGTGAGGATGTTGACCTCATCATGCAGCCCCCGGGCGGCCAGCCACTCGCCCACCGGCTCCTCGCCGTAGTGGTTGGAGCAGTCCAGCGTGTTGATGCCCATGGCATACACCTCATCCAGCAATTTAAACGCGGTTTCAAGCGCCGCCTCAAAGCCCGCCTCTTTTCCATGAAGCGTGCGGGTGGCGCTGAAAAACACCGGGTGGGCCGTGCCAAATACAAAGCGGGAGACCGGGCGGGAGAGGTTTGCGATGTGTCCGTACTCCATGCGGCTTTTCCTCCAAAACATGCTAGGCCTAATATACCCTGAAAAGAAAGCGGGCGCGTGCCCTTTTGACACGCGCCCATGTCCTGAATGCGCTTATTCCACGCCAATGACTTCCTTCCAGTTCTCCCAGGTGGCGATCTGGCCGCCGGTGGCGATGAACTTGGCGCCGATCTCCTCGTTGAACTCGGCCTCAGGCTCCTCGCCGGCAATCAGCTTGTGCAGGGCCATCACGCTCTGGTAGCCCATCTGGTAGAAGTCCTGCCCGATGGCCACGTCAAGCACGCCCAGCTCAAAGAAGGCGGGGCTGGTTTCCACAAAGATGTCAATGGTGACCACCTTGTGGAGGGGGTTGGCGAGCTTCCATTTGTTCAATTCCGGAAGCGCGGAGGGGTCGACCACATAGGGCCAGCCGCCGGCCATGTACCAGGCATCCACGCTGTCGGCGTTGGCGCCCATGTAGTACTCAATGCCGTTGATGGCCTCGTCCACGTTGTCATTGCAGGGGAGGGAGTAGACCACCTTGATGTTGGTGTCCTTGATGGCATCGGCAAAGCCGCGCTTGCGGGCCTCGATGTCGTCAGCGCCGGGGATGCCTTCCAGCTGGGCCACGCGCACCTCTTCCAGGCCGCTGTCCTTGTACAGGTCGATCATGTATTCGCCCGCCAGGTAGCCCACCCGGTAGTTCTCGGTGCCCACATAGTATTCGCGCTTGGAGTTGGGGGAGTCAACGTCATAGGTCAGCACCTGGATGCCAGCGCCAATCGCAGCGTCAATGGCGTCCTTGAGGGCGTCGCCGGTGGTGCAGGAGATGGCGATGCCATCCACATCGCCCCGGTCAATGAGGCTGAACATGATCTCGTTTTGCAGCTCAGCTTCCGCGCGCAGCGGGGACTGCCACTCGGTCTGGATGCCCAATTCCTCCCCGGCAGCGCGCATGCCCACCTCTGCCGGCAGGAACACCACGTTGCCCAGCTGCTGGCCGATCATCACGATCTTCTCTGCCAGAGCGGTGGATGTCAGCCCGAGAAACAGCACCAGAACCAACAGAATAGTCAACAGTTTTTTCATGAAAGTACCTCCAAATATATTTTTACCGGGCATATCATCCCGTGTAAATACAGCTTCATCAGCGCCTGGCCTTGCGCACCTGGTCGATGGTGACCGCAAAGATGATCACCAGGCCCATCACCAGGGTTTGCCAGTAGCTGTCAACCGACAAGAGCACCAGGGCGTTGCGCAGCACCCCCATGATGGCGGAGCCTATCAGCGTGCCCACCACCGTGCCCACGCCGCCCGCCATGCTGGAGCCGCCGATGACCACCGAGGCAATGGCGTCCATCTCAAAGCCGTTGCCGGCCGTGGGCTGGGCCACGCCCACCTTGGAGGCGTTGATGATGCCGGCAAAGGCTGCGCACACACCCGCCAGCACAAAGCACAGGATTTTGAGGCGCCGGGTGTTGACCCCTGAAATCCGCGTCGCCTCCTCGTTGCCGCCCATGGCGAAGATGCGCCGGCCGGTCTTGGTCATGTTGCGGAACACGCCAAAGATCACCGCGAACAGCAGCATAAAATAAATGGGGATCGGGATGCCCAGCAGCTCCTCCTGGCCGATCCAGCGGAAGCTGTCGGCCAGCCCCGTCACCGGATAGCCCTTGGTGAGGATATAGCACACCCCGCGCACAATCTGCATCATGCCCAGGGTGGCGATGTAGCTGGGCAGGCGCAGGTACACCACCAGGATGCCGTTCATCAGCCCGCACACGCCGCCCACCACCATGCCCAGGATGACCGCCGGCACGATGGACATGCCGGACTTCATGAGCAGCCCCACCGTGATCCCCGCCAGCCCATACACCGATCCCACGGAGATATCGATGTTGCCGGTTAAGATGACGATGGAAACCCCGATGCCCGCCACCGCGATGGCAGAAAAGTTCCGGGCGGTGGACAAGAGGTTATTGGGCCGCAAGAAAGCGGGGGCCGCGACCGCCAGCGCTGCACTCATCAAAACCAGAATCAGAAGAATGGTCAGCGTGGAGGCGGTGGCGCTGTTCTTAAACCAATGCCTGAGGTCCTTTTTGTCCTTGTAGTCGCTCATGTTGTCCTGTCTTTCTCTATCACGATACAGCCATCTGCATGATCTGTTCCTGGGTGACCCCCGAATGGGCAAACTCGCCTTTGATGCGGCCTTCGTGCATCACGATGATGCGGTCTGACATGCCGATGATCTCAGGCAGCTCCGAGGAGATCATGATGATGGCCACCCCCTGCTGAGCCAGCTGGCTCATCAGCTTATGGATCTCCTTTTTCGCCCCCACATCAATGCCCCGGGTGGGCTCATCCAGGATGAGGATGGAGGGCTCATTGGCCATCCATTTGGCGATGACCACCTTTTGCTGGTTGCCGCCGGAGAGGTTCTTCACCGTCTGCTCAACCGAGGGGGTGCGCACTTTCAGCAGCTGCACAAAGCGGTTCACCAGGGCGCTCTCCCGAACCCGGTCGATAAACCAGCCATGGCTCACCCGGTCAAGGGCGGCCAGGGACATGTTGCGCTTCACCGTCATGTCAAGGATCAGCGCCTGCTCCTTGCGATCCTCCGGCACAAAGCCGATGCCGTAGCGCAGGGCATCGGTGGTGCTGCGGATATCTGCCTTTTTCCCCCGCACAAAGATGTCGCCGGTCTGGCGGGGGTCAATGCCAAAGATGGCGCGCATCACCTCGCTGCGCCCGGCGCCCACCAGGCCGGCAAAGCCCAGAATCTCCCCCGCGCGGACCGAAAAGCTGATGTCCTTGAGGTAATCATCCCGGGAGGAGATGTTGCGCGCTTCAAGCACCACCGCTCCGATGTCAGCGGGCTCCTTCTCGTAGAGGTTGTCGATGTCCCGCCCCACCATGGCGCTGATGATCTCGCCCTCAGTGGTGTCTGCGGTGACCAGGGAGGTGATCATCTCCCCGTCCCGCAGCACGCTCACGCGGTCTGAAATCTGGAACAGCTCGATCATGCGGTGGGAGATGTACACCACCGACACGCCCCGGTCCCTGAGGCGGTGGATGATGTCAAACAGCGTCCGGGTCTCGGTCTGGGTCAGCGAGCTGGTGGGCTCGTCCATGATGATCAGCCGGGCGTTGAAGGACAGCGCCCGGGCCACCTCCACCATCTGCTTTTGCGCGGTGGAGAGCCTGTTCATCAGCGTATGCGTGCTCAGCGGCAGCTTCACCTCGTCCAGCAGCTTCCGGGCCTCCCGGTGCATGCGCTGTTTGTCCACCAGCCCATTCTTCTTCACCTGCTCCCGGCCCACAAACAGGTTTTCCGCGATGTTCAGGTTGTTGATGACGTTGAGCTCCTGGTAGATGATGGAGATGCCCATCTTCTGTGAGGCCAGGGGTCCGTCAATGGTGATGGGCTCGCCATCCAGAAGGATTTGCCCCTCATCCATCGTGTAGACACCTGAGAGGATCTTCATCAGTGTGGATTTGCCGGCGCCGTTTTCGCCCACCAGGGCCAGCACTTCCCCTGGGTACACCGTCAGATCCACCCGGTTGAGCGCCTTCACCCCCGGAAAAGACTTGCTCACCCCGCGCATCTCCAGCAGCGGGGCTTTTTCTGTTGTCATGGTCAGTTCACGCTCGTCCATCTGTGTCCTTTATGGTTTTCTTGTTTGCTAGCGGCCCCGGGCCGCGCGTCTTCACCACAAACCCTATTGTTGATGGAACAGGCGGCACTCAACCGCACCGCCTGGCCACCACGCACCGCTGCCGGGGGCACCGTCTGCCTGAAGATATTGTGGATTTTGAAACCCCGCCTGGCATCAATCCGCTCACGGCAGCTCAAGTTCCCTTTGGTATCGCTTTTTCTGGCGCTGATGCCATTTTACGGCAACAGGCGCTTTGAGGTCAAGCGGAGGTAATTGAGGCTGGGCCGGAATCCCTCGGCGTATTGGGCGCCGCACTGGAAGCCGCGCACCCGTGAGCAGGTCCTCACAAACTCGAGGAAGTCGATGCCGTCATGGTCCAGCATCCATGTCAGCTGGGACTTGTGGCAGCTGAGCGCCTCCAGCTTCAGGTCGATCTCCTGGGTGATGTCCACATACTCTGTGGGGATAAAGCCCACCCCGGCCACGGTGTCCATGTGGTAAAGCGGCCCCACCGGCACCACTGGCCCCGCATCAGCACAGGGGAAGTGGGGGACGCTGGCGCCAAAGGAGGCGCGGAAGGCTGCCTGGAAGGTCTGGACGTGGTCGTTCATGTAGTCCTGTTCGTAGTGGGTGATGATGAGATCTGGCCGCGTCTTGCGGATGACCCGGCCCAGATCATAAATCAGCTGGTCATTTTCCGCGGTGACGTGGATGTCGGGGATATCGATGGAGAAGTGCCGGGCGCCGATCACCCGGGCAGCGGCCGCGGCCTCGCTGAAGCGAATGCGGCGCAGTTCCTCCGGCATGATCTGCGCATGGCCCATGTTGCCGTTGGCGATGTGACAGACCGATACCTCATGGCCAAGCTTCACATACTTGGCAAGCGTGCCATAACAGGCGATTTCCAGATCGTCCGGGTGACAGCCGATCGCCAGAATCCTCATATCAGATATGCCTTCTTTCTGTTCATGTATGCCCACCGGGGGCCGCATGTTGATGGACGGCCTTGATCACCCGTTCCTCCCCTTGAAATCCTCTGTCAGTTGGTATCCGCCTGGAGCGGCCCTGCCAGCTCCTTCATGAAGAAGAGCTTGCCGGGCATGGTGGGGATGCTGCTGGAGGTGACCGCCTTGTCAGGGCCATAGCGCAGCGTCATCCACAAGGACAGGCCCTGCCACTGCATCCCGCGGGAGAGCACGCCGTCAGCACCGCCGATGGCATAGTCGGTGCCAAAGATGATGCCCGGGCCCACCGTGTTGGCATAGCAGGGGATCAGCGTCCAGTTGCTGCGGAAGCTGGTGATGGCGTTTTGCTCAATGGTGAAGGGGTGGAGGTTGGCGCCCACCCGGTAGGGCTCCTTCTTCCATTCTTCGTAGCTGGCGTATTCATCGGCAAACTGGGGCTCCCAGAAGGCGATGTGGCAGGCCCGGCCGATGCCGTAGATCATCACCTGCCGGGCGCCCTTGGCCTTGAGGGCGGCGATTTTGTCCGGATACTGGATCAGGTTTTCCCGGGTGGCGAAGTTGCGCTGCTTGACAGGCACGGTGAGCTTGCCCAGGGGCCCGTAAAACGCGTTTTCCATGGCGTTCTGGAAAGCCACCGGGTCGCTGGCGGGCACGGTGTTGCCCTTGTCGTCCGACCACTCGTCCATGTTGAAGCCGTGCACATGCTTGCAGTCGATGTTCCAGGCTTTGAGGAAATAGACCACCCACCTGTACATGCCCATGGGGCCCACCGGCAGGATCATAATCAGCTGCTTGCCCTCTTCCTTGGCCAGCCTGATCTGCATGGCGATCTCATGGCCCATGTAGACGCCAAACTCCTCCAGGTTGTCGCAGGGCGCCACGGAAAAATCCTTGTGCCAGAAGGTCTGGCGCTTGCCGATCTCCCCGGGCGGGTTTGAAACGCATTTCTTGATCTTTTTCAGGTCCCAGTTTTTGGGGAACACTTGGCTAAAGTAGGAGTTGTCAAAAGTACGAAGCATGTCCATCTGCAGGGCCTCCTTGATGTTTTCTATTTTCCGGGCAATTTGTCAAGCCACTTTACAATCAATTGCAGTATGGCACGGCTTCATTCCCTTGTCAAGGGCTGGGGGGAATGATCACGGAGCCGGGCCAATCAGGCGCCCTTCCTTGAAAAGCGCCAGTTTCTCCCCTATAATAAAGAATATACGACAAGCAAACACCAAGGCGCGGGCTGATGCCACCCGGCAACAACCCACAGGGAAAGGTTTCAGGATGAAGTACATGACCATGCGGGAGCCCCGCATCAGCAACCAGCAAACCATCAAGCAAAAAAACATCAAGCTTCTTTTCAAGCACATCCAGGCTGAGCCCGGCACCACCCGGGCCCAGTTGGCGCGCAAAACCGCGCTTAGCCCCACCACGGTGTCCACGCTGGTGGATGAGTTGGTGCAAGGAGAGCTGGTGCAGGAGACCGGGCCTGCCAACACCCACAGCGCCGGGCGCAAGCCCATTACGCTGCAAATCAACCCCCAGGGCAGGCAGCTGGCGCTGTTTTCGCTCAGCAGCTGGGGCATCCATTTTGAGCTGTACAACCTGGCGCTCGAGGTGTTGGACACCGGGTTTTTCGCGCATTCCACCGCCTCCTACCAGGGCTTTGCCCAGGGGGCGGAGGCGGCAGACCCGGACGTGGGGAACGACTATATGGCCTTCATCCAAACCCTGCTCACCGGCTCCGCCTCCTATGACCCCGCCAGGCTTTTGGCCATTTGCATCACCTATCCGGGCATCTACCTGGAGCGGGAAGAGGCCTTTACCTCCACCGCCATGCAGGTGTCGCTCTCGGCTGCCTCGGTGATTGGCCTGGAGGAACGCCTGAATGTCCCGGTGTTTCTGGGCAACTCCTCCATGTGCCGGGCCTATGCGGAAAAGAAGGTTCTGGATTCCCCCCGAAACAGCATCTCAGACCTGATCTACATGAACGTCTGCGATGGGCTGGGCGCCGGCATCATCGCCGGGGGCGTGTTCCTCAAGGGGCGGGAGCACAATGCTGGCGAGGTGGGGCATGTGTCCATCGATTACCGGGGAAAACGCTGCGCCTGCGGGCTGAGGGGCTGCGTGGAGCAGTATGTAAACATCGAGGCGGTCACCCAGCGGGTGCGCCGGGCGCTGGAAGAAACCAGCGATCATGAGCCCCTGACCCTTGAAGCCATCGGGGCCCTTTGCCTGCAGGGCAACGCCGCTGTCCGGGAGGTGGTGGACGATGTGGCCGCGATGCTTTTTACCGCCATATACAGCACCGTCTGCATCACCGGCGTCAAGCGCGTGGTGATCGGCGGGGGCATTGAGCAACTGGGGGATTATTTTTTAGAGAAGCTGCGGTCCATTTCCCGGGAAACCCCCCGGGACACCCTGGCCAGGGGCATTGATATCTCCTACACCCGCGCGGGCCTAAATGGCGATAGCCAGGGGATCGCCCAGTTCTATCTGGACCATGTCTTTGCCATTTGCGCTGATGACGAACTGCTGCAAAAACACGCGGAGCAAGCAGCCCCGGCCTGATCTTCATCGGTCCGCCGGTGCCCGGACAAAACCTGTCAGGTAAATTTTTCAATAATAATTGACAAAATGAGGCCTGAAACCCTTGACAATAAAAAACAATTTTGATACAAAAGCAGGGGAGCTTTTACACAGAGGTGCGGTGTTGCGTGTAAGCCGCCGATGCAAACGGAGCGGGTTCCGGATGCGGCGGCCCAATGGCTTCACCGCCGATGGGGTGTCCGGATCCGCCCGGCCATGCCTAGGTGCGGAAACCAATGTATCCGCACTGCCATTGCAAAATGGAGCGCTGTTATGCCAGGGGCATGACAGCGTTTTTATATGAAGGAGGACCGCCATGAAATCCATCCCCATTGATCAGATCAAGGCAGGTGACCAGGTGGCGATGCGCCGGGCTTTCAGCGCCCAGGATGTGGACGCCTTTGCCCGGGTGACCGGCGACATGAACCCCGCCCATCTGGACGAGGCCTATGCTGCGGGCACCATGTTCAAAACCCGCATCGTGCACGGGATGCTGGTGGCATCGCTGTTTTCAGCGCTGCTTGGCACCCAGCTCCCCGGCCTTGGCACCATCTATACGGCACAGACGCTCAAGTTTCTGCGCCCGGTGCGCCTGGATGAGGTCGTCACGGCCCAGCTCACGGTGAAAGAGATCAACCATGACCGGGGCCGTGTGGTCTTTGACTGCCAGGTCACCAACGATCAGGGGGACCTGGTGGTCACCGGTGAAGCCACGGTGCTTCCGCCCAGAAAACAAGCTGAATAAAGGAGATTGACATGAAAACAACCTTGAAGCTTCGCCTATCCCAGCAGGATGCCCACTACGGCGGAAACCTGGTGGATGGGGCGCGGGCGCTGGCCCTGTTTGGGGATGCGGCAACCGAGCTTTTGATCCGCCATGACGGGGACGAGGGGCTGTTCCGCTCCTACGACCAGGTGGATTTCCTGGCCCCGCTTTATGCCGGAGACTTTGTGGAGGTGCGGGCGCAGATCACCCAGGTGGGCAACTCCTCCCGCAAGATGCACTTTGAGTGCTGGAAGGTGATCGCCCCCCGGCCTGACATCAGCGCATCAGCGGCCGATGTGCTGGCGGAGCCTGTTTTGTGCGTCTGGGCCACGGGCACCTGCATTGTGAAGGCAGCCCAGCAGAGGGTCAAGCATGGATAAGCTGATCATTACCTGCGCCCTGACCGGCGCTGAGGTGACCAAGGCCCTAAACCCCGCCATTCCCTACACAGCCCGGGAAATGGCCCAGTCTGCCCGGGAGGCGGTGGCGGCGGGAGCCTCCATCCTGCATATCCATGCCCGGTATGACGATGGCCGCCCCACCCAGGACGCTGCCCGCTATGGCGAGATTCTCAAGGCCATCCGGCAGGCCTGCCCTGAGGCCATCCTGCAGGTTTCCACCGGCGGCGCCACCGGCATGAGCCGGGAAGAGCGCCTGCAGCCCCTCTCCCTCAACCCCGAAATGGCCACCCTGGACTGCGGGACGCTGAACTTTGGCGGGGATGAGATCTTCATCAACACCGAAAACGACATCATCGCCTTTGCGCAGGCCATCCAGCAGCGGGGCATCTACAAAGAATTGGAGTGCTTTGAAAAGGGCCATGTGGACATGGCGCTGCGGCTTCATAAAAAAGGCCTGATCACAGGGCCGCTCCACTTCAGCTTTGTGCTGGGGGTAAACGGCGGCATGACCGGGGAATACCGGGATTTCCAATTCATGCGGGAGAGCATCCCGGCGGACGCCACCTACTCCGTGGCCGGGATCGGGCGGTACGAGTTCCCCCTGGCCTCCTACGCCATTGCGGAGGGCGGCCATGTGCGGGTCGGGTTTGAGGATAATATCTACCTGGAAAAAGGCCTGCTGGCATCAAGCAACGCCCAGCTGGTGGAAAAAGTGGTGAAAATGGCCGGGGAAAATGGGCGCGACATCGCCAGCCCCCAGGAAGCCCGGGCCATGCTCCGGATGGGAGAAAAACGATGAAACAGCTATGCCCCTTTGGTTCCCATCGGGTGATCAGCCCCCAGGGCACCCTGCCCCAGGCGGCGGAAAAACTGGACAACACCTCGCCCATGCAGGCCAATGAGATGCTCATTGCCGTGGAAACCCTCAATGTGGACTCCGCCTCCTTCACCCAAATCAAAAACGCCTGCGGCGCCGACGCGGAGAAGATGGCCGCGATGATTCTTGACATCGTCCAAAGCCGCGGCAAAATGCAAAACCCGGTCACCGGCTCTGGCGGCATGCTGCTGGGACGGGTCAGCGGCGTGGGCGCTGATTTCCCGGGGGATATTCAGGTGGGCGACCCGGTGGCCACCCTGGTGTCCCTGTCGCTCACCCCGCTTCACATCAGAAAAATAAAGCACATTCACCTGGACACCGACCAGGTGGATGTGGAAGCGGATGCCATCCTGTTTCAGACAGGCATCTACGCCAAAATCCCCCTGGACATGGACCGGAAGGTGGTGCTGTCAGCCCTTGACGTGGCGGGCGCCCCGGCCCAGACCGCCAAGCTGGTGAAGCCGGGCGACAGCGTGATGATTCTGGGCGCGTCTGGCAAATCAGGCGTCCTGTGCGCTGTCCAGGCCAAGAAAAGCGCCGGGGACCAGGGCAACATCATCGGCGTCTGCTTTGACCCGGCGGAAACCGAGGAGCTCAGACAGCTGAATGCTTGCGACCACATCGTGATGGCAGACGCCAGAAAGCCGCTGGAGGTGTACCACAAGGTGCTGGCGGCAAACGGCGGGAGCAAGGTGGATGTTTCCATCAACGTGGTCAATGTCCCGGACGCGGAGATGGCGGTGATCCTGCCCACCAAGGACGAGGGCACCGTCTACTTCTTCTCCATGGCCACCTCTTTTTCAAAGGCTGCCTTGGGGGCAGAGGGGGTTGCCAGCGCCGCCCACATGGTGATTGGCAACGGCTACACCCAGGGCCATGCGGACTTCACCTTGCAACTGCTGCGGGATACCCCGGCGCTTTACAGCTTATTTAATCACCGTTACGGCGGAAAGGACTAAGCCATGCTTATCACCAATGACAGCTACCTGGAGCGGAAGGCCAAGTATTACCCCAAAGTAACCGATGAACAGTGGCATGACTGGCAGTGGCAGATCAAGCACCGCATCACCAAGGCGGAGGAGCTCAAGCGCTTCATCCCCCTGAGCGGTCAGGATGAGGAGGACATCAAGGCGGTGCTGGAAAAATTCCGCATTGCCATCACCCCCTATTACCTTTGCCTGATTGACCCGGAGGATCTGGACGACCCGGTGAAATTGCAGAGCATCCCCTCCATTGAGGAAACCCATGTGGCCAGAAGCGACATGACGGACCCGCTGGACGAGGACAAGGATTCCCCGGTGCCGGGCCTCACCCACCGCTACCCTGACCGGGTGCTGTTTCTGGTGACTGACATGTGCGGCATGTACTGCCGCCACTGCACCAGGCGGCGCTTTGCGGGGCAGAAGGACCGGGAATCCTCCACCGAGCGCATCAAAAACGGCATTGAGTATATCCGCAACACCCCCCAGGTGCGGGATGTGCTGCTCTCAGGGGGCGATGCCCTGCTGCTGTCTGACAGCCGCCTGGAGTGGATCATCAGCGAGCTGAGGCAAATTGAGCATGTGGAGATCATCCGCATCGGCACCAGGGCGCCTGTGGTGCTGCCCTCCCGCATCACCGATGAGCTGGTGAACATGCTGAAAAAATATCACCCCATCTGGATCAACACGCATTTCAACCACTATAACGAAATCACCAGTGAAAGCGCCGCGGCCATTGCCAGGCTGGCAGACGCCGGTTTCCCGCTTGGCAACCAGAGCGTTTTGCTGCGCGGGGTGAACGACTGTGTCAACATCATGCGCACCCTGGTGACGCGCCTGGCTGCCATGCGGGTGAGGCCGTATTACCTCTACCAGTGTGATTTGTCCACCGGCATTGAGCACTTCCGCACCCCGGTTTCCAAGGGCATTGAGATCATCGAGGGCCTCCGCGGGCATATCTCCGGCTTTTGCGTGCCCACCTTTGTGGTTGATGGCCCCGCTGGCGGCGGGAAAATCCCGGTGATGCCAAACTATGTGCTGTCCACCTCGCCCTCCCGCACGGTGCTGAGGAACTATGAGGGCGTCATCACCACCTATACGGAGCCGGACGAATACCAGGACACCTGCGACTGCGAGATGTGCGCCCAGGCCATGCCCCGGGAGGGGGTGGCAGCGCTGCTGTCGGGCCGGCAGCTGGCCATTGAACCCAAAACCCTGGAAAGAAGGAAACGGGCATCAAAAACCTGAGGGCGCTGTGCGCGCCATACGACATCTTAAGCATCGCAGGCAACGCCAAAAACGCGGGGAAAACCACGGTGCTAAACGCCCTCTTGGCCGCCCATCCGTCAAGCAGGGTGGCGGTTAGCTCCATTGGCCTGGACGGCGAGGCGCTTGACACCGTGTCCATGCTGCCAAAGCCCAGCATCCTGCTGGCCACGGGCAGCCTGGTGGCCAGCGCCATGGACTGCGTCATGGCCTCGGAAGCCAGGCTTGAAGTGATAGGGCACACCGGCATCCAGACCGGGCTTGGCGAAATTGTGCTGGCCCGGGTGATCAGGCCCGGCGCCTGCCTGGTGGCGGGCCCTTCCACCGTCCAGGGCATGGAGCAGGCGGTGAGCGCACTAAAGGCGCAGGGCGCTGAAAAAATCTTTGTGGATGGCGCTTTTGCCCGGGCTTCCCATTCCCTGGCCACAGATGCCCTGGTGTTTGTGGTGGGTGCGCACGATGGGGTGCGGATGGCGCAGGTGGTGGAAAACGCCAGGCTCCTGCTTCAGCGCTTTTCCCTGGCGCAGGCCGGGGCGGCCTTTGAGTTCCTGGCGGATGAGGCATCGGTGGGCTGGCTGGATGGGCAGATGGGCTTCCACGCCCTGCCCCTGCCCTCGGCCCTGGGGCAGGAGGAGCGGCTGCTTGACAGCCTGCCTGAACAGGCAAACTGGCTCTGGCTGCCAGGGGCCCTAAGCCCCGCTTTTGCCCGGGCCTTTGTCAAAAGGCGGGCGGAGCACCGCTGCGGCCTGGTGCTGAAAAGCCCGCTCTCTCTGGTCACAGAGGGGCAGGAGCTGAGAAACCTGTTCCTGTTGGAACGGCCCCTTCTGGTGCTTCAGGGCCTGCGCCTGGCCTTTGTGGCGGTGAACCCCTATTCCCCGGCGGGGCACCGCTTTGACAGCGCCGCCTTCAAGGCCGCCCTTTCTGAGGTGACCGATCTGGCGCTGATTAATGTTTTGGAGGATACTGACTTTGAAAGCCATCCATAAACTGGGCCTGGACCAGGCCTTGATTGCCCGCTGCAGGCGGGATGCCGAGGTGATCGCACAGGGGGTGCAGCGCCATATTGATGAGCGCACGACGCTGAGCGTAGAGAGGAGCGTGCTGCGCCTGGCCGGGGTGGACGGCGTTGACAAATTCGGCGTGCCCCTGCCCAACCTGATGGTGGAAGAGGTGCTAAAGGGCGGGGAGCTGGCCCGGGGCATCACGGTCTACCTGGCCTCAGCGCTCAAAGCCACCGGGCTTGACAGCCAGGCCTTTTCAGAGCAGTTTGCCGCGGGAAAAGCCAGCCTGCTGGGGCATCCCCTGGTTGCCCCCCCGGAGGCCCTTCAGATTCTGCGCCCCTTCATGGTCCATTCCTTTGACAAAATCCGCTCAAACCGCAGCCGCCGGGAAGCGCTGATGGCCAAGTACGGCACCCCCAAAACAGCCATTTATGTGATTGTGGCCACCGGCAACATCTATGAGGACGTAACCCAGGCCCAGGCGGCGGCAGAGGCCGGGGCGGACATCATCGCGGTCATCCGCTCCACCGGGCAGTCGCTGCTTGATTATGTGCCCTACGGCGCCACCACCGAAGGCTTTGGCGGCACCACCGCCACCCAGGAGAACTTCCGCATCATGCGCAAGGCCCTGGACGAAAGCGGTGAAAAGCTGGGCCGCTTCATCCGCCTGGTGAACTATGCCTCAGGGCTTTGCATGCCGGAGATCGCCGCCATGGGGGCGCTGGAAGGCCTGGACATGATGCTCAACGACAGCATGTATGGCATCATCTTCCGGGACATCAACATGCAGCGCACCTTTGTGGACCAGTATTTTTCCAGGTCCTTAAACGCGGTGGCGGGCATTGTGATCAACACGGGCGAGGACAACTACCTCACCACCTCAGACGCTGTGGAGAGCGCCCACACGGTTTTGGCCTCCCAGTTCATCAACGAGCGCTTTGCGCTGATGGCCGGGCTGCCTGAGGAGCAGATGGGGTTGGGGCACGCCTTTGAAATCAGCCCTGAGGTTAAAAACGGCTTCCTGTATGAAATTGCCCAGGCGCAGATGGCCAGGGAGATCTTCCCCAAGGCGCCGCTGAAATACATGCCGCCCACCAAGCACTCCTCCGGCAACATCTTCCACACCCACGCCCAGGACACGCTGTTTAACGCCGCCGCCGTTTTGACCGGTCAATCCATTCACCTGCTGGGCATGATGACCGAGGCCATCCACACGCCCTTCCTGTCCGACCGGCACCTGGCCATCAAAAACGCCCGGATGGTGCAAACCACCATGGGCGAGATCGCTGATGAGATCACCTTCAGGTCGGATGGCATCATCCAGCGCCGGGCCCAGGCCGTGTTGGC
>DHQX01000012.1:0-5561 GCA_002411105.1 Christensenella sp. UBA5327 | reverse complement strand
GCAGGCGTCAGGCGAAGCCCGGAGGGCGGCAAGGGGCTTGATGGGGTCATCCGGAAGCATCCGGAATATGTGAACGCCGCCATGGCATACATCAAGGAGGGCAGACAAGCATGATCAGACCCTATGGCGACACGCTGGATGACGGCAAGGTCCAGCTTTCTTTCACACTGCCGGTAAAGGCCAGCGCCAAGGGAATGGCCTGTGCGCGGGATTTAGCCAGGCAGATGGGGCTTTCAGATGCCCTGGTGGTGGACTGCGAGGCGGTGGGCGAAGGCTTTAGCCACTATGTGGTGTATGGCCGGGTGCCCTATGGGGTGGATGAAGAGGCCATCACCGTGGCCGAGGTGGACGCCCCTGTCATGAGCATGGAGGAGGTGGAATCCCGAATCGCCAGCGCCTTTGACCGGGAGCTGGTGTTTGTGGGCGCTTCCACGGGCTCTGACGCCCACACGGTGGGCATTGATGCCATCATGAACATGAAGGGCTATGCAGGCCACTACGGCCTGGAGCGCTACCGGGGCATCCGCGCCTATAACCTGGGCAGCCAGGTGCCAAACGAGGTTTTCATCAACAAAGCCCTGGAGGTGAAGGCGGATGTGCTTTTGGTGAGCCAGACGGTCACCCAGAAGGATGTGCATCTGAAAAACCTGGTGGAGCTGGTGGAGCTTCTGGAGGCCGAGGGCCTGCGCGAGAAGGTGGTGCTCATCTGCGGAGGTGCCCGCATCACCCATGAGCTGGCCAAGGAGCTGGGCTTTGACGCAGGCTTCGGGCCTGGCAAATTTGCCGAGGATGTGGCCGCCTTCGCGGTGGAGGAGCTGTTAAGACGGGGGCGATAAGCCCTTATCCCCGCCCGCCCCGGCCCGGTTTTTCCGGCCCGGGGCTTTTTTTGTTTTTGTTTGAATGCTCCCGAAATCTGTTGAGAAACCCACATTGACAGGCATTTCGTCCTTTGCTACAATGAATTCATCAAACCACTGGAAAAATGAACCAATAGCCCACCCCTACGCCCGTGCCGCCCAGGGCGGCCGAGTCAGACCAGGAAAGTGAGGGAGCATCATGTTACATGTCGCCATCATCGGTTCGGGCTTCATGGGCAAGCAGCACGCGCTGGCCTACCAGGCCCTGCCGGAAGCCACGAAGCTTGTCGCCATCATCAACCCCAACCCCAAAAACGCACAGCCGCTGGCCGATGAGCTCGGCTGTGGATATTTCCCCACCCTCAAGGAGGCGCAACAGGAAATAAAGATCGACCTGGTGGACGTCTGCGTGCCCACCTACCTGCACGAGCAATATGTGCTGGAGGCCGCCCAGGCAGGGTGCCATGTGCTGTGCGAAAAGCCGGTGACCCTCACGCTGGAGAGCTTTGACCGGATGGTGAAAGCCTGCGAGGATAACGGCGTCCGGTTCATGGTGGCTCAGGTGGCCCGCTGGTGGCCGGAGTTTATCGACATCAAAAAACGCCTTGATGCAGGGGAGCTGGGCAGGATCCACATGATCTATGAGAAGCGCCTGTGCCAGTTGCCCCCCTGGGCCACCTGGCACCGTGACCCCCAAAAGAGCGGCGGGGGGCTGTATGACCTGAACATCCACGACATCGACTTTCTGGTGAGCGTCTACGGCAGGCCCCGGAGCGTGTACGCCACCGGGCACAAGGCCAGGGAAGGCGCCTGGATGTATGTGGTGACCAACCTGGCTTGGAAAGACGGGGTCAAGGCCACGGTGGAAACCTGCATTGACATGCCGGGCCCCTGGCCATTTTCCATCGAGTTTAGGGGTGCTGGTGACAAGGGCACCCTGCACTATAACCTCCAGGCCGGGGTCAACATCAAAGATGGGGAGCAAAACAGCAACTACACCTGGTATCCCGCGGGCGCTGAAGAGCCCAAGGCGCTCGGCGTGGAGCAATCCGACATGTTCAAGGCCGAGATCGCGGCCTTTGTGGACGCGGTGGCCAACAACAAGGAGCAGCCTGTGCCCCTCGCCGAATCCCGCCTGGTGCTGGAGGTGGTTCTGGCCACCCTCCAGTCCCTCGAGGGTGGCGGTGTTGTAACCTTATGATAAGAACACCGCGCGGGCTGTATGGGCGGGCCGGGTTTACAACAGACCTGCGGGAACTGCCCCGGCGCGCCCTGCTGCCCCATGAGGTCAGGCTTCAGGTGCTGGCCTGCGGCCTGTGCGGCACCGACCTGCACTTCCTGCGCCAGATGCAGGAATTCACGCCCCTGGGGCATGAGGTGTGCGCCCAGGTCATCCAGGCGGGCAGTGCCGTCACCCGCTTTGCGCCGGGGCAGCAGGTGGTGATGGAGGACGTGGCCATGTGCGGGGTGTGCGATGCCTGCAAGTCCGGCAGGAGCGACCTGTGCCGGGATGGCTGCACCATGCAGGATCAGCCGGGGATGGCTGATGAGCTGGTGGCCCATGAGCGCATGCTGCACGGGGCTGAGGGCATTGACCCGGTCACCGCCGCCATGACAGAGCCCCTGGCGGTGGCCATCCGCTGCGTGGAAACCCTGGCGCCTGACTCGGGCAAGCCCCTGGCCATCTTCGGCATGGGGGCCATCGGCCTGTTCTGCGCAGCCTTTGCCCACCTGCGGGGTGCCGGCCCCATCACCATGATCGCCAGACACCCTGGCACTCAACGCAATCAGGCCGCTGAGGAAGCGGCCCTGGCCCTGGGGGCTGACCGGGCGCTGTACACCCAGGACGCGGGCTGGCAGGAGAAGGCCGGCCTTTTTGACGCCGTCATCCTGGCCGCGCCCCCCAGCATGACACCTGTGGCGATGAAGCTGACGGCTTACGGCGGAAAGGTGCTGGCGGCGGGCGTCACCTTTGGGGAGGATCATTCAGCGTTGCTTGACATCAATGACATGGTTTTCGGCAAAAAATCCCTGCTGACCTCCATTGCCGAGCCGGGCCTGCATTTTCCCCTGGCCCTTTCTCTCATCCGTGACCAGCGCATTGATGTACGCCGCATCATCACCCACCGGCTGCCCCTTGAAAAAGCCGGAGAAATTGTGAATCTCTACGAAAAGGATGCGCCTGCCATCAAAACCGTCATCCTGCCCGGCTGAGTAAGACTGGTATCACCCCATCCCATCATAAGGAGGACATCAATGAAAGACATCATCTCTGTCAGCACCAACACCTACCATGGCTTCACGGTTGACCAGGCGCTGGAGGGCATTGCCGCGGCGGGGTTCAAATATGTGGAGCTCACCGCCGTGCGCAACTGGACCGAGCACATCATGCCCGAACTGCCCGAGGAAGAGCTCAGCCGCATCCAGACCAAAATGAAGGACCTGGGCCTTTCCTGCATCGCCGTCAGCGGCCACTGCAACCTGACCGACCCGGAGCGCCTGAACGACTTCCGCGCCAACATGGCGCTGGCCAAGCGCTTTGGCGCCAGCTACATCATCTCCTCCACCGGCGAGGCCCACTTCGGCAAGGACGAGGCCTTCACCGACGATGTGCTCATTGAAAACATCAAGGCCCTGGTGCCAGACCTGGAGCGCCTGGGGCTGAAGCTGGGGATTGAGGTGCACGGCGAATACGGCACCGGGGAATCCCTGGCGCGCATCGTGCGCGGCGTGGGCAGCCCCCTGGTGGGCGTCAACTTCGACACCGCCAACGTGGTGTTCTATGGCGGCAAGGACCCGATGGACGACCTGAAAACCTGCGTGAAGGAAACCAACTTCGTCCACCTCAAGGACAAGGTGGGCATGAACAACACCTGGAACTTCCCCGCTGTGGGCAAAGGCGAGCTGAAGCTGCTGGAGATCATCCAGTATCTGAAGGATCAGGGCAAGCAGCTGCCCCTGTCCATTGAGATCGAGTTCACCGAGGACTTCACCATGCGCGACAAAGTGGCAGGCGACCTGGAAAAAGCCAACCAGGCGGTGAAGGATTCCTTCGACTATCTGCACAAAAACCGCTTGATCTGATGCAAACCGGGGCAACCCGGCGCAATTCATCAATATAGGAGGATTCACATGCGCAAAAAACTTTTCGTCACCCTCATGGCACTGCTCCTGGTGCTTTCCCTGGCAAGCGCCGCATCCGCCGCCACCTATGGCTACATCGCCTATCAAATGTCCGATATCTGGAACGAGTACTCCTCCAAGGCCTTCAAGTACGCCGCTGACCAAAACGGCGTGGACGTGGTGATCCTGGACTCCCAGAACGACATCGGCAAGTCCATCGCCGCCATGGAGTCCCTCATCCAGCAGGAGGTGGACGGCATCTCCATCTTCCCCATCTCCCCCGAGCAGGGCGCCCAGTTGATCAAAATGGCCAATGAGGCCGGCATCCCCATCACGGTGGAGAACATCGATGTGGCAGGCGTGGCCAAGCCTGAGGAATACGTGGCGGCTGTTGGCTGCCTGTATGGCGACATCGGCTACGCCGCCATTGAGTGGCTCTCCAAAAATGTCAAGGACGCCAAAGTCTTCTATGCCGCTGGCGCTGTGGGCGGCGGCGTGTTTGAGACCTACAAGGTGGGCGTTGACAAGGCCCTGGAAGACTATAAGGATTCCATCCAGATGGTGGGCCTGATGAACGCGGACGCCTGGTCGACTGAAAACGGCCTCAACCTCACCACCAACTTCATCAACTCCGGCGTGGAGTTCAACTGCATCTTCGCCAACAACGACCAGATCGCCCAGGGCTGCTACCAGGCGCTGCAGGAAGCCGGGCTCAACTATCCGGTCGTCTCCACCGGCGGCTCCCCTGATGCGTACAAATTCCTGCAGGACGGCATCGAGGCCGCCAACATGACCGCCCCCGTGTCCATCCAGGGCGTTCAGACCTTCAAAAACCTGCACGAATATGTGACCGAAGGCAAAATCCCGGATCCCAAGTTCCAGAACCTGCCGGTTATCCCCGTGTCCGGTGAGGACCTGTCCGCCTGGATTGACTGGTCCGACTTCGCCGGCGCCTACGAGTATGTCTACAACCCCAAGTAAACCCTTTTTCGCCGCGCCGCGCGTCATGCGCGGCGCGGCACCCCTGCTTTTTCTCAAGAAGGAAGGAAACGCCTCCAATGCCTGATATATCCCCTAGGCAGCCCCTGATCAGGATGGAAAACATCGTCAAGGAGTTCCCCGGCGTTCGCGCGCTCTCGGGCATCACCTTTGATGTCTTCCCGGGCGAGATCCACTGCCTGGTGGGGGAAAACGGCGCCGGCAAGTCCACGCTCATGAAGCTGCTCTCCGGCGCCTACACCCCCACCCAAGGCACTGTTTTTGTGGAAGGTCAGCCCTATAAAACCCTTGACCCGGAGCTCTCCCAGCAGCTGGGCATCGAAATCGTCTACCAGGAAAACGACCTGGTGCCCTGCATGAACGCGGTGGAGAACATTTTTGTAGGCAAGGAGCTGACCCTGCCCTTTGGGATCATCGACAAAAAGGGCATGCTGGGCCGGGTGCGGGAGACGATGCGGGAGTTTGATATCCAGATCGACCCGCTGCAGAAAATCGAGCACATGTCGGTGTCTGACCAGCAGTTTGTGAAAATTTTGAAAGCGCTGATGAAGAAGAGCAAGGTGCTGATCCTGGATGAGCCCA
>DHQX01000032.1:53875-54407 GCA_002411105.1 Christensenella sp. UBA5327 | reverse complement strand
AAGGATCGGGGGGCAGGTCACTGACCGATGCTACGGTTTCGATACTTGATCAGCAGCGCAAGGAACAGGTCAGACAGCGCATTTCTGTTGGTGCTGCTTGGTTGGGTGGTCAGCCTGGTATGGGTGATATGCCAGTCTTTGCTACTGAAGTTGGCACATACTACGACCGAAACAATCTAGACAGGACTCTGAGAGCGTGCCTAAAGGCAGCCAACCTGCCGACCATGGGTTTACATGCCTTAAGGCATACTTTCGCAACCTTATGGGCGCATTCTGGCGTAGATTTAAAGAACTTATCAGAGACACTAGGTCACACAAAAGTTGCCTTCACCCTCCAGCAATATGTTCACTCTGACATGGAAACAAAACGTGCAGGAATGCTGGCTGTAGGGGAGGTTATGTAAGCCAGTTGAAACCTGGTAAGGGTGGTAGTAAGGGTGGTAAACTGAAAATATACCGTGATGCATAAAAAAGACCCTCGATTTCTTCAATGAAATCAAGGGTTTTCTTGGTGGGATTAATTGGGCTCGAA